>NZ_CP096258.1:2568147-3210184 GCF_023205015.1 Providencia rettgeri | reverse complement strand
TTACCCGCTCTGGGGAGTAGCACGTAATGATGCACGTTTAATGGCATCATCACGTCCATTAGCATGGTTACTTTTTCTCTGCGTCACCGGGGCATTCCTAGTATTAGTGAATGCCTTTGTTGTTAATGATTTCTCAGTCACTTATGTTGCCAATAACTCTAATACGCAATTGCCGATTTGGTACCGTGTTGCGGCAACATGGGGAGCTCATGAAGGCTCATTATTACTTTGGGTATTATTAATGAGTGGCTGGACATTTGCGGTGGCAATTTGCAGTTACCGAATGCCTCTCGACATTGTCGCCCGTGTTTTAGCGGTCATGGGGATGGTTAGCGTGGGTTTTTTACTGTTTATCATCTTTACGTCAAATCCATTTTCTCGCACGCTGCCCGCCTTTCCGATAGAAGGGCGTGACCTCAATCCATTGCTGCAAGACCCTGGGCTGATTTTCCATCCACCATTGTTATATATGGGCTATGTCGGCTTCTCAGTGGCATTTGCCTTTGCGATTGCGGCATTGTTAAGTGGCCGGTTAGATAGCTCCTTCACGCGCTTTGCTCGCCCTTGGACGATGGCAGCCTGGTTCTTTTTAACGTTGGGGATCATGTTAGGTTCCGCATGGGCCTATTATGAATTAGGTTGGGGAGGCTGGTGGTTCTGGGATCCAGTAGAAAACGCCTCCTTTATGCCATGGTTAGTGGGAACGGCATTGATCCACTCACTCTCCGTCACTGAGCAGCGAGCCACGTTTAAAGCATGGTCACTATTATTATCGATTTTTGCTTTCTCATTGTGTTTACTCGGGACGTTCTTGGTTCGCTCGGGGGTATTAGTTTCTGTACACGCCTTCGCCTCAGACCCATCTCGAGGGTTATTCATCTTAGCCTTCATGGTGTTAGTGATTGGCGGCTCTTTACTGGTGTTTGCACTGCGTGGGCACAAGGTACGTTCAAGGGTGAACAATGCCTTATGGTCGCGTGAATCTATGTTATTGGGTAATAACGTTATCCTAACAGCAGCGATGTTAGTCGTGTTACTCGGTACATTGCTACCCTTGGTTCATAAACAAATTGGCCTTGGCACGATTTCTATTGGTGAACCATTCTTTAATACCATGTTTATAGCATTGATGGTGCCATTTGCCTTGTTACTGGGGATTGGTCCACTTGTACGTTGGGGGCGTGACCGTCCTGCCGCCATCAAAAAATTATTAATCATTGCAACGGTATTAACTGTTATTCTCTCTTTTGCCCTGCCATTACTGATGGAAGATAGGGTAGAAGCGCTGACGGTTGTCGGCTTAATGATGGCGTGTTGGATAGCCATTCTTGCATTTGCGGAAATGCGAGTGCGCATCAGTAAGAAAATCAAGCTCACGCCAAGTTACTGGGGTATGGTACTGGCTCACTTAGGTTTAGCGGTAACTATCGTCGGTATTGCCTTTAGCCAAAATTACAGTATTGAGCGTGATGTGAAAATGAAGCCGGGCGATAGCATTTCAATTCGTGCTTATACCTTTGTATTTAATGGCGTAAAAGAGGCTGATGGCCCTAATTATCAAGGCGTTATTGGTAGTATTTCAGTGAAAGAGAAAGACAAAGTCATCGGTGTTTTAATGCCTGAAAAACGTTTTTATAGCGTTAGCCGAGCTGTTATGACTGAAGCCGCGATTGATGGCGGTTTTACTCGCGATTTATATGCGGCATTGGGTGAGGAAGTCGCGAAAGATACGTGGACGATGCGTTTGTATTATAAACCGTTTGTTCGTTGGATCTGGTCTGGTGGTGTGTTAATGGCTATCGGTGCGTTATTTTGTTTGTTTGACCCACGTTATCGTCGTCGTAAATTACAAGGGGAAACAGCATGAACCGCAAAGTCTTCCTAATTCCTTTTATTATTTTTGCAGGAATTGCTGCGGTTCTGTTATGGCAATTGATGCGCAATGCGGAAGGAGATGATCCTCGCTTATTAGAATCCGCGTTAATTGGTAAGCCAGTGCCTGTTTTTCGCCTTGAATCACTTGAAAATCCGGGGCAGCACTACGAATCCGATGTATTAACACAAGGGCAACCTATTTTGTTGAATGTTTGGGCGACATGGTGCCCAACATGCCGTGCAGAGCATCAATATTTGAATAAATTGTCTGCACAAGGTGTTCGAGTGGTCGGGTTGAATTATAAAGATAAACGGGATAAAGCCATTGTGTGGTTACGTGAGTTGGGTAACCCTTATGCTCTAAGTTTATTTGATGGTGAAGGTATGTTAGGCCTTGATTTAGGGGTATATGGTGCACCTGAAACCTTCTTAATTGATGGCAATGGTGTGATCCGTTATCGTCACGCAGGGGCAATGGACGAGCGCGTTTGGGAAAAAGAATTTAAACCCCTTTGGGAGCGCTATAATCAGGAGGCGAACCAATGAGGTATTTATTGGGTTTATTGATGTTAGCGTTAAGCGCAACGGTGACATATGCATCGACGGAAGTGTTTACTTTCGATAATGAACAGCAAGAGCAGCAATTTCGTAAATTAACGGAAGAGCTACGTTGTCCTAAATGCCAAAACAACAGTATTGCGGATTCTAACTCAATGATTGCACTGGATTTGCGACAAAAAGTGTATGAGTTAATGAAAGAAGGTAAAAACCGCGATGAAATCGTTGATTATATGGTTGCTCGCTATGGTTACTTCGTCACTTATAACCCACCACTGACACCGCTCACGGTGATGCTATGGGGGTTACCGTTTGTTGCGATAGCGGTAGGCGGCTGGATCATTTTTGCCCGTTCTAAAAAACGCGTTAGATTAAAACAGGTTGAGCAGGGGGATGAGGAAGCATTACCTGAGGCCTCTCGCACTAGCAATTGGGTTTATTTACCCGGGTTTATCATTGCGTTAGGTGTTGCGGGTGGGGCTTATTATCAGGTCGGTAGTTACGGGAAAGTGGCCGATTGGAATAATGCCTATCAACAAGCTCCTGCTTTGTTAGACAGAGCGCTAGATCCATCTGAGCCGCCACTCAATAATGCGGAAATGGAACACCTTGCTTTAGGGTTACGCACTCGATTGCAGGAAGACCCGCAAAATGTCGAAGCGTGGGAAATGCTAGGCCGTATTGGTATGGTGTTGGGAAATGCGACTATGGCAACCGATGCCTATGGCCGCGCTTATCGCCTAGCCCCTAAAAATGAAAATGTAGTGATGGGGTATGCGGAGGTTTTGACGCGCTCTTCTGATCCTGAAGATAACCGCCAAGGTGCGGAATTACTTAAAAAGCTGATCGCAGAAGACCGCACTAATGTGAAAGCGTTGAGTATTTTTGCATTCAATGCATTTGAGCAAGAACGTTACGCGGAAGCCATTTCTGCTTGGCAAATGATGTTAAAACTGCTGCCAGAAAATGACCAACGTCGGCCGATTATCGAGCGTAGTGTTGAGCAGGCATTAATGATGGTACATGAAAAGAAAGGCTTGCCATCCGATAAGTAAGTTTCTTCACTGATTGTGTTATACAGGTGCTCGCCTGTATAGCACAGCCTTTCATATTACAATCCACGATTTTGATTACTTCGGTTTGTTAAAGATGGCTGATATCAATTCTTTTAATATAGTTTGAATTTATAACTAGATAAAAGGAAGCAATATGCCCACCCAATTAATAAGTAATTTTCATCTAACCAAAATCTCTCATCCAGTCATACCCGATTTGAATAAACTCCCATTAAATAAAGAAGTTAAAACAAAGCTTGTGAATCAGCAGCTAAAATTAAATAAATTTGCTGGAAGTATTAAAAAAAAGCAGATTGACTTGAGTGGGTCAAAAATTCCCACTCGGCTTTTTACTTTAAGGCACGCCTATTCAGAGCCTTCAAATATTCATAAAAAAAATATATCTGGGGCATTGGCTTTAAATCGGTCGATTTCGGAGCCAAACAATCTAAATCGCTCCTACAGGACACCGGTTCAAAAGGGGGGGTTAGCAAGATCGCAACCTAATTATCAGCCAAATCAGGCTCTAAGAGGCCCACAATATATTCAAAAAGCAAAAGACGACAAAATTGCCGCATATCAATCACTCCCCGATGTGGTTAAAAATTTTCTTAACGAAAAGCTTAGCTATAAAATTTTGGTCACTTTCAAAAAAGGGTTAGTTGGTAAGGAAGTAAAAAAATATATGGTTGCTTATGAAGAATTTAAACAAGGTGTTAGTGATAAAGAAAAAGAGCAATACTTACAGATTAAATTGAGTGGTTTGATGCCAGATAACCGATTTCAATCAACCAAAACAGTTTGGATTGAACTGGATAAACTCAAGCCAATTCAAACTAAAGAAGAGATAACCAAGGTAATGGTTAACACAAAATGCTCTCATCTAAATCACTAGGGTAGATGGTTAATCGCCAAATAATATCAAAGTAAATAATGAGTTTGTTATTTACTTTGATTTCATTCTGTTATATTGAGAATGGTAATGTTAATCAATGGATTGATTTTAATGGATAATTGTCTGTTTTTTCGTCTTTTGCATGTTTTGCTGCGCTTCACTTAACATTAATTGTGAAAATTAATAACAACACACTTTCAAATAAGATACAATCCCGCGCTATAAATTCGTACATAGATGACGGAAAAACGTTGCACCTGCGCACTTCAATCAGACAATTTGCTGCCTACCTTGCATTATTGGCTGTGGCTATGCTGTTTATTGCTCCATTGTTCTCTCAATCGATGAGGCTGATGGAACACTGCATAAGCCCTAATTCTCATAATGCAATGGAGCCTCCATCAACGGCAGAACATTCGATGCATTCGCATCAAGGTATGCTGATGCCTGAAAATTGTGACGTTTCAACACCAATGAACCATATGTTAATGACAGGGATCGGGCAATCACCGATGGAAGACATTGCATGTGGCTACTGCCAGTTATTGATCCACTTTCCGTTTCTTATCTTATTTATTGCTGCGGTTATTCGGCAATTCGCTAGACTGACGCTATTTATTCCCTTTGAGTGTTACGTTCAAATTAGATTATTTAGACCTTGGTCATTACATTTCGCTCGAGCCCCTCCGACCTCCTGATTTCTTAAGATTGTGAATTTTACAAATTAATTAATGGTTATTTTTGCCGTCATAGTGCAAAGCGTTTTTGCTCATCTTGAATTTCTTGATTTTTAAGTGGTTCATCTGTGGGGGCTGGAAATGTGTTTGTCATTTAAGCGGTGAAAGTAGCATCTATTTTCTAAGAAACAGGTCAAAAATGAACACACAAATCTTCAAAGTGACTCCTATTGCGACATTGGTCATTAGCGCGATTTTTACGGCATCTACTGTCGCTAAAACTGAAGTGAATCAAAGCCCAATCTCGGAGAGTTCAGTGATGATTGTCACTGCGCCAGTCGATTCACCATTAACTATTACGACATCCCCTAAAACACCAAGACAGCCAGTTCCTGCAAGTGATGGTTCTGATTATCTCAAAACTATTCCTGGTTTTTCACAAATCCGTAACGGAGGAACTAACGGTGATCCTGTTTTTCGCGGCATGTTTGGCTCACGTTTACGTATTTTAACTAATGATAGTGAGATGTTAGGTGCATGTCCTTCTCGTATGGATGCACCTACTTCTTATATTTCACCCGAAAACTTTGATGTGCTGAATATGATTAAAGGCCCTCAAACCGTTTTATGGGGGCCTGGAAATTCAGCGGGAACAATTCGTTTTGAGCGTGAAAAACCCCTGTTTACCGAAGCTGGTATTAAAGGAAATGCGAGTGCGCTAGCGGCATCAAACCGTCGTTGGGACGGCAATGCAGATGTGAGTTTAGGCAATGAGTCTGGCTACATTCGCGTTATTGGCAATAAGTCACGTTCCAATGATTATAAAGATGGCAATGGGGACAAAGTGCCGTCTAAATGGGACAAATGGAATGCTGATCTTGCGGTTGGCTGGACACCGGATGAATACACATTATTAGAATTGACTGCTGGTAAAGGCGATGGGGAAGCACGTTACGCAGGTCGGGGAATGGATGGCTCCCAGTTTAAACGAGAAAGCTTAGGTTTGCGCTTTGAAAAGAGCAACATTGGCGACGTTTTAGATAAAGTCGAAGCGAATGTCTACTACAATTACGCTGATCATATTATGGATAACTACTCGCTTCGCTCTCCATCAGGTGGGGGAATGAGTGGGGGTCATATGGGGCATGGTGGTCATGGCATGATGAATATGCCAATGAAAATGCGAGTCGACCGTGAAACTATGGGCGGTCGTGCGATGGGAACATGGTTATGGTCAGACTATGAGCTGCGTGCCGGGGCAGACATGCAAACCAATAAGCATCGAAAAAACAACAATAATAGTTGGAAAAAAGATGCACAATTTCAAGATTATGGTGTTTTTAGCGAGCTAACTTGGCATCCAACTGAACAAGGCAAAGTGGTCAGCGGGGCTCGTTTAGATCGTGTAATAGTTGAAAATAATACAGGAATAGGCTCTTCAGGGCGTAACACCGTGATGCCAGCAGGCTTTGCGCGCTATGAGCATTCTTTATCGAGTACGCCTATTATGCTATATGCAGGTGTCGGTTATACGGAACGTTTTCCTGATTATTGGGAGTTGTTCTCACCTAAGCTCGGCCCGAATGGTAGCAATAATGTGTTTGATAAGCTAAAAACGGAAAAAACAACTCAGTTAGATATCGGTGCTAAATATAGCCATGAAGATACTAATGCATGGGTTTCTGCATATGTGGGGCGTGTTGATGATTTTATTCTCTTCCGTTATAGCGCAGTAAATCCACGAATGAGTCAGGTGGAAAATGTGGATGCGTTAATTATGGGCGGAGAACTTGGTGTTGCCCAAAAGCTCAGTGATGAGTGGAAAGCGGATGCAAGCCTTGCTTATTCATGGGGGGAAAACCGTACAGATGGAAAGGCATTACCGCAAATGCCACCGTTGGAAAGCCGATTTGGTTTATCGTGGGAAAAAGGCGATTGGACCACGACAGGCTTAGTGCGTGTTGTGAGCCGCCAAAATCGTGTTGCCATTAATGATGGAAATGTAGTGGGTAAAGATTTCAGCAAAAGTGCGGGTTTCACGATTTTTTCATTAAATACAGCGTATAACATTAATGAAAACATGAAATTAAGCGCAGGTGTTGATAATCTTTTTGACAAAACCTATAGCGAGCACCTTAATTTAGCGGGGAATAGTGGTTTTGGTTATTCATCCAATGTGCCAGTGAACGAACCAGGAAGAAACTTCTGGGCAAAAATAAATGTGACTTTTTGATTATTAGACTAGCATCCCATGCAATGTTGTATGGGATGCTGGCTGGTTATTAAATATCTGTTTGTTAAATAATAACGGGAATATAATAATTTAGCTCTTGAATGAAATTGCGTGAATCATTAATGAATGCATCATAAGAGGGTTTAGATTTTAGGACATATTGTTCCACATCAGGCCCTTCTCCACGGACGATATCCATTTCAGCAAGTACTTTTCCATAAGCAGTATAGATAATATCATTATAATCTATACCATGAAGGCTACTAGTAATTTTGATTTCTAAGTAATTTCCAGAGGGTAACTGTAAGTTTGTTGCTTGCGGAAGTTCGATGTCTACATCTTGTTCATCTAGAGCCGTGGTATATAGGAAATGCCCTTCTGCGTTAGCACTTTGGTCAATACCATGAATAGCATATAGATGCTGAGTGACATAAGGGTTTTTATCAAAAAAAGCCATCCAATAGTACCGACGCAACTCATCCGTTTTTAGGTTCCATTCATTAATATCTTTAGTGTAACGATGTTTAGTGCCAAGTAAATTGATTGCCGGTAACTGGGTCAATTTAACACTCACGTTGAGTTCTTTACTCTCTCGTAGCGGTAAACAGAACCCTTCAACTTTCCAGCCTTCTCGTTTTCTATATTCAGAAGGTGTCAGATTAAATTGCTTTTTAAATGCACGACAAAAAGTTTGTTGTGAGTCAAAACGGTATCTTAGAGAAATATCCATTATGCTGTCATTTGTTAGTCGTAATGCGACAGCAGAACAAGAAAGACGTCTTGCTCGGATATAGGAGCCAAGAGCGAGCCCTGTTTGGTTTTTAAATAGGCGCTGAAAGTGCCATTTTGTGTATCCTGATTTATCGGCAACAGTATCTAGGGATAGGCGTGATTCTAAATTTTGTTCTATCCAGAGAATAATTTCCCTGATAACACTTTCTTGTAGCATGATTATCCTTTCAGGTCTCTTTACTTACCAATAAAAATAAGAAGCCATATAATAACTTTGTGCGATGAGTGGCAAGTATTCATAGGTGCTCGTAATAGGATAGCATGCTAACTGACAATTTTATTAAAAAGATGTGAAGTTAAGTAAGTTTTGAGAGGGTGAGGGAGTGAATACTAAAATACACCTATTTGGCGTTTACATAATTTGTCTAATTTTTACATGCTGTGTATAGACTGAAAGTAATGAATATGGCATAAATGTAGAGGAATGATTTTATTTACATCTAAAACAAACTGTTATAGCAATCTATTTTAGAGATTCAAAATAAGAGTGATATAATGTAACTTACTAACCTTGAAAAGTACTTTTCCCCTATAAGTGTATTATAAATCATCTTATTTTTATAATCTAAAACTAATCTTGTAACTTCGACTAATAAATAAAAAAAAACGTCTTTTTTTATGATGGGGAAATTTTTTCTTTATTATAATTGCGTTATGGAAACTTATTGATACGCATGAATACAAAATGTCACGAATTTCTTAAGGTTATAACATTAAATTTGGTAATATGATTTTATCAAAATGAAAATGTAAGCTAAAATATAGTTAAACTGGAAATACAATTTTTTAGTCGTTGATAGACGATAATCTAGTTTCTATATCGCTTAAATTTTACATTTTATGTGATGATCGTCACAACGGAAATGAAATAATGAAACTGATTTAATCTAGTTATATCATCTGGTTATCTAAATTTTTATTTTAACTTCATTGTTGGATTATCTTAAATTGACTTGTTTAATTCGGGGTTTATTATTTTAAGTCAATTTATAAATTTATGGTTGGTGATAATTTACGCACCGGTTAATAATATTCATTTTAATATTTAGTAGAGGTTATTATGGGCAAGGAAAGCATTGCTAAAATGCTAGGGATAAAAATCCGAAAACAACGAGAAAACCATAAAATATCGATAGAAAGAATGGCCAGCTTAATCGGTGTAACAGAAGAAGAAATGAATCGATTCGAGACTGGAGAAAGTTGTATTGATGTTGATTCATTATTTCAATTTGCTTATCTTTTCAATGTTGACCCTACGTCTTTTTTATATGGCGTTGTTAATATAAATGGTGGTACATATAGCTCATTACATTGATTATAAGTGAATTAAGTGTGTTACAAACATCATTGTATTATTCACCTGTAAAATAATATTGCATGTTACTATTAGAATTATCTTTATATTTTCAGTAATCAAATATATCCATAGGTATTCAGCTGTTTTATGACTTTATCAGTTAGTTTATTAGCGCGACTCCATTGATTAATCTTAGCTAACTTTGTGTTGCTAGCGAGTTTTAAAATAAATTGGTCGAGTTGCTCTACAATAAAATTATTTTGATTAATCTCTTGATTTTTCTCATTAAAAGAGATTTTTTTCGCTACTTCATATCGGTTATTGCATTGTTTTAAAGACAATTTGTCTGAGATCTTTCCTGTATTGAAAAAGATTTCAAATGAAATCAATAACCCGCCATCTTGGCGAAAATTGATCATCAACACATCGCCATCAGCTCTTTTCATAAAAGGATGTGAGTATTGAATTGCCGGGTTTGAAAGTAGAACATCAGGCATTAAAGATAACAATAATTCTATATTTTTTGTGATAGTGTTTCGTAATATATTGAATGGTAATTGATTTTCAGTCTCACATATTCTATGTGTTGTGAGACGTAATAACCCTGTTTCTAAGCCATGTTTAGACATTAAAGCGGTTTTTATTTGACTGAACTGGTTATCAAAGCTAAAAGGTTGGTTATAACCAATGAATACACCATGCCGCGCCGCTTCCTCTAGCACTTCCTTTAGTTTGATTTCATTATAGTTGGGGATGTCATTTAATAGGATATCTTTTCCTGCAATTACAGCAGTATGAATCGCAAATTTGAGTAACTCATCACTGCAAGTGGATGTCATGATGATGCAATCGACATCATCATGGTTGATCAACTCTTCTATCTTTTTCTTTTGGCACATAAAGTCAGTCATAGAAGGGAGTGATGGGGACAACTGGCAAATTGACTTTAGCTCACTATGATGAGCGCAACATTTTATCGCATCGATATAAAGTTGGTTATAAGGTGTTGTACCGATTAAGCCTATACCAGAGCGATTAAGGGACGTGACAGAATGTTGTTCCTCAAGTAAGCGAAGATGCCCGAGTAAATAAAGAAAGTGTGTATTTAACATGCTTAGCCCTTATTATGGTTTTATCTGACACGAGAAATAATCCCAACATAGCAGGACGAAATAATAATTTCATTTGATTGTATTTTTGGAATTTGTATTTTCTGATGAGATTCACAAATCCAAGAAAAAGATGAAACTTAATTAACATTCAATAAATACGTTTATGTTAATGAGGGAGAGGATTGGAAGAGGCTCTGAATTAATGGAGGTGTTTAATTACAGAGCCGTATAACTTAGACTAAGCTGCTACCCTGACGATAGGCTAATGCAACGGTTAGTGATTGTGCTAAACATAAGGTGGCTGACTGAGAACGAAATGCATCTACTTGGGCTTCTTTGATCACAAAACAAACATCACTAAAACTTGCCAACGGGCTGATTTGGCTGTCAGTAATCACGATTTGTTGTGCACCTGCTTGGGCCGCTTTTTCGCTGACCATGACAGTTTCTGAGGCGTAAGGTGTGAAACTGATTGAAATAACGACGTCATTTTCGCTGATCCTGCTGATCTGCTCTTTGAACATCCCGCCAAGTCCATCAATGAGTACGGGGCGACATTCTAAATGGCTAAGAGCGTAACTTAAATAGGTTGCAACGCTGAATGAACGACGTAAACCGATAATGTAGATATTTTGTGCATTCGCTAATAACGATACGGCTTTTTCGATATCTTCAGCAGGCGTTCTCGCAGCCATTTGCTGTAAAGCTTGGGCATTAGAATGCGCAAATTCTTTCAAAATCTGTGATGGGTCATCGCCCAGCTCTTGGGAACCGTCCATTTCACGAAACATACGTGCTCTATCTGTGTAGCTGGCGGTTTCTTCAACAAGGTTCATGCGAAACAATTGTTTCATTTCATTAAACCCACTGAAATTAAACGCATTTGCAAAACGGATCAGCGTCGAAGGCGGAACATTAGCTTCTTTCGCAATGACGGCGACAGTATCAAATGCGACGCTATTTGTATTGTCCAATACGTAGCGCGCCACTTGCTGTAGCCGTTTACTTAATTCGTCATATCGCGAGCGAACTTGCTCTTGAAACTCATTCAAATTTGATGCACTTGACATATAACCTCCAGAATTTGGCTCTAATTGTAGTTGTTTTACAGCGTTAGTCGAATCTTTTTGAAACACTTAGTTCAACTTTAAAAATTTTCTTTTTTTAGGATCGTGAAATAATTTGAATTTGGGATAATAAATTGAACAGCTTACATGGATTTGTTCTCTTGTTTTCCTGATTGAAAGTAAGCGCTATTTTGCTCAATACAACGGTTAGATGGCCAATAACTACGTGCTGCTCTTGAGTTTAAGATTGATACCTTTTAGTTGATATTAAAAATTTCACAAAAACTTTGTCTAGATCACATAAACTGAATGTTATTTCAATTTTAGTTGTAAATGAAACAAATATTTCATATACATTGAGTAACTAGGTAACTCTGTCAGCTAAAGAGAGGCAACATGGAACAGATTCATAATTTCATTGGTGGTGAAATAGTATCCAGCAAAAGTGGGCGCTTTGCACCGGTATTCAACCCGGCAACGGGTGAGCAAATTGCACAGGTGGCACTGAGTAGCGCGGATGAAACAAAAAAAGCCATCGAGATTGCGCATAAAGCATTTCCTAAGTGGTCAAAACTTTCCCCGTTAAAACGTTCTCGGATTTTATTTAAATTTAAAGCGTTGCTTGAAGAGAATATGGATGAACTGGCACGTTTAATTTCAAGAGAACACGGTAAAGTTTTTTCTGATGCGGTCGGAGAATTAACCCGAGGATTGGAAGTCGTTGAATTTGCATGCGGTATTCCTCATTTACAAAAAGGTGAACACTCTGCGAATGTTGCGACAGGGGTTGATAGCCACTCATTAATGCAACCTCTGGGGGTATGTGCGGGAATTACACCATTTAATTTCCCCGCTATGGTCCCTATGTGGATGTTCCCAGTGGCTATTGCGACAGGCAATACCTTTGTTTTAAAACCTTCAGAAAAAGACCCTTCTTTAGCGTTAGCGCTAGCTAAGCTATTAAAAGAAGCGGGTTTGCCTGATGGGGTATTTAATGTTGTCCAAGGGGACAAAGAATCCGTTGATGTGCTCTTAACTGCACCAGAAGTTCAAGCTGTTAGTTTTGTTGGCTCAACGCCGATTGCTGAATATATTTACACGACGGCATCCGCTCATGGTAAACGTTGCCAAGCACTCGGTGGAGCGAAAAACCATTGTATCTTAATGCCTGATGCGGATATGGGGCAGGCAGCGAATGCTATCATGGGGGCGGCATTTGGTGCGGCAGGTGAACGTTGTATGGCATTATCCGTCGTCTTAGCTGTCGGTGATGAAACGGCAGATGCGCTCATTGCTAACCTGAAAGGTCAAATTGCTAAAATGTCCGTTGGCCCGGGTATTACGGAAGGCAAAGAAAATGATATGGGGCCGGTTATTTCATCGCAGCATAAAGCTAAAATTTGTGACTATATTACTAGCGGTGAAAAGCAAGGCGCGACATTATTGGTCGATGGTCGCGATTTTAAAGTGACAGGCTTCGAAAATGGGTATTTTGTAGGGCCAACATTATTTGATAATGTCACCCCTGAAATGGACATTTATAAAGAAGAAATTTTTGGGCCTGTATTAGCGGTGGTACGTGTCCCTGACTTCGGAACCGGTTTGAAACTGATTAACCAACACGAATATGGTAATGGAACGGCTATTTTCACTCGTGATGGCGAAACGGCTCGTGAATTCCAAGAAAATGTCCAAGCAGGAATGGTCGGGATCAACATACCCATCCCAGTCCCAATGGCATTCCACAGCTTTGGTGGGTGGAAACGGTCTATTTTTGGCCCATTAAATGTACATGGAAATGACGGTGTTCGCTTCTATACTCGCATGAAAACAGTCACGAGCCGTTGGCCTGCCAGTGTTCGCTTAGAGCACCATGAAAGTAGTTTCACAATGCCAACCATGGAATAAACGGAGACCCGTATGAATAAGCAGAAAATGACAACAGCTCAAGCGTTGGTTAAATTTCTAAACCAACAATATATTGATGTTGATGGTGAGCAGTATCCGTTTATTCAGGGAGTATTTACGATTTTTGGCCATGGTAATGTTGTGGGTTTAGGTCAGGCGCTTGAAGAAGCGCCTGGTCATCTACGCGTTTATCAAGGGTGTAATGAGCAAGGCATGGCGCATATTGCGACAGGCTTTGCAAAGCAAAAAAAACGTAAACAAATTTTTGCGGTTACATCCTCTGTTGGCCCAGGTGCCGCGAATATGATCACCGCTGCGGCCACGGCGACAGCCAATCGTATCCCATTATTATTGCTACCAGGAGACACTTTTGCGACTCGCCAGCCCGATCCTGTATTGCAGCAAGTTGAACAGTATGGGGATGGAACAATAAGCACAAATGATTGTTTTCGTCCGGTTTCACGTTATTGGGATCGGATCTCGCGGCCGGAGCAACTGATGGCCGCGATGGTCAATGCTATGCGAGTACTCACTGACCCAGCAGATGCAGGGGCTGTAACAGTCTGTTTACCGCAAGATGTGCAAGGTGAAGCATGGGATTACCCTGACTACTTTTTTGAAAAACGAGTCCATCGTATTGAGCGTCGACCGCCAACCACGATAAGCATCGAAGAAGCGGTGAGTCTGATCCGCAGTAAGAAAAAACCCCTTCTGGTCTGTGGTGGTGGGGTGCGTTATTCCGAAGCGCATGATGCCTTTTTGCAATTTGCGGAAGATTACGGCATTCCATTTGGCGAAACTCAAGCAGGCAAAAGTGCCATCATTGCCAGCCACCCATTAAATATGGGGGGAATTGGGACGACAGGTGGGCTAGCTGCAAACTTGTTGGCTAAAGAAGCGGACCTAGTCATTGGTGTTGGCACCCGTTTTACTGACTTTACGACCGCATCTAAGTCGTTGTTTAGCCATCCAAATGTTAAATTCTTAAATATCAATGTTGCAGAGTTTGATGCTAGTAAGTTGGATGCATTGAAAGTGGTTGCTGATGCGAAGGAAGCTTTGCAAGCGATTGATATAAAAATGAAAGACTCCCATTACCAAACTCAGTGGGGGATGGAAATCCAACAGGCTAAGCAACAATGGAAAAATGAACTGGATCGTTTGTTTAGTATTCAGTACCGACCATTGGATTTTGTACCTGAAATTGCAGGTCAGCTTGATGATAAACTTGACGAATATAGTAAAACATTAGGTACGGAACTGGCTCAAACTCGGGTATTGGGTTTAATGCAGCAATACATGGAAGATGATGCAATTATTGTAGGAGCCGCAGGTTCACTACCGGGGGATCTACAGCGTATTTGGTTACCAAAACAACGAGATACATACCATCTTGAATATGGTTATTCATGCATGGGGTACGAAATTGCCGCCGCAGTTGGGGCTAAAATCGCTGCGCCGAAACAACCTGTTTATGCGATGGTCGGAGACGGCTCTTACTTGATGCTACACAGTGAATTACAAACTGCGATTCAGGAAAATATTAAGATCACCATCTTATTGTTTGATAATGCAGGATTTGGTTGTATTAATAACCTGCAAATGAGTCAAGGTATGGGGAGTTTCGGCACAGAAAACCGCTATAGAAACCCACAGACAGGCTTAATGGATGGGCCGTTAGTGAAGGTGGATTTTGCTAAAAATGCGGAAAGCTACGGTTGTAAAAGTTATCGGGTACATGATGAGAAACAATTGATTGCAGCACTGGAAGATGCTAAGTCCCATTCAGGCTGTGTATTGATTGATATTAAAGTACTTCCTAAAACAATGACCGATGGTTATGAGGCATGGTGGCGGACAGGAACAGCACAAGTTTCTAAAAAGCCACAGATAGTTGCTTCCGCTGAGAAAATTAAAGAGATGGTTGAGCATAAAGTTCGTCTTTATTAATCAAGGTATTGCGGTAGTGCTCTATATTATCGAAATAACTCGACGGTGTTTTGCCGTCGAGGGATATTTTTCGTGTCAGATGTTACTCGTAGGGTTGTTACTGGAAATTTAGTAGGGATTGTTTTGGTATTCATTTACAGAGTGGTTACCACTTGTCGTTCTACATAGCCATGTTTTAAGTTGTATGGGAGACGGCTAGCCCGCATCTGCTGCTGGCATACAGATCGAATTATTTGGATTATTAACCCAGCTTTAGCTGGGTTTTTTTATGGTTTTTATGGTTTAAAAACAATGTTATTGAAATAATTGTTTTATTTATTAAAGCATGAAGAAATAAAAAAGAGTCACTGGAAAACTAATGTGCCATGGAGCACAGACTTTATTGTTAAATAGTGGCCGCTTGCATTGTCAATTTGTGATCTAAATAACACTAAAAATACACTTTAATATAACATTTGTTAGCTAGAGCCCAAAAATATAATTTCCAAAAGATTATAAATTGAAATGAACGTTTTATTTGGTATATTCCGTAATATCCAAATAGTGGATTTAAGGTATCAAGGAGCATTTGAATGTTCAATATAGCACTATTCGGCGCAGGACGTATCGGACAGGTTCATGCTGTTAATATTGCCGGCCATAAAGAAACTCAACTTTATTCTGTCATCGATCCTTATCAACCCAATGCGGTTGCCTTGGCTGAAAAGTACCAAGCAAAAGTACAGACAACAGAAGAAGCGATGCAAGACCCTAATGTACAGGGTGTTTTAATTGCTTCAGCCACAGATACACACGCTGATTTAATCGAACTCGCAGCAAAACATAAAAAAGTGATTTTTTGCGAAAAACCAGTTCACCTTGATCTTGAACGTGTGAAGCAGTGTTTAAAAAGCGTGAAAGAACATAATGTTCCATTGTTTATTGGTTTTAACCGTCGTTATGATCCTCAATTTCGCCACTTGAAAAACTTATTCCAACAAGGTGCGATTGGTAAAGCAGAATCTTTAATTATCACGTCTCGTGATCCGTCACCACCACCGGCAGATTATGTCAAAGTATCGGGTGGTATGTTCAGAGATATGACGATTCATGATTTTGATATGGCGCGTTTTATGATTGGCGAAGAGCCTTGCTCTGTCTACGCACAAGGCAGCAATGTTGTTGACCCTGCTATCGGGCAAGCAGGTGATATTGATACCGCGTTTATTATCTTAACATTCCCATCTGGTGCGATGGCGACCATCTCGAACAGCCGTCGTTCGGGTTATGGCTATGATCAACGGATTGAATTACATGGTGAAAAAGGCTTATTAACGGCTGGTAATATTAAAGAGAATAGTGTTGCGTTGTTAAGTGAAGTTGGATGCTTATCCGCCAAGCCAGAGTATTTCTTCTTGCAACGTTACCATGAAGCATACAAAGCAGAGTGGCAGCATTTTGTTGATATCTTAGCAGGCCGTGCAGAGTCTGAAACGACAGGTACTGATGGCGAACTGGCTCTGTATCTCGCAGACAAAGCGCTGGAATCATTAAAAACAGGTAAAGAAGTCAAATTGTAATTCATACGGTGAATGCTATTTAGCTTGTTTATAAAATTGCGGTTAAGAATCTATTTTTGGCCGCAATACAAAATATATTCATTTATAAATGAATATATAAAATATAGACCTTACATTTTATTTAATACTCTTTGGGCTTTCAATATTCCGAGATTAATTGGAGCTTTTTACAATCTTACTTTCTTTAATTTAACTGATGTATTTGTCGTTTTATATTTGCGAAAACGATTTTCAATAAATTGATAGATCAGGCCTAAAGCTAGCAAAGTAGCGATTCAAATAGAGTGCCAGAAACCTCTTTCATTATTTAATATTGAGCATTTATTTAAATATTTAAAAATTGTTTCTTGGTAAGACATAATGATTCAAATAATAAGGTAATAATATGTCATTAATCATGAATCTCAATCAACAACAGAGAAAAAGGTTGCATCAAATAACCTTAGTTGCAACCTTTGGTGGATTATTATTTGGTTATGATACAGGCGTCATTAATGGTGCGTTCTCATCACTGAAAGAAAACATGGGCTTAACACCAACCACGGAGGGGCTGGTAATGAGTGTCCTGCTCGTGGGGGCAGCATTAGGCAGTGTTTGTGGTGGTCGTATCGCTGACTTTATTGGGCGCCGTACTTATTTGCTTTATCTCTCATTTCTGTTTTTATTTGGGGCATTTTTATCTGCGGCTGCACCAAATATTGAAGTTCTTCTTATTGCACGGTTTATATTGGGCTTTGCTGTTGGTGGGGCCTCGGTGACGGCACCGACATTTATTTCTGAAGTTGCCCCAACTGAAATGCGGGGAAAACTCACTGGACTAAATGAAGTTGCTATTGTTATCGGACAGCTAGCGGCATTTGCGATTAATGCGATTATTGGTTCTATTTGGGGTCACCTTCCTGATGTCTGGCGTTATATGCTATTGGTACAAGCAGTCCCCGCATTTTGCCTGCTATTTGGTATGTGGAAAGCACCTGAAAGCCCACGTTGGTTAATGAGTAAAAACCGTCGTGAAGAAGCCTTGAAAATACTGAAGCAAATTCGTCCTGAAAAACGTGCAATTCAAGAATATGAAGATATCGTGACGTTATTAGATGTTGAAGCTGCGGAAGCTAAACGTCATCCGAATGCCAATAAACAAAATTTAGCGTTAATTTTTAACACGCCTTGGATTTTTAAATTGGTATTAATTGGGATGGTGTGGGCGGCATTACAGCAAACGACTGGGGTTAACGTTATTATGTATTATGGCACAGAAATTCTCAAAACAGCGGGTTTTTCTGAGCAAACCTCTTTAGTTTTCAACGTATTAAATGGTGTTTTTTCTGTCGGTGGTATGGTGATAGGGGTGTTATTCCTTGTCGACAGATTTAAGCGTAAAACACTGATAGTTGGTGGTTTTGCACTAATGGCATCGTTACATTTATTAATTGCAGCAGCAGACTACTTCTTAACCGGGGATATTAAAGCCACATTAATTTGGTTACTTGGCGCGGTATTTGTAGGGGTTATGCAAGGAACGATGGGCTTTTTAACTTGGGTGGTACTTGCAGAGCTATTTCCACTTAAAATCCGTGGGTTATCCATGGGGATCTCGGTCTTCTTTATGTGGATTATGAATGCGATTGTGAGTTATTTATTCCCTGTGTTACAAGCTGAACTTGGTTTAGGCCCAGTATTCTTAATATTTGCGGTAATAAACTACTTAGCTATCATTTTTGTTGTGAAGTTATTGCCAGAAACATCAAACAAATCATTAGAACAATTAGAAGAAGAACTCTCATCAATGTAATTATTAATTATTAATTATTGATGGTGTGAATATACCTAATTAACTTAATCGAGGGTTGGATATGATAGAACAACTGACCACAAGTAATTTGCATTTAGGTTGCCAAGCAAGAAATAAAGCTGAAGTATTAAAAATGGTGGGTACGGAATGTAAAAATAAAGGCTATGTTGATAGAGATTGTGTCCATTTCCTAACGGAAAGAGAACAACAAATATCAACGTTCTTGGGGAATGGCATCACATTGCCACATCTCCCTAAGTCAGCTAATGATATTATCTTGCATACTGGTGTTGAAATTTTTCAATTCCCTGATGGTGTTATATGGGATAGAACCAATGTGATGTTTATCGCAATCGGTGTGATTGCAAAATCAAGGGAACATATTGATGTCCTTAGGGAAATAGCGTTGATTTTCAGTGACGAATTTATTGCAAATGCATTGTCTCTGACCTCTAGTAAAGAAGAGTTTTTAAGTATTCTTCATCGTTAGTTTTGATTTTTAAGGGAGTATGGGATTTTTGTCAGATCCCATACTCAATAAATTTCATTTTTAGTTATTCTATTTCATTTTATTCCGCTTTATTACGCCTCTATTGTTTTCTACTCCTCTGAATTGAATGTTTATTTTCTTATAAATTAACTAATTACATCAAAAGTTAACGTTAGATCACATAATGAAATTAATATTTCCAATAATATTGAAAGTGAAATGAATGTTCCGTATAACATGATTATTGAAATAAAATCTGGAACGAATATTGGGCCAGCCATTGCACTATAGGAAATGAGCGAGAGGTAGAACAGATGAAAGAGATCCGTATCGGGATGATAGGTACTGGCTATATAGGGCGAGCTCATGCCATTGCTTATGCACAAGCACCAACCGTTTTTCCATTGCAGGGGAAATTGGTTCGCGAAATGATTGCAGAAATTACCCCTGAGCTAGCACAAACCCGAGCGCAGGAAATGGGTTTTAACCGTGCTACAGATGATTGGCGCAAATTAGTTGCAGATCCAAATATTGATGTAGTGGATATTTGTTCGCCTAATTTCCTGCACAAAGAAATGGCAATGGAAGCTATCAAGCATGGAAAACATGTTTATTGTGAGAAACCATTAGCACTTAATTCTGAAGATGCAAAGGAGATGGTTGAAGCGGCTAAAAAGGCCGGTGTCTTAACCTTAGTAGGGTTTAACTACATGAAAAACCCCACTTCGCAACTTGCGAAAGAAATCATTGCTAATGGTGAAATCGGCGAAGTTATCCATTTTTATGGAACTCATAATGAAGACTATATGGCTGACCCTAATGCGACAATTCACTGGCACTGTTTTAAAGCAAAAGCGGGGCTCGGTGCGCTGGGGGATTTGTCTGCACATATTATTAATATGGCGCAATTCCTCGTAGGAGACATTGAAACCGTCTGCGGTGATATGGATATCGTGATTAAACAGCGCCCAGAAAAAGCAGGGTCATCGGTGATGGTTCCTGTGGAAAACGAAGATCAGGCCCATGCGATGGTACGCTTTGCCGGTGGTGCGATGGGGGTTATCGAAACATCCCGTATTGCTGCAGGCCGTAAAATGGGGCTGACCTATGTGGTGACAGGTACCAAAGGAACGCTGTCTTTCACCCAAGAGAGAATGGCAGAGCTAAAGCTCTATCGCCATGATGAACCAAGCAACCGCCAAGGTTTCAAAACAATATTCGTGGGACCAGAGCACCCAGACTATGCACCATTCTGTAATGCTGCGGGTCATGGTATTGGTTTTAATGATCAAAAAACGGTCGAAATACGCGATTTAATTGATGGTGTTGCAACAGGCAAACCCATGTGGCCTGACTTTGAAGAAGGCTGGAAAGTCTCGCGTATTTTAGATGCCATTGAACGCTCATATGAAGAGCAGCGCTGGGTTAAAGTAAAAGAAATCAATTAATTCTGTTGTAGTTAAGGGGTAATTAATGGATAAGCAGAAGAAGTTAGATGTTATCTGTATGGGCCGTATTGCCGTTGACCTGTACGGACAACAGATAGGTTCTCGTTTAGAAGATATGAGCTCGTTTGCTAAATATTTAGGGGGCTCTTCAGGAAACGTTGCATTCGGCACTGCAATACAAGGGTTGAAATCATCGATGCTTGCCCGTGTGGGGGATGAACACATGGGGCGCTTTTTACGTGAGGAATTGCAGCGTGTAGGCTGTGATACCAGCCATCTTATTACGGACAAAGACAGATTAACTGCATTAGTTATCTTAGGGATTAAAGATCAGGATACTTTCCCATTAATTTTCTATCGTGATAACTGCGCGGATATGGCAATTACGCCTGACGACTTTACTGAAGAATATATTGCATCTGCGCGCTGTTTGGCAATTACAGGAACGCATTTATCGAACCCGAAAACGCGTGCGGCAGTATTGAAAGCACTGGAATATGCTAAACGTAATAACGTCAAAACAGCGATTGATATCGATTATCGTCCTGTCTTATGGGGGCTGACCTCACTGGGTGATGGTGAAACGCGCTTTATTGCTTCCGATAGCGTCACGCAACAACTGCAAGACGTGTTATCGATGTTCGATTTGATTGTCGGGACAGAAGAAGAGTTTCATATTGCTGGCGGGACAACGGATACGGTACAAGCACTCAAGAACATTCGCCAATTAACGGATGCGGAACTGGTGTGTAAACGCGGTTCTCTTGGCTGCTCCGTATTCAGCGGGGCGATCCCAGAAACGTTGGACGAAGGGATCACGGTTCATGGGGTGCGAGTTGAAGTTCTTAACGTATTAGGTGCTGGCGATGCATTTATGTCTGGTCTACTGCGTGGTTATTTAAACGGTGATGGTTGGGAAAAAGCCTGCGCCTACGCGAATGCTTGTGGGGCTTTAGTGGTTTCGCGCCATGGCTGTGCGCCTGCAATGCCAACAAAAATCGAGTTAGATAATTACCTTGAGCGTGCTGCGGCAGTACCGCGCCCAGATCTCGACCCAATGCTAAATCATCTACACCGTGTGACTTCACGGAGTACACAATGGAATGAACTTTGTGTTATGGCATTCGACCATCGTATTCAATTCGTTGATATGGCTCGTAATGCAGGTGTTGATATTTCCTGTATCCCTTATCTGAAAAAATTGATTTTCCGTGCCAGCAGTGAAGTGGCTGAAGAAGCGAATTTACAAGGTAAAGCTGGGCTACTTTGCGACAGTACCTTTGGTCAAGACGTATTGAATGATGTGACTGGACGTGGCTGGTGGATTGGCCGTCCAATTGAGCTACCTGCATCAAGACCATTGTGTTTAGAGCACGGAAACATTGGTTCTCAACTGATTAGCTGGCCAAAAGAGCATATTGTGAAATGTTTGGTCTTCTTCCATCCAGAAGACAACCACCCACTGCGCTTAGAGCAAGAAAAAACAGTTCAGGAAGTGTATAGCGCTTGTTGCCAATCAGGGCATGAATTACTACTCGAAGTGATATTGCCTGCGGATATGGAACGTAATGATGAGCTGTATTTACGCGCAATCAAACGCTTCTATAACTTAGGTATCAAACCAGATTGGTGGAAATTACCGCCACTGCAAGCGGAAAACTGGGATGCGGTTGATCAATTAATTCAAGAACGTGACCCATATTGCCGTGGTGTTGTGCTATTAGGGCTTGATGCACCGCAAGCAGAACTGCAAGCAGGTTTCAATGCAGCCGCTGGGAAATCAATCGTCAAAGGATTTGCCGTTGGTCGTACTTTATTTGGTAAGCCTTCGTTGGAGTGGATGAAAGGTGAAATCAATGACGATGAGCTGGTGCAGAAAATTAAAACCAATTACTTAAACCTGATAGCCCTATGGCGTCAGCGTAAATAATATTACTTTTACCTACACAGGAGCTTCATCATGGCAATCCAACTTGGTATTAATCCGTTGACATGGACGAATGATGATTTACCCACTTTAGGGGCAGAAACATCTCTAGAAACATGTTTAACTGAAGGCCGTCAAGCAGGTTTTGCTGGTTTTGAATTAGGTAATAAATTTCCACGTAAAGCGGAGATTCTAGGGCCGATTTTAAAACAGCATGACTTACAACTGGTTTCAGGCTGGTATTCGGGAGAACTATTATCTCGCAGTGTGGAAGAAGAAATTGAAGCGGTACAAGAACACTTAGCGTTACTGCGTGATTTAGGCGCTAAAGTGATGGTTTTCGCGGAAGTGACGCATTGCATTCATGGAGACCAAAACAAACCGGTTCATATGCGTCCATTGTTCCCTGCGGATCAATGGGAAGAATACGGTAAAAAGCTGACTGAATTTGCGAAATATACCTTATCTCAAGGGGTTAAAATCGCCTATCACCACCATATGGGAACTGTGATCGAGTCCGCTGAAGATGTTGATAACTTAATGAAGCACACGGGTGATGAAGTCGGTTTATTGCTAGATACTGGTCACTTGACCTTTGCTGGCGCAGATCCTGTTGAAGTGGCGAAACGCTGGGCAAAACGCATTAATCACGTGCACTGCAAAGATGTTCGTGCGGATGTCCTAAAAGATGTTAAAAACCGTAAAACCAGCTTCTTAGATGCCGTATTAGCGGGTGTATTCACTGTACCTGGTGATGGCTGCGTTAACTACCCTGAAGTGTTTAAGGTATTGAAAAATAGCCAATATGAAAATGGTTGGTTAGTGGTTGAAGCAGAGCAAGACCCTGCAATTGCGCATCCGCTGACGTATGCAACGCTAGGCTACAATAATTTGCATAAGTTAGCGAAAGAAGCGGGCTTGATCTAAATCGTCGTCATGTTTCAGTTTGTGGCGTTGTTGGCTTCGTTCACCGACCTTAGCCGCCTAGCCACAAACTGAATTATTTACTTGATGAAACGGTTATTGACTGAAAAGAATTACCTATCTAGAACCTAAAAAGTGTCAGAGGAAAGTTATGTCAAAATTATTGTCGAAATATCATGCTCCAGATGCACATAAGCGTACTCAGCATATCACTCCACAAATCGCTAACTGGGGTTATGTTCACTTTGATGTGTATGAACTAAAGCAAGGTGAGTCTATTTCCTTACCCGCTTCTGAAAATGAAATGTGCTTAGTTTTAGTGGCAGGTAAAGCGACGATTAAAACACCTGCTCAAACGTTTGAAAATATTGGCGACCGTATGGATCCTTTCGAACGTAAAAAACCTTACGCAGTGTATGTGACAGCCCAAGAATTTGCTGAGGTCACCGCCGATACTGACCTTGAACTGGCGGTTTGCAGCGCCAAAGGAAAGGGCACTTATCCAACCCGTTTAATCGGGCCGGATGATATTGGTGCAGAGCAACGTGGCCACGGTTACAACAAGCGCTATGTACATAACATTCTGCCGGATGATAAAGCGGCAGATAGCTTGTTGGTTGTGGAAGTCTTTACCGATGAGGGCTGCACCAGCTCTTATCCAAGCCACAAACATGACACTGATAATGAACCCAATGAAACTTATCTAGAAGAGACTTATTATCACCGGTTAAATCCATCTCAAGGTTTTTGTATGCAGCGTGTTTACACTGACGACCGCGAGTTAGATGAGTGTATGGCGGTGTACAACAAAGATGTTGTTATGGTGCCAAAAGGGTACCACCCAATGGCGACAGTGGCTGGCTATGATAACTATTACCTTAATGTGATGGCCGGACCAACACGTAAATGGTTATTTACGTGGGAAAAAGACCATAACTGGGTAAATAGTGAGACCTATGCCGCTAAGCATCGTGAAAAGTAAGTCAGTTGCGAAGAAAGCCAGCGATAAGTGAATAAAATAAGTTAAACACCAAATCTGTTATCTATTTTGCCGGTAAATATTTACCGGCTTTTTTCGGTCAAAATTTAGTATGCTGCGGTAAATTGTTGGCGAATAAACTGAGAATTATTCACTTCATCAAGAATAGCCACCGCAAAGTCTTCAACTGAGATTTTAGCGGGAGTATGACCATTCATTAATAACTGGTTTCCACCAAGACGGAAGGTTTCTGTTCTTTCCCCTTCTTCAAGCATTGCCGCAGGGGAGGCGTAGGTCCAATCCAGTGAATCGATGGATTGTAACTGGTTTTTAAACTCCCGCATTGCTTGGGCTCCAGGTTTAATTTCAGCGGGGAATTCAGGGGAGTCAATGAGATCAACGTTGGGGGCGATTTTAAGGCTACCTGCACCACCTATGACGATAAACCGTTTTACCTTCGACTTTTGTACCGCGTGCAAAATGGCTTGGTTACCAGCCACGGTATCTTGATACAAATTCGGATTTTGCCAGCCGCCATTAAACGCGCTGATGACGACATCCTGTCCTTTAAGCCGAGAAGTTAACCATGGAATATCGGTAATATCACCTACAGCAGTGATTAAGTGAGCATGTTGAGATAATTGATTGCTATGGCGGGAAATCGCCGTCACTTGGTGGTGCCGAAGTAACGCTTCAGCGACTAATGCTTTGCCGACAAAACCTGTTGCGCCAATAATTGATATTTTCATCTTCAGTTCCCCTTTGCTCGAATATTGCACTCAAGAATAATGATACTGATAGGGCTAGGTTTTAGGACGTATGCTTTCTCCAATTTATTCTTTTTTGAGTATAGAACAGACGTTCTGATTGGGGAATATACTTGAATTTATTTCGTTTCTCTAAATAACTTTAAAATAATACTCGTCATAATGGCGATAGATCCCCCTAAGGCAGTTTCAAGGACGCGGTCAAACAAGAGTTCATAAGTAGGATGGCGCCAATATATAACGAGCTCAAGAATAGACAAAATTAAGCTTGTCACAACAAATGTCATAAACGTATATCCGTGATGAAAACTCATCGGCATTAGAAAGGCAAACACCACGACCGCAATTAAACCGATGTATGGCATAAATGGTAGATTAAACAAAAAATACAGTAATAAGACAGAAATAAGGCTGCCTAAGACCCTCTGCAAAGTAATTTTAACGATACTTTGTGATTTTGGATTCAATACAAAAACGAAGGTCAGTAATGTCCAATAAAAGTGGCCTAAATCTATGCTGCGTGGTATGGCAAGTGTGAGTAATAGCCCAAAAGTATAAATCATTGAACGTGGAATAATATTTTTTCTTAGCGTAAACAAATTTTGTTCAACCAAAGCACTCGTAATTACACTGTGACGAGTCATTTTATGGCTAAGGATATAATACGTAATTAATGTGACCCCACTACCAATAATAAAACCCAGCGCTAAGCTCTTGGATATATCCGGTAAAATGGTCCCAATTGTCGACATAATAATCATAAATTTCATGGTTAAATCCATCGCGGGATCCGTGCCATACAATTGGTAATAAATGAACGAAAAAATGGCGAGGTAAATATAATATGCAGTACCGAGACGTAAGGTATCACCAATAAAAATAGCCACTAAAATCATTAACAAACAACCAGCCGTGTAGGCATAGTTTTTATATTCTTTTGCCGCATTAAATAAATTGAATGAGTACAGTGTAGAGAACGTTGCCCACATTGCGGCTTGTGCATCTAAAATCACAAAAGCGGTTGCGGCACTAAAAAACATACAACTGGTAAAAATAATGCCATCGTGGATAGCGGGAAACGTTCTCATAATGCGATGCTCATAAAAAGATATCTAACTTGTTAATTAATAAGGTAATTAAATAATATGTGGCATGGTATTTCAAGGTGATAACTCAGTATTTATGACAAGCAACCACTAAATGACATTAGTAAAATTGTTGGGTGCGATATTCTGTTTTTATGTGACAAAAAAGGCATAATAGGGAAGAGCAGTCGTAGCAATCATAAAGGTAATAAAATGCAAATAATTAATCCGCATGATTTTGTTTGGGTTGGTAATAATGAAGACGTTGCGCTAGATACACTTCCAGAATGGGTCGCCTCACAGTGGAACAATAAACTCCCTCTGACCGTTTATCGAGATAAAGCAGAAAATAATAAACTCACAGTTGCTATCCGAGGCATAAAACCGCATCAACGAGTGACAACTCAGATTGAAAAATCGGCGATCACGCACATTATGAATATTGAGTCATTGGTTGCTAATTCTGTTGAATTACAACGTTCTATGTTTATTGCATTACCACCAGTTCAAGTTCTATGGATAATTTCACAAACTAAATGGCCTTGGCATTGGGGGGTTGCAGGCAGTTGTGCCTACACATTAGCGACAGATATTCAAAGTATGCTGTCAGACTGCGACCTTGATGTGGTCATTCGCTGTCCACACCCTCAAGAAAAAGAAGATTTTGCTGAGTTTGCTATTAAGGCTAATACGCCATATTGTCCAATCGATATTCATATCGAAACCCCGAAAGGAGGGTTTTCATTAGCAGAGTGGTTTAAAAATGAACAAGTTACATTACATACACCACTTGGCGATGTGATGACGTCAGACCCTTGGGATGAAAAGTTATAGGCAGCGATTTGCCTGCTAAACAACCAAACGTGGCTTGAATTGCCAGCAAACTGGTTAAATATTAATTTTGATGTTCGAGCAGGTGATTTTTTTCTCATCAAATAATAAGGAGGCACATAATGCCTCCTTATTCGTCCATTTCAATGCTCAATATTTGGTTCTTGTAAGCCGGCTTCATGCCACTCTTTCATTGCGGGTAAAACTAAAATTCGGTCAACCCATTGTTTAGCTGCTGGGCTTACCGGTAAGTGATAACTACGAATTCGGAAGGCAACGGGTGCAAAAAAGGCATCAACAGCCGTAAATTCGCGGCCTGCAAGCCAAGGACCACCAAATTGGTTCAAGCCATCTTGCCATAATGTCTGCAATCGGTTTAAGTCAGTTTGTAATTCAATTGAAATATTATCAAGAGGTGAATGATGAGCGCCATTCATTGGACATTGCTGGCGCAAGGTACCAAAACCGGAATGCATTTCTGCACTTGCACTACGCGCCCACGCTCTGGCTTTTCGCTCTTTTGGCCAGACTTGTGGATAATCTTCTGCAACATATTCGCAAATGGCTAAAGAATCCCATACTGTTTGTTTTTCATCGATTAAACAAGGAACTAAACCGGTAGGAGAAAAACGACTGAATTTTTCATGGCTATTTTTGCCATTTTCAAATAAACACACATTTTCTTCAAACGGGATTTGTAATACCTTTAATAAAACCCACGGGCGCAGTGACCATGAAGAATAATTTTTATTCGCTATCCAAAGTTTATACATAGTATTTAACCTGTTAGTCGATTCACAATGTTAAATGAAAGGATACCAATTTATGGTGGAAAAGGCCGAGCTACAAACGTTATTTTGTCGATAATAACGTATATCTATTAAGTATAAGTTAGATTTAATTGGAATTAATAAATAATTAGCTAAGTATTTAGTTACGACCATTTACAAAAGTGGAAGAAACTTTATTTAACTTTTATAATGAAAACTGGACAAAATCAAATAGTAATCTATTTTTCATTATGTTGATCGTATTTGAATATCTTCAACAAAATATTTGTTTAACTTTGGGATAGGAATAAAATTAATTTCACCTTATGATTATTACGGCTTAGTTAATAAAATATTACCTTCTTCTTGAAATGGTTTTTATCATGCAATGGAAAAATAATGCAAGCCGCTATGGGCATATCTCTTTGCTCGTACATTGGCTGGTCGCAATTGTCGTATATGGAATGTTCGCTTTAGGTTTATGGATGGTGACACTAGGCTATTATGATAGTTGGTATCACCAAGCTCCTGAGATACATAAAAGTATAGGAATATTATTATTTATTGTTATGGCATTTCGTGTGATTTGGCGATTTATTTCACCGCCGCCGAAGCCATTAGAAAGCTACAGTAAATTAACGAAAGCTAGCTCTATTATTGTTCAAATTCTGATTTATATTATTTTATTCAGTATTTTGATCAGCGGTTACTTAATCTCAACCGCTGATGGGCAGCCTATCAGTGTATTTGGTTGGTTTGATGTGCCTGCACTATTTACGGGTGCTGCAACACAAGCGGATACCGCAGGTGAGGTCCATTTATATTTAGCTTGGGCAGTGGTTTTATTATCAGTGTTGCATGCTTTTGCAGCTTTTAAACATCACTTTTTTGATCGTGATATTACATTAAAAAGAATGTTGGGTTTTAACCCCGATAAGTAACGTGGAGATAATTATGTTGAAGAAAACGGTTCTTGGTCTGGCTACTGGTGCACTTTTTTTAACGGCTGGTTCAGCATTAGCAGAAACTTACCAATTTGATAAGCAAGGCCAACACGCGTTTATTGAATTTCGTATTCAGCATTTAGGCTATAGCTGGGTATATGGTAGCTTTAAAGACTTTGATGGGACTTTTACTTATGATGCAAAAGATCCATCAAAAGATAAAGTTGAAGTGACTATCAAGACTGGCAGCATTGATACTAACCATGCAGAGCGTGATAAACATTTACGCGGTGGTGATTTCTTAAATGCAGCAAAATTCCCTGAAGCGAAATTCGTTTCAACAGAAGTGAAGAAAGACGGTGATGTTTACAAAATTACCGGTGATTTCACATTAAATGGAGTCACGAAACCAATTACCTTAGATGCTAAATTAATGGGTGAAGGTAAAGACCCTTGGGGTGGATACCGTGCAGGCTTTGAAGCTCAAGGTAATATCAAACTGAAAGAATTTAACATCAAATCTGATTTGGGCCCTAAATCTCAAGAAGCAGAATTGTTGATTTCAGTTGAAGGTGTTCAAGTTAAATAAGATTTTTGCCATAAAAAACCTTCGGGCTCTTGAGGCCTGAAGGTTTTTTATATCCAACGTATTATTAATTGCCTCTTTGTGGCAAATTCCCTCGTCTTAACCTCGCAATTTCCCTTATTCCTATAGCTAGATGACTTTGATACAAGCTAAAATAAACATTATCACTTTTTATAGGTCAATTCATGGAGTAACACTCTAGATACGCGAAGATTAGCGTTTTTAGATGCCATGACATTATATGCATTAGTTTTGCAATATATAATCAGCTTGAAAGTGTTTGTGGGGAACCGTTTTACCAAGAAAAGGCAGGGTAACTTTGAATACAAATAACTCACGTAAAACCGCATTAATTGTTAGTATTATTTTTATTGCATTTGCATTCGGTTTTTATTGGCTAAGCAAAGATAACAATGTGTTATCTACAGAAAATAACAGTGCCATTCATTCAGAAGCACTTGCTCAAGTTGAAAAAGAACTGCCGGTTATCGCGACGGTTAGGAAAATAAGCCCTGAAACCTATCAAAGCTTTGAGCACCTAATTACACAATACGACCCAACTAATGAAGATTTACGCCGTCAACTATTTGATCAGGTTGTTGGCAATGTCATGAAGTTAGTACTCGAACGAATGGAATATGCCTCTGATGATTCCGTGATTAATTTTACTAGCAGAGTGAATGATTACTTGAAAATCTTATTGGAAGAAGATCCAACAGGGAAAACATGTTTTTATTCATTATTTCCGCACCTAAGGGAAACTGCAGAAATTATTCCTCCGCAGAAAAGCCAATCTGTTTTGTTGAAACAAATTCAGGCAACCAATGAACTCTTAATTTCAAGTGAGGCTGGTGTTAAACAGGCATTGATGTCCCCGAAAGAGTATTCGGATGAGTTAACGCAACTCGCTAGCGGGCTTTCTGCAAAGTATGGTGCAGATACTGCAATCCTCGGGAATTTAGAGGCAGGGAAAAAGTCTCCTGCATTAGCTTGCCGTATTTCTATCAGTTTTTATGATGAAATATTATCTATTCCAGATAATCCGAAGAAGGCCGCATTGTTGCGTTCTTTATTTTCATCAGTAAACAATTAACTCTTTTTAGCAAAATGGCACGGGGTAATGTGGGTGCCATTTTGTGTCATTAAGTATTATATTTCATTGTGTTAATCGAAGTTATTTTTAATACATTGTTCTTTTGAGCATAAATAGTTCGTATTTATGTAGTATGCTTATTATGTAAATTTATTTTTGACTATTTTGGAGATGGCATGCAATTTATTAAAAAAAGTATCGTAGCACTGGCCGCAACTGCAGCGATATCAATGCCGATTACAGTAAGCCAAGCTTGTACTCGAGTTGTTTATTTAGGTGAAAATGAACAAATAATGACCGGAAGAACAATGGATTGGAAATATGATATCGGTACTAATCTATGGATCTTTCCTCGAGGCATGGAGCGTGACGGTATTGCAGGGCCTAACTCTTTAAAATGGAAATCAAAATACGGTAGTGTGATAGCCTCGGGTTATGACATTTCAACGACTGATGGCGTAAACGAGGAAGGCCTTGTTGCTAATTTACTGTGGCTTGCGGAATCAAAATACCCTCAACTCGATAACAAGCAACCGGCATTGTCGATATCTTTATGGGCGCAATATGTTCTAGATAATTATGCGACAGTTGAAGAGGCGGTCGCTGACCTAGAAAAAAATCCACTTGTCGTCGCAACGGATAATGTCCCGGGACAAGATAGATTAGCAACGTTGCATTTGTCATTATCAGATGCGAGTGGCGATAGCGCAATTATTGAATATATTGATGGTAAGCAGGTCATTCATCATGGCCGCAAATATCAAGTGATGACTAACTCACCGGCTTATGAAAAGCAATTAGCAATGCAGGAATATTGGCAAGGTATTGGTGGCACTGTCATGTTGCCGGGGACTAATCGTTCTGCTGATAGATATGCTCGCGCTCAGTTTTATATTAATGCAATCCCTCAAAAAACAACACCTAATAAAGCGGTAGCTAGTGTTTTCAGTGTGGTACGTAATGTGTCAGTTCCTTACGGATTGACGTCCGAAAGCTCGCCTGAAATCTCATCAACACGTTGGCGAACATTGGTTGACCATAAACGCCAGCTTTACTTTTTTGAATCGGCATTAACGCCAAATATTTTTTGGACTGATTTAGCCAAAATTGACTTCTCGGCTGAAACGGGAAAAGTGAAAAAATTGGATCTTGGTGAAGAGCAGAGCCATATCTATTCAGGGGATGCGACCAACAATTATGTAGTTTCAAAACCTTTTGAATTCTTAGGGTTAAGTGCGGAACAATTAAGTTATTAATATCACTTATAAAGCATATCAGCCTCCTTCACCTTTAGGGGGTTGATATGAATCAAGTCTTTGATAGTTTATTCATGAATGTTTTGCAGATAGCAAACTAACGGTATAAGATGTATTTAAAATGCAACTTATTGGTGGTGATGATATGAATGATCTCGTGTGTTACAAAACTATGCCAGTTTGGAATAAAACGTCCTTACCGTTAATGTTCCAAGAGCGCCATAATACAAAAGAGGATACATACGCACAGTTGAAAGTGCTAAAAGGCTCTTTAGACTTTATCATTTTTAATGAAGATGGCAGCGAGCAACACTTTACCTTTGATATTCATAACCAGCCGCCTATTATCGAACCTCAAGTTTGGCACCGTATTTCCGCGTGTAGTGATGATATGGAATGCCAGCTCGCTTTTTTATGCAAATCAGAACTGAAATTTTATAAAGAGCACGGGTTAACGATCCCCCATTCAGAAGTGCGTTATTTGTGTGAGAATCACCTCAGTAAGCCATGTAAAACATTGGATTTAGGTTCAGGGCGGGGTCGCAATAGTTTTTATCTTGCCTTGCAGGGGTACGACGTGACCTCGGTAGATATCAACCCTCAACATATCCAAGCTATTGACTTTGTTAAAAAACAAGCCGGAGTTGAAAATATTCATACAGCGGTTTACGACATCAATAGTCACCAGATACAAGAGGATTATGAACTTATTATTTCCACTGTTGTATTGATGTTCTTGCAAAGAGAAAAAATTGCAAATGTGATCACCAATATGCAAGAACATACATTAACAGGAGGAATTAACGTTATTGTATGTGCCGTTGAAACACCAGATGCGCCACTGGATTTAGTGCCATTTAAATGCTTCTTAAAACCTGGGGAGTTAGAAGGGTATTATAAAGATTGGGATATTTTGAAATATAATGAAAACCCTGGGCACTTACACCGCACGGATCCACAAGGTAATCGTATAAAATTAAACTTCGCGACACTCATTGCGAAGAAGAAATAAACTAGAATTCATTATCTTCAAAAAGAGTTGCCACCAACGGCAACTCTTTTTATTTTTAAGGTTTGTTAGCAACGGTATTCGCTGTTTCTTTTTCGCTACGCGCTAAAGTTTTTTCCAACAATACAGAGTAAAGCGGTTTGCCTCCTAAAAATTGAGCCACCATTGTGGCGCCAATGCAGGTAATAATCATCGGTAAGATTAACTGGTAGTTATTTGTCATTTCTAAAACTAAAACTATACCAGTTAATGGGGCTCTGACTGTTGCGGCAAATAAAGCACCCATACCAGCAATAGCGAAAGTTCCCACTTCAATTTGGTAATTAGGGAATATTTCGAGGGCAGCATAACCAAAAACACCACCAAATAAGGTTCCAAGGGCAAGTAAAGGGGAAAAAATGCCCCCTGGAGCCCCTGAGCTAAAGCTGATCGTTGAAGTTAAAAACCGTAAAGCAAAAAATATGAATAACAATGTGATGGTGAATTGGCCTGCAACCATCTGGTGGATCACTGAATAACCCCCACCAACAATTTCAGGTAGGTAAACACCAATTGCACCACAGCCACCACCAATTAACCCGCCCATGAAGACAAAGCGAGAAATTTTATTTTGGTAAAATGCTAAAAATTTACTTTGTAGGTACAATAAAAAACCATTAAAACAGATACCGATAACACCAAACATTAATCCTAAAATTAAATAAAGCCATAAAGTATTCATCGGTGCAGAAGAAAATTGGCCGATATTTAATACAATAGCTTCTCCATTAATTAACCGATAGACAATAGTGGAAGTAACAACACCAATAAATACCGCTTTGATTGAAATTAAACTGTATTTAAATTGTGGGCGCATTTCTTCAATAATAAATAAAATACCGGCTAAAGGGGCATTAAATGCCGTGGATAAACCTGCCGCTGCACCAGAGGCAAGCAAGGTGTGGCGTGACTCATTATCTTTTAAACGAAATAAATCATAGAACATTTGGCTCAGGTTCGCACCAAGTTGTACGGTTGGCCCTTCTCGTCCTAATACCATACCTGAGCCCAATGTCCCTAATCCACCAATAAACTTAACGGGAATGACTCTCCACCACCTTACAGGGCGTAAATCCTGTAATGCGCCTTCAATTTCTGGGATCCCAGAGCCACCTGACTCAGGAGAGAACCGTTTAACCAGGTAGTAACCTAACATGGCAAGAAGTGCCGAGATAAAAAACATCCCAACAACCATTAGCCATTTTGGGGCAACCCATTCACTCACCGATTGAACGCGATAGTTACTAATCCAAGTTGTTCCTATTTCAAATAGAGAACCGATGAGGCCGACTGCTGCACCAATCAGTGCAGCGAGTAGTAAGATCTTTAAAGGTGTTTTATCTGATTCTTTTAACCGTTTAAAAATCCGCAATCGATTTTTCATCATAGATTTACTTACTGAATTTACTTGGCTCATCTTTATTGGATTCTCTTTATACGATGGAATAACAAACACTTATAGGTAAGTATAACAAGAGTTATCGTAAGAACGTTATCAGGAATAAAATAAAATGCAAAATAGGGGATTTAAGCAAGAAAGGTGAAAAATAAAACTAAGAAGCACGAATAGCATACTTTTAATATCGTTAATAGTTCTCATTTGCAACGAATATTAATATAGATCAATAAACAGTGAAATAACGAATAATTCCGCTTTTTTATTCTAATAAAGAGCGTAGTCTTAATGTTGTATTTAAAATGCAACTTTAAGAGGCTAATAACATGTACTGTGTGCAATGTGAACAAACAATTAGAACTCCAGCTGGTAATGGCTGTGCATACGCGCAGGGTATGTGCGGTAAAACAGCAGAAACATCTGACCTACAAGATTTATTAGTTGCTGTATTGCAAAGCTTATCTGCAAGCGCAGTCACTGCCCGCTCACTGGGCATAATCGACCATGATATTGATAGTTTTGCTCCACGCGCATTTTTCTCTACCTTAACCAACGTCAACTTTGATTCAGAGCGTATTATTGGTTATGCCCGTGAAGCTATTTATTTACGTGATAAATTAATTAAACATTGCTTATCCGTGAATAGCGCAGTGGCTTTTAATCACCCATTAATTAATTTGCAATTAAATGGGACAGATATTCCAACTTTGCAGGAACAAGCGGCTCAATTTTCATTAGATATTGATAAAGCTGAAGTCGGTGAAGACATTCACGGTTTACGTATGTTATGTCTGTATGGCTTAAAAGGTGCAGCTGCCTATATGGAACACGCCCATGTGTTAGGCCAGTATGATAATGATGTTTATGGGCAATATCATGAAATTATGGCTTGGCTTGGAACATTGCCATCTGATATGAGTGAGCTGCTTGATAATGCCATGGCAATTGGTTTGATGAATTTCAAAATTATGGAAATTCTGGATGCAGGTGAAACGAGCGAATTTGGTCACCCAACACCAACGGAAGTTAACGTTCGCCCAGTTGCAGGGAAATGTATTTTGATTTCAGGCCATGACCTGAAAGACTTAAAAATGTTGTTAGAACAAACCGAAGGTATGGGTATCAATATTTATACCCACGGAGAAATGTTGCCAGCACATGGTTACCCAGAACTGAAAAAATACCCTCATTTAGTCGGTAACTATGGTAGTGGTTGGCAAAATCAGCAAGTGGAATTTGCAAAATTCCCTGGGTCTATCTTGATGACATCCAACTGTATCATTGATCCTGATGTTGGTGATTATAAAGACCGTATCTGGACGCGTAGTATTGTGGGTTGGCCGGGGGCAAAACATTTAGTGGGCGATGATTTTTCTGCAATGATCGCTCAGGCGCAGTCACTTACTGGTTTCCCGTACACCGAAATCGAGCACAAAATTACCGTTGGTTTTGGTCGCCAAACACTGTTAGGTGCGGCAGATGCGGTGATTGATTTAGTTTCACAGAAAAAATTGCGTCACGTATTCCTTGTCGGTGGTTGTGATGGTAGCCGTGGTGAGCGTAGCTATTACACAGATTTTGCGCGTAGTGTGCCTGAAGATTGCTTAATCCTGACACTTGCTTGTGGTAAGTATCGTTTTAACAAATTAGATTTCGGTACATTAGAAGGGCTGCCACGCCTACTGGATGTGGGACAATGTAACGATGCGTACTCTGCAATTATGCTTGCGGTGAATCTATCAGAAAAACTTGGTTGCGGTATTAATGATTTGCCATTGAGTTTGATCCTGTCTTGGTTTGAGCAAAAAGCGATTGTCATCCTTTTAACATTATTAGCGTTGGGTGTAAAAAATATTTACACCGGCCCAACAGCACCGGGTTTCTTAACTGAAAACTTATTAAATGTGTTAAACGAGAAGTTTGGCATGCGTAGTATTACGACGGTTGAGCAAGATCTGGCAGAAATCTTACCTGCATGATCAATAAAACGATAGAAAAAGCTTAAAAACGATGTGAAAGACGGGGGCAGCGACCCCCCTTTAAAGGAGTAGCGCGATGACCATGCCAAGCAGTTTATGTCCAAATAGAATGCAAGTTCATTCGATTATCCAAGAAACACCGGATGTCTGGACAATCAACCTTATCAATCATGATTTTTATACGTATTCGCCAGGTCAATATGCCTTGGTGAGTATTAAAAATAGTGATGATGTCATGCGTGCTTACACTCTTTCATCATCACCGGGACAAAGTCGATTTATATCCATTACTGTCAGGCGGTTAGATGATGGTCAAGGGTCAAATTGGCTAACACGTTCGGTTAAAGAGGGCGACTATCTTTGGCTTTCTGAAGCACAAGGGGAATTCACGTGTGCTAATCTAAAAAATACTCAGTATTTGATGTTAGCGGCTGGGTGTGGTGTGACACCGATTATGTCAATGACACGTTGGCTGATGGTGAATCGCCCGAGTTCTCATGTAAAAGTACTTTTCAATGTTCGTGACGATAAGCAAGTTATTTTTGCGCAGGAGTGGCAAAAGTTGGTTCGGCTATACCCAGAACGATTGCAATTGTGTGTTATGCCAGAAACTCCCGATAATGGCGATGTTGCTCAAGGGCGTTTAACTGAAGAGAAATTGAAAGCTTTAGTACCCGATATTGATTCACGAATTGTAATGACATGTGGGCCTGTGCCTTATATGAAAAATGCACAGCAATTTGCTGCGAATTTAGGTGTTCCTGCTGAACATTTCTTTATGGAGCGTTTTTCTACTGAACCCGATATTGTTGATAGTGAAGATATTCTTACGTTGAAAATTCGCCAACGATTGGTTGATTTTAAAGTCCCAGTGGGAACGACTTTATTATCCGCACTAGAGCAAAATAAACAACCGATTATAGCGGCTTGCCGAGCAGGGGTTTGTGGAAGCTGTAAAACAAAAGTGTTGTCAGGGAATTACACAACAACAAGTACAATGACATTAACTGAAGCAGAAATCGCTGAAGGTTATGTTTTAGCTTGCAGCTGCCAATTACAAGGTAACACTGAAATAGCGTAAATTAGTTTAATATATGCAAACTGTCTCATTAGATTATTAATGGGACAGTATTATAAAATAGATCATAGTCATTATTTACAATACTCAAAATGAGAGTGTAATTAATGTTCTGGTAGTGAACCACGTAGAAAATAAATAGATAGCTTACTCAGCGTATTAATTGCTGATACAGCCACTTCTTTGTTTGGATCTTGACATAACTCTATGATCCGAATGATGGCATCATTGTATTCAATCGTTGCTTTAAAATCACCTAAAGCTGAAATAGCTGCAATTTTGATTTCATCGTTTACGCGAAATGTTAAATTCGTTAACATTCCAACAATTACTTTATCCATAATAAAACTTTCACTGTTAAATAAAATAAAAAATATTCTAAGATAATTCCCGTAATATTTAATACTAAATTGATGCCTGATATTAAATATTAACAATCTAAAAAAATGCTTTTCAATAACAATATCGATTTAAATAGCGATGTAAGTGTATTTTCTTATTTCATTATTTCATTATTTGTTTATTTGCGCATTGTTAATATAAAAAACCAATCGTCAGTTAGCATTAGTTATCGCGAATACTCTTATAAGGTGTGTTGTTTATATTTAATTAGGTGTACTCCTTTATGTTGTTATTTTTGTATTATAAGGTAAATGGAAGAATAAGTTTTGACTAATTATCGATAAGATTTGTTAAATAATATTACAGATCTTACTTTGATTTATCAAAGAATTGGTTGTAGGGAAGTCACTAAATATATTTATTTTAATTTGAATATCTAATTTTATTGCTAGTTACATTTTATTACATTATGTAGATGTAATTCATATGAACTTAAACGGAACTTAAACAATAAGTTTTCCATGCGTAAAAAAACGTAGATATAGGGTGGCAATTAATTCACCAGTGGGTATAATTCGCGCCGCATCCAAAGTGCAGTATCTCGTTAGGCGAGGCTCCTATACAAACATAGGTTACTGATCTGACGACGTCGAGAGACGCCCAAGATCAGGACAGGATATATCGACCGAAGGTATATCCCCATGTAACTTCCTGCTAAAGTCAGGATACGTTGTATAGTGCTAAAACCGAGACGAAGAGATAGCTTTTGCATTCTCTCATCTGGTTTCGCCCCTATGTGAGTACTGTTTGAGTAACCAACAGTAATAGGGACTAAAAAAATGACATTCACTACCCAGAACAAAGCGGGAGCAGTTGCTATTGCTCAATCCGCAATGAAAGGCGCACGCCTCAAAGACAATAATACACAATCACCAAAAGTTGATGATGCAACAGTAAGTGCTTATATGAGTCAATCATATTTGCCAGTATCTGTCGCAGACTCAATAGCTTGCGTGAAACAAAATCTTATTGAGCATCTTGATGGCGAGCAAATTCCAACCTATTTATTTGTTGTCGACAACGACAATTATTTAAATGGTATTCTTTCAGTCAAATCATTATTAGCTTCACCTGAAAATTTATTAGTGTCTGATATCATGCGACACAATTATTTTTCTGTTGCCCCAGAACAATCGCGTCATGATGTTTATGACCTGATTAACCATAGTGGTTTAGATATGATACCTGTGGTGCAATTTGGCAAATTAATGGGTGTTTTGCGTCCGCAAGATATCGCCGAATTGATTGAAGATGAGAATACACTTGATGCGCAGTTACAAGGTGCGACCACCCCGTTAGATGAGCCTTACTTAACGACAAGCCCTGTAACTCTATGGCGTAAACGCGTCGTTTGGTTATTGATGCTATTTGTGGCCGAAGCCTATACAGGAACAGTGTTAAAAGCGTTTGAAGAACAACTCGAAGCCGCGATTTCGTTAGCGTTTTTCATTCCACTGTTGATTGGTACAGGCGGTAATAGTGGAACACAAATTACATCGACATTAGTTCGTGCAATGGCGCTCGGCGAGGTGAGTTTACGTAACCTTGGTACCGTTTTGAAGAAAGAGGTCTCTACCTCATTTTTAGTGGCGGTGACTATCGGTGGTGCTGCATTAATCCGTGCGTGGATTTTAGGTGTAGGCCACGAGGTCACTATTGTGGTTAGCTTAACCATCGTGGCTATTACAATGTGGAGTGCGGTTGTTTCTTCAATTATTCCAATGGTATTGAAGAAGTTAAAAGTGGACCCAGCAGTTGTTTCTGCACCGTTCATTGCGACTTTTATTGATGGAACTGGCTTAATTATCTACTTTGAAATCGCAAAATTAGTGATGACGGAGTTTGCTTAAGCGCACACCTCAAACTTGATGCGGCAGAAAAACTAATTTTCTGCCGCAGCGATAGAAATCTCTTCTTGTTTTAACACTTCCCCACATTTTCGACATAAATATTGGTTCTCACCACGTAACACTTTGTTATGACGGCGTATGGTTAATTCATGGGTCATTTCACAGGCACAGCGGTAGCGAAATGTTTTACTTTTTACTGTTGTAACCGCAAAGTTATGTGTTCGTTTCGCCGTGACTTCCAGTACATGTTGCATCATCCATTTCCATTCTTTGCCATGTGGTGCGATACCCTTACGCCCAAATATATGAAAAACCAACAAATGAGCTAATTCATGAGGCACAACCTCATCAATAAATTGCTCTGTATTTTCGATGAGTAAACTGGGGTTAAGGCGGATCTCCCATTCTTTTAAATAAGCACTACCTGCAGTTGTCCCCCGTTGTTTGTAATTAACCGTTGGCTCTGAAAATGACTGTTCGAGTTTATGTTCTGCAAGTACGAGTTTTTCGCGCAATGTGCGCATGACTTGTTGCTGTAAAAAGAGTGGAACACGAATTGTTTTCATGGGGTAAAGGATACGTGAAGATAATGGATATAAACAAGCAATAATTGACATATATTATATCAAAAGATATATTGTATTTTTATATAATGTAAATTAGAAATAACATATGGACAATAATAACTCTGAACAGCAACTGTTAGCGATGAAGCAGGCCGCGTCAGAAACGGCTTCATTATTGAAAACACTAGGGAATCCAGATCGTTTAATTTTACTATGCCAATTAACACAGGGTGAAACTTGCGTTAGTGAGTTAGAAGAGCAGCTAGGAATATTACAACCGACACTCTCCCAACAATTAACGGTATTGCGTAATGAAGGTTTAGTGATGACGCGCCGAGAAGGGAAGCGTATTTACTATGCGATTGCAGATGAGAAATTATTTACGCTGCTCAATATGTTATATCAGCTTTATTGCCCCGTGAAGGAGAAATGAAATGACCATAGATTGGGCTAATTTTACGCCATTATCTGCTGCAGTGGGGGGCGTGTTGATTGGATTAGCCGCTGCTATTTTGTTAGTGTTTAACGGCCGAATAGCCGGTATTAGCGGTATCTTAGGCGGGTTATTGAAACCGACTAAGGGGGATACTGCATGGAAAGTGGCTTTTATTATTGGCCTGATGAGCGCTCCAATGTTATTTACTTGGTTGGCGTATACACCCGAAGTTAACATTGCGACCAGCACACCTATTTTAGTTTTAGCTGGGTTGTTTGTCGGCTTTGGCTCACGGCTGGGAAGTGGCTGTACTAGCGGTCATGGGATCTGTGGTATGGCAAGGTTGTCCCGTCGTTCCATTGTTGCAGTATTGCTTTTTATGATCGTTGCTTTTGTGACGGTCGCACTAGCCAACCATTATGGGATAGGGAGATAACGCAATGCCTATTCTTATCGCATTAATTTCAGGGCTATTATTTGGCCTAGGATTAGTCATTGCTGGAATGGGAAATCCAGCAAAGATTTTAGCGTTTTTAGATATTACTGGGACGTGGGATCCTTCTTTATTAATTACGATGGCTGTTGGAATGGTAATTAGTGGAATAACTTTTTTATGGGTCAAAAAACGCTCTGTTAGTGTGCTGAATTGCCCACTACAAATCCCAACCAATCAAACGATTGATAAAAAACTAGTCACTGGAAGCGTGTTATTTGGTGTTGGGTGGGGGCTCGCCGGGATCTGCCCCGGACCTGCATTATTATTAACAGGAATGGGAATAATACAAGGAATAATATTTACATTAGCGATGGTTGCTGGAATGGCTATTTTCCAGTTTACGCAAAAAAATTAATCACGAATTATGAACAATAAAAAACCCATCAAATGATGGGTTTTTGTATGTAATTTATAGACTAAAGTAATTACAAGCCCGCAGCGGCACGTAATGCTTCAGCTTTATCCGTTTTTTCCCAAGGGAACTGAGAACGACCAAAATGGCCATATGAAGCAGTTTGTTGGTAAATAGGGTGTAATAAATCAAGCATCTTGATTAAGCCGTAAGGACGTAAGTCAAAGAATTCACGAACTAATTGGATTAACAGCGACTCATCAACTTTACCGGTACCGAACGTTTCTACCATAATCGAGGTAGGTTCCGCGACGCCGATAGCATAAGAAACTTGGATTTCACAACGGTCCGCAAGGCCTGCTGCGACAATATTTTTTGCCACGTAACGTGCTGCATAGGCAGCTGAACGGTCAACTTTTGATGGGTCTTTACCAGAGAATGCCCCACCACCATGGCGAGCCATACCACCGTAGGTATCTACAATGATTTTACGGCCAGTTAATCCACAGTCACCCATCGGCCCACCGATAACAAAACGGCCCGTTGGGTTAATAAAATATTTTGTCTCTTTTGATAACCATTCTGCAGGTAGAACTGGCTTGATGATTTCTTCCATCACGGCTTCATGCAGGTCTTTTTGTTGAATATCTTCAGAATGTTGAGTAGATAAAACAACGGCATCAATACCCACAATTTTATTGTTATCGTATTGGAAAGTAACCTGACTTTTCGCGTCTGGGCGTAACCATGGCAATATGCCATTTTTACGAACATCTGCTTGGCGCTGCACTAAGCGGTGTGCATAAGTAATAGGAGCAGGCATTAATACATCAGTTTCGTTGGTTGCATAACCAAACATTAGGCCTTGGTCACCCGCGCCTTGTTCTGATGGGTCTACACGGTCAACACCTTGGTTGATATCGGGCGACTGTTTACCGATCGCACTTAAAACGGCACATGAATTGGCATCGAAGCCCATTTCGGAACTGGTATAGCCAATTTCGCGAACAGTTTTGCGCGTGATTTCTTCAATATCAACCCAAGCGCTGGTGGTGATTTCTCCCCCGACCATTACCATACCTGTTTTGACGTAGGTTTCGCAGGCAACGCGAGCTTTCGGGTCTTGTTCCAGAATAGCATCAAGTACTGCGTCAGAGATTTGATCAGCAATTTTATCTGGATGCCCTTCTGATACAGACTCAGAAGTAAAGAGATGTGTAGCCATGAGATTAATACCTTAAGAATTCGCAAATTTATAATTGGATGTTTTAACATCTAGACGGCTATTTTAGTCCCATACAGTAAAAATTTCTACCTGTATTTATACAAAAAACGAATAGAGACATAAAACAGCAATAGGTAAAGTTTTATCGCAATTTAGTCATTTTGGTTTTGCTTTTTGAGCGTAATAGATGTATAAACTGCGACCGTAACGGATGGTTGTTATTTCCCGTTATATACCAGCAGGATAATATAAAATGACTGCTATCTATCAGGAATGTTTATAAGCTTTTGAATTTCAATAAAAAACAAAGTGATATAGCTTAAATCAACAGGTCAACCTGCCAAAATAGTGCTACCACATTGAAATTTAAAAAGGGTAAACAGTTATATTGGGGGTTAATGGGTAATGATCCATAATCTACTGAATAACAGTATCCAACCGTCATATGCGGACCGCCGCGTGACTTTGGCATTTACTTTCCTGTCATTCTTTACTTCATCACGAAGTTACCGTCACATCTTTAATACACCTTCGAGGCTGAGTCATTAATCTGTCAGCTTAAGGTCGTATATTGTCACTGTTTAGAAGTTCTAAGCACTTTTTATTAAAATCTGAGTATTGCCGTTTCCCCAACATAACTGCCTTGCAGTGTTATGTCTTCACTGACATACATCAGGAAGGAGAACGCGTCACTCACCCCTCCATAAAGGAGTTTATTATGAATGATAATATCGCTCGCAAAATGCGTCAGACGTACAACATCGCGTATTGGGGTGGTGGTTACTATCAGGTGAATGAGCGCGGAAATGTCTGTGTTTGCCCGAATCCTGAGAACCCTGATACCTTTGTTGATTTAGCTGACCTTGTTTATCAAGTGAAAGAAGAGCAGGAGCATTTACGCTTACCTGCACTGTTTTGTTTCCCGCAAATCTTACAGCATCGTTTACGTTCAATAAACGCAGCATTTAGACGCGCACGTGAGTCTTATGGCTATAAAGGCGATTACTTTCTGGTTTATCCAATAAAAGTTAACCAGCAACGTCGAGTGATTGAATCGCTAGTGAATTCAGGGGAGCCGTTAGGGCTTGAAGCTGGCTCAAAAGCGGAGTTAATGGCAGTTTTAGCGAATGCAGGCAAAACACAAACCGTTATTGTCTGTAATGGATATAAAGACCGTGAATATATCCGATTAGCGCTAATTGGGGAAAAATTAGGCCACAAGGTCTACCTTGTTATCGAAAAAATGTCTGAAATTGAGATGGTGTTAAAAGAAGCGGAAAGCTTGAATGTCACACCTCGCTTAGGGGTTCGCGCCCGTTTGGCTTCTCAAGGTTCAGGTAAGTGGCAAGCTAGTGGTGGTGAAAAATCTAAATTTGGTTTGGCTGCAACCCAAGTATTACAATTAGTGGAAATTTTACGCAATGCAAATCGCCTAGATAGTTTGCAGTTGCTTCATTTCCATTTAGGCTCTCAGATGGCCAATATTCGCGATATCGCCACTGGGGTTCGTGAATCAGCCCGCTTTTATGTGGAATTGCATCGCTTAGGTGTCAATATCCAGTGCTTTGATGTGGGCGGTGGCCTTGGTGTTGACTATGAAGGTACACGTTCTCAATCCGATTGCTCCGTTAACTATGGCTTAAATGAATACGCCAATAACGTCATTTGGGCGATTGGGGATGCGTGTGAGGAGTTTAATTTACCGCACCCAACGGTGATCACGGAGTCAGGCCGAGCATTGACCGCTCATCATACGGTTTTAGTCTCCAATGTGATTGGGGTTGAACGCAATGAATTTACCAAAACCACACCACCTCATGAGGATGCACCGCGTTCATTAATTTCCTTATGGGAAACCTGGGAGTCAATGCAGCATCAGGGCAATAGCCGTTCATTACGCGAATGGTTGCATGATAGCCAATTCGACTTACAAGAAGCGCATACTCAGTATGCACACGGCGTGTTAGATTTGACTCAACGTGCATGGGCAGAAGAGCTATACCTGAATATTTGCCGTCGTATCCAGCAAGATCTCGACCCAAGTAACCGTGCTCATCGTCCAATTATCGACGAACTTCAAGAGCGCATGGCTGATAAGTTTTATGTGAACTTTTCTTTATTCCAATCGCTGCCAGACTCTTGGGGAATCGACCAAGTTTTCCCAGTATTACCGATTGAAGGTTTAGATAAACCATTAGACCGTCGTGCGGTATTGTTAGATATCACCTGTGATTCTGATGGTATTATTGACCATTACGTTGATGGTGATGGTGTTGAAACTACTATGCCAATGCCTGCCTACGACCCTGAAAACCCGCCTATGATAGGTTTCTTTATGATTGGGGCGTATCAGGAAATTTTAGGTAATATGCATAACTTATTTGGTGATACTGCCGCGATAGATGTCTGGGTCGATAGCCAAGGTAACCTGCGTTATTTGCAAAGTGAAGAGGGCGACTCAGTTGCTGACATGCTGCAATACGTCAAACTAGTGCCTGAAGTACTATTAGAAAGCTTTACAGAGCAAGTAAAAGGCACGGGTTTGAGTGAGCAACTGCAAAAAGACTTTGTCGAAGAGTTCGAGAATGGCCTATATGGGTATACTTATCTCGAAGACGAATAAATTCGCGACATATTTCGTGCTGTGGGGGTGTTGGCTACGCTCGGCAACCCTAGTCACATACTTATGTATGCTCTTAGGGCTTAGCGCATTTTGCCGCCTAGCGACAGCACGAACTATTTAGCGCATTAATTGTGTCATAGGGTTCTATATATGTCATAGCGCACTATATGAGTCATAACGTATTAAGATACTGAACAGATAATAACTTTGTGCAAATAACATGATTTGTTTATTATTTATACTGTGCGAAGTTAATTAGGTAAAAACCCTTCGAAGTGAATATTAAAAGGGCTTGCTAACGAGCAGGCCTATTTTGAGGAACTAAAATGATTAATAGTACTTTAGGCAATCAAGTTGATAACTCACTGGTTTCTAATGCATTTGGTTTTTTACGTTTTCCCCTGAACTTTCAGCCTTATAGCTCAGATGCAGAGTGGGTGATCACCGGTGTACCGTTTGATATGGCAACCTCTGGTCGTGCGGGTAGCCGCCATGGGCCAGCTGCAATTCGCCAAGTTTCCACGAATCTTGCATGGGAAAGCCACCGTTGGCCTTGGAATTTCAAGCTAACAGACCGTTTGAATGTCGTTGATTGTGGTGATGTGGTGTTTGCTTTCGGTGATGCACAAGATATGAGTGAGAAGCTGCAAGCCCATACTGAAAAACTGCTTGGATCAGGTAAACGTTGCTTGACCTTTGGGGGGGACCACTTTGTCACACTGCCATTGCTGCGCGCTCATGCGAAACACTTTGGTAAAATGGCCTTAGTTCATTTCGATGCACACACTGACACTTATGGCAATGGTAGTAAATTTGACCACGGAACCATGTTCTATCATGCGCCAAAAGAAGGCCTAATCGACCCAAATCATTCGGTGCAAATTGGTATTCGTACTGAACATGACAGTGACAATGGTTTTACTGTACTGGATGCAGCTCAGGTGAATGATCGCAGTGTGGATGACATGGTTGCACAGATCAAAGAGATTGTTGGCGATATGCCTGTTTATCTGACTTTCGATATTGACTGCCTCGATCCAGCCTTTGCACCGGGAACAGGAACCCCTGTTATTGGGGGATTAACGTCAGATCGCGCGTTGAAATTATTGCGTGGAATACAGTCATTAAATATCGTCGGTATGGATTTAGTGGAAGTAGCTCCAGCTTATGACCAATCTGAGATCACAGCATTAGCCGCTGCGTCTATCGCATTAGAAATGTTGTATATTCAAGCTGCTAAAAAATAAACAATCTAAGTTTTATGTGTTCATAAGCCACCTACTCGGTGGCTTTTTTATACACAAATCTCAGCAAATCGTTTGCTAATCATACAAAGTTAAAGATATAGCATTTTTTGTTTATCTTATTGAGAATGATTTTTATTAAAAAATATCTTCGAATTTCATTATTTATGCCTTTTTCTTTGGTAAACAAAAAATATTCATAGTCTTAATAGTGAAATGTTTTTTATTAGTTAGGAATGGTAGGTGAAAATCATTGTTTTGTAACTTATTGTTATTGTTGTTAACTTATTGGAGTGGGTGGACTAGTCAATTTGGCTATTATTCAGTAGGAGATAAGTATGGCGTTAAATAATAAAGTTATTTTAGTTACTGGTGCAGCGCAGGGTATTGGTCGTGGTATTGCATTGCGTTTAGCGAAAGAAGGGGCTGATATCGCACTGGTGGATTTGAAAAAAGACAAGCTACAAGATGTTGCCAAAGAAATTGAAGCGTTAGGCCGTAAAGTAACAACATTTGCCGCAGATATCAGTCAACGTGACCAAGTTTTTGCTGCGGTGGCTCATGCAGAAGCTGAGTTAGGTGGTTTTGATGTAATGATTAACAACGCAGGGATTGCACAAGTTAAGCCAATCGCTGATGTTCGCCAAGAAGATATGGATTTAATCTTCAAAATTAACGTGGATGGCACCATGTGGGGTATTCAAGCAGCGAGCGAGAAATTCCAAGAGCGTAAACATAAAGGGAAAATCATCAATGCGTCCTCAATTGCAGGGCATGATGGTTTTGCGATGTTAGGTGTGTATTCTGCCACGAAATTTGCCGTTCGCGCGTTAACCCAAGCCGCAGCCAAAGAATACGCAAGCTCAGGGATCACCGTAAATGCGTATTGCCCTGGTATTGTTGGTACAGATATGTGGGTGGAGATTGATGAGCGCTTTGCTGAAATTACAGGTGCACCAAAAGGCGAGACTTACAAAAAATATGTTGAAGGGATCGCGCTTGGTCGTGCTCAAACCCCTGATGATGTCGCGGGTCTAGTGGCATTCTTAGCAAGCGATGATTCTGACTATATTACTGGTCAATCTATTTTGACTGACGGTGGAATTGTCTATCGTTAATTCACTTATGTGAATTTAGGGTGTAAATAAATAGCCGCGATGAATAACTCATCGCGGTTTTTGTTTATGCGGCGTGCTGCTGAATATCGGTTAAAATAGCTTCCGCTTGTGTCCACAGTAGGGAGCCTCCCTCATGACTTAACAAATGATGTCGGCAATTGGGAAAACGGCCGGCTAATATTTTGCCAAAATCAGGGGAATGAACAGTGCTCATATCGAGTTCGCCATACCATAAAGAGACAGGTACGCGGGTCGTTTCAGGGGTGAATTCCCAGTTCTGTAATGCAATCAATAAGTCTTGAACATAACCTTGGTTGCCTTGGGCGAAAGCACGTCGCATGCAATGGCTATATGCTTCAAGGAAATGTTCTTCATTGTAGAGTTGTTGGTCGATTTCTGCGCTGCAATTAAGAATAAATGCCAACAGCCACTCGCCGGTGACATTTTTTAATAGCCAATCTGACAGCGCTTCAGGGCTGTTAAGGGCTTGCTCTTGCATGTTCACGATATCAGCACTGAGTATTGCACGAGTTGCAGGGTATTCAAATTGGTCTTGCCCTGACACGATAGACAGTGAAATAGGTTGGCAATAGTGAGCGATAGCCATGGCAAAAACAGCACCTTGAGAAAAACCGACGACAGAATATTGAGTAATAGATTGCTCATCTAACAGCGCTTGAACATCCAGAGCAAAATTTTTTAATGATTTTTCAGGGTGAAATGTTGAGTCACCAAGCCCCGCACGTTCAGGAACAATCAAACGAATGTTTAGTCGTTCGAGTAAATCCAAACCAAATCCTAATGAACCACTCATGCCCGCACCGGTACAAAAAATAACAGGGAAGCCTGTTTTAGGACCTGATTCAAACCAGCAAAATTGTCGGCTATCAGGTAATTGCATCGTGTGTTGATGTGGGTTAGTCAGTGGTGCGTTATACATGGTGAATTCCTAACACAAAGCAGGTACAGATGGGGTGATAAGATAGGTCAGTTAATAATTATTAAAACTGGCATTGTTATAGTTGCAATTTTAAAGTATTAAATAGGTAAAATGCAAAATATTAGCTTAATAAATATAAATTCATTCACAAGAGGATCGTCAAATGGCATTTTCCGAATCAGAAAAAGAGATTTTATTGGCCGTCAAGGGTGTCGGGCCCACGGTAATTAGCCGCTTGGAACAAATGGGTTTTAGCTCACTCGCACAATTGAGTGAAGCCTCCTATGATGAAATTTTGAGCTCTGGTGCCGCATTAACAGGCTCAAGTTGCTGGAAAAATAGCCCACAAGCGAAAAACGCGGTAGAGGGGGCTATTTTAGCGGCTAAACAGGCGATTAGATTGTCATCTTAATCGGTTTGGTTTCTGGTTTTCCATTTTTTGCTGCGCAAGATATTGAGAACTTGCACTGCCATAGAAAAAAACATAGCAAAATAAATGTAGCCTTTAGAAACATGGACTTGAACACTTTCAAGCAGCAATGTGAAGCCAACTAAAATCAAAAATGATAAGGCCAAGATTTTGACGGAAGGGTAACGTTCAACAAAGTCACCAATAGGTTTGGCTGCAAGCATCATAATGAGTACCGCGATAACAACCGCTGCCATCATGATAAATAAATGGTCTGAAAGCCCCACTGCGGTGATCACTGAATCTAAACTGAAGATAATGTCTAATAAAGCAATTTGTATGATAGCCCCCCAAAATGAGCTCACTCTTTTGTTCGCCAGATGACTTTCACCTTCTCCTTCAATGGTTTCAAAAATTTCTTGGCTTGCTTTCCAAATAAGGAATATACCGCCTGCGCATAATATGAGATCGCGTGCGGAGACCACATGGTCAGCAACCGTAAAAAGTGGGGTAGTAAGGCGAGATAACCACGCAATAGAAGCCAGTAACGTCAGGCGCATCACCATTGCAGCAATAAGCCCAGTCCGTCTGGCACTATTTTGCTGGTGGTCAGGAAGTCTGCTCACCACAATACTGAGGAAAATAATATTGTCGATGCCTAGGACAATTTCTAATAGGGTTAGTGTGGCTAATGCCATCCAGGCATTGGGGTCTAGTATCCACTCAAACATCTTGGTACCTTCTAATTAACGAATTAAACAGTGATAATTATTTATCGTCTGCTCAGGTACAGGCGATGGTTAGCGACTAACGTATATTAAAATGCCGTGCTAATAAGGGCGCGGTAAAATCTTTTTTGAGATAAAAACCACGTGGTAGCGTCATAATGGGTTGACCAAACTCCCCAATAGCTTCAGTGAGTGCTTTATTGTTTGCTGCTTTAGGGCGAATTTGTAATACCTGCCCATAACGTGCAGTGATGCTTTCAACTTTGCCTAACACAATGAGATCCATTAACTCTTCCCAATCTTGCCGTAATAATTGCTCTTCTAACGGAGAAGGGCTCCAAATTAATGGGTTTGCGACTCTGCGCTGTGAAAGTGGAATTTGTCTTTCCCCTTCGATAGGGAACCATAAAATTCGGGACAGTTTGCGGCGAACATGGCTATTTTCCCATGTTAAGCCGCTATTTCCCGTTAATGGCGCAACAGAAACAAAGGTGGTTTCGAGTGGCGCACCATGACGGTCAATCGGGATCGTTTTTAATTCAATACCAATATGGGCGAAGTCTTGCTCTGCCTTACTGCCCGCGCTCGCACCTAAATAATACTCCAATAACATGCCAACCCAGCCTTTATCGCGCTTGAGATCAGGGGGAATAGGGATCGCCGCATGTTGGGCAAGCTCACCTAGCGTATAGCCAGCAAGAGCTTGCGCTCGGCTCATTAAGGTTGCTTCGTTATCAGGTGGTGGTGGTGGTGGTGCAATAAATGGCGTCATGGTTTAAATAATAATGTATAAAAAGTAGCCAGTGGAAATACATATAACCTAAGAAGTATAACACTTTTTCCATGGTGTTTTTAACTGTATGATATATATGAATATAATGTTATTTGTCTATCTAAATTATAAATTATTACAGAGGTTATTCAAGTTCATCCCGAGATAATCACAGGATCATGCACTAGGTTATCCACAGGATTTCTGGATAACTGTGAAAAATCGAGATTACTGTGTGTATTTACAGCCTTGACGAAACGGTTTTTATGACGAGAATCACAGAATGTGAGTAAGTTAAGCACATATCTTGTGGATAAATACAACGTTGTTTGATCTTTGCTCAGTTGAAGTCTTAAGCATTTTAGTCAAAAAAATAATCAGTGGATAAACGGATTTTTTGTTATTTATTTATTTGATTTATCAGTAGTTATTTAATTTTTATTTTTTTTGATAAAAAAGTGACTTGGGGATATACCCTGATTACCATGAGGTTGTTCACATGGATATCCACAGAAAAAGTGAATAACATCCTTATTATTCATTTTACCTGTTTATAACTATCAATATTTTGCTAGGTTATCCTCAGATGGTTTAAACCAGGCGGATTTAAAATCAAACCAGCCAAAGGTGTTCATCCTTACACCGCGCATGGTGTTTTGGCCTTGTAGTTCAAGCCAATGATGAAAGATGGGGTGAAAAATTTGTGAGTCAATTAAGCTTTCACACCAAGCTTCAACATCTAATTGGTTATTCCGCCATAGATTAAGTTCATCACTAAGGGGATTATTAAGGCATTGGCGTAATAACGGCATTTCGTACAAGGTAGCAAAAATGGAAAACTCAAGCGGTTTAAAAAAGTTAGCGGTTGCCAACCAGATATCACTTTGCCCATTGCCATTAAACCAATCATCGTAATCAATAATATTGACCTTGAGTTCCACCCCTTGTGTTTGTAACACGCGTTTCATGATTTGGCTAATCGCATAGAACTCATGGTGGTTGCGATAAAAAGTCACTGTCAGTTCAGTCAAATCATTAGGCTTAGGGAATAACGTGAGCATTTTACTGTGGTGCCAATGGAGCAATAAACCATAAGCGGGCGCCCAATGGCGCTGGTAAAAGGGTTCGCAATGAGCAAGAAGGTTCACAGGGGTTAAAAAGCTACACAACCACTTACGGACATCCTCACGCTGAGTAATAGGTGAACGCTGGTCCATTAACAGAAAATAGCAGCCTTCTTCCATACGGCTTTCGAGGGAGCCATTATGGTGCTTATCACCATCCATTTTTAATGTGGTGCAAACCATTTGTTCTGAGAGTTCAGGAACCACCCAAATAGTCACTTCATCAAGTAGCGCACGATAACCAAAATAGCGGTCAAAAGCTGTGATAGTCAGCTTTTGTGGCAAGTTTTTTTCTACTTGATAAGGGCCAGTACCGATCGGGCAACGGCTAAAGTTCTCGAGGCTCTTCCACTCTTTCGGTAAAATAGCCGCATGATGACTGCCTAACAACCAAGGCAGCTGTTTATCAGGCTCACTTAACGTGATATCAATAACATAAGGGTGTGGTGAGCTGACGGATTGTATATGAGAGAACAGAGGCCAACAGGTTTTTAAGCGTAAAAGGGAATAGATAATATCGTCAGCAACCATCTCTCGCCCATGATGGAAATAAATAGCGGGGCGTAAATAGAAACGCCATTGGGTCTCACTGATAGACTGCCAATGGTGGGCAAGGCCATTTTCCACTTCCCCTTTTTCCTCATTTATATGGGTAAGGCCATTAAATATTTGGCTCATCAAGTGAATTTCTGAGCGGCGCATTGGCGCACCGGGAAGCAGTGTTGGGAAATCACGATAATAAATAATCCGTAATAGGTTTTTACCTTGTCGATAGCTGCGTTCCAATTCAGATAATACCATTTGGCGAATAGTTTCTTTATCACCAACCAGTGCAACTAATTTTTCAATACTTTCTTCTTTGAGTAATTGTTCAGCCTGTGCCTGCTGTAGCTCTAAGCCATTAACATGAAAAATAAGAGTGGAGCGTTTTCCTCGACCAGACTCTGCCTGCCAGCTAAGCCAACCCTGTGATTGCATATTATTAAGCAGCGTCCGAACATGACGGCGAGAGCAAAACAGCGTATCAGCAATATCCTGTAAGGTGGTTTCACTGTCTTGACCTTTAAAGTGCTGCCAGAGACGAATAAATTGGGTTTGTAATCGCGAATTAGACATAAAAGAGGAACTCCGGCAAAAAATACATCAATTTTAATTTCCTAAAATCTCACGATAATAGAAGGCAGTAAGTAGCTCGTTTGGTCTGCATGTTGCAGGCCGACTCCCCCATTTAGAGTAATGGTGTTTATCACCGAGCCGGTTTTTACCGGCTTTTTTTTCGTCATATTTTGCGCCGTGGCTGTGTTGGCTTCACTCCGCTACCCTAGTCACATACTGGTGTATGCTCCTAGGGATATCCTCGTTTGCCGCCTTGCCACAACACAAACTATTTAGAAAAAATTGTTCAGTTAAAAGCAAAAATCTTATTTTGTTATTAATTATACAGGAAGAAATTAATGGGGAAGTGATTTTGGATTGTAAATTTTTAGTGATGGATTAATTCCGCATTTTTGGTGCGAAGTAGGCGGTTTAGTTGGAGAATTAGAGCTAAAAGAGGAACTACGCCCACCAAAGTAGGCGTAGAAAAGGATTTATTGCATAAAGGATGGGATCTTGCTTTCAAAATCTTTAATTTGGTCGACATGTTGCAGTGTCAAACCAATACTATCCAAACCATTCATCATGCAGTGGCGGCGGAAGCTGTCGATTTCAAAATGATAGGTTTTATCTCCTGCGGTCACGGTTTGGGCTTCTAAGTCCACCGTAAATTGGCAACCTTCATGGCTATTAACATAATTAAACAGCTCATCCACTTCGCTTTCACTTAATTTAATTGGTAATAATTGGTTATTGAACGAGTTACCATAAAAAATATCCGCAAAACTTGGGGCGATAACCACTTGAATACCAAAGTCAGTTAATGCCCAAGGCGCGTGCTCACGAGATGAGCCACAACCAAAGTTTTCACGAGCTAATAAAATACTTGCCCCTTTAAAAACTGGCTTATTTAATACGAAATCAGGGTTAGGTTGTTGCCCGTTCTCATCTAAAAAGCGCCAGTCATTAAACAAGTGTTGGCCAAAACCTGTACGAGTCACTTTTTGTAAAAATTGCTTAGGGATAATGGCATCAGTATCCACATTTGCTGCATCTAAAGGAGCGACAATCCCGACGTGTGTAATAAACTTTTCCATCATTTTCTCCTTAGATTTGAATATCACGTACATCAGCAAAATGGCCATTAATCGCTGCGGCAGCTGCCATTGCTGGGCTAACCAAGTGAGTACGACCAGCGCGACCTTGGCGACCTTCAAAGTTACGGTTACTGGTTGATGCACAGCGCTCGCCTGGGTTTAAACGGTCATTATTCATCGCTAAACACATGGAGCAGCCCGGCAAGCGCCATTCAAAGCCTGCTTCAATAAAGATTTTATCCAAACCTTCTTGCTCAGCTTGGGCCTTAACAGGGCCAGATCCGGGAACAACAATGGCTTGTACGCCATTCGCCACTTTTTTGCCTTTGGCAATTGCAGCGGCAGCACGTAAATCTTCAATACGTGAATTCGTACATGAGCCAATAAAGACTTTATCAATTTTGACGTCAGATAATTTAATGCCAGACTCTAACCCCATGTAAGATAATGCTTTTTCAGCAGATGCTCGCTCAACGGGGTCTGCGAATGACTCTGGAGCAGGGATCGGTTGGTTGATGGCAATGACTTGCCCTGGGTTAGTTCCCCAAGTGACTTGTGGTGCGATGCTACTAGCCTGAATTGTAATGATTTTATCGAACTCAGCATCGTCATCCGTTTTTAATGTTTTCCAATAAGCAACTGCGTCGTCCCATTGCTGGCCTTTAGGGGCAAATTGGCGGCCTTTCATATAGGCAAAGGTGGTTTCATCCGGTGCGATGATCCCCGCTTTTGCGCCTAACTCAATGGCCATATTACACACCGTCATACGGCCTTCCATACTCAAGTTTTCGATGGCTTCACCACAAAACTCAACAATATAGCCAGTACCGCCTGCGCTGCCTGTTGTACCGATAATCGCTAAAACGATATCTTTTGCGGTTATGCCTGCAGGCGCTTTGCCAACGACTTCAATTTTCATCGTTTTAGCACGTGCTTGTTTCAGTGTTTGAGTCGCCATCACGTGCTCAACTTCAGACGTTCCGATACCAAAGGCTAATGAGCCAAATGCACCGTGTGTTGCGGTGTGGGAATCGCCACATACAATGGTCATACCGGGCAAAGTAATACCTAGCTCGGGACCCATCACGTGGACAATACCTTGGTATGGGTGATTCAAATCATATAACGTTACGCCGAACTCTTTACAGTTCTTCATTAACTCTTGCATTTGAATGCGAGCCATATCACCACAAGCATTAATATCTTTGGTTTGCGTCGACACGTTGTGATCCATCGTTGCAAACGTTTTATTTGGCTGGTGCAAAGGACGGTTTTTAGTTCTCAATCCATCAAAAGCTTGTGGAGAGGTTACTTCATGTACTAAATGGCGATCGATATAAATCAAAGGGATTTCATTTTCGACCTCACGGACAACGTGGGCATCATACAATTTTTGATATAAAGTCTTGGCCATGTTACACCCCTTCTGCAATATAACGAGCAATGATATCGCCCATTTCACTGGTACTAATGGATTTGCCTGTGCCAGCTAAATCTGATGTTCTATAGCCCTCTTCTAAGGCTTTATTCACTGCGCGCTCAATGGCATCTGCGGCATCGGCTTGGTTTAAGCTAAATCTTAACAGCATGGAGGCAGATAAAATTTGTGCGATTGGGTTAGCAATATTTTTTCCAGCAATATCTGGCGCAGAGCCGCCCGCGGGTTCGTATAAACCAAAACCATCCGCATTCAGGCTCGCAGAAGGCAGCATACCCATAGAGCCGGTGATCATCGCACACTCATCGGAAATAATATCGCCGAACAAGTTAGAGCATAACACCACATCAAACTGAGATGGGGCTTTGATCATTTGCATTGCCGCGTTATCAATATACATATGGCTGACTTCAACATCGGGATATTCTTTTGCGATGTGATTGACCACTTCACGCCATAATACTGAGCTTTGTAACACGTTTGCTTTGTCAATTGATGTGACTTTGTTATTACGTTTACGAGCAGATTCAAACGCAATACGTGCAATACGCTCGATTTCATAGCGGTGATAAACTTCAGTATCAAATGCGTACTCTTCTTGGCCTTCGCCTTTACGGCCTTTTGGTTGACCGAAGTAAATCCCACCCGTTAATTCACGTACACAAAGAATATCAAAGCCTTGAGCTGCGATGTCTGCACGTAATGGGCAGAATGCTTCCAATGCCTGATATAAGCGAGCAGGGCGTAAATTACTGAATAATTTAAAATGCTTACGTAAAGGTAATAATGCGCCACGTTCAGGTTGGCTATCGGGTGGCAGATGTTCCCATTTAGGTCCACCAACAGAACCAAATAACACCGCGTCAGCCTCTTCACACCCTTTTACGGTAGCCTGTGGTAATGGTTCGCCGTGATTGTCGATTGCCGCACCGCCAACATCATACTCAGTGGTGTTGATTGTTATTGCAAAACGTTTGCTGATAGCAGCTAAAACCTTGTGAGCTTGCGCCATCACTTCTGGACCGATGCCATCACCCGGTAATACGGCAATTTTATAACTAGACATTGTTAAACAGCTTCCTTTGTGTTTGATTGTGATTCTTGATTTATTTTTTGTTTTTCTTTTTCAACTTGCTCAGAGCGCCAGATGCTATTCAGCACATGCACCATAGCTTTTGCTGATGATTCGACGATATCTGTCGCTAACCCCATCCCGTGGAACTTACGGTTATGGCATTCCACCACGATATCCACTTGGCCTAATGCATTTTCACCGTGGCCTTTAGCTGACAACTGATAAGAGACTAATTTCATAGGGAATTGGGTAATGTTGCTGATGGCTTGATAAATGGCATCAACGGGGCCATTACCGGTTGCCGCTTCAGATTTTACTTCGTCGCCACACTGCATTTTGACGGTCGCTGTTGCGACGATACTTGAGCCTGATTGTGTACTGAAATAGTCCATTACGAAGTGATCGGTTTCATCTTGTTGTTTCGTAAAGAAAGCCAAAGCTTCTAAGTCATAGTCAAAGACTTGGCCTTTTTTATCGGCTAAATTCAAAAATGCAGTATACAATTCATCCAATTTGAAATCTTTACCTTCGTGATACCCCATTTCCTCCATACGGTGCTTAACAGCGGCGCGTCCCGAGCGTGAAGTTAAATTTAATTGCTGCTCTTTTAAACCAATGGACTCTGGCGTCATAATTTCGTAGGTTTCACGATTTTTCAGCACGCCATCTTGGTGAATTCCTGATGAGTGAGCAAATGCGTTGCTGCCTACAACCGCTTTATTGGCTGGGATTGGTGTATTACATAATTGGCTAACTAACTGGCTGGTGCGGTAAATTTCTTTGTGATTAATATTGGTATGCACATTCAACATTTGTTCGCGCAATTTAATGGCCATAATCACTTCTTCTAATGCTGTATTGCCCGCGCGTTCACCTAACCCATTGATGGTACCTTCTACTTGGCGGGCACCGGCTTGTACGGCACTGATTGAGTTAGCAACTGACATCCCTAAATCATCATGGCAATGAACAGAAATAACGGCTTTGTCGATATTAGGCACACGGTTATACAAATCAGTGATAATGCCACCAAACTGGTAAGGTGTAGTGTAACCTACGGTATCAGGGATATTAATGGTGGTTGCACCTGCATTAATCGCGGTTTCTACAATACGGCATAAGTTATCAGGGTCAGTACGGCCGGCGTCTTCACAGGAGAATTCAACGTCATCGGTATAGCGTCTAGCGCGCTTGATGGAATTGATAGCCATATCCATTACACCATCAAATGATTTATTTAATTTTTTCTCCATATGCAAGTTGGAGGTAGCTAAGAAAATATGAATACGGAAAGCCTCGGCAACTTTTAATGACTCGGCAGCCACATCAATGTCATTTTCAATACAGCGCGCTAATGCGCAAATTCGGCTATTTTTTATTTCTCTTGCGATAGTTTGAACGGACTCAAAGTCACCTGGTGAAGAGACCGGGAAACCCGCTTCGATGATATCAACCCCTAAGCGCTCTAATGCGAAGGCGATTTGTAATTTTTCTCTCACTGACAAACTTGCCTGTAATGCCTGCTCACCGTCGCGTAAGGTAGTATCGAAGATAATGACTTGGTTGCTCATATTGTGTTCCTCATATCGAATTTTGTTTTTACTTAGTGTTATGTTCTTCCAAAGCCGCAGGCATAAAAAAACCCGCGGGTTGCGCGGGTTCTTCATGTTTGTGGACAGTTTGTTTCTATTTTTCGTCCATAAGCATACCGCGCAAATTTAATGCGAGTAGTAGTAGGCTTAGTAGGCGAATAGAAAATGTCATTTTAAACTGTCTCTCTTGAGTATCTTAATCAAACTGTATTTATTGATACGTTATCTTAAAGTTAATGTCAATCATAGATTTTTAGCATATTTTTACCAATCATGTATTATGGCTTTTAGTTGGTGGTTGTTGCTATTTTTTTGGTGTGTCCCTTCCGTTTTATCTGGCTTTTTATGTAGTTATAAGGGTAAAATTCTTTCGTTAATCAGGGTTGAATGTTTTTTCGATTAAACGCATTGATTTTTATGTGGTTTTTATTGTTTTGATGTGAAGTGTGACTCAGTACAGGGAATAAATCATCTTCGCCAATGCTTTTTGATTAAATTAATTATCGAATAAATGAGTATTTAAAAAATAATCTGATAATGAGAATATTTATTGATTCTAAATACGATTTATTATGATTTCTTGCAAAAATTGCTTTATTATTTTTATGGTGAGTGAACGCAAAGGTAATAAGTGGTTATCATTCATTATGTTGGTGAATATTTACGTTTTACAATGATATTTATACTGCAGGTTTAATTAATAGGTTAAGTAATATAAACGTCGTTTTAATAAATGCAGGGAAAGCGAAATGGCTTATTATCTATAAGTTGTTTTAAGAATAATATTTAATGAATTTATATATTCGTCGGTTTTTTAAGATGAATGACTCTTTTCGTTAATGAAAAATGATAAATATATTAGTGGAGTAAAAAATGACTGATTTTGATACAATTTCAACAGCTAAAAAAGACAGTAGCGATATTCATTTGCGTAATGTTGACCTCAACCTATTAACGGTTTTTGACGTGGTGATGCAGATGCAAAACGTAACAAAAGCAGCGCAAGTGTTAGGGATGTCTCAACCTGCGGTGAGCAATGCAGTTTCACGTTTAAAATCAATGTTTAATGATGAATTGTTTGTGCGCTATGGGCGGGGTATTCAGCCGACATCTCGTGCTAAGCAACTGTTCGGGCCTATCAGGCAAGCATTACAATTAGTTCATAATGAGTTACCTAGCGCTGGTTTTAATCCACAAAATAGTGAACGAGTATTTAATTTATCTATTTGTTCACCGTTAGATATTCGTCTGGCAGCTATTATTGTCGAAAAATTTAAGGTAGTTTCGCCTAATATTAATATAGTTATTCACTCTTTCATGGATAATAAAATTGCTCATCAATTAAAATACCAAGAAATGGATTTTTTCCTTGGTTATAATCAATTAGAAAAAGCAGAGTTCCAGCATCAGGTTTTATTTGATGATGAATTGGTCTTAGTCGTTGCAAATCATCATCCGCGTATTGGTAATTCAATCTCTGAAATTGAATTAAATAATGAACGTCATGCCATTATGTCAATGGATAACATGGGCTCATTTAGTAAACCTTATTATAATAATACTGAGTTATCGCATACGATTAGCTATCAAGGCACGGACTTAAATAGTGTATTGAGCATTGTTGCCCAGACAGATCTCGTCGCTATTGTACCAAAATGGCTAGTAGGTCATTACTTTGGGCAATTGAAATTACGTACATTAACATTACCTTGGCTTAGGGACGCACTACCTTGCTATTTAACTTGGCATGAATCAACAGTTAGAGATAAAGGCCATCAGTGGATGAAATCTCAATTTAACCAATTGGTTGAAGAACTTCCTGAGCAAGCTGCTGCCGCGTAGGACGCCGATATAAACATTGTGAGAGGTTGTAAGCTGTCTTAGACATAATGAAAAATAAATAGTCATTTTGTTAAGGTTTACAATCTCTATGTTTTTGCAGGCGCACTGACAAATATACACACCTTCAAGATAGTTAACGCATTATAGTTAGCACTATGATGTGTTTTGTTGCAGACATAACATTTGCAAAAAATTTACATATAAATGCTTTTCACGCATCTCTTTAGTCTATACACTTCGAATATTCAGCTAACACTTGTAAGCTGAAATAATAAGAATGGTTAAGTGCTTGTGAATGTGCCGAGTAACTTATATCGATAATGACTTATAGGGAATACACTTTGATTACTGAAAATCTATATCCATACCACTTGGTTAATCGCCTACGTAGCAGAGTTACTGCACACGAATCGGCGAACCGGATAGCTTTCAGTCAATGGGATAACGGACAACGTAGCTCATTAACGTGGGGGGAAGTTGGCGATCGTACATCAGCGATTTCTCTTCGCCTTTTAGCATTAAACGTTATCGCACAAGAAAATATTGGGTTATTTGCCCATAACAGTATGAACTGGTCATTGGTTGACTTTGCCGCGCTACAAATTAGGGCTGTCACGGTGCCACTTTATGCAACTAGCAGTATCGAGCAAGCCGCGTATATTATTAATGACGCGAATATTAAAGTATTGTTTGTTGGGGAAGAAGCGCAATATCAAGTGGCATGCCAATTACCAGCTCTTTGCCCTCAATTAACAACGATTGTTGTGATGAATGACAATGTTGAGTTAGCTGATATCTCAATTGACACACTGCATTTATCCACCTTTATGGCGCAATCACAAACTGCTTACCAAGCAGAACTTGATGACCGCATCGCTGCACATAATCTCAGTGATTTATTTACCATCATCTATACATCAGGCACCACCGGAGAACCGAAAGGTGTTATGTTGGATTACTACAACATGGCTGCGCAACTGTATCTCCATGACGAACGGTTACAACTAACTGCTGATGACGTCTCTTTAAGTTTCTTACCACTTTCACATGTTTTTGAACGTGCGTGGAGTTTTTACGTTATGCACGTCGGTGCACTAAACGTTTACCTCACGGACACCAATCAGGTTAGGGAAGCATTAGCTGAAGTAAAACCGACAGTAATGTGTGCGGTTCCTCGTTTTTATGAAAAAGTTTATTCAGCGATACAAAGTAAAGTCGCAAAAGCGCCTCTAGTACGTAGAGCGCTATTTCGCTGTGCAATATCCCTTGGCAGAAGCCGAGTGAAAGCATTAGCAAAAGGCCGCAAACCCTCTTTTATTAACCGCGCTATTTTCCCGATGGTTGACAAACTGGTTCTCAATAAAATTCGCGAAGGGTTAGGGGGACGAATTCGCTTCATGCCAGCCGCAGGCGCTCGTCTAGATGACGATGTGATAGCGTTTTTCCTTTCCGCTGGGGTAAATATCAAATATGGCTATGGTATGTCAGAGACCTGCGCTACGGTATCTTGCTGGGAAGAAGGCAAGTACCCATTAGGCTCGATTGGTACACCGCTATCATCTGTTTCAGTGCGTATTGGCAAAGATGATGAAATACAAGTGAAAGGGCCGGTGGTTATGAAAGGCTATTACAACCGCCCGATTGAAACCTTAGATACGTTTACTGCGGATGGCTGGTTAAAAACGGGTGATGCAGGGAAAATTGACGAACAAGGTAATTTATATATTACAGATAGACTAAAAGATTTAATGAAAACGTCTAACGGAAAATATATTGCACCACAAATGATTGAAGGCGTATTAGGGCAAGACAAGTTTATTGAACACATTGCAGTCATTGCCGATGCACGTAAGTTTGTTTCAGCACTGATCGTGCCTTGCTATGAGAGCTTAGAAGAATATGCGAACTCAATAAACCTGAAATATCGGGATCGTTTAGAACTCTTAAAAGACTCGAATATTGTGGCATTATTTGAAGGTCGTTTAAGAGATTTACAGAAAAATATTGAAAATTTTCATCAAGTTAAGCGCTTTACTTTGTTACCTACCACTTTTTCAATGGAAAAAGGCGAATTAACACCGACTTTAAAGCTGAGACGTAAAATTATTTCTGAGCGCTATCAATTAGAAATTGAATCAATGTACAAAGAATAATTTATAACCTGACTTACTTGTATTGCGGGTAAGTCAGGTCTTGTTTTTGTTCTATTTTTATCAATTTATTTAGATAATTGCTTAATATTAAAACTTTAACGGTTCCAACTAATTAAATTTGCGCTGTATTTTCATTCATACCAGTCATTTTTCCTCCCATTATTTTTATCTGCAGTTAATTTATCTATCAAATACCCATGTTCAAGATGATGTGAAAGTTTCGTGATCCTTGTACTGAAATGGTGTTTGCTTCGTTTCAGCCAGAGCGATATGTTAATAGCACGAATTTCATAATTTAAATGATAAAAACAAAGGGGTAGATCATACCTCTTCACTTGCAAATAATGTCTGGGGGCAAACTCATGGAGATGTTGTCGGGAGCGGAAATGGTCGTCAAATCGTTGATTGACCAAGGAGTAAAGCACGTGTTTGGTTATCCAGGCGGTGCAGTATTAGATATTTATGATGCACTTCATACGGTTGGCGGGGTCGAGCATATTTTAGTGCGCCATGAACAAGCTGCGGTACATATGGCTGATGGCTATGCACGTTCAACAGGGGATGTTGGGGTTGTTTTAGTGACATCCGGCCCTGGGGCAACGAATGCGATTACAGGTATAGCGACGGCGTACATGGACTCTGTACCGATGGTGGTGTTATCGGGGCAAGTTGCAAGCTCGCTAATTGGTAATGATGCATTCCAAGAGTGCGACATGGTTGGAATTTCAAGGCCGATCGTTAAACACAGTTTTTTAATTAAAAGCGCAGAAGAAATTCCTGAAACCATCAAGAAAGCATTTTACATTGCAGCAAGTGGGCGTCCAGGCCCTGTGGTGATTGATTTCCCTAAAGACACTGTTAACCCCGCCTTGAAGTTTGCTTACCGTTATCCCGAAAACGTTTCTCTACGTTCCTATAACCCAACGTTGCAAGGCCATAAAGGCCAAATCAAAAAAGCATTAACCAAATTGGTTTCGGCAAAAAAACCAGTTTTTTATATTGGCGGAGGGGCGATTAATGCGAATTGCTTTGCGGAACTCATTGAGTTGGCAGAAAAACTACAATTGCCAGTGGTATCAACCTTAATGGGGTTAGGGGCTTTTCCTGAAACTCACAAGCAATCTGTGGGTATGCTTGGAATGCATGGAACCTACGAAGCCAACAAGGTTATGCATAACTCTGATGTGATTTTTGCTGTTGGTGTTCGTTTTGATGATAGAACAACAAACAACTTAGAAAAATATTGCCCAAATGCGACTGTTATCCAAATTGATGTTGACCCAACGTCTATTTCAAAAACAGTTAATGCAGATATTCCAATTGTGGGTGATGCGAAACTTACATTAAAGCAAATGTTAGGTCAGCTAGATCAGGCTTCAGCGAAACAAGATAGCCAAGCACTCACTGCATGGTGGAAAGACATTGAACAGTGGCGTAGTAAACAATGCTTACGTTATGAAACAAGCCAAACCAAAGTTAAACCACAACAAGCCATTGAAATGATTTACCGTTTAACAAAGGGGGAAGCCTATGTGACGTCTGACGTTGGGCAGCACCAAATGTTCGCGGCACTGTATTATCCCTTTGATAAACCTCGCCACTGGATAAACTCTGGAGGGCTTGGAACGATGGGGTTTGGTTTGCCTGCCGCATTAGGGGTGAAATTAGCACATCCAAAATCGACCGTTGTCTGTGTGACAGGGGATGGCAGTATCCAGATGAACATCCAAGAGCTTTCAACTGCCCTGCAATATGGCTTACCGGTTTTAGTGCTCAACTTAAATAATGGTTTCTTAGGTATGGTAAAACAGTGGCAGGATATGATTTATCAAGGCCGTCACTCACAATCCTACATGCAGTCATTGCCTGATTTTATCAAGTTAGCGCAAGCCTATGGCCACGTTGGTATTTCAATATCAACACCTGATGAACTGGAAGAAAAACTAAAACAAGCCCTTGTTGAAGTGAATGAAAATCAGCGATTAGTTTTCGTTGACGTCAATATTGATGAAACTGAGCACGTTTATCCAATGCAGATCCGTGGTGGTGCAATGGATGAAATGTGGTTGAGCAAAACAGAGAGGACCTGATCATGCGTCGTATTTTATCCGTTTTATTAGAAAATGAATCAGGTGCTTTGTCCCGTGTCATCGGTCTGTTTTCTCAGCGTGGTTATAATATTGAAAGTTTGACCGTTGCACCAACAGATGACCCAACCTTGTCACGTATGACGATTCAAACGAAAGGGGATGCAAAGGTTCTTGAGCAAATTGAGAAACAATTGCATAAATTGGTTGATGTGCTGCGCGTCAGTGAGCTGACGGCGTCAGCACATATCGAACGTGAAATCATGTTAGTGAAGCTGCAAGCCTCTGGATATGGGCGTGATGAAGTGAAACGTTGTGCGGATATTTTCCGTGGACAAATTGTTGATGTCACTCCAACGCTTTATACCGTTCAGCTAGCGGGAACAAGCGAAAAACTGGATGCTTTCATCGAATCAGTACGTGGTGTTGCTGAAATTGTTGAAGTTGTGCGCTCAGGGATCGTCGGTGTTTCACGCGGTGATAAAATTATGCGATGAAAAATTTATCATCCGAAGGTAGAATAAACGCGTTTAAGGCCCCGAATGACTCGGGGCTATTCCCAAAATTGTAAAGAGGTTAACGTGAAACTGGATGAGATAGCCCGTCTAGCGGGTGTTTCCCGCACAACGGCTAGTTATGTGATCAACGGCAAGGCCAAGCAGTATCGAGTCAGCGATAAAACTGTAGAAAAAGTGATGGCAGTCGTCAGAGAACACAATTACCATCCAAATGCAGTTGCTGCGGGGCTACGAGCAGGGCGAACCCGTTCGATTGGGTTAGTGATCCCTGACTTGGAAAATACGAGCTATACCCGTATAGCAAATTACCTTGAAAGGCAGGCGCGTCAACGTGGTTATCAATTGCTGATAGCGTGCTCAGAAGACCAACCCGACAATGAAATCCGTTGTGTTGAGCACCTTTTACAGCGGCAAGTTGATGCGATTATTGTCTCGACAGCATTACCGCCAGAGCACCCGTTTTATCAGCGCTGGGCGAATCGTTCATTACCGATTATCGCACTTGATAGAGCCCTTGAAAAAGAACACTTTATTAGTGTCGTTGGTGATGACCAAGAAGATGCTTTCATGATTTCAGCAGAATTGCGTAAATTTAAAGCTGAGTCAGTGTTGTATTTAGGGGCGTTACCTGAACTGTCAGTCAGCTATTTACGCGAACAAGGTTTCCGTAAGGCGTGGAATGAAGATCCGCGTAAGATTGATTACCTGTATGCAAATAGCTATGAACGAGATTCAGCCGCAGAGGTGTTTGCGCATTGGCTGGATAGCGGTAATGAGATGCCAGACGCGTTATTTACAACATCATTTTCCTTACTACAAGGTGTCTTGGATGTTGCGTTGAAGCGTAGTGGTCGTTTACCTGAGCACATGGTTATTGCCACATTTGGTGATAACGAGTTATTAGATTTTCTTGAATGCCCAGTGCTGTCCCTTGCACAGCGTCACAGAGATATCGCTGAACGTATTTTAGAATTGGTACTTGCCAGCCTTGATGAAAAGCAAAAGCCAGAAGCGGGTATTACTCGTATTCGTCGTGATTTATGTCGCCGTGGAAGTTTAGGTCGTAAGTTGTCATAAAACAGACCTAACTTTAATCGAACTGCGAATATTTACACGATAATGAGTGATGTTAGTCACAATAATGAGTAATATAACGGCCCCTACCTTGTAGGGGCTTTTTTTTTATAGGCTAAAAGTTGGTAAATATTTAACTTTAGGATTTATCTTAATATATTTATTGCTGATTTTAAAATGAAAGCTAAATTGGATGATGAAATTAATACAAATTTATTGTGGCTGTATTATTGATTCGTGCGATAAATATTTAAAATTAAACACTGTTTATTAAAACAGTTATTTATTGTGTTGATATCTAATGATTTTATTTTTCTTTCGAGGTGATTTTATCATTGCTAGATATTAACGATTATTCGAGGACTCAATAAAAGTAAATTACCGGTACAAGATATACTGATTAAAAATGAGACATAAGTTGAATTTATGATGATTTGTATGATTTTGCAGCAATCTATAGTGATCACGCTTATTTAAGTTGCACTCTATAAAATATATTAATTATATCAACCTGTTATTTCCCATTTTCTTTCCAAGTTATATTTTACCTATTCTTATTTTTTCTGAATTGTTCTGTAAATAAAGCTAAAGCTGAGAGCGACTGGCTTGACAACGTTTTCATACCATTCGTAAACTTTATATGTGGTGAATTGTGGTGAATTGTGGGGTAAAGTGGGTGAGTTGAAAATAAAAGGGGTATAATCGGGTATGTTTCGTGGGGCAACACTGGTTAATCTCGACAGCAAAGGGCGTCTAACCGTGCCGACTCGTTACCGAGGTATGCTGAACGAGGAATCGAAAGGGCAAATGGTCTGTACCATTGACCTTCACCAGCCGTGCCTACTGCTTTATACCTTACCGGAGTGGGAGATTATCGAAGAAAAACTTTCTCGGTTATCGACGATGAACCCAGCGGAACGACGCGTGCAACGGCTGTTACTGGGCCATGCAAGTGAATGTCAAATGGACAACGCGGGGCGTCTTTTGTTAGCCAATACATTGCGTCAGCATGCAGGGCTAACAAAAGAGGTCATGTTGGTTGGCCAGATTAATAAATTTGAACTTTGGGATGAACAAACTTGGTATCAGCAAGTGGAAGATGACATTGCCGCTGAGCGCCTTACCAATGAACCACTTTCAGCCCGCTTACAGGATTTGTCACTTTAATAATGACGCAACAGCAATTTAAACACGTAACAGTATTACTAGATGAAGCCGTTAATGGCTTAAACATTAAACCTAACGGTATTTATATCGACGGCACATTTGGTCGTGGGGGCCATTCAAGGCTGATATTAAGCCAGCTTGGCGAACAAGGGCGGTTGATCGCCATTGACCGTGACCCAGAAGCGATAAAAGCAGCTCAAGCGATTGATGACCCTCGTTTTATGATTAAACACGGCCCATTTTCTGCGATTGCAGAGTATGTGGAAGAAGAAGGTTTAGTTGGGCAAATTGATGGCGTATTGCTGGATTTAGGCGTCTCTTCACCGCAGTTAGATGACCCAGAGCGTGGTTTTTCATTTATGCGTGACGGGCCTTTAGATATGCGAATGGACCCAACCAAGGGGCAATCTGCACAGCAATGGCTGATGGACGCAGAAGCGGATGACATTGCTTGGGTTTTAAAAACTTTTGGAGAAGAGCGTTTTGCGAAGCGAATTGCAAGAGCGATTGTTGAGCGTAACCATAACCCAGAAGAAGAGCCATTAACGCGCACACGGCATCTAGCTGAATTAATCGCAAAGGTTAGTCCGATGAAAGATCGGCACAAACACCCAGCGACGCGTAGCTTCCAAGCCATACGAATTTATATCAACAGTGAATTGGAAGAGATAGAAAAAGCGCTAGAAGGCGCAATGAACGTTTTAGCGCCACAAGGTCGTTTATCGGTTATCAGCTTCCATTCTTTGGAAGACAGGTTAGTAAAGCGGTTTATTCGCAAAAACAGTAAAGGGCCATCAGTACCAGCAGGTATCCCTCTGACTGAAACGCAGATTAAAGCGTTAGGTGCAGCGCAGTTACGTGACTTAGGCAAGATGAAACCTTCGGAAAACGAAATTGACGAAAACCCACGCGCACGGAGTTCCGTGTTGCGGTTTGCTGAAAAGGCGGCGGAATAATGGTTCCAGAAAGGCACAGCCTAGCACGCGTCATTGGGCGTGATTTATTTCGTTATGGCATCGTTCCTTTGATTTTATTGTCTGCAATTATAATTAGTGCCGTTTTTGTCGTGACTACCGCACATGAAACGCGTTTGTTAACGGCCGCAAAAGATAAATTGTATGAAGAAAAAGACTTATTAGATATCGAATGGCGCAATCTGATCCTTGAAGAAAATGCCCTTGCGAGCCATAGCCGAATAGAACGTTTATCGGTTGAAAAATTACAGATGGTACAAGTTGAACCATCACAAGAAAAAATTATTGTTTCTAAGCAATAAAAAGGTTCCTAATGAAAGCACCAAAAACAGCGAAAAACAAGAAACAAGAAGAAAGCACCAGCTTTGTCCGCTGGCGCTTTATTTTGCTGTGCGGATGCATTGTCTTGGCGTTAGCAGGGTTGCTAACTCGGGTGGCTTATCTGCAAATTATTGCGCCAGAGAAACTGGTGAAAGAAGGCGATATGCGCTCTTTACGAGTGCAAGAAGTTGCAACCTCTCGAGGTATGATCAGCGACCGAGAAGGGCGGCAACTGGCGGTAAGTGTGCCAGTCAATGCTATTTGGGCAGACCCCAAAGAGGTGTTTGAAAAAGGGGGGATCAGCAATGACGAACACTGGAAAGCACTGGCAGACGCACTTGAAATTCCATTAGAACAAATTACGAGCAAAATATCGGCCAATCCAAGAGGCCGTTTTGTGTATTTAGCGCGTCAAGTTAACCCCTCTATTGGCGATTACGTCAAAAAACTAAAAATACCGGGTATTTACTTGCGCAAAGAGTCTCGTCGTTATTACCCATCAGGCCCAGTTACCGCTCACTTATTGGGGGTAACAAATATTGATGGCGAAGGCATTGAAGGCGTTGAAAAAAGCTTTGACCGTTGGTTAAAAGGTGCACCGGGCGAACGTACAGTCCGTAAAGACCGTAATGGGCGAGTAATTGAAACGATTTCGTCTATTGACAGCCAAGCCGCGCATAATTTGACATTAAGTATTGATGAACGAATTCAATCGATTGTTTACCGTGAACTCACACGTGGCGTGCAGGAAAACAAAGCTGAATCGGGTGTGGCAATTTTAGTGGATGTTCATACCGGTGAAATTTTAGCGATGGCGAATAGCCCATCCTACAACCCAAATAACTTAACCGGTACATCAATGGATGCAATGCGTAACCGTGCCATTACGGATATTTACGAACCGGGTTCGACGGTAAAGCCGATGGTGGTTATGAGTGCACTCCATAATAAAATTATCAAAGAAAATACAGTACTTAATACTTATCCGTATCGTATTAGTGGACATGAAATCAAAGATGTTGCCCGGTATGCAGAATTAACAATCACTGGGATTTTACAGAAGTCGAGTAACGTGGGTGTTTCTAAACTGGCGTTAGCGATGCCAGCCACAGAGTTGGTGGATGTGTATAGCCGCTTTGGGTTTGGCAAGCCGACTAATCTGGGGTTAGTCGGGGAAAGTAGTGGCATCTTTCCAAGTAAAAAAACACGGTGGTCTGATTTAGATAGGGCCACCTTTTCTTTTGGCTACGGGCAAATGGTAACACCGTTACAGTTAGCGCGAGCCTACGCAACCATTGGTAGTTTTGGTATTTATCGGCCTCTATCCATCACGAAAGTTGACCCACCAGTGTCAGGAACGCGTGTTTTTCCTGAACCAATCATGCGAACAGTGGTTCATATGATGGAAAGCGTGGCTTTACCCGGAGGCGGGGGAGCACGAGCAGCGATTAAAGGCTACCGTATTGCTATTAAAACAGGGACTGCGAAAAAAGTGGGTCCTGAAGGGCGTTATATTAATAAATATTTGGCTTACGCTGCTGGTGTTGCGCCTGCGAGCAATCCACGCTATGCGTTAGTGGTGCTTATTAATGAGCCAAGCGCGGGTAGTTATTATGGTGGTGCAATATCTGCGCCTGTATTTGGTTCGATTATGGGAGGCGTTTTACGATTGATGAACGTTGAACCCGATGCATTACAACCAAACGAACAAAATGAAATTGTAAATAGTCAAAAAGAGGTTAAAAGTGGCAGATCGTAATCTTTGTGATCTTCTCTCACCCTTTGGTGTGAGCACAACTCCAATCTCACTGCGTGAGATGACGCTAGACAGTCGAAAGGCTGCCGCGGGCGATCTGTTTATTGCAATAAAAGGCCATCAATCGGATGGGCGACACTATATTCCTCAAGCCATTGCGCAAGGGGTTTCTGCTGTGATAGCAGAAGCGGAAGATGAAGCTGTTGAAGGTGAAATCCGTTTCGTTCATGGCGTTCCTGTTATTTATTTAAATGACCTAAATAACCGTTTATCAGCCCTTGCAGGTAAGTTTTATCAGCAGCCATCAGCAAATATGAAACTTGTCGGTGTGACCGGTACTAATGGCAAAACAACTACGACACAATTAATTGCTCAGTGGGCTCAAGGGTTAGGGGAAACTAGCGCTGTAATGGGTACCGTGGGCAATGGTCTATTAGGCCATGTATCACCAAGTGAAAATACGACGGGTTCTGCGGTAGATATCCAACTTGAATTGACCCAATTATTAAACCAAAAAGCAACATTAACCGCGATGGAAGTGTCTTCCCATGGCTTAGTGCAAGGGCGTGTTGCCGATTTACAGTTTGATGCTGCTGTGTTTACTAACTTAAGCCGTGACCACCTTGACTATCACGGTGATATGGAAAGCTATGAAGCCGCGAAATGGCTACTGTTTTCTACGCATAATACAAAATCGCAAATCATTAATGCAGATGATGTTATTGGCTTGAAATGGCTACAACGTTTACCACAAGCCTGCGCTGTTACGATGGAAAACCGTATCCCAGCAAACTGGCAAGGGCCATGGTTGAAGGCCACTGAAGTGGAATACCACGATAAGGGCGCGACCATTCATTTTGACTCCACGTGGGGCAAAGGCGCATTCGAAAGCCCACTGATGGGGGCATTTAATGTCAGCAACTTATTAGTTGCAATGGCAACCTTGCTAATGATGGAGTATCCATTGGATAAACTGCTTGCGGCGGCCTCTTCATTGTCGCCTGTTTGCGGTCGAATGGAAGTGTTCAGTGCACCAAATAAACCGACCGTTGTTGTCGACTATGCACATACCCCAGACGCATTAGAAAAAGCTTTAGCGGCAGCGCGTTTACATTGTAAAGGGCAACTTTGGTGCGTATTTGGGTGCGGTGGTGACCGTGACAAAGGTAAGCGCCCTCTAATGGGAGCAGCCGCGGAAGAGTATGCAGATAAAATCGTTATCACTGACGATAACCCACGCAGCGAAGACCCAATTGATATTATCAACGACATCATGGCGGGCTTATTAGATTCAAGCCGTGCTTTGGCCATTCCGGGTCGCCCAGAAGCCGTGACAAACACTATTTTGCAGGCATCCCCTGATGACATGATTGTGATCGCTGGTAAAGGTCATGAAGATTATCAAATTATTGGCAACCGTAAGTTAGATTACTCAGACCGTCTAACGGTAGCCCGTCTGTTGGGGGTAATCGCATGATCTCGCTAACACTCGCACAACTGGCACAAATTACTCAAGGGCAGGTTGAATTTGCTCCAGATACAACGCTCTTGATCAGCGCAGTGAGTACGGATAGCCGTAAAATTGCTGAAAACAGTCTCTTTATTGCTTTAAAAGGCGAACGCTTCGACGCTCATGATTTTGCACAGCAAGTGGTGGCTGTGGGGGCGAAAGCGTTACTCGTTGAGCGCAAGCTGGACGTGGATTGCCCTCAAGTTATCGTGCGAGACACTCGCATTGCCATGGGGCAGTTAGCGGCATGGGTTCGTCAGCAAAGTAGAGCTCGAATTGTTGGTTTGACGGGCTCTTCAGGCAAAACATCTGTTAAAGAAATGACCGCATCCATTTTATCTGAGCGTGGTAAAACCTTATATACCGCCGGTAATTTAAACAACGATATTGGTGTGCCTTTGACACTGTTTCGTTTAACTCATGATGATGACTTCGCTGTGATAGAAATGGGTGCAAATCACCCAAATGAAATTGCCTATACAACCCATATCGTCAAACCAGAAGCCGCGTTAGTTAACAATTTATTTGCTGCGCACTTAGCGGGCTTTGGTTCACCAGAAGGGGTTGCGACAGCCAAAGGTGAAATTTATCAAGGTGTTCCTGAAGAAGGAACTGCGATTGTTAACCTTGATAGCTACAGTGACAAATGGCAGTTTCAGCCACGCCAAACCGTTTGGTATTACTCGTTAACACAACAAGCAAAAGCAGATTTCTATCCTTCTGATATCCAAGTGAAACAGCTGACAACGGATTTTGTGTTACATACCCCTGTTGGAAGCGTTGATATCACCTTACCATTACCGGGGCTACATAATATCGCGAATGTGTTAGCGGCGAGTGCATTGGCGATTTCAGTGGGTGCTAGCCTAGAAGATATCAAAAACGGCTTAGCAAAAACACAAGCGGTACCAGGGCGTTTATATCCCGTGCGCTTAAGTGAGCACAAAGTGGTATTAGACGACACTTATAATGCCAATGATGGCTCAATGATCGCGGCAATTCATGTCCTCGAAAAAATGCCGGGCTACCGTATCTTGGTGGTGGGGGATATGGGGGAGCTGGGCGATTATGCAGAAGATTGCCATCAGCGTGTTGGTGTTGCCGCTAAGCAGGCTGGTTTAGACAAAGTATTCAGTGTTGGTCAGCTAAGTGAGTTGATCAGCCAATTTAGTGAATGTGGTGAGCATTTCACCGTGAAAGCAGATTTATTAACCCGACTAATTCCGCTAGCGCAGCAGAAGGACGTTGTTTCTATTTTAGTTAAAGGTTCACGCAGCTCCGCGATGGAAGATGTCGTGAATGCATTGAAGGAGTGCTTCGAATGTTAGTCTGGCTTGCCGAAATGTTGGTCCACAAGTTTTCTGTTCTGAACGTCTTCTCTTATTTGACGTTCAGGGCCATTGTCGGTTTGCTAACAGCACTCGCTATTGCATTGTGGATGGGGCCTCATTTAATTGCTTACCTGCAAAAAATGCAAATTGGCCAAGTCGTTCGTAACGAAGGCCCAGAGTCTCATTTTAGTAAACGTGGAACCCCAACTATGGGCGGGTTATTGATTTTATTTTCAATCACCGTTTCAACGTTGCTATGGGCGCGCTTAGACAACCCTTACGTTTGGTGTGTTCTGCTCGTGCTTGTTGGGTATGGCATAGTCGGTTTTGTTGACGACTACCGTAAAGTGGTTCGTAAAGACACGCGTGGTTTAATCGCCCGTTGGAAATATTTCTGGCAATCGGTGATTGCGTTAATTGTTGCCTTTTCCATGTATGCGATTGGTAAAGATACCCCTGCGACGCAATTGGTCGTGCCATTTTTCAAAGATGTGATGCCACAACTGGGCATGCTGTATATTTTGCTGACGTATTTTGTGATTGTTGGAACCAGTAACGCCGTAAACCTCACAGATGGTTTGGATGGCTTAGCTATCATGCCAACGGTATTTGTTGCCGCAGGCTTTGCATTAGTGGCATGGGCAACAGGTAACGTCAACTTTGCCAGCTACTTACATATTCCATTTTTACCCCATGCAGGTGAACTGGTGATTGTCTGTACTGCCATTGTGGGGGCAGGGCTAGGTTTCTTATGGTTTAACACTTATCCAGCGCAAGTGTTTATGGGGGATGTTGGCTCATTGGCACTTGGCGGTGCTCTAGGGACTATTGCGGTATTACTGCGCCAAGAGTTTTTACTGGTGATTATGGGCGGTGTGTTCGTCGTTGAGACACTGTCAGTTATTTTACAAGTCGGTTCATTTAAATTGCGCGGACAACGTATTTTCCGTATGGCACCAATTCACCACCATTATGAATTGAAGGGTTGGCCAGAACCACGTGTTATCGTGCGTTTCTGGATTATCTCATTAATGCTAGTCCTGATTGGGCTGGCAACCTTAAAGGTGCGTTAAGATGGTCGATTATCAGGGTAAGAGCGTAGTCATTATTGGGCTGGGGGTAACCGGCCTATCTTGCGTTCACTTTTTCCTTGCTCGCGGTGTTGTGCCGCGTGTTATGGATACCCGTTCAGTACCACCGGGGGTAGACAAACTCCCGGCAAATGTGGAATGCCACAGTGGTAGCTTAAATAATAGCTGGCTACAGGCCGCCGATTTAATTGTCGCGAGCCCAGGAATTGCGTTGGCAACGCCTCAGTTGCAGCAAGCGGCAGAAAACGGCATCGAAATTGTGGGTGATATCGAACTGTTTTGCCGTGAAGCGGATGCACCGATTGTCGCCATTACAGGTTCAAATGGTAAAAGTACTGTCACATCATTGGTGGGTGAAATGGCGAAAGCCGCGGGTATTTCTGTTGGTGTTGGTGGCAACATTGGTACGCCCGCACTTTCATTACTCAATGCGGGGCATCGTTTATACGTTTTAGAGCTTTCAAGCTTCCAATTAGAAACCACATCAAGCTTAGAAGCGACGGCAGCGACGGTCTTAAATATTAGTGAAGATCATATGGATAGATATCCATTAGGCTTAGAGCAGTACCGTGATGCGAAATTAAAAATTTATCATAATGCCAAAAACTGCATTGTTAACGTGCAAGATGCGCTGACCTTACCTTCGAACCATACATTGGATGAATGCATTAGCTTTGGCTTAAATAGTGGTGACTATTTCTTTGATACTCAAAAACGGGTGTTAGTGGCGAAAGGGAAAGTGCTGTTTGATGTCAACGAAATGCACTTAACGGGTCAACATAATTATCTCAATGGGTTGGCTGCGTTAGCATTGGCAGATGCCGTGAATATTCCTCGCCCAGCGTGCCTTCAAGTATTGAAAGAGTATACGGGGTTAGCACATCGCTTCGAGTTAGTGTTATTCAACAACGGTGTACGCTGGATTAATGACTCTAAAGCCACCAATGTTGGAAGTACGGAAGCCGCGTTAAATGGGTTACATGTGGATGGCAATATCTATTTATTATTGGGCGGTGATGGCAAGTCAGCTGATTTTTCACCACTAAAACAATATGTTGCTGCTGATAACTACCGTCTATACTGCTTTGGCCGTGATGGAAAAACATTAGCTGATATGGCTCCTGAAAAATCTGTCTTAACTGAGACGATGGAACAAAGCTTACGCCAAATTGCACCCCAATTAAAAGCGGGGGACATGGTGTTGTTATCCCCTGCATGTGCCAGTTTGGATCAGTTTAAAAGTTTTGAGCAGCGTGGAACTGTCTTTGCTCAATTAGCCCAGGAGTTAGGTTAATGACGATACCGGGTGCGATGCGTTTAAAAAATTGGGTCATTGGTGAAAAAAATGGCGTGATTTCAGGCTCAACGCTTTACGACCGTACATTAGTGTGGTTGGCATTCGGTTTAGCCGCAGTGGGTTTTATCATGGTCACATCCGCTTCTATGCCTGTTGGCCAGCGCTTAACGGAAGATCCTTTTTATTTCGCTAAGCGCGATGTGGTGTATATCGTTATCGCGTTTATTTTAGCCCTAGTTGTCATGCGTATTCCGATGGCTGTTTGGGAAAAGTATAATTTCGTCTTGTTGATGGTTTCACTTGGCATGCTCGTTGTGGTACTGGTCGCAGGTAGTTCAGTTAACGGAGCATCACGCTGGATAGACGTCGGTTTGGTAAAAATTCAACCGGCAGAAATTTCGAAATTTACGTTATTTTGTTACGTGTCCAGTTATTTAGTGCGCAAGTCTGATGAAGTCAAAACCCGTTTTCTTGGTTTTATCAAGCCGATGTGTATTTTGATTGTTATGGCATCATTGCTTTTACTACAACCTGACTTAGGGACTGTTATCGTACTCGTGGTAACCACTCTCGGTCTGTTGTTTTTAGCGGGAGCAAGGTTAGCGCCATTTATTATTGGTATTGCCGCTTGTGCAGTGGGGGTATTGGCTTTGATTTGGTTCGAGCCGTACCGCTTACGTCGAGTGACGTCATTTTTGAACCCGTGGGATGATCCTTTTGGCAGTGGTTATCAGCTAACCCAATCTTTAATGGCCTTTGGTCGTGGTGAAATGTTTGGGCAAGGCCTTGGTAACTCAGTACAAAAATTAGAATACTTGCCAGAAGCACACACTGACTTTATTTTCTCTGTCTTAGCTGAGGAACTCGGGTACTTTGGCGTGGTATTGGTTTTATTGATGGTCTTCATGTTGGCATTTAGGGCAATGATGATTGGTCGTAGGGCATTGATGTCAAAGCAATTATTTGGTGGTTATTTGGCTTGTTCAATTGGTATTTGGTTTACCTTCCAAGCCTTGGTTAACGTCGGAGCCGCATCAGGTATGTTGCCGACAAAAGGGTTAACATTGCCACTCATTAGTTATGGTGGTTCAAGTTTACTGGTGATGGCTGCCGCCATTGCGATATTACTGAGAATTGATTTTGAAACACGCCTTGAAAAAGCGCAGGCGTTTGTAAGGAGCACTAAATGAGTCAGGCAAAGAAATTACTCGTCATGGCAGGTGGTACCGGAGGGCATGTTTTTCCGGGGTTAGCTGTGGCTCATTATTTGCAGGCTCAAGGGTGGGAAATCCGTTGGTTAGGTACGGCTGACAGAATGGAAGCCACATTAGTCCCTAAGCATGGTATTGATATTGAATTTATTCAAATTTCAGGGCTCAGGGGTAAAGGTATTGCTGCACAACTGGGGGCTCCATGGCGTATTTATAAAGCTATCCGCCAAGCAAGAACGATTATCAAACGTTATCAACCCGATGCGGTATTAGGCATGGGGGGCTATGTTTCAGGTCCCGGTGGTATTGCGGCATGGCAATGCGGTGTACCCGTTGTGCTTCATGAACAAAATGGTATCGCAGGGTTAACGAATAAATGGCTATCTCGAATTGCAAAAAGAGTATTACAAGCCTTTCCAGGCGCATTTCCTAATGCACCCGTTGTTGGGAACCCGGTACGTGAGGATGTTTTAGCACTACCAGCACCCCAAGTGCGCCTAGCAGGCCGAGAAGGCGCTGTACGTGTTTTAGTTGTTGGTGGTAGCCAAGGAGCACGGATTTTGAATCAAGTGATGCCTCTAGTTGCTGAAAAAGTAGGCAAACAGTTAAATATCTGGCATCAAGCGGGAAAAGGCAGTAAGGAATCTACAGAAGCATTGTATAATGAGTATATGCAAGTTTCAGGCAATTCCGAGTATAAAGTTACTGAATTTATTGATGATATGGCGCAAGCTTACGCATGGGCAGATATTGTCGTCTGTCGGTCTGGTGCACTAACAGTCAGTGAAATTGCAGCCGCAGGTTTACCGGCTATTTTTGTTCCTTTTCAACATAAAGACCGTCAGCAGTATTGGAATGCATTACCGCTAGAAAAAGCGGGAGCGGCTAAAATTTTAGAACAGTCACAATTTACCGCAGATGCTGTGGCGAGCTTATTAGCGCAATGGGATAGAAACGAATTACTTTCAATGGCTGAAAAAGCGCATAGCTGTGCAATTACTGATGCAACAGAGCGAGTTGCTGCCGTGATTTGCGAAGTGGCTAAATAATATTAGCCATAATTGATACCGAATTAATTAGAAGCGAAGAAATATAGTGAATACACAACAATTAGCGAAATTAAGAACATCAGTGCCAGAAATGAGAAGAGTCAGGCACATCCATTTTGTCGGCATCGGTGGTGCTGGCATGGGTGGTATCGCTGAAGTGTTGGCAAATGAAGGCTATGAAATTAGTGGTTCAGATTTAGCACCCAATGCAGTGACGCAACAACTAACCGCATTAGGCGCTACGATTTATTTTAATCACCGCCCAGAGAACGTTGAAAATGCGAGTGTTGTCGTCGTATCAACAGCGATTTCAAGCGAGAACCCTGAAATTCAAGCGGCCAACGAATTGCGTATTCCAGTTATTCGCCGTGCAGAAATGTTAGCTGAGTTAATGCGCTACCGTCACGGCATCGCAGTTGCAGGTACCCACGGGAAAACGACTACAACTGCGATGATTTCCGGTATTTACGCACAAGCCGGTTTAGACCCTACATTCGTCAATGGCGGGTTAGTTAAATCAGCAGGCACACACGCCCGTTTAGGTAGTAGCCGCTACTTGATTGCGGAAGCTGATGAAAGCGATGCTTCGTTCTTACATTTACAACCGTTAGTTGCCGTTGTGACCAATATCGAAGCCGACCATATGGACACTTACCAAGGCGATTTCGATAATTTAACGAATACGTTCATTAATTTCTTGCACAATCTGCCATTTTACGGGCGTGCAGTGATGTGTATTGATGACCCCGTGATCCGCTCGTTACTACCCAAAATTGGTCGTTATATAACCACGTATGGTTTTAGTGAAGACGCTGATGTGCGTATCACCCAATATGAGCAAAAAGGGAATCAAGGCTTTTTCACCATTGCTCGTGAAAATATGCCAGAACTGACAGTAGTGCTAAATGCACCGGGGCGTCACAATGCCCTCAATGCGACGGCAGCCGTTGCTGTTGCAACTGAAGAAGGTATTGATGACCTTCATATTTTATCTGCACTAGTTGAATTTCAAGGTACGGGGCGTCGCTTTGATTTCCTAGGAAATTTCCCTCTGCGTAATGTGAATGGTAAAGAGGGGGAAGTGATGCTAGTCGATGACTATGGTCACCACCCAACGGAAGTTGACGCAACGATTAAAGCTGCGAGAGCAGGTTGGCCAGATAAACGCATTGTTATGGTGTTTCAACCGCATCGTTATACTCGTACTCGTGACTTATACGATGATTTTGTTAATGTTTTAGGGCAAGTAGATGTGCTGCTAATGTTAGATGTATATTCAGCGGGCGAAAAGCATGTACCGGGTGCAGATAGCCGCTCATTATGCAGAACAATTCGTGGTCGCGGTCAGATTGATCCTATTTATGTCGCAGATACTGAACAAATTCCACATATTTTAGCTCAAACTCTTGATGAAAATGATTTAATTTTAGTTCAAGGCGCAGGAAATATTGGTAAAATAGCGAAAAGTCTGGCTGAAGCAAAATTACAGCCACCGATGGTTGAGGAATAAAAATGACAGAGAAAGTTGCGGTTCTATTAGGGGGCTCATCCGCTGAACGTGAGGTTTCACTTCAGTCAGGAAATGCCGTGCTGGCGGGGTTACGTCAAGCAGGCATTGATGCTCATCCTATTGACCCCCAAGACTTCCCTGTAGAAACATTGAAAGATGCAGGTTTCAACAAAGTTTTTATTGCGTTACATGGCCGCGGTGGTGAAGACGGGACATTGCAAGGGCTGCTAGAAACATTAAATCTGCCTTATACCGGCAGTGGTGTCATGGCTTCAGCGCTGAGCATGGATAAGTTGAGAACAAAACAATTATGGCAAGGTGCAGGGTTAAGTGTATCGCCATATGTTTCCTTAACAAAGCAGCAGTATAAGCAGGCTTCTTGTGAGCAAATTGTTGCTAAAGTTCAATTGCTAGGGTTACCGCTCATTGTGAAGCCGAGTTTAGAAGGCTCCAGTGTTGGCATGAGTAAAGTTGATAGCTTAGAGACACTGACCGCTGCATTGGAACTCGCCTTTCAATTTGATGAAACATTGTTAATTGAAAAATGGTTGAGTGGCCCGGAGTTTACGGTTGCAGTGTTGGGAGATAACACGCTGCCGTCAGTTCGTATCCAACCACCTGGCATTTTTTATGATTACGAAGCGAAATATTTATCTGATGAAACTCAATATTTTTGCCCTAGTGGTTTAGGTGAACAGCTCGAATCTAAACTCGCAGACTTAGCGCTGAAAGCATACCAAGCCGTTGGCTGCGAAGGTTGGGGGCGAGTTGATGTAATGCAAGATAACGATGGTCAATTTTATCTGCTGGAAGTTAATACATCGCCAGGTATGACAAGCCATAGCTTAGTACCGATGGCCGCTCGTCAAGCAGGTATGAGTTTTTCACAGTTAGTTGTGCAAATTTTGAAATTGGCTCGTTGATATGTCACAAGCAGCATTAAACGTTAGGCATAATCAGAAGAACGACGAGGATCCGCGTTCAGGACCCAGTAATGGTGCGTTTTTAGGTGGGTTATTTTTCTTTCTATTTGTTGTCGGCACTATCATCTGGAGCGGTTGGATGGTGATGACTTGGATGAAAGATGCTGACAGGCTGCCGATGTCTAAATTGGTGTTAACGGGTGAGCGTCATTACACCAAAAATGATGATGTCAGAAAGGCTATTTTAGCGTTAGGGCAGCCAGGGACGTTTATGACCGTCGATGTCAACGCTATCCAGAACCAAATAAGTATGTTGCCATGGGTACGTCAAGTGACAGTGCGTAAACAATGGCCAGATGAATTGAAAATTCATATTGTTGAATACCGCCCATTCGCTAGGTGGAATGATCAAAACATGGTGGATGAGCAAGGCCGAGTATTTAATTTGCCGGTTAGCGAAAATGGTAAAGGGGATTATGTGTTGCTTTATGGCCCACAAGGTAGCCAGAAAGAGGTTCTCAAAGAATATTCTGTCTTTAAGAACACATTAGCGGCACATAACCTAAAGCTAAAATCACTATCGATGACAGCCAGACACGCATGGCAAATTATTTTAGACAACGATGTTAGAATTGAATTAGGTAAGAAAGATGTGTCAGAGCGGTTAAATAGGTTCCTTGAACTGTATCCGCTTTTGCAGCAAACAACGGATAAACGCGTTGACTATGTTGACTTACGTTATTCCAATGGTGCTGCGGTGGGCTGGGCACCACTATTGGTTGATGCTCCACCGGAGTTACAATAAAAACGATGACTAATAACAAAAATTAGGCAGAAAAAATGATTAAAGCAACGGACAGAAAATTAGTGGTAGGCCTTGAAATTGGAACTTCCAAGGTATCAGCCCTTGTTGGCGAAATTCTGCCCGATGGTATGGTTAATATTATTGGGGTGGGAAGTTGTCCATCTCGTGGAATGGACAAAGGTGGCGTAAACGATCTTGAATCAGTGGTAAAATGTGTACAAAGAGCCATTGACCAAGCAGAACTGATGGCCGACTGCCAAATTTCATCGGTTTACCTTGCACTATCGGGTAAACACGTCAGTTGCCAAAATGAAATTGGTATGGTGCCAGTTTCAGAAGAAGAAGTGACGCAAGAAGATGTTGACAGTGTTGTGCATACAGCAAAATCGGTGCGTGTTCGTGATGAACACAGAATTTTGCACGTGATCCCGCAAGAATTTGCAATAGATTACCAAGAAGGGATCAAAAACCCAGTTGGTTTATCGGGTGTACGTATGCAAGCTAAAGTTCATTTGATCACCTGCCATAACGATATGGCGAAGAATATCGTCAAAGCCGTTGAACGTTGTGGGTTAAAAGTTGATCAGCTTATTTTTGCCGGTCTCGCTGCAAGTTATAGCGTTTTAACGGAAGATGAGCGTGAATTAGGTGTATGTGTCGTCGATATCGGTGGCGGTACAATGGATATGGCGGTTTATACTGGTGGCGCTTTGCGCCATACGAAAGTGATCCCATATGCAGGCAATGTGGTAACAAGTGACATCGCGTATGCGTTTGGAACACCGCCAAGTGATGCCGAAGCCATTAAAGTCCGTCATGGCTGTGCGGTCGGTTCTATTGTTAGTAAAGATGAAACTGTCGAAGTGCCAAGTGTTGGTGGGCGACCACCACGAAGTTTACAGCGTCAAACCTTAGCAGAAGTTATCGAGCCACGGTATACTGAGCTGTTAAACTTAGTAAATGAAGAAATTTTAAATTTACAGGAACAGTTGCGTCAACAAGGTGTCAAACACCATTTGGCAGCTGGGATCGTGTTGACGGGTGGAGCCGCACAAATTGATGGTCTAGTCGAATGTGCGCAAAAAGTGTTCCATACGCAAGTGCGAATTGGTACACCGCTCAACATTACAGGGTTAACGGATTATGCGCAGGAGCCATATTACTCAACAGCAGTAGGGCTTCTGCATTACGGTAAAGAAAGCCACTTAGGCGATGATACCGAAGTAGAAAAACGTGCATCAGTTAGCGGGTGGTTTAGTAAAATAACCAGTTGGCTGAGAAAAGAATTTTAATTTTGATAAAGAAGCATATTATTAGCTTCGAAAGTAGTAAGCACAAAACGGAGAGACATTATGTTTGAACCAATGGAGCTAACCAACGATGCGGTGATTAAAGTCATCGGCGTTGGCGGCGGCGGCGGAAATGCCGTTGAACACATGGTGCGTGAACGTATTGAAGGCGTCGAATTCTTCGCTGTCAATACAGATGCACAAGCGCTGCGTAAAACCGCAGTTGGACAAACTATCCAGATCGGTACAGGTATAACCAAAGGTCTGGGTGCAGGTGCAAACCCTGAAGTTGGCCGTAATGCCGCTGAAGAAGACCGTGAGGCGCTGCGTAATGCTTTAGATGGCGCGGATATGGTCTTTATCGCAGCAGGTATGGGCGGCGGTACAGGGACTGGTGCAGCGCCGGTCGTTGCCGAGGTTGCCAAAGAATTGGGTATTCTGACAGTTGCTGTTGTGACTAAGCCTTTCAATTTCGAAGGTAAAAAGCGCATGGCATTCGCAGAAGCAGGTATCACTGAGTTGTCAAAACATGTTGACTCATTGATCACTATCCCAAATGATAAATTATTAAAAGTACTTGGTCGTGGTATCTCATTACTGGATGCTTTCGGTGCGGCAAATGACGTACTAAAAGGTGCAGTACAAGGTATCGCTGAACTGATTACTCGCCCAGGTTTAATGAACGTAGACTTTGCTGACGTACGTACTGTGATGTCAGAAATGGGCTACGCGATGATGGGGTCAGGTGTTGCTCGAGGTGAAGATAGAGCAGAAGAAGCGGCAGAAATGGCTATTTCTAGTCCACTTCTTGAAGATATCGACCTGTCTGGTGCACGTGGTGTATTAGTTAACATCACGGCTGGCTTCGACCTGCGTTTAGATGAGTTTGAAACGGTAGGTAACACTATTCGTGCCTTCGCATCTGATAATGCAACAGTGGTAATCGGTACATCTCTTGACCCAGAAATGCACGAAGAACTGCGTGTCACTGTTGTTGCTACAGGTATTGGTATGGACAAACGTCCAGAAATTACTTTAGTTAGCAACAAAATGTCTCAGCAGGCGTCAATGGAGCAACGCTATCAGCAAATGCAAAATAGCATGTCTTCATTAACAGAAGAGAAACCAGCTGCTAAAGCAGTTAACGACCAAAATACGCAAACAAACAAAGAACCAGATTATCTTGATATTCCTGCGTTCTTGCGTAAGCAGGCCGATTAATTTTATTTATATTGGTTTCTCCGCTTTTTGTGCTAAAATTTCCTACTGATTATCTTGTATGATGATCAGTAGGACTTATAACATTGCGAGAAAAATACGATGATCAAACAACGGACACTAAAACGTATTATTACAGCGACTGGTGTTGGTTTACATACCGGCAAGAAAGTTACGCTTACATTACGTCCAGCGCCGGCCAATACCGGGGTCATCTACCGTCGTACTGACCTTAATCCACCGGTTGATTTTCCGGCAGATGCGAAATCAGTTCGTGACACCATGTTATGTACATGCTTAGTTAATGAAGATAACGTGCGTATTTCGACTGTTGAACATTTGAATGCTGCCTTAGCAGGGTTAGGTATCGATAACATTGTTATTGAAGTCAATGCGCCTGAAATCCCTATTATGGATGGCAGTGCAGCACCATTTGTATTCTTACTGCTTGATGGCGGTATTGAAGAGTTAAATAGTGCGAAGAAATTTTTACGTATAAAAGAAACTGTACGTGTTGAAGATGGTGATAAATGGGCTGAAATGCGACCTTATAATGGGTTTAGCCTTGATTTCACAATTGATTTCCAACACCCAGCAATTGATAGTAGCACACAACGCTACTCACTTGATTTCTCAGCAGAATCATTTGTAAATCAAATTAGCCGTGCGCGTACTTTTGGCTTTATGCGTGATATTGAATATCTGCAATCAAAAGGCTTATGCTTAGGCGGTAGTTTCGACTGCGCCATCGTTGTTGATGACTATAAAGTTCTTAACGAAGATGGTTTACGTTTTGAAGATGAATTCGTTCGTCACAAAATGTTAGATGCAATTGGTGATTTATTTATGTGTGGGCACAACATTATTGGCGCATTCACAGCGTTTAAGTCAGGCCATGCATTGAATAACAAGCTGTTACAAGCGGTTTTAGCGAAAGAATCTGCTTGGGACCTCGTCACATTTGAAGACGAAGCTCAATTGCCTGTCGCATTCAAAGCACCTTCAACGGTGTTTGCATAAACTCAATTATGCAGCTACCTTCGAAAGTGAATCGAAGCTAGCCTTTTCTGTTGGTTGCACTAGTACTCTCTCCGGCTAGTGCAGCCAGCCGCTCAAACCTTTCTTTTAATCCTTTCGGGCTATTTTCTGCTAATTTCAAAAGTGTTTGCGCCGTTTGTGTGCTTATCTGTCGTTCGTTCATTTTTTGACTTGTTGAAGCTGTTTGCTTAGTTACTGAGCTATTTTGCCTCGATTTTCGCATAAGATCGGGGTTGATTCTGATGTCGATAGAAGATAAAGATGGTAGAATGGACGTTCTTAATGCAGAAAGAAGATTGAGTTTTTCGTAATTAAGTCGGGTCATCCAACTGGCATTTGCCACTTCAATGACCATAATATTATTACGGTAGTTTGCAACACGGCACATGGGTTTAATTTCAGCCGGTAGTAACCCTTTTACAGCCCGATTCAGTTTGATAATCGCTTTTGCATTACGCTGAATAGTTTGTAAAGTGTTCGATGATGTTGCCAATGATCCTTCAAGAACATCAAAAAGTGCTTGTGGATGACTATCTCTCATTTTTAGCTCCAGCTGAGAATGAAACAACGAATTACAAATAATAACTTTGTCACTTATTCATTATATAAGAGTTTGATGGGCATTTTAAATTTTTGGCGACAACTCGGAAGAAAATACTTTTGGTCCCACCTGTTATTAGGTGTGGTTGCCACGGGTGTCGGCTTGCCTACAATTTTAAATGCGTTATCAGAGTCTCAACATACACAGGTTAACTCTTCACCGGTTAATCGGCAAAACCAAGCTGTTACTGCCTTTGACAATTTATTTGCTCAACAGAGTTCCCAACGTTCTTCATCATCATCGTCATCTTATTCAGTAAATTACTGGCAGCAACATGCGGTAAGAAATGTCATTCGGCAGCTGACTTTTGCTTTTTCGGCAACGGAAGACGATGATGTAAACGCTGCAACAGAAGAGACAGAACAGCTTATTGTTCCACAATTGATGTTAGATACGCTGTATGCCATGTTAGCTCAGCGCTCACTTCAGTGGGATGAAAGTGTTATCCAATTTAGTCATTATAACTATCCTCATATTATTGCCTACCAACCTGCAATTTGGATTGCCCAAGTTCACGGTATTCGTGCTGGTCCGTTAACAGCCTAATCATCATTCATGACAAGCCAGCTTATGCTGCGCTGTTTTATGTCATAAAATTTATTAAAATTTAAAACAATTAATTGATTATTAGAGATTAAAACATGTTAACAAAGATTTTAACCAAAGTTTTTGGTAGTCGTAATGACCGCACGCTACGCCGCTTACGTAAAGAAGTTGAAAAAATTAACCGCCTTGAGCCAGACTTCGAAAAATTATCTGATGATGAGCTAAAAGCAAAAACGGTGGAATTTCGTGAGCGCTTAACGAAGGGTGAAAGCTTAGAAAGCATTATTCCTGAAGCATTTGCAACTGTTCGTGAAGCCAGTAAACGTGTATTTGGTATGCGCCACTTTGATGTACAGCTTATCGGTGGGATGGTACTAAATGAACGCTGTATCGCTGAAATGCGTACGGGTGAAGGTAAAACATTAACGGCAACATTACCTGCATACATCAATGCGTTAACCGGTAAAGGTGTTCACGTGGTTACGGTAAACGACTACTTAGCCAAACGTGATGCTGAAAATAACCGTCCATTATTCGAATTCTTAGGTTTAACTGTTGGTATCAACTTACCAGGTATGGCACCACCGGCAAAACGTGAAGCTTATGCAGCCGATATTACATACGGAACTAACAACGAATTTGGTTTTGACTACCTACGCGACAACATGGCATTTAGCCCTGAAGAACGTGTTCAACGTAAACTTCACTATGCATTAGTGGATGAGGTGGACTCAATCCTTATCGATGAAGCACGTACACCGCTGATTATCTCAGGCCCTGCAGAAGACAGCTCTGAACTGTATCAAAAAGTAGATAAACTTATCCCACATCTACAGCGTCAAGAAAAAGAAGATTCAGACACTTTCCAAGGGGAAGGCCACTTTTCTGTTGATGAAAAAGCACGTCAAGTAACCATAACTGAACGTGGGCTGGTATTAATCGAAGAGCTTCTGGTAAAAGAAGGTTTAATGGATGAAGGCGAGTCCCTATATTCACCTTCTAACATTATGTTAATGCACCATGTAATGGCAGGTTTGCGTGCTCACGCATTGTTTACTTTAGATGTTGATTATATTGTAAAAGATGGTCAAATCGTCATTGTTGATGAACATACCGGCCGTACAATGGAAGGGCGTCGTTGGTCAGACGGTTTACACCAAGCGGTTGAAGCGAAAGAAGGGGTTGAAATTCAAAATGAAAACCAAACCTTAGCTTCTATTACTTTCCAGAATTATTTCCGTTTATATGAAAAACTTGCAGGTATGACGGGGACTGCGGATACTGAAGCATTTGAGTTTAGTTCAATTTATAAACTCGATACAATTGTTATCCCAACTAACCGCCCAATGGTACGTAAAGATTTACCTGACCTCGTTTATATGAACGAAGCTGATAAGTTTGCAGCAATTATTGAAGATATTCGCGAAAGAACTGCTAATGGGCAACCCGTTCTTGTTGGTACAATTTCAATCGAAAAATCGGAATTGATTTCGAATGCGTTGAAAAAAGCTAAAATTGCTCATAATGTTTTGAATGCAAAATTCCATGCAATGGAAGCTGACATCATCGCGAATGCGGGTCAAGCTGGAGCTGTAACGATCGCAACTAATATGGCGGGTCGTGGTACAGACATTATGTTAGGCGGTAGCTGGCAAACTGAGGTTGCAGCATTAGAAGAGCCAACTCAAGAGCAAATTGATGAGATCAAAGCAAACTGGAAAATTCGCCATGATGCTGTTTTAGCTGCGGGTGGTTTGCATATTATTGGTACTGAGCGTCATGAGTCACGTCGTATCGATAACCAGTTACGTGGTCGTGCGGGCCGTCAAGGGGATGCGGGGTCATCTCGTTTTTACCTATCGATGGAAGATGCGCTGATGCGTATTTTTGCCTCTGACCGCGTTACTGGAATGATGAAAAAGTTAGGTATGAAACCGGGTGAAGCTATCGAGCACCCATGGGTGACCAAAGCTATCGCTAACGCACAGCGTAAAGTTGAAAGCCGTAACTTTGATATCCGTAAACAATTACTAGAGTATGATGATGTTGCAAGTGATCAGCGTCGTGCAATTTATACTCAGCGTAATGAATTACTGGATGGCGGAGATATCAAAGAAACAGTTGATAGCATTCGTGAAGACGTATTAACCACGACAATGGATGCCTATATTCCACCTCAATCACTTGAAGAAATGTGGGATATTGATGGTTTACATCAGCGCTTAGTCAATGATTTTGACCTCGATTTACCAATCAAAGAGTGGTTAGACAAAGAGCCAGAATTACACGAAGAAACATTACGTGAACGTATTATGGCAAAAGCGATCGAAGTTTATGATCGTAAAGAAGAAATTGTTGGCGCAGAAGCGATGCGTAATTTCGAAAAAGGTGTCATGTTGCAAACATTAGACACGTTATGGAAAGAGCACTTAGCGTCAATGGATTACTTACGCCAAGGTATTCATTTACGTGGTTATGCGCAAAAAGATCCTAAGCAAGAATACAAACGTGAATCTTTCAGCATGTTTGCTAACATGCTTGAAGCCTTGAAATATGAAGTGATTAGTACTTTGTCTAAAGTACAAGTTCGTTTACCTGAAGAGGTTGAAGCATTAGAACAACAGCGTCGCGAAGAAGCGGAGCGTTTAGCGAAAAGGCAACAATTAAGCCATGAAGCCGGTGCTGAATCTTTAATGACTGAAAATGAAGCTAAAATTGCAACTCAAGGTCACAAAATTGGTCGTAATGACCCTTGTCCTTGTGGTTCAGGTAAAAAATACAAGCAATGTCACGGCCGCTTAAACTAGTTCATCATTAACTCCAATATAAAGAAAAGGCGGGGTAACCCGCCTTTTTGACGAAAAAATTATGGAAAAAAAACATTTATATATCGCAGCTGGGATCATTCGTAACTCCCAAAAAAAAATTTTTATTACTAAACGCCCTGAAGGCACGCATATGGCTGGTTTTTGGGAATTTCCTGGTGGAAAGCTTGAAACGAATGAATCCCCTGAAGCAGCATTAGTTCGTGAGCTCGAAGAAGAAGTTGGCATTATAGTGACTAAGAGTGAGTTATTTCATCGTGTTGATCATGAGTTTGATGACCGCTTCATTACACTCTATTTTTTCATAATTTCTTCGTGGGAAAATGAACCTTACGGTAAAGAAGGGCAAGACTCGCGTTGGGTTTGTCAAGATGATCTTATTGCAGATGAGTTCCCACCGGCAAATCGTATCATTGTTGAGTTACTGACGCACAAAAGTGATCCACATAATAGCTGATATCGATATTAAGTGGAAAATACACAATGATATATTTTCCACTTAACTTAGCGCTGTCGCGACTTAATGCATTATTTATCTGGTTGCTCGCTCCAATCATCGCTATCAGATATATCACCTTGACTTGCAATTCGTTTTTCTTCACTCGCCCACTCGCCAAGGTCAATGAGTTGACAACGCTTACTACAAAATGGCCGGAAAGGGCTATTTTCATTCCAAACAACGAGCTTTTTACATGTAGGGCAATTTACTTCAATGATTTCACTCATAATTATATATCTCTAGCTAGCAACAGGATAACTCAAAATTAATAACATCTGGAAGTATACCATTCTCACTGTCGATATGTAGAAAGCGTAAGGCAAATCGTGTTTTATGACCTGAAATTTGCGGATAAATGAGATACTCAATGGATAATTTGATGCGTAGTAACTCTTTACCTTCGACATTATCTTGATAAAAACCATTATAGGATTCTTTAATTTCAAAGTTTCCACTTTGTCGAATTAATGTAAGAACGGTGTTTAATGCATTTTTCAGTGGGTCGAGGCTTTGTAACCATCCATTGATGGATTTATTTCGTTCGATTTGTGGGATATTCAACCAAAGCTGTAGTGTGGGGAGATCAAAACTACAACAACCACCGGGGATGCTTAAACGTTGACGTACCATACTGATAATTTTATCTGTTCGTAAATGGTGGCCAAAACGTGGGGCTGATATTAGTTTGGAGGTTGTCTCAGATAATTGTTCAAGTAATGTAGAAATTAATTGGTTATCGGCATTAGGGGCTTCGGCCCAACTCGCTAGCTGGCTCCGCTGTTTTTCGAGCTCTTTCATTAGCTCAGAGCGTACCTCTCCTCTATCAAGAATTTCAATTAGCTCTGAAACTGAACGGAAAAAGGCAATACCAGTAGAGTAGGAGGTAATATTACTTAGCTCATAAATTTGAGATAAAAGTGTTTCAAGGCGCAGCCAAGAACGAATTTTTTCATTCATTGGGTATTCATAAGTAATAAAATTTGTTGCAATTAATTCGCCCATTTTAATTCCTATTTTTTTATTTTTGCTAGCGTTAAGTACTGGTTATGAAAAGCAGCAACCTTGTCTGAGAGATCTGTATCATGAGAATGGTTTGTTATTATATCATTGGCATAACTAAGTCGTTTTTCACGGCTAACTTGTGCATTAAGTATATTAGTAACTTGCTCTAAACTGGTCTTATCTCTCTTTAAAGTACGCTGAATTTGCTCTTCAACAGTAACATCAACAACTAATACCCTATCAGCCAAATGATGAATATTATTTTCAATTAATAAAGGGACTACCCACAATAGATAAGGATAATTTACTTGTTGAAATTGTTTTTGTGTTTCTTGTTGGATCAACGGATGAAGCAAATCATTTAGCCATTTTTTTTCATCGGGTTTGGAAAAAATAATTTCTCTTAAACACTGCCTGTTTAGGTCTCCGTTCGGGAGAATAACACCGTTACCAAAGTGACGTTTAATGCTTTCTAAAGCTGGGGTGTTAGGCTCAACAACCTGCCGGGCAATCACATCTGCATCAACTAGAGGAACTCCAAGTTTAGCAAATTCGTTTGCAACAGTTGTTTTACCACTTCCAATACCACCTGTTAAAGCAACTATATAAGGCATATGATTATTCATTTACTCGTTAAAAAAAAATAGATTACACTGAAATAAATCATTTGTCTTCATCCAGAGTAATATTATGGTGAATAGGTTAAAAAACACATTTTCATATAAAATATTTAAGGTTAAATACCATATTGATATCTACATAAAATTATTTATAACTCAGTTATAACATTACCTAAGTTAAATATAGGGAGGTACATTGCTAGCATGATTGTACCTACCAGTATAGCAATAAGAACGAGTAAAATGGGTTCGAGATTTTTTAGGTTACGTTCTGTAATAAAAATATATTGCTCAGAATAATATTTGAATAAATAATTTGAGAAATAGTGTATTTTTCCAGACTCTTCGGCAATAGACATTAGTTGTACAGATAAATCAGGAAAAAATTTGGTTTGCTTCATAGCGTAGGAGAGCAAATCTCCTCTATGAACCGATGTGTGTATATATTTACAGTCTTTCTGATATTGAGGATTGCTGATAGTTTGAATTGTACATTTTAAACATTCAGATAATGACAACCCTACGTTGATAGTTGAATGCATCGTTAAGAAATATAGACTTAAATTATGGAGCTGTAATGATTTTTTGAAAATGGGTAGATGCATGATTATATTTTTTAATAAAACTAATGTTTTTTCCTTGAATTTAAATACTAGAGAGCATGCAAATAATAAAACAATAAATAAATAGAGTGAGTAATCTCGTAGGAGATTAGAGGTAAAAGTTATTATTTTTGTGATGAGAGGTAATTCATGTTGAACATTTTCATAGATGCTCTCAAATTGGGGAACGACATAGAACATCATAATGAGTAACAATACGATTGAAAATAAAGAAAGAATTATTGGGTATCGTATGGACTTGTTAATAAGTAGTGAAACTCTATTATTATGTTCCAAAATTTTGTTGATTGTACTAAAACTCTCCTCATATTGTCCTGTTTTCTCAGCAATGGTAATAATACTTATTAAAGTATCATTAAAAATTAATGGATGTTTTTGTAAGTATTGTGAGAGTTTTTCTCCTTTTTCCATATGAATTATTGAGCTTTCAATAATATCATTCCAAAAGGGAAGTTGGCAGTTAGTATGTAATATTTTTAAACATTGTACAAGATTAATACCTGATGAGGACAATAACGATAATTGATGAAAGAAATGAACTCTATAATTAATATTTTTTTTGTCTAAAGTGAATAATGATTTTAGCTTTATGTGTATAGGAATTAAGTTCCTTTCTGATATGTTAATAAAAGCATGTTTTTTACTTTTCGCTATTAGTGTACTATGCGTTAGTTGATTGTTAGAATCAATTGCGGTATATGAATAAATAAACATACTAATCCACTCCATTTCCAATAATGGAATAGATTTCTTGAATGGTTGTTTCCCCCCTTTCAACAAGATCTATACCAGCATTAAAAAGATTAATAAAATTATCTGGGCTCTCTAATGTATTCTTTGTGAGTATTTCACAAATATTTTTATGGTCGATGTATTCATAGACCGCGGTTCTTCCCATAAAACCAGAAAAACAGAGTTCACAGCCTTTTGAGGACCATTCATTTATTATATGGTTACTGTGTAATTTGGTTTTTTTAGGTATTACTTCTTTGCAGTGAGGGCAAAGTTTTCGTACCAATCGTTGTGCAATGACCATTTTCAGGCAAGACTTTAGTTGGCTATTTTCTATTCCTAGTTGGTTCATTCTCTCTATTGCACTGACTGTACAGTTTGTGTGCAATGTTGACAAAACTAGATGGCCAGTTTGCGCTGCTCTAGCCGCTATTTTGGCTGTTTCTTCATCACGAATTTCACCGATCATAATAACATCTGGATCTTGTCGTAGGAGTGCCCTTAAAATAAAAGAAAAATTAAGTTTATATTTTTCATTGACTTGAGTTTGATTGATTCCTTGTAGTGGAATTTCAATTGGATCCTCAATGGTTGTAATATTTCTTGATGACTGATTTAAATATTCTAAGTAACTATAAAGAGTTACTGTTTTACCGCTTCCAGTGGGTCCTGTAACTAAAATTAGCCCTTGAGGTCGATTTAAATATTCTTTTAATAAATCAAGAAGGGAAGAGCACATCCCTATGTGCTCTAAAGAATATTTTAATTGTGTATTCAAAATACGTAAAACTAATTTTTCACCGTGAATTGTCGGAATACTTGAAAGGCGAATGCTATAATTTTGCCCGTCAAAGTACCAACTCATTTGGCCATCTTGTGGAAGTCTTTTTTCCGCAATATTCATTTTTGCGAGTATTTTTATACGAGCAATAATTTCACTATTAATATCATAAGGTGGAGAAGGGATGAAATATAGCTTTCCATCGACTCGTAACCTAATTTTCAACCCATGCTTAGTCGGTTCAAGATGTATATCAGATGAACGTTTATGAATCGCTGTTTTTAATAATTCATCCACAAAGTTAATCGCAGGGGATGAAGTGTTTAATGGTTCAAGTTCTTTAGGTTGATAATGGGTTTCCTCCTCTTTTATTTCATGTATTGTGTTATTAAAATAATGGTCTATTTTTTCTTTTGGCCAAATGTCGTAACATACGGGGACACTAGCAATGAATTTTAATGTTGCTATTAAATTATCATCTGGCTTTTTAACTACCGCTATCGACAACCTCTTTTGATTATAGTCGATGATTATAATGTAATTTCTATCACATAGACTCTTAAGTTCTTTATAAATGAACTGATCGTTTTTAGCTATATTCATGTAAATTACTCCAATTAAAATACAAAGGTTTTTTCACACAATGACTTTAATTTTATATTGTTTTTGCTTTCACAAACAACAGCCCAATTAAAAGAAGTGTTTGAGGTAGGAAGTGTTGGTGTTAATGTAACTTTTAAGCCTGCTAATGATTTATCTGCGGAAAATGTAATAACACCTGATTTAACTTCTATTTTACTTATATATCTCCCTGTTATGTTGTTAGGGATATCATCATTACCTCCGTTACATTGTGATAAGCCACTCCGGTTAAAACTACATATTTCCACACTGTTTTTATAAGGGATGACGGTTTGGAGTACATCGGTAATTGCTGCTTTTTGCATATAGCTTTGATAGCCAGGGATCGCAATAGCACTTAAAATTGAAATGATTGCAATGACTACCATAATTTCAATGAGTGAAAATCCTTGTTGATTCATAAATAAAACCTCCGTTGTTAAGTGAGGCTGTATCATAATTAGATTTTTAATTTAAAATTAGAGATTAAAAAAAACAGTGCGAAGCAATTTGTAAATTTTTATTGAAATAGAGATTAGATTGCATTTTTCTTCGAACAGCTTCGCAATAAATAACAAAAATAACATAGAAGATGGGATTTAATGAAGAATTAGGCGAAAATAAACGTATCCATATTACATTGGCGGATAACGTTAATATAATTATTAAACTAATAATTATTTAACTTATTCTTATAGTATGGCCAATCAAAAAATGGACCTGGATCTGTTTTACGGCCAGGGGCAATATCACTGTGACCAGCAATATTATTTTTGATTAGTGGGTATTCAATTATAAGTAAATTAGTTAAATAAGTAAGGGACTGATACTGTTCTTCTGTAAATGCTTCAAAATCAGTACCTTCTAGTTCAATACCAATAGAGAAATCGTTACATTTTTCATGACCTTGATAGGAAGACTGCCCTGCATGCCAAGCTCGTAAATGAAAAGGAACATATTGAATAATTGTACCATCACGGCGTATTAGACAATGAGCTGAAACACGAAGATGTTTGATTTCATTAAAAAATGGATGTTCATCAGGGTTTAAAGTTCCTGTAAATAATTGATTTATATAAGGGCCACCGAATTGACCTGGCGGAAGGCTGATATTATGAATGACAAGAAGAGAAGGTATGGTATTAGTGGGGCGCTCATCATGATGTGGAGAAGGGATATGAGTCACATTATTTAGCCAACCATTGTGTATTTTCATATCGTTATCCATAGTATTCTCTTTTCTTTTTTGTTAACACTCGTTATCTGTAAACGAAAAGATTAGCATATATGAAACGAAGCGAGTGTATATTTTGGAGTTAAAAATGACTATACGGCGATATGATGAACAACAAAGACGCGAAAAACTGTTTGAGCGGTTACAAATTGATATTCCTTTTATGGTCAGTGTTGCTTTGAAAGAGGACTTAGACCAATCTCTTGATTATAAAAAAGATATTACTGGACAGTTATTAAATTCAGATACGCAAGCAAGTGCTCGAATTATTACTCGTGAACAGGGTGTTTTTTGTGGTAAGCAATGGCTAGATGAAGTCTTTCTTCAACTTGGCGGGCAAGTCAACATTGATTGGAAAGTTCAAGATGGCGAAACCGTTACGCCTAACCAAGTTCTCTGTGAGATGCATGGCCCATCACAAATTTTATTAACTGGTGAGCGCACCTCTTTGAATTTCATTCAAACACTTTCTTCTGTTTCAAGTATAACGGCTGAATATGTAAAACAAATCGCAGATACGAGAACTAGGTTACTTGATACGCGAAAAACCATACCAGGCTTAAGAACCGCTTTAAAATATGCGGTATTGATGGGCGGTGGGTTTAATCATCGACTAGGCTTATCCGATGCTTACTTAATAAAAGAAAACCATATTATATCCGCAGGTTCAGTCGAACGAGCTGTTGAATTAGCGCGTAGCGCCCATCCAGATGTCCCAATTGAAATTGAAGTAGAAAGCTTAGATGAGTTATTACGAGCCTTAAAAGCGAATGCTGATATCATTATGTTGGATAATTTTACTCCAGTTATGATGAAAGAAGCGGTAGTGTTAACGGCAGGAAAGGCGGCACTTGAAGTTTCTGGCGATGTCACATTAGAAACGATAAAAGAGTTCGCAGAAACAGGGGTTGATTTTATTTCTGTTGGGGCGCTAACCAAACATATTAAAGCCATGGATTTGTCTATGCGTTTTATTGATAGGGATAGGTAAGTGATCCGGTTAATACACTAAGAGGCCTTAACAGAGCTCATTAACCTTAGTGTTATTGTTGAAATCTTTACATTAGTCACCTATTTACGTTAGTGTGTTAAATAGCTGATTAACACCTCAATCATTCGTTAGCAAATTGTATTTTGGCATTGATTTAACTATTTAACGGGTTACAACGAAACATTTTGTAGCCCCTAACTAATCGAAGCTCGAAACCTTTTCTTATTTTCCTTGTCCACCTATAAATTGAAACATTACAGCGCTATTTTATTTTTGACACTAATTTTATTCTAAGATGATGGAATAAAATTAGTGTTATTCTACCAATAAAATTTGAGTTAAATTTAAAATCACCCATCATTTTAACACTCCATTAACAATGTTGTATTCCGAACGAGTAAGGATTGCAGTTAATGAGTTAATTTGATTTTAAATGCATTTATTTTGATTTTAAATTCATTGTATTGGTCGCTTTAACGTTTCAGTTTTTTGATTTTAGCATAAAAAATCGTTTTTAATGTTAAAATATGTCATGCCAAATTGCATATTTGGTTATCAATTCATGCTAAATTTTAAAAAAATTTGTTAAGATTTGCAGGATTTTATGATTTAGCGCAAGGTCTTTATGGACAGATAGTGAATACTTTGTTACTTTATTAACCCATAAATAAATTGGTATTACCAATTAACACTGGGTAATACGTAATCAATAGTTACTCACTTATGAATATGGCAGATTATGACTTACGGTAAAATTCGCCAACCAAAGTTATCAGATGTAATCGAGCAGCGTCTTGAACATCTTATTTTCGAAGGGACATTACGCCCTGGCGAAAAGCTGCCCCCTGAACGCGAACTAGCAAAGCAGTTTGACGTATCTCGGCCATCAGTGCGTGAAGCAATTCAAACATTAGAGGCGAAAGGCCTTTTATCTCGCCGCCAAGGTGGCGGAACCTTCGTGCAAAAGAAAATGTGGCAAAGCTTTAGCGACCCTTTAGCTCAGCTACTTGAAGGCAATCCTGAATCTCAATTTGATCTCCTTGAAACTCGCCATGCCCTTGAAGGTATTGCCGCTTATTATGCCGCACTTCGTGGTACAGATGAGGATCTTGAACGGATTCGCCAAAGCTATGAATTAATTAAGACAGCGCAAGAAAATGGCGGACTAGAAGCAGAGTCAGACGCGGTATTACAATATCAACTCATCGTGACTGAAGCTGCTCATAATGTCGTTTTATTACATCTTCTGCGTTGTATGATCCCGATGTTAGAACAAAATATTCGTCAGAATTTTGAGTTTTTATATACCCGTAAAGAAATGTATAAAGCAGTTAGTGAACACCGAGCACAGATTTTTGCCGCTATAATGGCAAGAGAACCTGAAAAAGCACGTGAAGCTTCTCATCGTCACTTAGCTTTTATCGAAGATTTACTGTTGGATATTAGCCGAGAGCAAACTCGCAGGGAACGTTCTTTACGTCGGTTACAGCAACATCCTGATTTGAATTAATAATATAGATCCTGACTGCTGCGTCTATATTATTGTGAATACTCTTGTTAAGAGTTAAAGCGGCAACTACATCAGGGCCTATCTTCCTGCTGTTTTATAGCAACTGGGAAAATAGCAGGAAGATAGGCTCCACATAAACATATAAAATAGATAACAGATAAGGAATACACCATGTCAGATATGTTAAAAAATGACGTGGATCCGATTGAAACTCGCGACTGGCTACAGGCGATTGAATCGGTCATCCGTGAAGAAGGTGTTGATCGTGCTCAGTTTATTATCGAACAGGTATTAAGCGAAGCACGTAAAGGCGGTGTTAATATTGCCGCTGGTGCATCTGGTCATTCTGATTACATCAACACAATTGCTGTTGAAGATGAGCCGGCATACCCTGGTAACATGGATTTAGAGCGCCGTATTCGCTCTGCAATTCGTTGGAACGCAGTGATGACAGTTTTACGCGCTTCCAAAAAAGACTTAGAGCTGGGTGGCCACATGGCTTCTTTCCAGTCATCAGCAACTTTATATGAAGTGTGCTTTAACCACTTCTTCCGTGCGCATAATAACAATGACGGCGGGGACTTAGTCTTCTTCCAAGGCCACATCTCTCCGGGTATTTACGCACGTGCGTTCTTGGAAGGCCGCTTAACTGAAGAGCAAATGAACAACTTCCGTCAAGAAATTGGTGGAAATGGTCTGTCTTCTTATCCACACCCTAAATTAATGCCTGATTTCTGGCAGTTCCCTACGGTATCAATGGGTCTGGGTCCAATTAATGCTATCTATCAAGCGAAATTCCTGAAATACCTTGATAACCGCGGACTGAAAGATACATCAGCTCAGCGCGTATATGCATTCCTTGGTGATGGTGAGATGGATGAGCCAGAGTCTAAAGGTGCAATTACTATCGCAACTCGCGATAAATTAGATAACTTAGTGTTTGTTATCAACTGTAACCTGCAGCGCTTAGATGGCCCAGTTACAGGTAATGGTAAAATTGTTAATGAACTAGAAGGTATCTTTAATGGTGCTGGCTGGCAAGTTATCAAAGTTATGTGGGGCGACCGTTGGGATGAATTACTGCGTAAAGATACGAGCGGTAAACTTGTTCAACTGATGAACGAAACCCTAGATGGCGACTACCAAACCTTTAAATCACGTGACGGTGCATACGTTCGTGAACACTTCTTTAATCGTTACCCAGAAACTGCAGCATTAGTTAAAGATATGACTGATGATGAAATTTGGGCACTGAACCGTGGTGGTCACGATCCGAAGAAAGTGTATGCTGCGTTCAAAAAAGCACAAGAAACTAAAGGTAAACCAACTGTTATTTTAGCGCAAACCATCAAAGGTTATGGTATGGGCGAAACAGCAGAAGGTAAAAACATTGCTCACCAAGTGAAGAAAATGAACATGGATGGCGTTCGTCATTTCCGTGATCAATTCAATGTACCTGTTGCTGATGAGCAAATTGAAAACCTGCCATACATTACGTTTGAAAAAGATTCCGAAGAGTACAAATATCTGCATGAGCGCCGTCAAGCGTTAGGTGGTTATTTGCCAGCGCGTCGTTCAACCTTTGATGAAAAATTGGATATCCCTGCTCTGGCAGATTTTAGCCAATTATTGGAAGAACAATCTAAAGAAATTTCAACAACTATCGCGTTCGTTCGTGCGTTGAACGTTATGTTGAAAAACAAATCGATCAAAGAGCGTTTAGTACCAATCATCGCTGATGAAGCGCGTACATTTGGTATGGAAGGTCTATTCCGTCAAATCGGAATCTATAGCCCTAAAGGCCAGCAATATACTCCGCAAGACCGTGAGCAAGTTGCTTACTATAAAGAAGACTCGAAAGGTCAAATTCTGCAAGAAGGTATCAATGAGCTGGGAGCGGGTTCTTCTTGGTTAGCGGCTGCGACATCATACAGCACTAACAACTTGCCGATGATCCCATTCTATATCTACTACTCAATGTTTGGTTTCCAACGTATTGGCGACTTGATGTGGGCAGCAGGTGACCAACAAGCTCGCGGTTTCTTAATCGGTGGTACTTCAGGTCGTACAACACTGAATGGTGAAGGTCTACAGCATGAAGATGGTCATAGCCATATTCAATCACTGACTATTCCTAACTGTATTTCTTATGACCCAGCTTTCGCTTACGAAGTTGCGGTGATCATGCAAGACGGTTTAGAGCGTATGTATGGTGAGAAACAAGAAAACGTTTACTATTACATCACGACGCTAAATGAAAACTACCACATGCCAGCAATGCCTGAAGGCGTAGAAGAAGGTATCCGTAAAGGTATCTATAAACTGGCTTCTGTTGAAGGTAGCAAAGGTAAAGTTCAGCTGTTAGGTTCAGGTTCGATGATGCGCCACGTGCGTGAAGCCGCTGATATCTTGTCTGCTGAGTATGGAATTGGTTCTGATGTCTATAGCGTGACTTCATTCACTGAATTGGCACGTGATGGCCAAGATTGTGAGCGTTGGAACATGCTGCACCCATCTGAAGCACCACGTGTTCCATACATTGCACAAGTGATGAACGATGCACCTGCAGTCGCATCAACTGACTACATGAAACTGTTTGCAGAACAAGTTCGTACTTATATTCCAGCAAGTGATTACCGTGTTCTGGGTACAGACGGTTTCGGTCGTTCAGACAGTCGTGAAAACCTGCGTCACCACTTTGAAGTGGATACATCCTATGTGATCGTTGCAGCGTTAGGTGAATTAGCTAAACGTGGTGAGATTGATGTAAAAGTCGTTGAAGAAGCGATTAAAAAATACAACATCAACCCAGATAAAGTTAACCCACGTTTGGCATAAGAGGTAAAAATCAATGTCTATTGAAATCCAAGTGCCTGATATCGGTGCTGATGAAGTTGAAGTCACCGAAGTGATGGTTAAAGTTGGCGACAAAGTAGAAGCTGAGCAATCTCTCATTACCGTTGAAGGTGATAAGGCTTCTATGGAAGTCCCATCTCCACAAGCGGGTGTGGTAAAAGAAATTAAAATTGCTGTTGGCGATAAAGTGACAACAGGCAAGTTAATCATGGTATTCGAAGCAGAGGCGGGTGCCGCAGCGCCTGCTCCTGCAGAAGCCCCTGCGGCTCCAGCGGCAGCGCCAAGCGCAGCAGTATCGAAAGATGTTGCTGTACCAGATATCGGTGGCGATGAAGTTGAAGTGACTGAAATCATGGTTAAAGTCGGTGACAAAGTAGAAGCTGAGCAATCTTTAATTACTGTTGAAGGTGATAAAGCCTCAATGGAAGTTCCTGCGCCATTTGCTGGAACAGTTAAAGAAATCAAAATTGCAACTGGCGATAAAGTGAAAACTGGCTCGCTGATCATGGTATTTGAAGTGGCTGGCGCGGCACCTGCTGCGGCTCCAGTAGCACAAGCAGCAGCACCAGCGGCTCCAACAGCTTCTGCAATTAAAGATGTTAATGTTCCAGACATCGGCGGCGATGAAGTTGAAGTCACTGAAGTGATGGTCAAGGTGGGTGATACTGTTTCCGCTGAGCAATCAATCATTACGGTTGAAGGCGACAAAGCCTCAATGGAAGTTCCTGCACCATTCGCGGGAACCGTTAAAGAAATTAAGATTGCGACTGGCGATAAAGTGAAAACTGGCTCGCTGATCATGACCTTTGAAGTGGCAGGTGCAGCTCCAGCAGCGGCTCCAGCAGCTCAACCGTCTGCCCCAGCTCCAGCTCCTGCTCCTGCAGCGCCAGCGAAAGCAACTGACAGCAAAACTGAATTTGTTGAAAATGATGCATATATTCACGCAACACCGGTTATTCGCCGCTTAGCACGTGAATTTGGTGTTAACTTAGCGAAAGTTAAAGGTACAGGTCGTAAAGGCCGTATCCTGCGTGAAGACGTTCAAGCTTACGTGAAAGATGCCGTAAAACGTGCGGAAGCTCCAGCGGCTGCGGGTGGCGGTTTGCCAGGTATGCTGCCATGGCCGAAAGTGGACTACAGCAAATTCGGTGAAGTTGAAGAAGTTGAACTGGGTCGTATCCAAAAAATCTCTGGTGCTAACCTGAGCCGTAACTGGGTAATGATCCCGCACGTTACGCTGATGGAAGAAGTGGATACCACTGAAGTTGAAGAATTCCGTAAGCAACAAAATAAAGAAGCTGAAAAGAAAAAACTGGATGTGAAAATCACACCTTTAGTTTTTGTCATGAAAGCGGTTGCACGTGCTCTGGAAGAAATGCCACGCTTTAATAGCTCTATTTCTGAAGATGCACAGCGTCTGTTCCTGAAAAAATATATCAACATCGGTATTGCGGTAGATACGCCAAATGGCTTAGTTGTTCCAGTCTTCAAAGACGTTAACAAAAAAGGCATTTTAGAGTTATCTCGCGAGCTGATGGAAGTTTCTAAGAAAGCGCGTGCAGGTAAACTGACTGCGTCTGATATGCAAGGTGGCTGCTTCACGATTTCCAGCTTGGGTGGTATCGGAACCACCGGTTTTGCACCTATCGTGAATGCACCAGAAGTTGCAATTATGGGGCTGTCACGTTCTTCAATGAAACCTGTTTGGAATGGTAGCGAATTTGTTCCTCGCCTGATCCTGCCAATGTCACTGTCCTTTGACCACCGTGTTATCGATGGTGCTGATGGAGCTCGCTTCATCACTCTAGTAGGGCAATTAATGAGCGACATTCGCCGTTTAGTGATGTAAATAATAAGACCGGCGAATGAGCCGGTCTGTTTTATTTAGGCTGAGGCAGAATTTTTTGCTGCTGCTACGAAAGGTTGGGAGTTACATCACGAAATGAGCCTTTTCAGGGTGTTAACAATTCTGTAAACTGCTCTCGGTGTGTACTTTTCCAGTGGAAGATCGTTTATTCAGCAGTACCGCTGGACAAAACAAAAAGAGGTCATGATGAGTACTGAAATTAAAGCCCAAGTCGTTGTGCTTGGTGCAGGCCCTGCAGGCTATTCTGCGGCTTTCCGTTGCGCTGACTTAGGTTTAGAAACTGTTTTAGTAGAACGTTATTCAACCCTTGGTGGTGTTTGTTTAAACGTTGGTTGTATCCCTTCTAAAGCTTTACTCCATGTTGCAAAAGTGATCGAAGAAGCAAAAGCTTTAGCAGAACACGGTATCGTTTTTGGTGAGCCAAAAACTGACATTTCCAAAGTTCGCTTATGGAAAGAAAAAGTGATTAATCAGCTGACGGGTGGTCTAGCTGGTATGGCAAAAGGCCGTAAAGTTAACGTAGTTAACGGCTTCGGTAAATTCACAGGTGCCAACACGCTGGTTGTTGAAGGTGAAAACGGTAGCACAACTATCAATTTCGATAATGCAATCATTGCTGCGGGTTCCCGTCCAATTCAATTACCATTCATTCCACATGAAGACCCACGTATTTGGGACTCAACCGATGCATTAGAACTGACTGAAGTTCCTGAGCGTCTGCTGGTTATGGGTGGGGGGATCATCGGTTTAGAAATGGGAACTGTGTATCATGCACTGGGTTCTCAAATCGATGTAGTTGAAATGTTTGACCAAGTCATCCCAGCGGCTGACAAAGATGTGGTTAAAGTATTCACCAAACAAATCAGTAAAAAATTCAACCTACTGTTAGAAACTAAAGTCACAGCTGTTGAAGCGAAAGAAGACGGTATCTACGTTTCTATGGAAGGTAAAAAAGCTTCCGCAGAACCACAACGTTACGATGCTGTATTAGTGGCAATCGGCCGTGTTCCTAATGGTAAAAACTTGGATGCAGGCAAAGCTGGCGTTGAAGTTGATGACCGTGGCTTTATCCATGTCGATAAGCAAATGCGCACTAATGTTCCGCACATCTTTGCAATCGGTGATATCGTTGGTCAACCAATGTTGGCTCACAAAGGTGTTCACGAAGGTCACGTTGCCGCAGAGGTTATCTCTGGTCTGAAACATTACTTTGACCCGAAAGTTATTCCATCCATCGCTTATACTGAGCCAGAAGTTGCATGGGTTGGTTTAACTGAGAAAGAAGCGAAAGAACAAAATATCAGCTATGAAGTTGCGACTTTCCCATGGGCTGCATCAGGCCGTGCAATTGCATCTGACTGTGCTGAAGGTATGACTAAACTGATTTTCGATAAACAATCTAACCGTGTTATCGGTGGGGCTGTTGTCGGTGTGAACGGTGGTGAATTACTGGGTGAAATCGGCCTAGCAATTGAAATGGGTTGTGATGCTGAAGACTTAGCATTAACTATCCATGCTCACCCAACACTGTATGAATCAATCGGTATGGCTGCTGAAATTTACGAAGGTAGCATTACTGATTTACCAAACGCAAAAGCGAAAAAGAAAAAATAATTTTCTTTAATCGCACAGATAAACAGTATCTCTAGTATGCTGTTTATCACCAAAGCGAATTGAAGCCAATGTGGAAACACGTTGGCTTTTTTTGTATTTATCTAAAAATAAAGACAAAGTTTTATTTAATTCATTAATGCTTGTTTTTAATAACTAACTAAGAAATTTAGTATCTTTGATATGATTATTTAATTCAGTATTTTTATATTATTTGAATGATACTGTTTAGTTGACTATAAAAATATTAAATTTTATTTTCCTTATTGTGATATTTAAATGCTAATAAGGAAATTAGATTATGACAAATATGAGTCATGTGGATTCAATGACTGTAATAGGAACTCGATTACCTGTTGAGAATAATACCGCTTTATATTTCGGTGATGGATATTATGATGGATATAATAGTTATCTTGAAAGTTATAGACATGAAGTTTCACCTGAATGGTATCACGCTCTAAATGATTTTATGGATTACATGTCATATTGTGAATATATGGCTACTCCTATAGATATTGAGTCTTTATTAGATAAAAATGGAAAGGTTGATTTATCATCAAAAGAAAATATTGAGACTAAAAAGGAAATAATTAAAGAGCATATCGAGAAACAAAAATTATTTTTGGAAAAAGTTGAAGGATTTAATGAATGGAAATTTTTAAATAATCCAGAGAAATACCCTTTTGTACAAGAGATAATGATATCTGGCAGATTAATCAGCAAAGAGTATAAAACCTCAGCTGAGCTAGATAGCTTTTTAATTGGGTATAATGAGAATACCTATCTAGACAGTTTGAATGACAATTATAAATATGGAGATGGAGATGAAGAGATACTTGATAAGTCGGCAAGAGAAAGTATTACTTCTGTTAAATATTTACATAGCAGATTAATTAATGCCATTGATGTTAATACAGAGAATTTGAATAAACTCAACTTTACTCAAAGTAGTATATTTGCTATTCCGTCTCCGAATGTTCCTACATTACCTCATGGTGTTGGTTCAAATTCACAAGTAACACAAACAGCAGATAGCAGTATTGCAAAAGGTATCGAAAAGGCATTAGGTAATATTCGTGATGGTCTAGCGGAAACGTTTGATTGTACTTTCGGACTGAGTTGCTCAAATGATTTAGATAAAGCAGCAAAAAATCCAAATGTTGGGAAACCTCATACTGGTGGCGACCAAATCCCTGAGCAAGGCCGGACGGATACAAGCGGAAACCAAATACCCGAACAAGGAAAAATTGATACGGGTGGAAACCAGCTTCCAGAACCGATCGAAAAACTGCCTGGAACATCTATTCCTGATACTCTATCTTTAGATAACCTCGCCTATTTAAACAAGATTACACAAGGTGAACATGCGGGAATCAGAAATAAAGAGGGGCGTCCAGTCAGTTCAGTCATTAATGATGTTCAAAAATCGAGGCCTTCAGATATCTTAATACAAGATGATGGTCGTTGGGTTGTAAAAGGTAATGACGGAAGAATACATCTAATTGAGCCTGATGGAGAAGTGGTCTCGTCATTTAAAAATAGTGATAGAAATACGGCTCAACGTACTAGAGATGGGCGATGGAATAGACCTAGTAATGAAAAACTAGATGAATTTAAAGAAAAATTTTCTGATTATGTGAGGTGGTAGGATGGATATACTAAAAATTAATTACATACCAGAAGCGGATGTAACTTTATTTGATATTCGTTTATCTGAATCGGAAGTTGTAATTTATACAGATTGCTTAAATTACGTTTTAACTCATTTATCTGATGAGCAAATATATGAAAAAACGGAATGTTCAAATAAACAAGAGTTATCACATTACTTGACAGATCTAAAAAATTTAATGAAATCAATGGAACATAGAAAATACCTTCCTGATAGGTACAAAGATCTATAAAAAATAATGGCATAGTGGCTATTTAAAGAGCCACTATGCCAACAAATTTTAGTCTCTTACCTTAATCATTTTACTCGCTCTCAGCCAACCGGATGATCAACTGTCCGGCTTGGTGAGTGAGGGTATGTGGTTACTCACCTTAAACCCAAACTCACTCAATCACTTGCCGCTTAACATGAGTTGTGGGCTGGGGTTTGGTTTACCTCGGTTGGGGGGAACCCATTGTATACTTTCTGGTTTTGACCACTGCTTCTTTAGTACACTACAATCGTGCTTATCCTCAGCTGTGAGAGCATGGGACAAACATGCAGCTAGACCCAGTGGCGTTTTTGAACCCTTAAATGGTAATCCAGCGCAAAAAAATGCTGCTGCCGAAAATTTTATCCGAGAAATCTTTAAAGATCCTAAAGTAGTTCGAAACGATTTAGGTGGTGGTGCATTTGAATATCGTTTGCCTAGTGGAAAAGGCGTTAGATATAATTATAATGCAGATGGCTCATTTAATACTGTGCTAGACCCAAAGAAGGCAATAAAATGAAAGATAATAAATTAGAACTATTTTTTTCAAGTCCAATGGAATATGAGAATCTAACGTTAGAGGTTCAATTAAATTGGGAGCGGGTTGCAGAAATTAATCAAGATAAAGGTGTAGATAATTTAGAAATTGAACTATTTGGTTCAGATTTATCCCACGGTTTTACAGCTAAAATGCCTTTAGATGATCTAATTTCAATATTGATTGAAGCCAGAGATACATTAAAGAAACAATGAATTTTTACTGAATGAGTAAAAATCCTTGCTCTACACTGGGATCTGAATTAACGATCTTACTCGCTGTCAGCTAACGGGATGATTAGCTGTCTGGTTTGGAACGTGTGTGGGTAGTGGCTACCTTAGGTAATATTCGGTATGGCTGCTGAGATTTACGAAGGTAGCATTACTGATTTACCAAACGCAAAAGCGAAAAAGAAAAAATAATTTTCTTTAATCGCATAGATAAACAGTATCTCTAGTATGCTGTTTATCACCAAAGCGAATTGAAGCCAATGTGGAAACGCGTTGGCTTTTTTTGTTTTTGTAAATATAAACAGTTAGTCGCGTGTTCTTATTCAATTGTTAATTAAAGTCGATATTGATTATTTTATAAGTAATACGTAGTTAATTTTAAATAACCGAATATTTCTTATTAAGAACGGTTAGTTGACTATAAAAATATTAAATTCTAATTTTTTTATTCTATTTTATAACTGATAAGGAAGTTAGTTTATGAATGATGTGACACACCTAGGTACAATAACTGTATGGGGAAACAATCCAAGAGAGCATTCAATGATTATTTTAATAATTATGATAATGCCCATGAAGATATTGATTTAACTGGGAGGTATGAAAAATTAAAATGTATTTTACATGAAAATCTTTATGATAATATAAAAATAGCTGATATCCATGATGATGTTAATAATCACAAAGTCGACATTTTTAAAAATCCTTCGATTAAAATTAAGGATAATTTAAAATCTAAACAAACATTAATTGAAAATGATTTAATTATATTGAGAAAGGATATTGCGGAGATTGAAAAATCGCCTGGCTGGAAATTTATCATTGATCCGCAAAAGTACCCTTGTACATATAAATGGAATTTTCAATCTTCAGACTCCTCACAATTAAAGATTTCAGCAACCTTTAAATTTCGCACAATTGAAGATAGAGACAGGCTCCTCGCAGATGATTTTGACGATAATATACCGGGTATACCGAGATTTCCTTTTGATAATATAGATCTATATATAGATGCGGTTAATAAGCGAGCTGACCGTGATGCTAGAAATCAATTGCTCGAAATTAAGAGACAACATAAAAGTACTACGGATAAAATTCAGTTTAATGTAAATGAATTAAATAAGCTGAAAATAGCCCAAAGTAGCATGTTTGCTATCCCCTTTCCGAATGTTCCTGCATTACCTCATGGCGTTAGTTCAAATTCACAAGCCACACAAACGGCAAATAGCAACATTGCAAAAGGCATCGAAAATACATTAGGCGCTGTTCGTGATGGTCTAGCGGAAACGTTTGATTGTACTTTCGGACTGAGTTGCTCAAATGATATAGATAAAGCAGCAAATAATTCAAATGTTGAGAAATTTCATACTGGTGGCGACCAAATACCTGAGCAAGGCCGGACGGATACAAGCGGAAACCAAATACCCGAACAAGGAAAAATTGATACGGGTGGCAACCAGATACCTGAGCAAGAGCGGACGGATACTGGCGGAGATCAAATACCTGAACATATAGATAATACGTATATAACCCCACTGCCTAATCAGATTACAGTCGAAGATATTGCCTATTTATCTGAAAACAAAAATAATATTAAAAATAAATGGCATCAGGGTAGTTTTAACTCTCCTGACGAATCATTACAGAAGCATTATGAAAAACATGGAAAAGAAGTTGGAGCGGGTAGTATTGAGCAGTACAGAAACAAAGCTGAAGAATTTGTCAAAAACTTAAAAGGTGCTAGAACAGTGAAAGTAAGAGGTGCGACTGATAATGTGACTCGTTATTATAAAAACGGGAAATATTTAGATAGAACGTCCGAAGGAAAGATAATATCTTTTGGAAAACAATAATATAGAGGGATATGCTATGTGGCATGATTTAAGTATTACAAAAGTGAGCTGTATAGAGAAAACAGTTGCTGAATTCACAGTTACTATGATCCCTATTTTGCCTTATGCCAAAATGAAGATAAAAATTTATGAGGATCAGTCGGGTTTTTTTACAGGTATGACGGATTTAGCAATAAAAAGAAAATTTGATGGTTGCCCCGAGTGCGCCATTGGACGTGGAAGTACCATTGAGAAAGCGTTAGAAGATACTATCCTCTATTTTAAAGAAATGTTGAGTCAAGATGGTTTTACTGAATTAACCGAAGATGACATTAGCTACGCAGAGTGGTCTGATTTTTAAAAGTTAAAAGATCCCAGTTCTGTACTGGGATCTCAGCTAACGGGATGATTAGCTGCCTGATTTGGAACGTGTGTGGGTAGTGGCTACCTTAGGCAATATTCGGTATGGCTGCTGAAATTTACGAAGGTAGCATTACTGATTTACCAAACGCAAAAGCGAAAAAGAAAAAATAATTTTCTTTAATCGCATAGATAAACAGTATCTCTAGTATGCTGTTTATCACCAAAGCGAATTGAAGCCAATGTGGAAACACGTTGGCTTTTTTTGTTTTTGTAAATATAAACAGTCAGTCGCGTGTTCTTATTCAATTGTTAATTAAAGTCGATATTGATTATTTTATAAGTAATACGTAGTTAATTTTAAATAACCGAATATTTCTTATTAAGAACGGTTAGTTGACTATAAAAATATTAAATTCTAATTTTTTTATTCTATTTTATAACTGATAAGGAAGTTAGTTTATGAATGATGTGACACACCTAGGTACAATAACTGTATGGGGAAACAATCCAAGAGAGCATTCAATGATTATTTTAATAATTATGATAATGCCCATGAAGATATTGATTTAACTGGGAGGTATGAAAAATTAAAATGTATTTTACATGAAAATCTTTATGATAATATAAAAATAGCTGATATCCATGATGATGTTAATAATCACAAAGTCGACATTTTTAAAAATCCTTCGATTAAAATTAAGGATAATTTAAAATCTAAACAAACATTAATTGAAAATGATTTAATTATATTGAGAAAGGATATTGCGGAGATTGAAAAATCGCCTGGCTGGAAATTTATCATTGATCCGCAAAAGTACCCTTGTACATATAAATGGAATTTTCAATCTTCAGACTCCTCACAATTAAAGATTTCAGCAACCTTTAAATTTCGCACAATTGAAGATAGAGACAGGCTCCTCGCAGATGATTTTGACGATAATATACCGGGTATACCGAGATTTCCTTTTGATAATATAGATCTATATATAGATGCGGTTAATAAGCGAGCTGACCGTGATGCTAGAAATCAATTGTTCGAAATTAAGAGACAACATAAAAGTACTACGGATAAAATTCAGTTTAATGTAAATGAATTAAATAAGCTGAAAATAGCCCAAAGTAGCATGTTTGCTATCCCCTCTCCGAATGTTCCTGCATTACCTCATGGCGTTAGTTCAAATTCACAAGCCACACAAACGGCAAATAGCAACATTGCAAAAGGCATCGAAAATACATTAGGCGCTGTTCGTGATGGTCTAGCGGAAACGTTTGATTGTACTTTCGGACTGAGTTGCTCAAATGATTTAGATAAAGCAGCAAAAAATCCAAATGTTGGAATGGAGTTAGGGGTAGAAGAAAAAGGTGCTTTAGAGACTTCTGGTGGTAGCGTAAGTGGCACTCCTAATGGACTTGAGCCCGATGATCAAAGGCTTAAACAACAAACAATTCAAGTTTCTAATAGAAAAAATGAAATTAAAGAATTATTTGAATATGATAATAGTAGATCTGGCATTCAAATAGGAAATAGGACTTTAATTGAAACGCCAAACAAAGGTAACGCAAAGATTTTTAATGGAGCATCAGAAGTAGAAATTAAGCAGTATTTTGTTGAGTTAACAGGTAATAGAGTTTTACCGGAAGTAAGGGCTGTTCCGGGAAAAGGAAATATTTATACTGTTAAAACCCCAAATGGGAGCTTCAATCTACGTGATTTTTCTCATTCTGCAAGTGAAACAGGGAAGGCTTGGACGATTGATATTCCAAGAGGTATTGCTAAGGATGCTGCACCAGCAGAAATAAAATTTTTAAAGTGAGTCTATAATGGAAAAAACTCTACATTTTGATGAGATTATTGGTGATGCAAAAGGGCTATGGTTATCAGGGTTGTTTGGTTCCATAGTGAGTTGGAATCCAAACAAGTGTTTCTATGAACATAGGGGGATATTCTTTTCTATGATAAAAGAGTTATTAGAGAAGCAAATAATTAGATTCTGTTCTCCTGATGATCCTTTAGGCAAAAACATTCCGTATTGGAATGCTAATAGTCAAGAAATTGTTAATCATCTTGAACAATACTGGCCTGAAAATGCTAAAGCAGAGGATGATGATGACTTGAACTTCTATTTTTATGAAATGCCAGCGATTTTATGGATGGATGGATCCGGAAAATATGTGGGTTCTTAAATTTTCTATCTAAATAGGTTTAGGTCAATACAATAATTTCCTTAGATGATTCTGTAAGACCCTGTAAATAATTCTGTATATTTACAGGGTCAAATGATCTGACTTGATGATGCTCAAGGCGTAAGCAATCGCTGGTTTGGCCATTGTTTACACCTTATCGACATTTACTCACTTTTAATCATTAGTGTAAGCTAAAACAAAATAATATATATCAATGAGAAAACGCTATGGAACTAAAACCTACTGCAATTTTAATCCACGTACCCGATGTACAAGCAGGATTGGCTTGGTACCAGAAAGCGTTTCCACAGGCAAGGGCGGAGTACCTGCCTAATTTTGATTTCACGTTATTACATGTCGGGGACTTCACGATAGAAGTGGTGCAAGCGGATAAAAAAGTCAGTGAAGGTAAAAAAGGAACGGTATTGTATTGGCAAGTCGATAATTTTGATTTGGCTTTTGAGCATTTCACTCAGCTAGGGGCAAAACTGTACCGCGGGCCAATGTTAATAGATGGTAATAATCGAATGTGTCAACTTGAAGACCCGTTTGGCAATTTAATGGGTTTAAAAGGGCGGTAAAATCCATTAAAACCGTTAAAAGGATTAAAACCAATCGCAATGATTTACCTTATCAATTAGTAATATAAATAAAATTGCGATAAAAAATATAATTTGTGATAGCTGATGAAAAAAGGCACTAATTAGGGTGCTTTAAGTTTTAAAATGCATTATAAAAAGTATGGTTTTTTCGGCGTTTTACGATGATTAATAGTATCTTAAGCTGAAAAATAGCCAGTAATGAAGTGTTAAGGCGTAAAGTTAGTAGTTAAATGTTGCTTTCTTGTGAATGAATTAACATTACGTTTAAATTCTGCTATGCTGATCGCCCGAAGCTGGGCATAATTTTACCGCCATTGAGATTATGCGAGCAAATTCCTCTGACCTGGCACCGGATGATAATTTTGTCAGTATGGTGCAGACAGCCGGGTATACAAATTACAATGAAGCGAGGAGAACGTCGTGCTAGAAGAATACCGTAAGCACGTAGCCGAGCGTGCCGCTCAAGGGATTGTCCCTAAGCCATTAGATGCGTCACAAGTAGCTGCACTGGTAGAGTTACTCAAAAACCCACCCAAAGGTGAAGAAGATTTCCTGTTAGACCTGCTGACCAACCGCGTCCCCCCTGGTGTTGACGAAGCAGCGTACGTAAAAGCTGGATTTTTAGCCGCGATAGCGAAAGGCGAAACTTCCTCTTCTCTTATCTCCCCCGAAAAAGCCATTGAACTGTTAGGTACTATGCAGGGCGGATATAACATCCATGCACTAATTGAAGCGTTGGATGACGAAAAACTGGCGCCAATCGCCGCTAAAGCACTCTCCCACACCTTACTGATGTTTGATAACTTCTACGATGTAGAAGAAAAAGCGAAAGCGGGAAATGTTCACGCGAAACAAGTTATTGAATCATGGGCAGATGCCGAGTGGTTCAAAGAGCGTCCTGCATTAGCTGAAAAAATGACCGTGACTGTGTTCAAAGTCACTGGTGAAACTAACACCGATGATTTATCACCTGCTCCTGATGCATGGTCACGTCCAGATATCCCATTACACGCATTAGCAATGCTGAAAAACGCACGCGATGGTATTGAACCAGACGATGCGGGTAATGTTGGCCCAATCAAGCAAATTGATGCGCTGAATAAGAAAGGTTTCCCATTAGCTTACGTGGGTGACGTTGTCGGTACTGGTTCTTCTCGTAAATCAGCGACTAACTCCGTGCTATGGTTTATGGGTGACGATATCCCATTTGTGCCAAATAAACGTGGCGGTGGGGTAGTATTGGGCGGCAAAATTGCACCGATCTTCTTTAATACAATGGAAGATGCGGGCGCATTACCAATTGAAGTGGACGTTTCTAAACTGAATATGGGGGATGTGATTGACATCTATCCATTTAAAGGTGAAGTGCGAAACCATGAAACGGGTGAGCTGCTTGAAACATTCGAATTAAAAACCGATGTGCTGATTGACGAAGTCCGTGCGGGCGGTCGTATTCCACTGATTATCGGCCGTGGTTTAACCAATAAAGCACGCGAATCTCTGGGCTTAGAAGCGACAGAAGTATTCCGTCACGCTAAATCTGTTGCACAAAGCAACCGTGGCTTCTCATTAGCACAAAAAATGGTTGGTCGTGCTTGCGGTCGCCCAGGTATTCGCCCTGGTGAATACTGTGAGCCAAAAATGACCTCTGTAGGTTCACAAGATACAACTGGCCCAATGACCCGTGATGAACTCAAAGACTTGGCTTGTCTTGGTTTCTCTGCAGATTTAGTCATGCAGTCATTCTGCCATACAGCAGCGTATCCAAAACCTGTTGATGTGACCACACACCACACTTTACCTGATTTCATCATGAACCGTGGCGGTGTTTCTCTGCGTCCAGGAGATGGTATTATCCACTCATGGTTAAACCGTATGTTACTGCCGGATACCGTTGGTACTGGTGGTGACTCACATACGCGTTTCCCAATCGGTATTTCATTCCCTGCGGGTTCTGGTTTGGTCGCATTTGCTGCAGCAACAGGGGTGATGCCTCTGGATATGCCTGAGTCAGTACTGGTTCGCTTTAAAGGCGAAATGCAACCGGGTATCACATTACGTGACCTTGTTCATGCAATTCCACTGTATGCAATCAAAGATGGTTTACTGACCGTAGAGAAAAAAGGTAAGAAAAACATTTTCTCTGGCCGTATTTTAGAAATTGAAGGTTTGCCTGAGCTGAAAGTTGAACAAGCGTTTGAATTAGCGGATGCGTCAGCAGAGCGTTCAGCGGCAGGTTGTACTATCAAATTGGATAAAGCGCCAATCATCGAGTACCTGCAATCGAATATCGTTCTATTAAAATGGATGATAGCGGAAGGTTATGGCGACCGTCGTACTATCGAACGCCGTATCAAAGGAATGGAAAACTGGTTAGCAGATCCACAACTGCTCGAAGGTGATGCAGATGCGGAATACGCAGCAGTGATTGAAATTGACCTCAATGATATCAAAGAGCCAATTCTGTGTGCCCCAAATGACCCAGATGACGCACGTTTATTGTCTGATGTGCAAAACGAGAAAATTGATGAAGTTTTCATCGGTTCTTGTATGACAAACATTGGTCACTTCCGTGCAGCAGGTAAGTTATTGGATTCCCACAAAGGCCAATTACCAACACGTTTATGGGTTGCGCCTCCAACTAAGATGGACGCAGCACAGTTAACCGAAGAAGGTTATTACAGCGTCTTTGGTAAGAGTGGAGCGCGTATTGAAGTCCCAGGTTGTTCTCTGTGTATGGGTAACCAAGCACGTGTGGCAGATGGTGCAACGGTTGTTTCCACTTCGACACGTAACTTCCCGAACCGTTTAGGGACAGGTGCGAATGTTTACCTCGCATCAGCAGAACTGGCTGCGGTCGCTTCCTTATTAGGTCGTTTACCAACGCCGGCAGAATATCTGCAATTTATGGATAAGGTCGATGAAACAGCAGCGGATACCTACCGTTATCTGAACTTTGACCAATTATCACAATATACCGAAAAAGCGGATGGCGTGATTTTCCAAACAGCCGTGTAATCAGGTAATATTAGTCATGAAGGCTCCTAATTTAGGAGCCTTTTTTAATTGGGTGTATTCGCTAAATATATTCAGAAATTTCGATTAAAGTTAAATCGTCATCACGTAAGTAAAGAGATCTAATTGCACCAGTCCGATTAACCGGCCCCTCGATAATTTTTACACCTTGTCGTTCAATATGCTTTTGCACGTCATTATTCAGTTTTATTCTTTTGATGGTAATACCTCTCAACAAAGCGGTTTGACTCGCGTTATACTAGGTTCAATAACGCAAGAGTAGAGGGACTGCATATGGACTACCAATTTTTCCAAGATATCACCGGAGCTATCTCCGCTAAATTCTCGATGGATCATGAGGCTATTGGATATTGGCTTAATGAAGAGGTTAAAAACGACCTTAGTCTGTTAGATGCTATTGAAGAAAACTACGAAAAAATTAAAGGTAGTGAAAAACAATGGGAGCTTATTGGCCACGAATATACATTGTTGCTTGATGATGAAGAAGTGATGATCCGCGCCAACCAATTATCATTTGAAACCGAAGGGTTGGAAGAGGGAATGAGTTATTATGATAATGAAAGTGTTGCATTTTGCGGCATTGATGACTTTCTGTTAATGTTAAAAGATTATCGTCTTTTTGTTATAGAAAATAGATAAAATAATTTTATTTAGTGATTTGTTTTGTATTTCAATAAATCACCGCTATTATTTGCAGTGTACGGCCAGCCGTTAAACGCTTAGTTAAAGATTAATTGGCTGGGATTAATTTTGATAATTGGATTTTAAAGGGCAATATATATGAATACTGATGATGTTACAGGCGCGTTGAATGAAGCAACGAATTGGTTTGTGGCAAACCAAGATCTGTTAGTTCAGTATGTTGTAAATATCGTGTCTGCTATCGTTATCTTAATTGTCGGGATGATGATTGCAAAATGGGTCGGACGTGGTTTGCATCGCGTGATGACTATGAAAGGCATTGATTCAACAGTCAGTGACTTTTTATCAGCGATAGCACGTTATACCATCGTCGCATTCACTTTAATTGCGGTATTAGGAAAAATTGGGGTACAAACGGCCTCTGTGATCGCGGTAATGGGTGCGGCAGGTTTGGCTGTTGGTTTAGCATTGCAAAACTCGCTGGGTAACTTTGCGGCAGGTGTGTTGCTGGTGGTATTTAGACCACTAAAAGCGGGAGAGTATGTCTCGATTGGTGCTGTTGAAGGTACAGTGCAAAATGTACAAATATTTTCAACGACATTAAGAACGGCAGATGACCGTATTATTGTTATTCCTAATGGAAAGATCATTGCTGATAACATTATTAATACCAGCCGTGAGCCTAATCGCCGTCAAGATATTATTGTGGGTGTTGCTTATGATTCTGATATTGATGTGGTGAAAAAAGTATTAGGTGATATCGTCGCTGCGGATAGCCGTATTCAGCATGCGAAAGGCGTTACTATCCGTTTACATGATATGGCTCCATCATCATTAAATTATTTAGTGCGTTTTTGGACCACCAATGGTGATGCATGGCCTGTATATTGGGATTTGCTAGAAGAGTTTAAGCGAGCGCTGGACAAACATAATATTGGTATCCCATTCCCACAAATGGATGTGCATGTTCATAAACAAAATGCACCTATCAAGCAAGATCCTGCAGAGTAATACTTGGCTAAGTAACATTTAGCAGTTTCACTGAAAATAAGAGCCTGTCTTTGATGGGCTCTTATTCATTTCCCTTTCTTATATTTTTATACTGATATTTTTTCTTACTGATGCGTTTTTGGCTATAAGTGATACTTATGACCTATTAGACTTAATCATTTCCACTAATAATTTTTTATCGCTAATATTCATGCATATTAATTGAATAAAAAATTGGAATTAATGCATGTTTTCGATCTATTTACAGGGTGCGCTATTAGGTGCTGCAATGATATTACCGTTAGGACCACAGAACGCATTTGTCTTACAGCAAGGAAGCCGAAAGCAGTTTCATTTTATGAGTGCATTATTATGCGCTCTAAGTGATACAGTTTTAATTGTCGCCGGCGTGTTTGGTGGTAGTGCTCTACTCAGCCAGTCCGAAATATTAATGCAATTGATCACGTGGGCTGGTGTCGTATTTCTTATGTGGTATGGCTATGGTGCGTTTCGTACAGCCCTTAGCCCTGATGAGGTGATACTTCAAACGGAAAGCCGGGCTATCACAAGGTGGAAAGTGATTGTCACACTGTTTGCTGTCACTTGGCTGAATCCACATGTTTATTTAGACACCTTCGTTGTATTGGGCAGTGTGGGAGGCCAATTAGAAAGCCAATTACGACCTTGGTTTACGGCTGGCGCATTAACAGCATCATTTGTGTGGTTCTTTGCATTAGCGATACTTGCTGCTTGGTTTTCTCCTGTACTAAATAAACCACGTTCACAGCGTATTATTAATATTTTTGTCGGTGGCGTGATGTGGTTTATCGCATTTCAACTTGCAATACAGGGGCTTAAGGGGCTTGGTTTGATTTCTCAATAACAATATATCTTCAACAGACACTCAATAATGTTCAATTTCTCATTATTCTGACTGTACTTTTTGTTCCATGTGTTACTGTTAAATTGAGCTCAGGGATAGTTTATCAGTAATTATCCCTTTTTTAGCGATAAATAATTTTCTTGGGAGGTTCTGTGAAATTAAAATCTTTAGTTTTAGCTGCGATGGTAGCAGGTGCTGCGGTTCCTACCATGTCTTTGGCTGACCCGTTACCCAATGGCCCACACATTACAACTTCGGGTAATGCAATAGTAAAAGCGACTCCAGATATGGCGACGCTGAACATTCTTGTGACAGTCACTGCAAAAGATGCGGCAGCTGCCAAAGCTGGCGTCGATAAGCGAGTTGCAGAGTATTTTGAGTTTCTTAAGAAAAACGGCATTGAAAAAGAAGATATTAACGCGGCAAATGTGCGAACTCAGCCTAAATATGATTACAGTAGTGTGAAGCAAAAATCAACCATCGAAGGCTACACGGCAACACGCTCTGTTGAAGTGAAAGTGAAGAAATTAGACCAACTTAATGTCTTGTTAGATGGTGCTTTAGCCGCAGGCCTGAATGAAATCAACTCAGTACAGTTTGGTGTTGCCAACCCGCAACAGTACCGTGATGAAGCACGGTCTCAAGCGATTAAAAATGCCACAGAACAAGCCAATATCTTAGCTAAAGGCTTTAATGTCCAGTTAGGTCCTGTGTATAGCATTAACTATAATGCACCCGCTGCGGTGCCATATCCAATGGCGGCAAGGAATTATGCTGGGGCGATGAAAGCCTCTGTTGCTGAAGATCTCAAAATTGATGAGACCTATGAACAACAGAGTATTGATTTTAATGACCAAGTCGATGTGGTATTTGAATTAAAACGCTAGCTTTTTGCGGGCTCATCTTCTTGTTTTAACATCTGGCGCCCCGTTTTTAATAGGGCGTCAGTCACCTTTTTCATTGTGCGGCTTTCAGGTGCAAAGCGGTGCCAGTAAAGCATCCGTCTCTGACATAACCCTGGGGTTAAATCAACCAACTCACCATTCGCTAATTCACTTGCTATCTGCAAATGTGGGATCATACAGCAGGTAGAGCCCTGTTTTGCTAACTGTACAAAGGCCTCAGAGGAGTTCACGATATGACATGGAACACTGCCGGGCGATAAACCAAAGTTTTGTTGTACGAAGGCTTGGTGCATATCGTCTAAATGGTCGAAAGCAACTGCAGGGGCTTTTAGTAACGAAGAGCGAGTCACGCCATCTGGGAAGTATTTCGCAGCGAAGTCTGGTGAGGCCACAAAAATATAGTCTAGGGCGCCAAGTTTATCGACTAAACAACCCGGTAAGGCTTGGGGCTGAATACTGATAGCGCCGACCACTTCACCGCGTCTTAAGCGTTCTTGGGTTCGTGTTTCATCTTCAACCTGAATATTTAGGCGAATAGGGCTATTGCCTAATACAGGGTTTAGGGCTGGGAGAAACCAAGTTGCCAAGCTGTCGGCGTTGACGGCAAGTGACAGTAACAAAGGGGTTGAGCCACTATTTTCATCCCCTAACCATTGCTCTTCTAACAGTTCGACTTGATGAAGCAGTGCTAGCAGTTTTTGCCCTTGTTCAGTTGGATGTGGCGGAACGGTACGTACCAGCAGAGGTTGCCCAAATAGGTTTTCTAACTGCTTTATGCGTTGAGACACAGCAGACTGCGTGATGCAGAGCTTTTGAGCCGCGCGCTCAAAGCCGCGTTCACGGATAACGGCATCCAGTGCTTGTAATGCGCGATAGTCAGGGCGCTTCATCAAAAAAATCTCCTTGTTGTTATTCTATTAAGCACTATGCCATATTTTTACACGCAACACTTAAAAATATTATCGTTGTGGTGCAAATCCCAAGAACCGTGACATAAATACAGCGAACAAAGCTGCAACTTATTGGGTGTCCGGTATATACTAGTGTTTAATAACCTTAATCACGACTCAATTAAATCTTAAAAGGCATGAGTATGACTCAGGATGAATTAAAAAAAGCGGTAGGTTGGGCTGCACTTGATTATGTAAAACCGGGCACTATTGTTGGTGTTGGAACGGGGTCAACGGCTTCACACTTCATTGATGCATTAGCGACAATGAAAGGTCAAATAGAAGGTGCGGTATCAAGCTCAGAAGCATCAACTCAAAAACTAAAATCACTGGGAATTACAGTATTTGATTGTAATGAAGTGGATTCATTAGATGTTTATGTTGATGGTGCTGATGAAGTTGACCATCACATGAATATGATCAAAGGCGGTGGTGCGGCTTTAACACGTGAAAAAATTGTTTCAGCAATTGCAAAAACCTTTGTCTGTATTGTTGATGAGTCTAAGCTAGTTGATGTGTTAGGTAAATTTCCACTACCCGTCGAAGTGATCCCAATGGCGCGTAGCTATGTGGCACGTGAACTGGTCAAATTGGGGGGTACGCCAGAGTACCGTCAAAATGTGATTACTGATAACGGCAATGTGATTTTAGATGTCCATAATTTAAATATCGTTGACCCTGTGGCATTAGAAAATACGATTAATGGGATTGCGGGGGTTGTAACCGTTGGGTTATTCGCCAATCGCGGTGCTGATGTTGTTTTGATGGGGACTGCAAACGAAGGTGTGAAAACCATCAAGCTATAATCGATACCATATTTAATTATTCCAATAAGCCAGCGGCGTTATACTCGCTGGCTTATTTGTCTTACTGATATTTTGACATTAGTTTATGCATAGATAGAAGCTAAATTAATTAACCAGTTTTATAAATATCATCAATTTAAAATTTATTTTATTTTTTTTAATACCCAGCTATTTTGGTGATATATCTCACACAAATAGGCATTGTGCAGGAAAAATCCTTATTTTGTGTTATCGCCCCTGATTTTCTACCATTTAACTTCTTTTTCTTCGCGCTTTTTAGCATCCATTAAGCAAACGGTTGTATTGCTACTACGCTATTTTTTGCTATGTTGGTATACGCTTCATAGCTCAAGGTAGATGGATGTCATCTCTCTTGAGCTATGTTAGGCAAACACATGGGTTCATCTGTTATAAATCTTAAGTACGTTCACGATAGGGTAGGGAAATGGTTAAGGTATCTTTGCAAAAAGACAAAATTAAATTTTTACTGCTAGAAGGTGTGCACCAAAGTGCGGTTGATAACTTAAAAGCCGCAGGCTACACCAATATTGAATATCACAAAAGTGCGTTATCCGACGAAGAATTAAAAGAAGCGATTAAAGATGCACGTTTTGTAGGTATCCGTTCCCGTACTCATCTTACTGAAGAAATTTTCGCTGCAGCAGAAAAACTCGTTGCAGTAGGTTGTTTTTGTATTGGAACCAACCAAGTTGATTTAGATGCTGCGGCAAAACGTGGTATCCCTGTATTTAACGCACCATTTTCGAATACACGTTCCGTTGCAGAAATGGTATTAGGCCAATTATTACTTTTACTACGTCGTATTCCTGAAGCCAATATGCAAGCACACCGAGGTATTTGGGAAAAACAAGCTAAAGGCTGTTTTGAAGCGCGTGGTAAGCGCCTTGGGATTGTTGGATATGGTCACATTGGTACTCAGCTAGGGATCTTAGCTGAAGGTATCGGTATGAATGTTTTCTTCTATGATATTGAAAACAAACTCCCTTTAGGTAACGCAACTCAAGTTCGCTCTTTAACTGAACTGCTGAATATGAGTGATGTGGTTAGCTTACATGTGCCTGAAACCCCAAGTACGAAGAATATGTTTGCTAAAGAACAATTCGATCGTATGAAGCCTGGCTCTATATTCATTAACGCATCACGTGGAACAGTCGTGGATATTCCTTCACTGGCCGCTGCGTTAGAAACCAAGCATTTATCAGGTGCTGCGGTGGATGTCTTCCCAAGTGAACCCGCTGCGAACAATGACCCTAATGACCCATTTATCTCTGAATTGATTAAGTTCGACAATGTGATTTTAACACCGCACATTGGGGGCTCTACAGAAGAAGCTCAAGAAAACATTGGGTTAGAAGTGGCAAGTAAACTGGCTAAGTATTCAGATAACGGTTCAACATTATCGGCGGTTAACTTCCCAGAGGTTTCTCTGCCAGTTCATACTGAAGACACAAACCGTTTCTTGCATATTCATGAAAACCGCCCTGGTATTTTGAATAGCATCAACCAAGTCTTCACTGAAAATAACATTAACGTTGTTGGCCAGTATTTACGTACATCAGGCAACGTAGGTTATGTGGTTATTGACGTATTAATGCAAACGCCAAACCAAACAGATGAAGCACTCCAGAAATTAAAAGATTTGCCTGGAACCATTCGCGCGCGTTTACTGTTCTAAGTTACGCTAAAAATGGTGTGAAATGATGGCGCGGGTATTTATGACCAGCGCCATATTTTTTGCGGCGTAATAATTTCGGGTAACGGAATATCCCAGTGCGCGACAGGGAGTTTTTCTACTTGCTGGCAATTATGGGCAAGGCCAATGGGATAAAACCCAGTTTGTTGCCAATTTGCAAGAGTCCTATCGTAGAACCCACCTCCCATCCCTAACCGTTGCCCTTGAGTATCAAATGCCACTAATGGAATAAGCATGATATCTAATTTCTCAAGGGGTAGCACATTTCTGACATCCAGTGGTGGCTCATCAATATTAAATCGGTTTTTAACGAGTTGGCTGTCTGGGCGATAGTGAAGAAATAATAAATGGTGGCGACTAAAAGGGTGTAAAACAGGGAGATAGACTTGTTTGCCTTGGGCCCATAGCGCATGAATGAGCGGTTTGGTGTCAATTTCCCCATCAAAAGAAAGAAACAAAGCAATCGTGTTGGCTTGTGCAATTTTCGGGTGGCTTAATGCATTATGCATGAGTTGCTCAGCGGCACTCTGTTGTTGTTCAAGGCTTAGTTGGCGGCGTGCCTGACGGATAGCTTGACGTACCAGCTGGCGTTGTGTCGAGAGAGAATCTTGCATGTGATAACCTGTTATAAATACGATAAAAACAGTTAACCCAGTAATTATATTACTTAGAGTATATCGCAAGATGGTAAGTTATGTAGAAAACAAATGAAAAATAAGCAGGAACTTAATTGAGGGTCTCCAAGATGCCGTTGTAGGCTGTAACCCTTGAACCCTTGGTTCAAGGTGAACGCAGTTTAGCAACCTTTAGGCTTCCTGAGCGAATCAGGCATGCTCACCAGCGCCATAACCACATTCTATTTAGTTGAAATATCGGCTCAGGGGACTCGCCCACTCACGCGCATCTCAGAGAAATTTGGTTTGAGAACTTATCGTTACTCAGTGATTTCATTGTACGAAACTAGATTTAAAATGCAACCTTAATTTTGTATATTTTTTTCTACTAGTGTCTGATTAATAAGCAGATTTACTCTAGGGGCAATACCTGCCTCTCAGTAATTTTCACCTGATCGTGCAACGCTTGTTCGATTGTGTGCTGCAACATTTTTATTTTCTCTTCCATATTATAAGCATAATCACGCGTTTTTGTCTTTTCTTGTGCTAATTCGTGACAGACGTTCAATGCTACAATAAAAATAAGTTGTTCCGTGTTGGTCACACCGCTTCTATCTTTTAGATTTTGCAAGCGTTGTTCTAATTCTTTAGCCGACTCAAGAAGGGCCTCTTTTTGTTCTGCTGGGCAATTGACTCGCATTGAGCGCCCGAAAATCTGGATGTCGACAGGTTGTGCGGACATTATACCTCCATACTGAATAATACTCGCCGTAAATACATCATATTTGGCGCAATTAATAGATAAGACAAAAGCATACTGGTCTAGCGGCTATCCTTGATGGTAGCATATCACGAATCATAAGCTAACATGACGAATTCAGATGTCTATACAAAAATCTTTACCAAACTATGAATCACTGGACAAATTGCTACAACAGCACTCAATCGCACTTACTGCTGCGGAGATCCATGGTCTAATAACCGGGTTGATCTGTGGTGGGGGCCGTGACCATAGCTGGCAAACGTTGGTCCATGACCTTGCTAACGATGGATTAGCGTTCCCACAAACGGTTTCGCAGCCATTACGAGAGCTCTTCGATACCACATTTGACGCACTTGATGATAGCGAATTTGCATTTACCCTGCTATTTCCTAGCGAAGAAGCGTCTATTTTTGACCATGCTGATGCGTTGGCGGGTTGGGTTAATCACTTTTTATTAGGTATGGGGGTTACACAACCGAAACTGGCTGATAAAAAAGAGATAAGCGAAGTTATCACAGATTTACGCAATATTGGTATGCTTGGTTATGACGAAGACGAAGACCAAGAAGAACTTGAGCAAGCGTTAGAAGAAGTAGTTGAGTATGTCAGGGTGGCAGTGCAATTATGTTACATTGCGTTGATTGAGCCGACTAAAGGCCCTACAGCTGTAGAAAATGATAAACCGGTTCTTCATTAGTTTCTATCAATATGAATTTTCAAAGCACTTAACTTAATCAATCAATACTTTATTATTGATAAACTAAGTGCTTGAAAACGAGGTGTATCCAGATTTAAGTCATGTCGCCAGTATATGTTGTATGTGATTGATTAAACACAAACAATATATTCAGCAATCTAATTATTCTGATAATAAGGCAAAAACGGTATGAATAAACAGGAATTTATTTCTCGTCGCAATGCATTATTGGCTCAAATGCAATCAGGCAGTGCAGCAATTATTTTCTCAGCGCCTCCAGCGCAACGTAATGCGGATTGCGAATACCCGTATCGTCAACATAGCGACTTTCTGTATTTAACGGGGTTTAGTGAGCCTGAAGCCGTATTAGTCCTGATTAAAAGCGATGAGAAACATAGCCATACTGTTCTTTTTAACCGTGTTCGTGATTTAACCGCTGAGATTTGGTTTGGTCGCCGCCTTGGGCAAGACGCCGCACCTGAAAAATTAGGTATTGATAAAGCGTTACCTTTCAATGAAATAGAAGAGCAACTTTATCAATTACTGAATGGCCTCGACGTGGTTTATCATGCACAAGGTGAGTTTGCCTATGCCGATAAATTGGTATTTGATGCCTTAGATATTCTACGTAAAGGTAGCCGTCGTAACTTACGCGCGCCACAAACATTGGTTGATTGGCGGCCGATTGTCCATGAAATGCGCTTATTTAAGTCGGAAGAAGAAATTAATACCCTGCGTATGGCTGGGCGAATTTCTGCTCTAGCACACGTCAGAGCAATGGAAACTTGCCGGCCGAATATGTATGAATACCAACTTTGTGGTGAGTTAGAACATGAATTTACTCGCCATGGTGCACGTTTCCCTTCATATAACTCCATTGTGGGTAGTGGTGAAAATGCCTGTATTTTGCACTACACCGAAAATGAGAGCCTAATGAAAGATGGCGAACTCGTGTTAATTGATGCGGGTGCAGAATTTGATGGCTATGCAGGGGATATCACGCGAACTTTCCCAGTTAATGGCAAATTTAGCCAAGCACAACGAGAAATTTACGATATCGTCCTTAAAGCGTTAAATACCGCATTAGCTTTATATCGTCCGGGTACCAGTATCCATGAGGTGACACGTGAGATTGTGCGTATCAAAACAGAAGGTCTTGTTGCACTTGGAATTTTACAAGGCGATGTGGATCAATTGATCGAAAACAAGGCATATCATCCATTCTTTATGCATGGTTTAAGTCACTGGTTAGGGTTAGATGTACATGATGTGGGTTTTTATGGCACAGACCGAGACCGTATACTTGAAGTGGGGATGGTATTAACTGTCGAGCCTGGTTTATATATTGCACCAGATGCAGATGTGCCGCCACAATATCGCGGTATTGGTGTACGTATCGAAGATGATATTGTGATCACCGAAAACGGAAATGAAAACTTAACAGATTTAGTCGTGAAAGACCCTGATGAAATTGAAGCCCTAATGGCGGCAGCAACGCACAATTTAGGGTAGATGTCAGTCATCATAGAAAGGTAATAAACAACGCATGAATGTGATCATCGTGGGGGGCGGTATGGCGGGTGCAACATTAGCACTGGCAATATCATCCCTTAGCCAAGGAAAATTATCGGTTTCACTAATCGAGGCTGTTGTGCCAGATGGCAAACATCCCGGGTTTGACGCACGTGCGATTGCGTTAGCCCACGGCACTTGTCAATCATTAGCAAAAATAGGCGTTTGGCCTGCTTTAGCAGATTGTGTGACCCCCATTAATCGCGTTCATGTGTCTGATAGAGGCCATGCCGGTTTTGTGAATATTGCTGCTGATGATTATCATATCGATGCTCTAGGCAATGTGATTGAACTGCACGAAGCGGGCGCCCGTCTGTTTTCATTGTTACGTAAAGCGCCCGGAGTCACTCTTTATTGCCCTGCAAAAGTAGAAAATGTCCATCGTGAACAAGATATCGTTACGGTCACTTTGGATAATGGTGATGAGGTAACCGGGGAATTACTAATTGCTGCGGATGGCAGCCATTCCGCTATTGGCAAAGCCTGCCATATGCAATGGCAACAGGACGATTATGGGCAAGTGGCCATTATTGCGAATGTGAAAACTGCCATTGACCCAAAAGGCCAAGCCTTTGAGCGCTTTACTGAATTCGGTCCTTTGGCATTATTACCTATGTCACAAGGGCGCAGCTCTTTAGTGTGGTGCCACCATCAAGAACAGGCCGACGATATCAACGCGTGGGATGATGAAACATTTATTAGCAAGTTACAGCAAGCGTTCGGCTGGCGGTTAGGCGAAATTATTATGGCCGGTAAGCGTCATTGTTATCCACTGGTATTACGTAAAGCGCTTAACCCAGTTAGCCATCGAGTCGTGTTAGTGGGGAACGCTGCTCAGACCTTGCACCCCATTGCGGGACAAGGCTTCAATTTAGGCATCCGTGATGTGATGCAACTGGCTCACATTGTGGTAGATGCAAATGCGAAAGGGCAAGACATTGGTCGTTATTCATTATTAAGCCAATACCAACAAGCCAGAGCGTTAGATAGAGACAAAACGGTTTCGATAACCGACGGTTTGGTCCGTTTATTTGCGAATCGCTGCTTACCGCTTATTGTCGGCCGTAACTTAGGTTTAATGGCAATGGAAATGTTGCCACCAGCTCGTGATATTTTGGCTCGCCAAACATTGGGCTGGGTTGCTCACCAATAACCACGAAATAAAGAGGAATAAAAAATATGCAGTCATTTGATGTGGTTATCGCCGGTGGTGGTATGGTTGGGTTAGCACTCGCTTGTGGGCTTGAAGGGAGTGGACTACGTGTTGCGGTCATTGAAAATCATCCACCGAAGGTGCCATTCAGTGCCGCAGAGCCGCACGCATTAAGGGTATCTGCCATTAATGCAGCAAGTGAGAAGTTACTGACCCACTTAGGTGTATGGTCAACCATTAAAGGAATGCGAGCTTCAGCTTATAATGGCATGGAAGTTTGGGATAACGACAGTTTTGGGCGAATTACGTTTACCGCTCAAGAACGTAACCTAACCCATTTAGGGCATATTGTTGAGAACAATGTTGTACGTGATGCCCTATGGCAAAAAGTATCGCAACTTCGCGATGTGACATTATTAGCCCCCGCAACGATTAAAAAAGTGGTGTGGGGGGAAAACGATGTTTTTATTACGTTAGATGATGAAAACATGTTAACAGCGCGGTTAATTGTGGGGGCTGACGGGGCAAACTCGTGGTTGCGTAGCCATGCCGATATTCCATTAACCTTTTGGGATTATGAACATACCGCGTTAGTTGCTACGATCCGAACCGAAAAACCTCACGAAGGCGTTGCTCGCCAAGCTTTTGATGGTGAAAGTATTTTGGCATTTTTACCATTAAGTGACCCACACCTTTGTTCGATTGTCTGGTCTCAACCGGCCACGGAGGCAGCAAGACGCCAGTCTTTAGCACCCGCTGATTTTAATAAAGAACTGGCAGTTGCGTTTGATGTTCACCTTGGCCTCTGCCAAGTTGAAAGTGACCGATTAACCATTCCTCTGACGGGGCGCTATGCAAGGCAATTTGCGGCTCAACGTTTAGCGCTGTTAGGGGATGCGGCACATACCATCCATCCATTAGCTGGCCAAGGGGTTAACCTTGGGTTTATGGATGTCGCCATGCTAATCGGTGAAATAAAACGTTTGCACCGTGAAGGTAAAGACTTTGGCCAATACTTATATTTGCGTGATTATGAACGTAGCCGCAAACATAGTGCAGCACTGATGTTGGCGGGTATGCAAGGTTTCCGTGAATTGTTCGATGGTAATAACCCTGCGAAGAAATTACTTCGTGATATCGGGCTGGTCTTAGCGGACAGTTTGCCAGGGGTTAAACCGCAATTATTAAACCATGCGATGGGTCTGTTTGATATGCCTAAGTGGTTGGAACAGTTACAAGTCGAAGACGCCCTCTAAATCCTTTTCCCAAAAGGCACAGTTGATAAAATTGTGCCTTTTTCTTATGTCAAAATACAGAGCGTCGTAATTGAACTCTGCATAAAAATAATTTTTATTATTACGTTTTAGTATGAATAGCGGAACTCTCTCTTTCTATCATGACTGAAAAAAACTAATTACATTCGTTTTTCGCATTAGTTTTATTTATATTGCTGTAATGAGCTTTATTGTCAAAGTGACTATTTAAATTCTATTTGTGGTTATATTTCGTGCTATTTTCCCCTGAATGTAAGGATTTTGAGTGATCATTCTCAATTATTTAACAAAAAGCGCTGGCAAAATCAGAGCGCAATCAGTAATACAGAGGAATGGTCGCCCTATTTTTTTTTATAGGATAGAACAGCAAACAGTGGTAGGTTTTTAAAAAGTTATCGTTTGCGTTGGGGTAAAATTATCAAGGTATTTTATTGCAGATGGGTAATTTTCACCACGCAATCACCCTGTCATATTAATAATGCAAAGAGGGTATTCATGGTAAAGCAAACAACACTATATGATGAACATATAGCCTGCGGTGCAAAAATGGTCGATTTTCATGGTTGGATGATGCCGTTGCATTATGGTTCGCAGATCAATGAACATAATTTTGTCAGAACCGAAGCAGGGATGTTTGATGTATCCCATATGACTATTGTCGATTTACACGGTGAAGGTTGTCGTGATTTTCTGCGTTACCTTCTCGCCAACGATATCAATAAACTCACAGAACAAGGCAAAGCTTTATATACAGGTATGCTGAATGCTTCCGGTGGTGTTATTGATGACCTGATTGTGTATTACTTTGCTGATGACTTTTATCGTCTCGTTGTAAACTCCGCAACACGTGATAAAGACCTCGCTTGGATTGAACAACATGCTAAAGGCTATGCGGTTGAAATTCGTGTGCGCGATGATTTAGCGCTCTTGGCTGTTCAAGGGCCGCAAGCGCCAGAAAAGGTTCATTCGTTACTCAGTTCAGAACAAAAAAACAGCATCGAAGGAATGAAACCCTTTTATGGTGTTCAAGCCGGGGACTTATTTATTGCAACCACTGGGTATACGGGTGAAAAAGGTTATGAAATTGCTATGCCTAAAGAGCAGGTCGTTGAATTTTGGCATAAACTGCTTAAGGCAGGGGTTCACCCAGCGGGTTTAGGGGCACGTGATACTTTACGTCTTGAAGCCGGTATGAACCTATATGGGCAAGATATGGATGAAACGATTTCGCCATTAGCTGCAAATATGGGATGGACGGTTGCTTGGAAACCTGAAGAGCGCCAGTTTATTGGCCGTGAAGCATTAGAAAAATTACGCGAACAAGGTACTGAAAAACTTGTCGGTATTGTGATGCGTGAAAAAGGTATACTGCGTGCAGGGCAAGTTGTCCGCTTTACTGATGAACTGGGGAAACTACAAGAAGGGGTGATAACCAGTGGCTCTTTCTCACCAACCCTAGGTTTTAGTATTGCGTTAGCACGTGTCCCGAACGGAATTCAAGATAAAGCGATTGTTGAGATCAGACAAAGAGAAATGCCAGTTGAAGTCGTTAAGCCAGGCTTTGTCCGTGAAGGAAACCGCTTAGTGTAAATTTGGGCAGATCGAATTAATAAATTTAAAAATTGAGAGGCTAGTGATGAGCAATACACCTAAAGAATTAATGTATACCCGTGAACATGAGTGGCTGCGTGACGAGGGAAATGGTGAGTATACAGTAGGTATCACCGAACATGCGCAAGAGACGTTGGGTGACATGGTGTTTGTAGATTTACCCGAAGTGGGGACTGCGGTAAGTGCAGGCGATGACGTTGCAGTCGTCGAATCAGTTAAAGCGGCATCTGATATTTACGCACCATTGAGTGGCGAAATTGTGGCAGTTAATAGCGAGTTGAATGACGCACCAGAGCTCGTGAATGAACAACCGTATCAAGAAGGTTGGATTTTCCGTATTAAGGCGTCGGATACCGCAGAGCTGGCGGATTTGATTGATGCGGCGGGGTATACGTCTATGATCGAAGCCGAAGAATAGTTTATTCGTCATATTTTGTGTTGTGGCGGTGTTGGCTACGCTCACTCGCCCTAGTCACATACTGGTGTATGCTCCTAGGGTCTCATTCGTTTGCCGCCTAGCCACAACCTCGTCATATTTCATCTTGTGGCGGTGTTGGCTTCGCTCATTCGCCCTAGTCACATACTGGTGTATGCTCCTAGGGTCTCATTTGCTTGCCGCCTAGTCACAAGATGAACTATTTAGAGGATTGATAAAATCTAATTAGTTAGAAACAAGAAACAAGAAACAACTGCAATATCATTGATTTTAAGCGTTATCTCGCAAGTTCCGTAATAGCCGCCCTACAACTTATGCATAGCAGACAAAGGATGGGAACACAGATATGTCGATGTCACTGAGTCAATTAGAAAACCGTTCAGAATTCATTTCGCGCCACATAGGTTCATCAGAACAACAATTAAAAACCATGTTAGACACCGTGGGTGCAACGTCATTAGATGCTTTGATGGACAAAATTGTTCCCAAAGCCATTTTACTTGCTGAGCCTCCAAGAGTGGGTGGTGGTGCAACGGAGCAAGAAGCTTTAGCGGAATTAAAAGCGATAGCATCACTCAATAAGCGCTACAAAAGCTACATAGGTATGGGCTATGCACCTGCAGTGCTTCCGCCTGTTATCTTGCGCAATTTATTAGAAAACCCGGGTTGGTATACCGCTTATACGCCATACCAACCCGAGGTATCACAAGGCCGTTTAGAATCACTGCTGAATTTTCAACAGGTCACTATCGATCTTACGGGGCTAGATCTCGCATCTGCATCGTTATTGGATGAAGCAACTGCGGCAGCGGAAGCCATGGCGATGGCAAAACGGATCAGCAAACTGAAAGATGCAGAACGCTTCTTTGTTGCAGATGATGTTCATCCGCAAACTCTCGATGTTGTTCGCACACGTGCGGGCACCTTCGGTTTTGAAGTGATTGTCGATAGCGCAGAGAAAGTGTTGGAGCATGAAGGTGTTTTTGGTGTGCTACTTCAACAGGTTGGTACAACAGGTAACGTCCATGATTACAGTTCACTATTTGCTCAACTAAAAGAGCGCAAAATTGTCAGCTGCGTTGCTGCAGATATGATGGCTCTTGTGCTGTTAGCTGCTCCGGGTAAACAGGGTGCTGACATTGTATTCGGCTCAGCTCAACGTTTTGGTGTACCAATGGGCTACGGTGGCCCACATGCAGCATTCTTTGCTTGTCGTGATGAGTTCAAGCGGGCGATGCCGGGACGTCTGATAGGTGTTTCACGTGATGCGGCAGGCAACACCGCGCTGCGTATGGCGATGCAAACTCGTGAGCAACATATTCGTCGTGAAAAAGCGAACTCGAATATTTGTACATCTCAAGTGTTGTTAGCCAATATTGCCGCCATGTATGCGGTTTACCATGGGCCACAAGGGCTGAAAATGATCGCTGAGCGTATCCATCGCTTCAGCTCTATTTTCGCTAAAGCATTAGCAGACGCAGGGGTTTCGTTACGCCATAAAACTTGGTTTGACACGCTCTGCATTGAAGTGGCAGACAAAACAGCGGTGCTAGCACGTGCAGAGAAAGCTAAAGTGAATTTACGCACTGATATTCGTGGTGCAGTTGGTGTGACGTTTAGTGAAATCACGACTCGCCAAGATTTAAATGAATTATTTGCGGTGATCACAGGTATTGAAGCTAAGTTGGATTTTGAAAAGCTCGACCAATCGGTTTCAGCGGCAGAGCAAGGGATCCCAAGCGCAATGTTACGTGATGATGAAATTTTAGCGCATCCAAACTTTCATCGTTACCATAGTGAAACCGAAATGATGCGCTATATGCATAGCTTAGAGCGCAAAGATTTAGCATTAAACCAAGCGATGATCCCACTGGGTTCTTGTACGATGAAGCTCAATGCGGCAGCGGAAATGATCCCAATTACGTGGCCTGAATTTGGCGAGCTACACCCATTCTGCCCACCTGAGCAGGCTCAAGGTTATCACCAAATGATAGAGCAGCTTTCTCATTGGTTAGTGCAATTGACCGGTTATGATGCGGTTTGTATGCAACCTAACTCAGGGGCTCAGGGGGAATATGCAGGTTTATTGGCTATTCGTCGCTATCATGAAAGTCGCAATGAAGGGGAACGAAATATTTGTTTGATCCCGGCCTCTGCTCACGGTACCAATCCAGCTTCTGCGCATATGGCGGGTATGGAAGTGGTGGTAGTGCGTTGTGATGATGAAGGTAATATCGATTTAGCTGATTTACGTGAAAAAGCTCAGCAACATAGTGAAGCACTTTCTTGCGTGATGGTAACTTACCCATCAACCCATGGGGTATATGAAGAAAGTATTCGTGAAGTGTGTGAAATTATTCACCAATATGGTGGTCAAGTATACCTTGACGGTGCAAATATGAATGCTCAGGTTGGGCTAACAACCCCAGGCTTTATTGGTGCGGATGTGTCTCACCTGAATTTACATAAAACATTCTGTATCCCTCATGGTGGCGGTGGTCCAGGCATGGGGCCTATTGGTGTGAAAAAACACTTGGCGCCGTTCGTACCGGGGCATTCTGTGGTTGAGCAAGAAATGTTAACCGACCAAGGTGCGGTATCTGCAGCGCCATTTGGTAGTGCATCAATTTTGCCAATTAGCTGGATGTACATTCGTATGATGGGCTCTTATGGCTTACGTAAAGCGAGCCAAGTGGCTATTTTGAACGCTAACTATATTGCTAAGCGCCTTTCTGGTCGTTATGACATTTTATATACAGGGCAAGACGGTTATGTGGCTCACGAATGTATTGTTGACTTGCGCCCAATTAAGAAAGACACCGGTATTAGTGAGCTCGATATTGCTAAGCGTTTAATTGATTATGGTTTCCATGCGCCAACCATGTCTTTCCCTGTCGCAGGCACTTTAATGATTGAGCCGACTGAGTCTGAAAGTATGACGGAAATTGACCGTTTTATTGATGCGATGTTAGCTATACGCGATGAAATTGACCAAGTAGTGAAAGGGCAGTGGACACTCGAAGATAACCCTCTCGTGAATTCGCCTCATGTGCAAACAGAGTTAGTCGGGGAGTGGTCACATCGTTATAGCCGTGAGCTTGCCGTGTTCCCTACAGCACAAACCAAAGCAAATAAATACTGGCCAGCGGTTAAACGCCTCGATGATGTGTATGGTGACCGCCATTTACACTGCTCGTGCGTACCGATTGAAGATTATATGTAGGAATGAATCACGCTTTTCATTAAATAGTGTGAATTAAATGTTTTTAGGCTTGATTTCAGTAGGTTACTGAAATCAAGCCTTTATTATGGGTGTTTCTAGCCCGAATATTGTGAAATACCCGTGTAATTTTTACCTTGATAGAGTTTTTCCACTCCGCCTGTTTCCATGACGACTTGGTAAATCCCCCCATTAAGGTCGGCGACATACATCAGTTGTGCTGGTTTATCATATGTGAGCCCAATCGCCTCTTTAAAACCACGGCTTATTACTTTGTAATGGCTCAATCCATCAGCAGCAATAGTGGCACAATTTAAGCTATTACCATCGGGCTCAGCACCTCTATCTGTCCAATATAAAATATGGGCTTCTTCATCAAGCAATAAATCAATAGGTTCGGGTAGGTTTTGAAGGAGCAATTGAATATCAGTGCGTTGATTGGCTGATTGCTGGGTTTTAGGTGTTAATGGCGCCCTAAAAATACGGCCTAAATTGCCTTTAGCGGTGCCTTTTTGTGTCCAATAGAGCCAGTTATTTGCAACATCAACAGTAATACCAACGCACTGGTCTAATATATCTACGTTATTGTGTTTATCTCGAGGCCTTGCTACATGGATTAATAAATCAGAGCCATCGACATGACATGAGGAAACCATACCGCCTTCGCGGTCACACCAATATAATCGTTGATTGACTAAATCAAGATGCAATTGTTTTGGTGTTCTTATTTTCCCATTGCCTAATAGCATTTTTCTGCCAGTACCATCAAAATTTATTACATTGATGGATCCATCGTCAGCATCATAATCATCCCCCATATTGCTCCAATAAATTAATCGATTAGTAGGGTCAATGGCAATGCCGTCAGGAGTTCCACCGAGCCCTTCGATAATTGGGGTTGTTTGATGTGTTGATTTATTGAATTGAATGATCGCGGGAGAATGGACATCTAGTAGTAAAAGGTAAGGGGTTGAATATTCATTGAATTTTTGCATTTTAAACCTCTTAGGCAAATGTTCAATGATAAAGATAGGAGTGATATTAATAATTAGCAAGTTATTAATATTGATATTTCTTTATTAGTCGAGATTAATAATTATATATAGAATATAAAGTAGTTTATTATTTAAATTAAAATAATGAATTAGTGAAAAGCATATCTTGTCACAGACAATATAAATTAGATGAGTGTAATACGTTAAATAAAGCGGCTTTTCAGCCGCTTTTGGCGAAAATTACAACAACCAACCTTTTTTTTGAGCGAGTTCTAACTGTAATTTTAACTGCTGATAAAACTCAGGCAGAATTTGTTCGATATAATCACACTTACTGAGTACTTGCTCAAGGCGGATATTATTTTCAACCCAACTTTGTCCTTGATTGTGCAAGTTCATTAGCATTGGCATCGCTCGGTCAATGGCATTTGCATAGACAGACTCTGGTGTTTCTAATGCATCGTATTCATTCCACAACGCTAAAAGGGTTTCAGCTTGTGGGCTAGGCAACAAGTTAAAGATACGGTTAGCGGCTTTAACTTCTTCTTCATGAATCGCATCACGAGCTGCATTATCAAAGACCAATACATCACCTGCGTCAATTTCAACAATGTCATGCACAAGGGCAAGCTTTATCGCATGTTCGATATTAATGCCTTGTACATAAGGTGCAAAACTCATTGCTGCAACCGCAAATTGCCAACTATGCTCTGCGGTGTTTTCTTGGCGTTCACGGTTCAATAACTTATTTTTACGATAAACGCTTTTGAGTTTATCTAATTCCATTAAAAATTGGACGACTTCGGTAAAAGCCCCAAAATTAACCACCTCTACGGGCTTGCTACCTAATGCAGATGACATAAAAACTCCAATTAATTCTCTTCTAATGAATAAGGTAGTGGCACGATGGTTAGATGACTTTGCTCATCACCCATAACACGGAAAACGCTATCGGCTTCCATGTCATTATTCATAATGACCTGTACATAAATTTCGCCACTACCTAAACGGATAGCGGCCAAAACAGTTCCCGTGCGGCGCCATTTATCACCAAGCTGCCATTCCACACCTTCACCAATGACAGGAATGGAGGTGCCAGTGCCTTTTAAGGTATACATCGCGCGTTTATTTGCACCACGGAATTTTGCTCGTGCAACCATTTCTTGCCCGGTATAACAGCCTTTTTTAAAGCTAATACCATGAGGTAGAGCTTGTAAATTAGTGGCTTGAGGTAAATGTTGGGCACTATTTGCTTGATCGATAACCGCAAAACCGGCTTCGATATCAAGGGCTAACCATTGTTCATCGTTGACCTGAATAGCACCTAAGCTTTGGGCCATTTTTTGTGCGGTTTCTTCGTTGGTGATCACTAAAAAACGCTCGGTGGGTAATGCAAAATGCAATATTGTGGAAGCGCCGTCGGTAACGACCTGATTTTGATCGTCAGGCAATGCAGTAAATAATGTGGCTAGCGCTTCTCTAGCGCCTTGACCTGCCACTCCCATTAATTTAAGGTCCGATTTTTTTTCAAAGGTAACCTTTGAGAAAACCGCATATTTTTTCAGTTCGGCGAGTTGTGAGTCGGCAACACTGGTTCTTAATAAATAGGAATAGCCATCTAAATGATGGAATAGGCGGAGGTCGCTCCACATCTTACCTTTAGGATCACAATGTGCTGTTAATGCATGTGATTGTTTAAGTGTGGCGATATCTGCGGTTACTTGGCCTTGCAGGTATTTCTCTGCATCAGCGCCGTGGATATGAATAAGTTCCCAGTTTTCCAGTGAAATCAAAACGAGTGGTAAAGACTGAGAGCCGAGAGGGAATTGCTGTGTACTATCAATTTGGTTAGTCATGATTTCACCTGTTGTTCTTTGATAGATAAAGGTGCCTAATGGTAAAATAGCTAGATAACATTGCAAGTAGTTATTATGATGAACCTGTATTATCTAATAGTTTTTTATCATCTGTTTGTAGAAAAACGGTATTTTACTACTAAAATTACAACAATGTTGTCTATGACATGTTTTCTTGGCGGATAATCTGTTAGAGTATGGAAAATAATCAATCTAATCAGTTAACTGCAAAAAAGGCCGTAGTGGAATGGATATTGAGAACAAAGCACGAATTCATTGGGCATGCCGCCGTGGTATGCGTGAATTAGATATTTCAATCATGCCGTTTTTTGAGTATGAATATGATGACCTGACAACGCATGATAAGCAGGTATTTGTCCGTTTATTAGAATGTGCGGACCCTGATTTATTCAATTGGTTAATGAATCACGGTCGCCCAGATGATGACGAACTTTTTCGTATGATTAAACTGATTCAGGAAAAAAATAAAAATCGTGGTCCTGTGGAAATCTAATCTCTCCATTTCATGGAAAACTCAACTGTTCTCAACCTGTGTTCATGGGGTTGTTGGGATGATTTTGCTATTGACACCATGGTCTCCTGAGAACTCAATGATATGGCTACCACTATTAGTGGTTGTGGTTGCGAGTTGGGCTAAGAGTCAAAAAACGATAAGTAAAATAAAGGGTGTTGCTGTACTGGTTAATGGCAATAAGGTGCAATGGAAGAAAAACGAGTGGAGAATACTAAAAGCGCCTTGGCTTAGCCGTTATGGGACATTGCTGACACTAGAAGCTTTGCAGGGTAAACCGCAAAAGGTTTATTTGTGGGTAGCGAAGGACGCCCTGTCAGAAGATAATTGGCGTAATTTAAACCAGTTATTGCTGCAATATCCTGATATTTAGGCTACCAAATCATCGGTGTTAAACCGCATGGGTAGCCTAAGTGTATGTAGATAACCCTCACTTTGGGTTATCAATCATCCAGTCAATATAAGCTTGCATCAACTTGCATTATAACAACGCTTCGATTTCCTGAAAAATCTGTACACACCACTGTGCAATGCGCTCATCGGTTTGTTCAAACTGGTGGACTTCATCTAATGCAAGGCCAACAAACATATCACCGGTATCATTGAGTGGTTTAGGGCTATCAAAGGTATAGCCTTCGGTTGGCCAGAAGCCAACAAATTTAGCACCAGTTGGTTTCAGTTGGTGATAGAGCATTCCTAGGGCATCAAGGAACCACTCGCCATAATCTATTTGGTCACCCAAACCATACATAGCAATGATTTTATTTGCTAAGTCAAGATTGGGAAGCGCTTCCCAAATTTCAAGCCAATCTTCCTGTATTTCACCAAAATCCCATGTAGGTATTCCCAAAATAAGAACATCATACTGTTCCATTTCTGTAGGCGGTGTATCGTTAACGTTATGAAGTGTGACTAAATCATCGCCGAGAATATCACGTATTTTTTCTGCAACCATTTCGGTATAACAGGTACTAGAACCGTAAAAAAGACCTATTTTCATATATTTTATTACTATGTCCAGCTATGGTTTTCATCACAAGAGATGTATTGTAACAGAAGCAGCCACATTCAGGCATAATAGAATCGTGTGGTATTATCTAAAGGAAGCTTATTTGTCGTGGAAACAAAACAACTTAATCCATTAATTGAACAATTTCTTGATACAATTTGGCTTGAACAAGATCTTGCCGAAAATACATTGGCTTCTTATCGTAATGACCTTCAACTATTAGATAAATGGCTTGATGCACATCAGTTGCATTTAGAAAATGTTCAATCAATTGACCTACAATCTTTTTTTGCTGAACGCATTGATTGTGGATATAAAGCAACCAGTTCGGCACGTTTATTAAGTGCGATGCGTCGACTCTTTCAATATTTGTACCGGGAAAAAATCCGTTTGGATGACCCTTCAGCGGTGATTGCTGCCCCAAAAATTCCGCAGCGTTTGCCCAAAGATTTAAGTGAAAAGCAAGTTGAGGATTTATTAAATGCTCCTGCGACTGAAGATGCTTTAGAGTTACGTGATAAAGCCATGTTGGAAGTGCTATATGCATGTGGTTTGCGTGTTTCTGAATTAATCGGATTAACGTTTTCAGATATTAGTTTGCGGCAGGGGGTTATTCGTGTTGTCGGTAAAGGCGATAAAGAAAGATTGATTCCCTTGGGGGAAGAGGCAATATATTGGCTAGAGAAATATATTGATGAAGGCCGCCCAGATTTATTAAATGGCAAAACGAGCGATATTCTATTCCCGAGTAAGCGTGGCACGAAAATGACTCGGCAAACGTTTTGGCACCGAATAAAATATTACGCAGTACTTGCTCATATTGATAGCGAGCTACTCTCACCGCATGTTCTTAGACACGCATTTGCAACCCATTTACTCAATCATGGGGCGGATCTACGCGTGGTACAAATGTTGTTAGGTCATAGTGATCTATCAACCACACAAATTTATACTCATGTAGCGACTGAACGGTTACGAGTATTACATGAGCAGCATCATCCAAGGGGGTGATGCATGATTAAAGGACTATTTATGAAACGCAAATTGATATTATTGGCTGCGGCATGTATTGCAACGTTGACTTCCTCAGTCTATGGAGCAACGGAAGAAAAAGTTATTCGTGATACGTTGGAAAAATACAACATGGTTGTTGAAGTGATTAAACCTTCACCTATTGTTGGGCTGAATTTTGTTGAAACATCAACCGGTGTCGTATACATCACTGATGACGGCAAATATTTATTGCAAGGGCCAATTTATGATATGAGCGGTAAAACCCCGGTTAATATCAGTAATCAGCCATTAATGAAAAAAGTAGAAGCGCTCAAAGATGAAATGATTGTTTTTAAAGCACCGCAGGAAAAGCATGTTGTGACCGTTTTTACCGATATTAGCTGTGGTTACTGTAAAAAATTACATGAATCTGTTGGTGAACTAAATAGCCAAGGTGTCACGGTGCGTTATCTTGCATATCCACGTCAAGGTGCGGACAGCGACGTAGGGAAAAAAATGGCGTCTATCTGGTGTAATGGCCTACCACAAAAAGCGCTAACGCAAGCGTTTAAAGGTGAGGAAATTGCCATGATTGAAGATTGCAAACTTGACCTAAGCAAACACATGAGTGTGGGTAATTTATTTAAAGTGACGGGAACACCAGCAATCATCCTACCGGATGGGCAATTACTACCTGGCTACATGAAACCGGATGCCCTTGTTCAATTACTCAACGAAAAATAGTTAATTATTGTGAATGTAGAAACACTCTTACAACAAAGGCAGCAGCAAAGTTCTGCTGCTCAACTTCCTGGCTTGCCTGAACTATTACAACGGATTTACCAACACCGAGGCGTCACCGATATCACTCAATTAGAGCGTAAAGCAGCCAATTTATTGGATTATCGGACATTATCGGGTATTGATAAGGCATTACCGCTACTTTATCGTGCTTTAAATGAACATGAGGCTATCACCATTGTTGGGGATTTTGATGCCGACGGAGCAACCAGTACTGCGTTAGCTATTCGAGCCTTAAAATCAATGGGATATCGGAATATCAATTATATCGTTCCGAACCGCTTTGAAAATGGTTATGGTTTAACACCTTTGGTGGTTGAAGAGGCGCGTAACCAAGGAACGAATCTTATTATTACCGTTGATAATGGCATTTCATCCCATGAAGGCGTTGAAGCCGCTAGCCACTATGGAATAAATGTCATTATTACAGATCACCATCTGCCGGGGGAAACGTTGCCTGCTGCGGATGCGATAATCAACCCGAACTTAAATGAATGTAGCTTTGCCTCTAAATCATTAGCGGGAGTTGGTGTTACATTTTATTTAATGTCGGCATTACGTGCGTATTTACGTCAGCAAGGGTGGTTTGTGCAACAAGGCGTGGCAGAGCCTAATTTAGCCGAGTACCTTGATTTAGTTGCGCTGGGAACGGTCGCAGACGTAGTTCCTCTGGATGTAAATAACCGTATTTTAGTTCACCAAGGGCTTAATCGGGTTAGAGCAGGGCGTTGTTGCGCGGGTATTAAAGCCCTCGTTGAGGTTTCCAAGCGGGATTTATCCAGGTTAGTGGCAAATGATTTCGGTTTTGCACTTGGCCCTAGGTTAAATGCAGCAGGTAGATTAGATGATATGTCAGTGAGCATTGAATTATTACTGACTGACGATATGGCCTATGCGCGGGAACTGGCAAATGAGTTGGATGGGCTAAATCAAACTCGCCGTGAGATTGAAGCGGGTATGCAGCAAGAAGCTCTCGTGTTTTTTAATCAATTCGAATACGGTGAAAACCAGCTACCAAATGGCCTAGCCATTTACCATCCCGAATGGCATCAAGGCGTTGTAGGGATATTGGCTTCTAGGATCAAAGAACAATACCATCGTCCGGTTATTGCATTTGCTCCTGCGGGTGATGGCTTATTAAAAGGTTCAGGGCGCTCCATTCAAGGGGTACACATGCGCGATGCACTTGAACGCTTGAATACCTTACAACCGGGGTTAATGCAAAAGTTTGGTGGTCATGCGATGGCAGCAGGCTTGACGCTTGAAGTGGATAAATTTGATGCTTTTAAACATCACTTTGAGCTATTGATGGGAGAACTTATTCAGCCTGAACAACTTGCTGGAGTGATATGGAGTGATGGTGAGCTTTCTCGCAATGAATTTTGTTTAGAAACCGCGGAACTTATTCGAGAGAGTGGCCCTTGGGGACAATCATTCCCTGAGCCAGTATTTGATGGTGAATTCCAATTATTACAGCAAAGGCTAGTGGGTGAGCGTCATCTAAAACTCATGTTAGAGCCAGTGAATGGCGGCCCAATGTTAGATGCCATCATGTTTAATATTGATGTTCGTCGCTGGCCAGATAACAGTATCAAAAAAGCTAAAATTGCTTTTAAGTTGGATGTGAATGAGTATCGTGGGCAAAAGAATGTGCAGCTAATGGTTGAACATATTTGGCCTGATTAAACGGGTAACTAACACACTGAATAACGATGAAATAGCGTTTGATGGCGCTATAAACATGAGATAAATTCCGCTATACTAAACGGTTTGTGAATAAAAAATTATTTTTGACTAACCATAAGATATTGAAAAATGACGTTTGAAATAAACCCAGTAAAAAGTAAGATTCAGGACCTGTCTGAGCGGACAGTGGTTCTGAGGGGGTATCTTTGACTATGATGCCAAGAAGGAACGCTTAGAAGAAGTCAACGCTGAGCTTGAACAGCCTGATGTTTGGAATGAACCCGAAAGAGCGCAAGCCCTTGGTAAAGAACGTTCATCGCTTGAAGCGATTGTTGAGACGATTGACCAGATGACGCAAGGCCTTGAAGATGTTGAAGGTTTATTAGAACTTGCAGTTGAAGCTGACGATGAAGATACATTCAATGAAGCAGAAGCTGAGTTAGAGCTATTACAGGGCAAATTAGAGCAACTTGAATTTCGTCGTATGTTCTCAGGCGAATACGATAGTGCAGACTGCTATATTGACTTACAAGCGGGTTCTGGCGGTACTGAAGCGCAAGATTGGGCGAGTATGTTATTGCGCATGTACTTGCGTTGGGCTGAGTCAAAGGGCTTTAAAACCGAGATTATCGAAGAGTCTGATGGTGATGTTGCTGGGCTAAAATCGGCAACGGTCAAAATTATTGGTGACTATGCCTACGGGTGGCTAAGAACGGAAACAGGCGTTCATCGCTTAGTCCGTAAGAGTCCATTTGACTCAGGCGGGCGTCGTCATACTTCTTTTAGTTCTGCGTTTATTTATCCTGAAGTTGATGATGATATTGATATCGACATCAATCCAGCGGATTTACGTATTGATGTATACCGTGCTTCTGGTGCTGGTGGTCAGCACGTTAACAAAACGGAATCAGCGGTACGTATCACACATATTCCAACCAATATTGTGACGCAATGCCAGAATGACCGTTCGCAGCATAAAAACAAAGACCAAGCGATGCGCCAGTTAAAAGCGAAGCTATACGAACTGGAAATGCAAAAGAAAAATGCAGACAAGCAAGCGATGGAAGAGAACAAATCTGATATTGGCTGGGGAAGCCAGATTCGTTCTTATGTCCTTGATGATGCAAGAATTAAAGATTTACGTACTGGTGTGGAAACGCGTAACACGCAAGCCGTACTGGATGGTGATTTGGATAAATTCATTGAAGCTAGCTTAAAAGCTGGCCTGTGAGGAAAAAATGTCTCAGGAACAACAAGGTGTTGAACAAGCACCTGATTTGAATAACGAACTTAAAGCCCGTAAAGAAAAGTTAGCGGCACTGCGTGAAAAAGGGATTCCATTTCCAAATGATTTTCGTCGTGAAGATATTTCCGATAAAATTCATGCGCAATATGATGATAAAACATCCGAAGAGCTTGAAGACCTAAATATTGAAGTGTCGATTGCTGGCCGTATGATGACTCGTCGCATCATGGGTAAAGCATCATTCGCAACGTTACAAGATGTTGGCGGGCGTATTCAGATTTATGTTTCCCGTGATGATTTAGCGGAAGGCATCTATAACGAACAATTTAAAAAATGGGATTTAGGCGATATTTTAGGCGCGAAAGGCCGTTTATTTAAAACCAAAACAGGTGAGTTGACCGTTCATTGTCATGAAGTTCGTTTATTGACTAAAGCATTGCGCCCATTACCTGACAAATTCCACGGTTTATCAGACCAAGAAACACGTTACCGTCAGCGCTACCTTGACTTAATCGCGAATGATGAATCTCGTCATACTTTTATTGTTCGCTCCAAGATCCTCGCTGAAGTGCGTAATTTTATGGTTGGTTACGGTTTCATGGAAGTCGAAACCCCAATGATGCAAGTCATTCCAGGTGGTGCTTCTGCGCGTCCATTTGTGACTCACCATAATGCATTAGATATCGATATGTACTTGCGTATTGCGCCTGAGTTGTACTTGAAGCGTTTAGTTGTTGGTGGTTTCGAACGTGTGTTTGAAATCAACCGTAACTTCCGTAACGAAGGCTTATCTCCACGTCATAACCCAGAATTCACCATGATGGAACTGTATATGGCGTATGCGGATTATCGTGTTCTGATCAAGCTAACAGAAGATTTATTCCGTACATTGACACAAAATGTTTTAGGTAACACGGTTGTTCAGTATGGTGAGCAAGAGTTTGATTTTGGTAAGCCATTTACCAAACTCACAATGAAAGAGGCAATTTGCAAATATCGTCCTGAAACTAACGTTGCTGATTTGGACGATATGGATAAAGCAGTGGCTATTGCTCAATCAATTGGTATCAAAATTGAGAAAAGCTGGGGGCTTGGCCGCATTCAGTGTGAAATCTTTGAAGAAGTTGCAGAGAGCCACTTAATTCAACCGACATTCATCACTGAATATCCTGCTGAAGTTTCACCATTAGCGCGTCGCAATGATGATAATCCATTCATTACTGACCGTTTTGAATTCTTCATTGGTGGCCGGGAAATTGGTAACGGTTTCTCGGAATTAAACGATGCAGAAGACCAAGCTGAACGTTTTGCAGAGCAAGTTCGTCAAAAAGACGAAGGCGATGACGAAGCAATGTTCTATGATGAAGACTATGTTACTGCATTAGAACATGGTTTGCCGCCAACAGCTGGTTTAGGTATTGGTATTGACCGAATGGTGATGTTATTCACTAATAGTCATACTATTCGAGATGTTATTTTATTCCCTGCTTTACGTCCTAGCAAAGCTTAAATGCGAGTATGCCCGGTTAATATCGGGCATACATTAACATTTATAAGCTATCCACATTGACTCTTCTTATGCTTTATTCAATCAGTTCATTTTAGTTATAAGATAAAACACTCTTTACTAGACGCTAAATGAGTAAGCTAAAATAAAATCACTGAAAAGTGCTTTTTTAGTGATTATGGCTATGTAATCACTAAATTTTTATTAAAAATAAATTTGAGTTACGAATCGTATCAATTTAATATAAGTAATTCTGACAGATAACTGCTATGCTTTATTACGTAGTTTAATATCGATAAATACGTATTTTGATAAAAATTTGATTCTATTTATAATTTTTAATTATTGTTAGCTTGTAAAATTGAATTAAGCAGGTTACCCATATTTAGTCTGATAATGCATGTTGTCATATCAGCGGTTTAAAATGTGTCAGCGACATGATAAATGAAAATATAAGATTGTTTTTTTTGTGAGTGAATATTTTATTTGTTAACAATTGTTACTGACGGTAGACCTAAAATAAGAGTGTGCATGGAAAGTATTGAGTTGCTAAAAAGTTTATCGAGTAGCCCGATCGTTCCCTGACATAAAATAATAAAAAATGACGGCAAAGGTGTAGAATTATCCTTTTATAAGGGCGGCGAGTAGGGATCAGCTCATAAAATTAATGAAAATGTAGCAATAAAATAATTTTAAAACTAAAGTTAAGTTAATCTAAATTTATGAGATGACTCTATTTCTACATTCGGGCTTATAGAAAATAGCTAGTTTTTAGCTTACACTAGGTTTTTTGGACATCATTATAATAGCGAAGAAAAGTGCTGGTAAGGTAACCATATGTTTTTAAAAAATAAATTTTATGTTGCATCTTTGCTTATAGCAGGTACAGCCCTTCTTTCAGGTTGTACATTTGGCTCAGACACATACAATACAGCAACACCGAATACTCCAAGTAAACAGGTAGTCAATACAAGTACCGATCAACCGGTCACACAACCGACTGCTGATACCAATTCAGGTCAAGTTGATAACACATACCCTGAATCTCAAAAAGTATTAAACAGCGCTATCAACCGTACACCAATTGCTTCAACAGCCTATGGTGAAACAGGGGGCGACCAGCAAACATTTGCTCATTTAAATACGTGTGTTAAAGAACTCAATGCACTCAAAACACTCTCACCTAAAGATTACAATCGCTTAGTAGGTTCATTTAAAGAGGTTAGCGAAATCAACCGTCTATATCGACAAGTTGAGGGGACGGCTAGCCCTGACACGATTGAATTATTACAAATGGCGATAGAATCTAAAACTAAAGTATTGTGTGCAAAAGTTCGTTATAACTCAGTATTGTCTACCGAATCAACATTGAAGAAAATTAGTGGATTATGAGAATAAACCTTAGGCTTTGTGTGTCACTGGCACTTGTTACGACGTTTTTTAGTCATGCTCCAAAAGCAGAGCGCTTTAACAATGTAATTGATGATTTTGATACTTACCTTCAAATGGAAAAAGAAGGCAAAGTACAAGAACAAAAGCAACAATTGCCAGTTAATACACAAAACCAGGGTTATGATATCTTTTCTTCGCTATCTACTGTTCCTGCTCCAAAAGAGAAACAAAAATCTGCGGCAGCGAATAAAGGAACGAAAGGCAAAGCTACAGGGAAGAATAAATCTGCTGCGGCATCAACGAAGAAAGTCGATGTCGCGAAGGCGGAGCCTGCTGAACCGGAAAAAACGACTTTTTCTGAAGTGTGTGCGGTGACGACAGAAAATGGGGCATCCCCTATTTTATTGTCGTCTTACCCTTATTTCTTCCAAAGCAATCAATGGGATCCTGCTTATCTAGCCAAAGATTTTGCAAAATATCAATTGGTTCTTGACCCACTCGGCTTATATGCATCTAAATTTGCCAAGCCAGCAGGTATTAATACCTCTGCTTATCTTGAGCAATTGGCGCAATTAATTGAACGTCAGCAATTAGCACATCTATATAAGTTTGGTATTGCTCAAGGTGTAGGCCAACTTATTGCCTATAATCATTTGCTCAATGATGAACAACTCGTTTCTGAACTCATTAACCATAATAAGAGTATCGCGCAATTAACGCATACAATTACGGAAAAACAATTTGAGATTGATAAATTAAATGATGAAGTTCTGAAAAGCAAAGAGCAAATTGCGCAATTACAGGCAGTTGTCAATTCATCAGATGACCAATCTTTAATTGACTCATTAAAGACTAAACTGGCGGATGCTCAAAAAACAATTGAGCAAAAGCAAAATAGTCTTGATCAATTGAGTCAAGAAAATCAGCAAACCCAAGAAACGATTGCTCAACTTGAAAAACAATTAAATGAAAGTGTCGTTGAACAAGCCCAACTTAAACAGCAATTAGCAGATAAAGAACAGCAATTTGCTGCTGCAAATTTGAAAATTGAGCAACTCACTGCGGATATTGCAAAATTAGAGTTGGAATCTAAAAAACAACTGCAAGTTGCGGGTAACGCTGATGAGCAGATGAAATCAGTGACAGCTGAACTTCTACAGCAAAAAGAATTGTTGAAACAGAAAGAAAATGAATTAGCGACCGTTAAAAGTGAAAAAGATGGTGTTGCATCCTCTTTGGCCGCCCAGCAAGAAAAAAGTAAATTATTAGAGTTACAAAACCAGCAATTACAAACTCAGCTGGTAGAAAAAGAACAATTAGCAGAAAAAATACAAGTTTCTCTGGCGAAAAAAACGGAACAAGCGGAGCAACAAGTTGCTTTAGAAAACGCGTTAAAAGCCGAGCTGGCTGAGGCGAAAAAACAGTTAGCCGAGCACCAAACTGCGCAAAATGCGTTGTCCAAACAGTTTGCGAACAGTGAAAAACAACAGGCAGACTTGCAGGCGAAACTCCTTCAACAAGAGCAAAATTACACCACGGCACAGGCGCAGCTGAAGCAAGCGAATGCGGATTTACAGAAGCTCCAAGCTGATATGGAAAAACAAACTGCCTTGATGAGCCAAGCGAGCGATCAGCAAGTGAAAGCACTGACCGCTGATTTAAACAAACAACTCGCCTTGTTGAAGCAAAAAGAAGAGGGTTTGAAGAAAGCGGAAACGGAAAGCCAAACCACTCGCGAAGCCTTAGCAAAACAGCAAGCTGATGCAAAAGCATTAGCGGAGAAAAACCAGCAACTGAGCGCCGAGCTGCAACAAAAAGCGCAGCAAGCAGACAAAATCCAAGCCTCTTTAGCCGAGCAGACCGCGAAGGCGGCTCAGAAAGCGGCATTAGAAGCCGAGCTGGCTGAGGCGAAAAAACAGTTAGCCGAGCACCAAACGGCGCAAAATGCGTTGTCCAAACAGTTTGCGAACAGTGAAAAACAACAGGCAGACTTGCAGGCGAAACTCCTTCAACAAGAGCAAAATTACACCACGGCACAGGCGCAGCTGAAGCAAGCGAATGCGGATTTACAGAAGCTCCAAGCTGATATGGAAAAACAAACTGCCTTGATGAGCCAAGCGAGCGATCAGCAAGTGAAAGCACTGACCGCTGATTTAAACAAACAACTCGCCTTGTTGAAGCAAAAAGAAGAGGGTTTGAAGAAAGCGGAAACGGAAAGCCAAACCACTCGCGAAGCCTTAGCAAAACAGCAAGCTGATGCAAAAGCATTAGCGGAGAAAAACCAGCAACTGAGCGCCGAGCTGCAACAAAAAGCGCAGCAAGCAGACAAAATCCAAGCCTCTTTAGCCGAGCAGACCGCGAAGGCGGCTCAGAAAGCGGCATTAGAAGCCGAGCTGGCTGAGGCGAAAAAACAGTTAGCCGAGCACCAAACGGCGCAAAATGCGTTGTCCAAACAGTTTGCGAACAGTGAAAAACAACAGGCAGACTTGCAGGCGAAACTCCTTCAACAAGAGCAAAATTACACCACGGCACAGGCGCAGCTGAAGCAAGCGAATGCGGATTTACAGAAGCTCCAAGCTGATATGGAAAAACAAACTGCCTTGATGAGCCAAGCGAGCGATCAGCAAGTGAAAGCGCTGACCGCTGATTTAAACAAACAACTCGCCTTGTTGAAGCAAAAAGAAGAGGGTTTGAAGAAAGCGGAAACGGAAAGCCAAACCACTCGCGAAGCCTTAGCAAAACAGCAAGCTGATGCAAAAGCACTAGCGGAGAAAAACCAGCAACTGACCGCCGAGCTGCAACAAAAAGCGCAGCAAGCAGACAAAATTCAAGCCTCTTTAGCCGAGCAGACCGCGAAGGCGGCTCAGAAAGCGGCATTAGAAGCCGAGCTGGCTGAGGCGAAAAAACAGTTAGCCGAGCACCAAACGGCGCAAAATGCGTTGTCCAAACAGTTTGCGAACAGTGAAAAACAGCAGGCAGACTTGCAGGCGAAACTCCTTCAACAAGAGCAAAATTACACCACGGCACAGGCGCAGCTGAAGCAAGCGAATGCGGATTTACAGAAGCTCCAAGCTGATATGGAAAAACAAACTGCCTTGATGAGCCAAGCGAGCGATCAGCAAGTGAAAGCACTGACCGCCGATTTAAACAAACAACTCGCCTTGCTGAAGCAAAAAGAAGACGGGTTGAAGAAAGCGGAAACGGAAAGCCAAACCACTCGCGAAGCCTTAGCAAAACAGCAAGCTGATGCAAAAGCATTAGCGGAGAAAAACCAGCAACTGACCGCCGAGCTGCAACAAAAAGCGCAGCGAGCAGACAAAATCCAAGCCTCTTTAGCCGAGCAGACCGCGAAGGCGGCTCAGAAAGCGGCATTAGAAGCCGAGCTGGCTGAGGCGAAAAAACAGTTATCCGAGCACCAAACGGCGCAAAATGCGTTGTCCAAACAGTTTGCGAACAGTGAAAAACAGCAGGCAGACTTGCAGGCGAAACTCCTTCAACAAGAGCAAAATTACACCACGGCACAGGCGCAGCTGAAGCAAGCGAATGCGGATTTACAAAAGTTAAAAAATGAAGTTGAAACGAAAACTGCTTTAATGAATCAAGCGAGCGATCAGCAAGTGAAAGCGCTGACCGCCGATTTAAATAAACAACTCGCCTTGTTGAAGCAAAAAGAAGACGGGTTGAAGAAAGCGCAAGCGGAAAGCCAAACCACTCGCGAAGCCTTAGCAAAACAGCAAGCTGATGCAAAAGCACTAGCGGAGAAAAACCAACAACTGACCGCTGAGCTGCAGAAAAAGGCACAACAAGCTGATAAAATTCAAGCTTCTTTAGTTGAGCAAACGGCCAAATTAGCACAAAAAATTACGTTAGAGTCAGAATTAGCAATAGCAAAAAAACAGTTGGCTGAGCAGCAAGCAGTACAAAATACATTATCTAAACAATATGCTGAGAGCCAAAAGCAACAAGAACAATTACAAACAAACTTAAAACAAAATGAACAGAATTTTGTTGATGCTCAAAAACAATTACAACAAGCTAATGCGGATCTGCTGAAGTTGCAAAAAGAGGTTGAAAAACAAACTGCGTTAATAGGGCAAGCAAGTGACAAGCAAGTTAAAGAGTTAACGACCGACTTAAATAAACAAATTGCATTATTGAAACAGAAAGAAGCCGCTTTAGCTAAGTTGGAATCTGAGAAAAAATCAATTAATGATGCACTGACTGCCCAGGAAAATGAGAAGAAAAAACTTGAGCAGCAAAACCAGCAATTTGTTAAACAGACTAAGTCCCAAGAAGACAAAATTAGTAAACTTGAAAGCGATATTGCGGCTAAAACAAGGAAACAGTCTGAGATTGAGCAAAAGCTGGCAGAGACGAATAAACTCCTTGGTGATTTAAAAACCAATTCTCAAAAAGAGTTGGCATCAGCACAAGAGAAGTTGAAAAAATTACAAACAGAGCTAGATTCGCGTAAATCCATTTCGAGTGATGAAACTTTAAAATCACAAATTATGGAATTAAACCGATTGATAACTCAGTTACAAGATGAAAATGATGCATTAAAAGCGAGAAGTGGTACAAAACCGAATACTGGCTTGGCAGGGCGAGTTCCACCTAGCAAAGATGCAAAAGCGATTGCCGCAGAAAATGCGAAGAAAAACCAAAAAATTATTGAGCAAATCACCGCTCAAAAATACAGTAAGCTCGATAGCAACACTTACTATAAAATCATTCAAGCAGGTTCTCCTATAAAAGATGTTAAAAATAAAGACGTGACTTTTATTATGAGAGAACAATTAACGGATGGTAAGGTTACGGTATTGTACACCGATCAAAACCCGGTCACATTACCTTATAGTCAGCTACCGACGCCATTAAATTCCTTTGTAGAACGAGCAGGGGAAGGAGGGATGGTTAAAGTCTATATTAAACCGGAAGGTGGCTATGGTGTTGACGGCATACCAGGTGAAGTACCACCGAACTCCATGTCAATTATTGATTTAAAAATAATTAAAGCAAAATAATATAGCTTTTATCTGGGTTTATCTTAAAGGTAATTTGTCACTGAAAGGCGAATTACCTTTTTTTGTGATATATCAATCTGAAGGGATTATAGAAATTTAAGAAGGCTAAAAAGTGAATATGGCTGTGTAATGGAAGGGACTGAACTTGCCTTTCTGCCAGATTATAGTTAAAGCTTAAATTTCTATAACTGACAGGGCATGAGTTCGAAAATTACTGAGCGGTTAAGCTGCTATTCTTGATCTGCTCGGCGTGTATCCAAATCGTTTGCGATAAGTTTGGGTGAAGTAAGATTGACTGGAAAAGCCTGCTTCCATTGAAACTTCGACAATGCTCATTGTCGTGTTAACTAATAACTGGTGTGCATACATAATACGTTTTTCACTAATCCATGAGCGTGGTGAAGTTGAATAGACGGTATTGAACAGTTCTTTAAATGTTGTTAACCCCATGCCAAAAGTACGAGCAAATTCACTTAACTTCCATTCTTTAAGGTAATTGTTTTCCATAAATAGCTGCAATCGTTCGACTTGGCGACTACTCAGCTGCCTAAAATTAGATAATAATAAAGCCCCTTGTTCGCTGTAGCTAAGTAATAATAATAATTCGCTTACTCGAAGTGTGAAGATGACGTCAGGGTATTCATTATTGATAAATGCATTTAAGCTCGCTTTGATTTCGTTAATGATAGGAGATGAATTAAATTTAATTACATCACAGGGTAAGCCTTCATTACGGTCTATTTCACTTAACTCTGCACCATGATTGGAAATAAAGTTACGCAAAAAATCATCACTTAAGGGAACCCAAAGTAATTTGCAACCTGTAGTTTCACTGAGTTGTAAGGAGTAAGCCCCTTGCTTGTGATATAAAATATCACCTTCATTTAAACGTTGTGAGTTGGCTGGGGTTTCTAGTAACACAGAGCCTTGTTCTATGATCAAAAGCCCTTTGGTTTCTAAGTCGATAATGTTATGGGTTGCGAGGTTATTAATGTTTATCTGTTTAATTACGCATTGATTCGATGAGTTTATTACTTGCATGACGATACCTTCATTAATTGTATTTCAAATATAACTTCAAAATAAAATATTCAACAATTTCCATCTGGCAATATAAAGCATTGGTGTTATTAGTATGTTTGAAATTATATAAATCGATTAATTTTGTGTCACATTGTAATTCTAAATATAAATAAATGTTTCCAAATATACTTTTGCCGATCTTTTTGTGCTTATAGCTCGGTATTAGTTGTGTTTAAAATAACGAGTTTGGTGTTTTATTTTGTCTGAATTTATTATTTTAGATTATTAACCTATAATATTAAAATTAGTCGGATGTTAATATGTTATCGTTTTTTACGCGTAACAAGCGTTTTTTTTCTACTTTTTGCTCATTTATCATTTTTAGTATGGTAATGTGAATTTTAGCTATGAGAATGATGATATTAACATTCGTTAAAATTAACACTGATAAATTTATCTTATATAACAAATGATTGTTAACTTGAGTTATTTGTTTTATGTATCTTGACGATAATATAATTTTATCAAAAAGGGGCTTTATGGCGGGTTTATTGCGACAGGTGTCTCATTTTAACAACGATAGGTTTTTACAATTGCTCTGATAGGTATTTCAAATATGCATTTTTATACATAGTTTCATTTGTTATTATTTTTTCAATCGTCATTATTCAATCTTTATATACCTTATTTTTCTCCTTTTGCTGTATTTTGCTTGAAGCTTCAAATAGAGGGTACCAATTTGCGCTAGAGTTTCACTTATCATGACCAATGCTTTTAGCTGTTCGCTTATTAACTTTGGCTGGTAAGTCAGGAACGGGTTTACGATCATCAAGTAAGTGCCGTATAGCAAGTATTGGATGATGGATTAGCATCTTAGGGCCAGCCCAACGCATAACGAGCTTCATCTGTTCTCGCATTTTGGGTTGATAACAATGGATTGGACATTGTTTACAAGCTGGTTTTTCTTCCCCATATCGGCATTTTTCTAACCTATTAATGGCATAGGAAAATAATTCTTGATAGAAATTAGGAGATTCTATGGGAACAGGGTGAGCTTTTTCATAGATTTTTATCATTTTTTCAATCGTTTTAATTTCACGATTAATACGTTTACCAACCATAATAAGTCTCTATAAAAAATAAACATATATTTAATATACAACTTTATGTAAGGATAGCTAGCTAATGACAATGTATTCTTACTTTTTTTGATGGAGCTCAATAAAACAGAGGGTAAAAATTACCCTCTTTTATTAGCGTGAAACACGATACTTAGCTAATATTAAATGAATAATAAAATATTTTCATTTTTCAATTGGTTAGCTAGTTTTATTTTCACTATGCAAGAAAAACAACGCATGTTGTTATCGTGATAATTTATTGACTCGAGAGCATTATTTTTTGCATTTCATCTTTAAGATGTAATTTTTCTTTTTTTAGCTTAGCGACATGCTCATTGTAACCAGCTCCAGAAGGGCCTTCTAATTTACTGATTTCTTTGTCGAGTTGATGATGCTTTTCATAAAGAGTTTGAAAACGGGGATGCGTAGAGATTAATTTTGAAACTAAATCTTGATCTGCTGATAACATACTACCTCCTCAGAATATATTAAGCCTCAGATTCAGTATAAACAGAGCGTACATTTTGTACATCGAATAGCTTGTAATTTACATAATTTTTATTAGTTTTATGATCCTTCAACTAGAATTAAGTAGTATTACATTGCTTTTATCTGGGTTACCTATATTTTTGTAATTAAGAATCATCTATAGTGATAATTACGGTGTAAATGACTTAGTATGTATAGAATTCTGGTTTTTAAAATTGATTTTGTGTTTCTAGATAGGAATAAATAATGAAAAAAGCGATTTTATCTGTAATGGCAGCGGCATTAATTTCATCATGTGCAGTCGCAACGGAAGATTTGGAAAAGATCGCGCCATACCCAAAAGCGGAAGCGGGTATGACTCGTCATGTGATTGAATTAACTAAGCAACAAAATGAAAATAATTTTATGGTTGAGTTAGTTATTGGTAAAACGATCAAAGCAGACTGTAATCGTCAATGGTTTATGGGGGAGCTGGATGAAAAAACGTTGGAAGGTTGGGGTTACAGCTACTATAAATTAGATGAGGTTAAAGGCCCTGCTTCAACAATGATGGGGTGCTCTGAGCCAGCCAAAGACCGTTTTGTTTCAACACAGTTAGGTGATGATGCATTTGTGCGTTATAACAGCAAATTACCGATTGTGATTTATGCACCAAAAGATATGCAAGTGAAATATCGAATTTGGTCTACAGACGATAAATTAATGGATTCAGTTACAAAATAATGATTAAAGAAAATGCCGCTAACTGCGGCATTTTTATAGAAAATCATTTAGCGAATAACAAATACGGATGTTTTAGCATGACGTACAATAGCGGATGCTGTTGAGCCTAATAGGTAAGTTGAAGAACTTGGGTGATGAGAACCAACAACAATCAGGTCAGCACTAATTTCTTGCGCATAATCTAAGATTTCATCTTTAGCGGAACCAATACCAATTTTGCAGTTAATGCGTTCATCAGCAACTTTGATGTCTTTAATGACTTCTTCTAATGCGCGCATGGCAAGGATTGCGCGTTCAGCAGAATCTTTGTTACTTTCTGGTAATGCGGCAATTTCAATACCAAAAAATAATTCGAGACTCGGAATAACAGATAGAAAATGAATTTCGGCTGAGCTAAGTTGTGCTAGTGCTTCAACGTGTTTGATGATCTCTTGGTTCAATTCATCTTCTAACAAATCAATAGGAACTAGGATTTTTTTATACATAGCTACCTCATTTTCGTATTATTTAAAGTTAATTACAAAGGCTTATCTTCAATATACTATAAGTTAAATGAAAAATAATAAATGTAATAAAGTGCGCATTTATAATGATAATTTAAAGATAGTATAATTAATTCTTTGAAAAGAAAGAATAATTATTATCAATCACGCTTTTTATTTACAAATAACACGGAGACTTTTAACAGAATATATGCGAGTATTGCATTTTATGTTTTAACTTATTGATTTAAATAGGTTATATGAATGATAATTATTTTGTTTTTCATTAAGAACCCATTTTATGACTATGAATAATGCCTCCACACAGAAAAAAAGTGATTTTGAAATTCAGCAAATAAAATTTAAAGCCGCAAAGAAAAGTACATTAGTTAGTGTTGTTGTAAATATTTTTTTATCGATTTGGCAGATAATTATTGGTTTTTTTTCGCATTCTTCTGGGTTAATAGCTGACGGCATTCACACATTATCGGATTTAATCGCTGATTTTGTTGTATTGATAGCGAATAAGAAAAGCCATAAAAAACCGGATGAAGACCACCCATACGGCCATTTTCGTTATGAAAATGGTGCATCATTAATATTGGGTATTATTTTATTAATTGTGGGTGTAGGAATGGTTTGGTCAGCGATCGAAAAATTGCTGAAACCGGATTTGATCCCTGAAGTGCACTCAGTCGCATTAGTTGTCGCATTGATTGCTTTAGTCGCAAAAGAAGGGCTGTTTCGCTATATGTTGCATGTCGCAAATAAAGTGAATTCCAGTATGTTAGTGGCGAACGCATGGCATGCTCGTTCTGATGCAGCTTCTTCCTTGGTGGTGGCTATCGGTATTGTTGGTAGCTTGTGCGGATTTAAAATTTTTGACCCACTTGCAGCATTGATTGTGGGGACATTCGTTTTCCGCATGGGGTTTAAATTCACCAATCAATCCATGCAAGATTTAATGGATAAAGGTGCGGATGAAGAAACGTTGCAAGAAATTCGTTCTATTTTGGATAATATCAGTGAATTATCAGGGTATCATGATTTAAAAACACGTAAGTCAGGGGATTTTTTGTTGGTAGATGTACATTTAGAGCTGGATGGAAATATGAGTATCACTGTTGGCCATGAGATTGCGGTAAATGTACGTAAAAAATTGATGGAAAACCCATTAATTTTGGATGTCATGACACACCTTGACCCGTATGACAAAGAGATTAAGCATTAATGATAGGTTGATTTTCTTTTCTGATAAGAACCGAGCATAAAAGTGGCTCGGTTTTTTATTGCAAGCTATTATGTAAAAAGGATCTATTAATTATTGCACCTAATTGATAACAAGGCGAAAATTAATATGTTGTTTCAGCATGGCACAATATAGTATTTTTCAACGTAAAGGGTAAATATAGCAAGCCGCTCTTTATAGTGATTATTGAATGATTGAGGAAAAAATGCAGTTAACTCAAGAACAATGTCAGATATTTCGCGCCCCAAAGGTTATTGCCCTTACAAATCAAAATGGTATGAAGATTATTCTCAGTAGTCTAGGCGCTAGTTGGGTTAGCTGTATACTTCCATTAGTAACAGGTAAACGAGACGTTGTTTTGGGTTCACCCAATATGGCGAAACAGATGGAGCAAGGGGTATACCTTGGTTCAACCGTTGGGCGAGTCGCTAACCGTATAAATAATTCACAATTCACACTAAATGAACAACGCTATCAGCTCGTTGGTAACCAAGGCGCACATTGCTTGCATGGTGGAAAGCGTAATTTTAGCCAGCGTATATGGGGTATTTTTCAACCAACTCCCCAGAAAGCTATTTTTTCGTTGGTGTCTCCTGCTGGTGAACAAGGCTTTCCAGGTCGGCTAGAGGTTGAGGTGAGCTATGAACTTACAGAAGATAATCAAGTTGTTATTCACCATGCTTATCAATCGACAGAAGCTTGCCCTGTAAACCTCGCGAACCACATCTACTTCAACCTAGCGGGAGAAGATTCAGTTAGAACAGCGTTGGAGCATGATTTATACATTGATGCAGACCAATTCTTGCCGACAGATATGGACGGTATTCCAACGGGTGAATGGCATAATGTGGCTGAAACCAATTTTGATTTTCGCCAAAGCAAGCGGATTGGCCGAGACTTTTTACAAGATGATGTGCAGCACCGCGTTGGTGGGTATGACCATGGGTTTATATTAAACAACGCATTAACCGATGGTGAGCAGACAGTGGCAACACTGGGGGCACCAAATGGTGATGTACGGCTAAATATCGCAACAACACAGGCTGCATTACATGTATATAGTGGGAATAACCTGCATGCAACATCGGGGAAAACTCGAACGTATGTGCCTTATTCAGGGGTAGTGTTGGCCACTCAGTTTCCAGCGGATGCCATTAATCATCCAGAGTGGGGAGAACAATACAGTTCGATTGCGTTTCCTCAACAAGTGTACCGAAACCAAACTCGCTACCAATTTGTTTTTTGATATCTCAGTGAATATTCAGCGCCTCAATATTAAGGCGCTGAATTGAATTGCTCGCCAATAATTAGCTTTAGACTTAAATAACAAATAAATCCATATATTCATTTACGGGCATTTTTTCTAACATTGGCTTATCGAGAGAGGCTTTTAGAATTCGAATTTGTTGAGCCTCAGGGAATTGCCTTGCTAAATTGACTCTAAATTTATTTAATAGTAATGGCATACCCTCTTTACGGCGGCGCTTGTGGCCAACAGGATACTCGATAACAACTTCATCAAGCACTTGCCCATCCTTCAATGTAATGGTTAACCCATTGCTAATCGAGCGTTTTTCTGGGTCATGATAGTCTCGGGTGAACTGGACATCTTCTGTGCAATGCATTTTTGCACGTAATGCATCGATACGTTCGTCTTTAGCAATATTGTCTTCATAATCAGCGGCCGTTAAACGACCAAAAATTAATGGGACAGCGACCATATATTGAATGCAATGATCCCTATCTGCCGGATTATGTAATGGCCCTTTTTTATCAATGATACGAATGCATGCCTCATGGGTACGTATGGCAATCGACTCAATATCTTGCGCCGTTTTCCCTAATTTTTGGAGGGTTTGATGGAGTTGTAACGCGGCTTCTACTGCGGTTTGGGAATGAAACTCAGCAGGGAAAGAAATCTTAAATAGCACATTTTCCATGACATATGAGCCATAAGGGCGTTGAAAACGCAGGGGCTGTCCATTAAATAAAACATCGTAAAAGCCCCATGTTTTAGCCGTTAATGCCGTTGGGTAGCCCATTTCCCCTTTTTGAGCCATTAAAGCGAGCCGTACCGCACGGGAAGTGGCGTCACCTGCCGCCCATGATTTGCGAGATCCTGTATTGGGGCTATGGCGGTAGGTACGCAGGCTGTGCCCATCAATCCATGCTTGGGAGACCGCATTGAGAATTTGTTCTCTTTCCAAGCCCAATAAATGAGAAACAACCGCAGTTGAGGCCACTTTGACTAAAATAACATGATCGAGCCCAACTTGGTTGAAGGCGTTTTCTAATGCGATACAGCCTTGAATTTCATGGGCCTTAATTAATGCAGTCAAAACATCTCTCATGGACAATGGGGACTTTCCTTTAGCAATGTTTTCACGCGAAAGCCAATCCGCAGTGGCTAATATCCCCCCAAGGTTATCTGATGGATGCCCCCATTCGGCAGCAAGCCAAGTGTCATTAAAATCAAGCCATCGGCACATTGTGCCAAGGTTAAATGCACCTTGCACAGGGTCTAATTGAAATTGTGTTCCTGGGATTTTTGTGCCATTAGGCACAATTGTACCTGGAACGATAGGGCCCAATAATTTTTTACACGCAGGGTATTCAAGGGATTCCATCCCGCAACCCAGGGTGTCGAGTAGGCAATAATAAGCCGTATCATAGGCAAGGTCAGAAGTAATCGGGTAATCCATTACATAATCAACAATATCGCTGATCACTTTATCAAATTCAATTTGTTGCGAACGCACGGTTTGTGTTGTCATTAGGTTACCTTTTAACGCTGTTCTATAGGAATAAATAATTGATTTTCAGGTCCAACATAGTTGGCTGAAGGGCGAATAATTTTATTATCTTGTCGTTGTTCAATAATATGGGCTGACCAACCAGCGGTACGTGCCATAACAAATAGAGGTGTAAACATGGCGGTAGGGATACCCATAAGGTGATAAGCCACAGCAGAAAACCAATCTAAGTTTGGAAACATATTTTTTTCACGTTTCATAACGGATTCAATGCGATCTGCAACGGTATAAAGATGTCGATTTAGATTTTGTTCTGATAACTGTAAGGCGACAGATTTGATTATGGGATGACGGGGATCTGCGAGAGTATAAACTGGGTGGCCAAAGCCAATGATAACCTCACTGTTTTTAACCCGGGCGATAATATCTTGTTCCGCTTCGTCCATTGATGCATAACGTTGCTGAATTTCTAATGAAACTTCATTTGCACCACCGTGTTTTGGGCCACGCAGGGCGGCAATTGCACCTGTCATTGCAGAGTAAAAATCGGTGCCTGTTCCCGCAATAACCCTCGCTGCGAATGTGGATGCGTTAAATTCATGTTCTGCGTATAAAATTGCCGCAATATGCATGAATTTTTCCCATTGAGCAGGGGGCTTTTTGCCGTGTAATAGATGCAAGAAATGCGCGCCAATCGAATCATCATCTGTTTGGGTTTCAATGCGTCGTCCGTGGTGGCTAAAGTGGTACCAATACAACAACATCGAACCCAGTGATGCTAACAAGCGGTCAGCGATATCTCTAGCGCCCGAAAAAGGGTGTGATTCTTTTTCGGGTAATACACATCCCATCATGGATACGCCTGTACGCATGACGTCCATCGGGTGTGCGTTCGCCGGTATTGATTCTAAGGTTTGTTTGACACTTGCGGGTAATCCTCGAAAGGATTGTAATTTTTCTTTGTATGCAGCGAGCTCAGTTGCGGTAGGGAGCTTGTCATGGATGAGCAAATGCGCGATTTCTTCAAATTCACACTGTGTGGCTAAGTCGTGAATGTCAAACCCGCGATAATGCAGGTCATTACCATTACGTCCAACGGTACAAAGCGCTGTGTTTCCAGCTGCTACACCAGACAGTGCAACTGATTTTTTAGGTTTAAATTGAGGTGCTTCAGTACGACTAAGTTGTTCATTCATCATTTATTCCTTGTAGGGGACAGAGGAGATGCAACTTTTAGTAATGATAAGTGCTTAAAATTATGATTTTTTCTGGGAAAAGAGTGCATCCAGCTTTTGTTCATAATCGTAATAATGAATACTTTGATACAGTTCTTCTCGAGTCTGCATGAGTGGTATGACACTTTTTTGCGTGCCTTCTTTACGTAACGTTGTATAAACCTGTTCAGCCGCTCTATTCATGGCTCGAAATGCAGACAGTGGATAAAGCGCAATGGCAATACCCACACTGCGTAATTCATCAAGGGTAAATAAAGGGGTTTGGCCAAATTCGGTTAAATTGGCCAGTACGGGAGCCGAGGTGTTGCTCGTAAACTGTTGATACATAGAAAGTTCAGTGATTGCCTCTGGGAAAAGCATATCTGCACCGGCTTCTATGTAGGCTTGTGCACGTTCGAGCGCGGCATCAAGGCCTTCGACCGCTAATGCATCGGTTCGAGCCATAATGACAAAACTGTCATCAGTTCGTGCATCAACGGCGGCTTTGATGCGGTCGACCATCTCTTGTGTCGACACAATCTCTTTATTAGGGCGATGACCACAGCGTTTTGCGCCTACTTGGTCTTCAATATGTAACCCAGCTGCGCCTGCCTTACAAAATGATTTTACCGTGCGTGCGACATTGAAAGCAGAAGGGCCAAAGCCAATATCCGCGTCAACCATTAGCGGTAAGTCGCATACGTCAGTAATGCGTCGAATATCAATTAAAACATCATCTAACGTTGAGATACCTAAGTCAGGCATGCCTAATGAGCCAGCAGCAACGCCACCGCCAGATAAATAAATAGCTTTATAGCCAGCTTGTTTAGCAAGAAGTGCGTGGTTGGCATTGATGGCTCCAACAAGCTGTAGTGGAGACTCTTGCTTGATAGCTTCGCGAAACTTTTGTCCTGCACTAAATGACGACATAATAGCCTCATGTGGTGTTAATTAATTGTAATGAAATTGGGTAGCCATAGTCACCTAGCAATTGACGTGCCAACCTTGAATTAAATGAAGGGCAATGGAAAATTCTATGAAATCAATCGGGTGGGGATTTTTTTGTTTGTGATAAGAAAACCAAATTTAAAATAATCGGTTGGTATGTTTCATTGAAACCATATATTGTTAAATGAAACAAATTTGAAACGTATTGAGAAGGTAGGGTGACGATGGAAAAACCCATTATTTGGACGGTTTCAGTGTCCCGATTATTTACATTGTTTCGAGATATCAGCCCTGAATTTAGTGAGCAAGCGGAAATCACACCACTCAATCTTGGTTTTGAGCAGGCGGTAGAGGCCGTTCGTCAACGATTACAGGATGGGCACTGTGACGCCATTATCAGTGCGGGTTCAAATGGGGCTTATTTAAAAAGTCATGTTTCAGTCCCTGTTATTATTGTGAAAATCAGTGGTTTCGATGTTATGCAAGCATTGGCTCAAGCTCGGGAAATTAGCGATAAAGTCGGGATCATCAATTATAAAAAAACGCTTTCTTCATTAGATGAATTTCAGCAGCGTTTTGGTTTACAAATCGAGCAGCGGAGCTACGTCACTGCGGAGGATGCAAGGTCTCAGCTTAAAGCACTAAAAGCCATGGGGATTTCTGTTGTCGTGGGGGCTGGATTAATCATGGATCTGGCGGATGAAATGGGGATGACTGGGGTTTTTGTCTATTCCACAGAAACCATACAGCAAGCATTTTCAGATGCTATCGAATTAAGCCGAATGTCGAGGCGTGAAAACCATTCGCAAGGTAAATACCTTCCGCCTAACCCCGCAAAAGTTCGTTATACCATAAACGACTTGATTGGTTCGTCATTATCGATGGAGCGTGTTAGGCAAACTATTATGTTGTATGCACGCTCTGATGCAACGGTATTGATCCAAGGTGCGAGTGGAACAGGAAAGGAGATGGTGGCGCAAGGGATCCATCACGAATATACCTTATTTAATCAACATAAGCGTAGTAAACAGCAAATGCCTTTTGTCGCTGTTAACTGTGGGGCGATACCTGAAACATTATTAGAAGCCGAATTATTTGGTTATGAAGAAGGTGCTTTTACGGGATCTCGTCGCGGTGGTCGAGCAGGGCTATTTGAATTGGCGAGTGGGGGAACACTGTTTTTAGATGAAATCGGTGAAATGCCTATCGCATTGCAAACAAAATTGTTGCGGGTTCTTGAGGAGCGATCTGTAGTGCGAGTCGGCGGGTATAAACCGCTGCAAGTGAATGTTCGGGTCATTTGTGCAACCCATTGTGATTTAGACCGCTGGGTGAAAGAAGGACGTTTTCGAGCCGATCTATTTTATCGGCTCGGAGTACTGAGAATGCGCGTGCCTGCGCTCAACGAACGCGGTGATGATATTTTAGTATTAGCGGAGCGGCTACTTAAATTAGCTTTTGCAGGCTTGATCTTGCCACTCCCCGCATTTCGCGTGCAACAGTTAATTGCATGTAAACGTTTTTTTCTTGATTATTCATGGCCCGGTAATGTGCGAGAACTCAGAAATTTAATGGAGCGAGTCGCGTTGTATTGCAGTGCTTACCCAGAAAAAACGATCACAACACAAATGCTAACCAGTTTATCCCCAGAAAGGCAGGAAAGTGAATATAAGGACGCTGTAATAAAAGATAAATCTAATGAATCGTTAGAAGAGGTGATGGCTAAATTTAATGGTGACCGTAAAGCCGTGGCTCAGTATCTAGGTATTAGCAGAACGACGCTATGGCGAAGACTTTCTTCCCATTCCTAATCACCTTTTGAGAGGTGCTTGCCTTCCAAAGAAAAAGAGTATGCAAATTAGGTACTCATTGACAATATGAATGTTAAGGTGTCATAAGTCACTAAAGGCAAAGAATAGAGAATGATAGTTATCAGTGTTGGCTTAATTTTATTATTAGAAAATTAATTTCTCTATTTTAAGTAAAAAAGTGAAATAAATTGTTTTAGTAAATTGAGTAAGGCGAATTTGCTTCATCAATCAGCTTATTCAGCAGGAGAAAACAATAAATAATTTTTTTTGTGATTAAGCACTTTTTAGGTGCCTTGTATTTAGTTTAAGTTGTATCTAAAAGTAACAGAGGTAATTTTATCTGTTTGTTTTCTAACCTGTTGTTTTTATATTGATTTTTATCTGTTTTTTGCCGTTTTTGAACGGGGTTAACTTACAAAAAAAACGTGATTTTTCTCACATAAATTATTTTGTTAGTCACCATTAGATTTTCTCATTTTAACTTCATGATTGAACGTTCTATATTGCGCTCAAATTAGTCTTATCTTTGTTTTTTTACTACTGCACTAATCGCCGAAATGTGTTCTTTAATTAGGAACACAATGTTGTCGTATTCTACGATGTAGTTGCAGCGCATATTATTTATTTTGTTAGTTGGAGAGTGGGGCGTGAATCAGTCCACTACTATCATGCGCAAACGCGACAATGCATTCGTTCCTGTTGCAGGGTTAACGATTTTTGCTATTGCATCGGGTTATTTAATGAGTTTAATCCCATTATCGATGGGAAGCTTTGGTATTGATACGCAATATGCGGGCTGGTTAGCGAGTGCGTATTATATTGGTCTATTAATTGGCTCAATGTTAATTGAACCCGTTATTGCCAAAATAGGCCATCGCCTTGCATTTATAGGTTTCTTATTGATGCTTGCCGCGACAGTTATCGTACTGCCATGGGCACCAACCATTGAAGCTTGGTTACCGAATCGCTTAATTGCGGGGGTAGCAGTGGCGGGGATTTTTGTGGTGGTTGAATCTTGGTTATTGATTGGTGACAATCCGAAAGAGCGCGCTAAACGTTTAAGTTTTTATATGACGTCATTGTATGGCGGAACAACCCTTGGCCAGCTTGCTATTGGTGTCATTGGAACTCAGGGTACTTATCCGTTTATGGTGGTATTAGGACTATTATTATTGGCGGTCATGCCACCGTTATTGGTACGTCAAGGCCAGCCAGATAGTGGTTCACATCAAAAACTCTCATTGAAGAAAATTGCTCGTTTAAGTAAACCTGCAATTATTGGTTGTATGGTTTCTGGAATTACCATGGGGACTATCTATGGGTTAATGCCGTTATCATTGAAAAAAGACCAGTTCACCACCGATCAAGTGGGGGTGTTGATGGCTTCAATTATTCTTGGTGGGATGTTAATACAGCCAGTTGTTAGCAAATTATCTATTTTAATGAGTAAAACCTTATTGCTTGCCATGGTTTCATTATTAGGTGTTTTTGCTATGGGAGTTATTTATATTTCGAGTGATTATTTGGTGATGATTGTCGCTTTAGGATTACTCGGCATGTCAACTTTTGCCTTATATCCAGTGGCGATAACGCTAGCGTGTGATGGCTTAGATTCCTCTTACATTGTTGCTGCAACCCAAGTGATGCTGTTTAGTTACAGTATTGGTTCAGCGATGGGACCTATCGCTGCGGGGACGTTTTTAGGCCAATATAATGGGTTAGTGAATTTCTTCTTTATTGTGCTGCTAGTGACTGCAATTTATATGTTAATTGCCAGCTTACGTCGCAAAGCCAGCGTGTTAGCAAATTAATTTTGTCGATAAATAAAACCGGCAAATAAAAGGCTCTGTGAGTAATCTCAGAGCCTTTTTTACGTTCTAATTATTTCTTTTTATTTGCAATTGAAGGTGCCAGTTGTGCTTCAATAGGTAAATGCCTTGTGTTACGGACAATACGTTGTTCCCAAAGCTCTCCCAATTTGAAATCCCATGATAGCGGCGATATTTCAGTTCTACCTGCATTTGGAGCGAAAGTGAGTTCACTGAAATACAACGTATTTTCATTAGACATCAAAAAATCAGCTCGGCAATAATCAAAAGGTGTGACGAGTATTTCTGCTAATCGTAACATTTCTTTGAATAATGGTGGCTCAGGTACAGGTTCCATCATGTTTGGATAACCAAAAGTCACGGGTTGCAATTGCCAGTTGGTATCGTAAATATTAATAAATTCATTGCCAAATTCGTCGGAGTAGTCAATCTCTGCATAGACAGGCTTACCAGAGAAGCAGTGGATCCTGCATGTTTCAGGCACTAACTTTCGGTTTTTATTAGCAAATAAATCAATATATTCTTCGCACATAATTTGTGCGGGAATCGTTTTATAATGGCGTTCACGGGTAATATAGTAAAGATTTTTAGTTAAGTGAAAATCCAATTTGTTTTTAGCTTTTGGCCAATCAAATTGTGCTTTATTGCGACAAATAATGCTACTGCCACTATCATGATTACATTTTAAAACAAAACGCTCTGGCAGTTTATTTATATCGATTTCATCGGTATTTTTATAAGTGGCTATAATAGGAACTAAATATTCATCTCCTATTGTTCGGGAAATATATCCCCTAACCGTAAGTTTATCCGCATATTGTGAATATAATGGATTTTTATCTCGTAGCATTCTAAAGTTTACTTTCTCATTAAAGCTTTTGGGTACTTTAAAATCAGGGCGATAATTGAGTTTTTTAGCAAATTTATTAGAGAGATAGATTTTATCACTCATAATGAGTGAGCGTAATTTTTTTATAAAATACTCTGCTTTTTTCATGCGAGCACCAACCATTCTAAAATTGTAGTGTGTAAATGAAATCTAATTTTTATTTGATTATATTTTTTATAACTTAAATAAAGCTTCAATAAATCTAACGAGCAATTTAATAATTTTTTAATAAATAAATAGTAAACAAAAGATAAATAAAGGTCATTTTGTTAATAATAACCGGTATTTGTCTGAACTTATATCAACAAGTCAATCAATTGTTTTAATTATTCGTCACTAATAATAAGGTTATTGCTTATTTTAAGTGTAACAAAGATAAGGAAGATAAACCTTAAGGGTTTATTTAGATGTTATCTCTAAACCCGTGGGCTCAGAGATAATAATTGAGAAGGTTATTATTTTCAAAATGACTAATATTCTTACTGTAATGGCGGTTGCCCCATTTTTTTTAGAAATCGTATTTGGGCCGCAACGAGTTGTTTGTAATCAATACAGCGGTATGGCATATCATATTGCTGCGCTAGCCTAGCTAAAATTTGAGCTAAAGCAGGGTAGTGACGATGATGCCAGTGAGGAAAAATATGGTGTGTAAGGTGGTAGTTTAATCCTCCTGTTAAGCGCCATAAATAATGAGGGGTAGGTAACCAGTCACAAGCCGTGACAAAATTATGGTGGTACCAGCCATGCTTAATTTGTTTATCTTCAGGCGCAGTGAAAAACTGTGTCTCTGCCCAATGTGTACCTAGTAATAGATAAATGACAAAAATGGATGCGACCATTTGGCTCAACAAATAAGTGATAAATATTGTTGTTAAGCTGATCCCATGGTTGTGAGCTACGAATAATGGAATGCCAAGCATCAGTATTAAATGGCATATTTTGCTGCCTAAAAATAGCCCCCAACCCAGTTTACCCTCGAGTACTTTCTGCGCCTTTAAGCGTGTTTTCCCAGTCCTATCGGACCAATCAAATACGAGAGCAATCCATGTGAGTGACAACGATGCAATGAAAGGCCAATAAATATGCTGATATTTCATAAAAGGCCGCCACCGTTGAAATGGCGTTTGGCGGAATATACCATTTTCTTCCGTGTCTAAATCGTAATGTTCGATGTTGGCGTAGTGATGGTGATAATGAACGTGACGTGTACGCCAAAACTCCGGCTCTAAGCCTAAAGGTAATGTGACTAAACGGCCAAATAACCGATTTTTCCAGCCTGATTTAAACAGGGTATTGTGACAGGCATCGTGCTGGCCAATTACATTTAATAGCATGATAAGTAAAACAAATACAAAATAGGACAATATGTAAATTGAGGTGGATGTTGTCATGATTGTCGGAAGATAACTCAGAAGGGCAACAATAAATAAGACCCCGATTACAGTAAGGTCAGCTAGGCTGGCATACACGTGATCTTGTTTAGCTTGCAGATATTCCTGACTTGCTTGTTTTAATGCGATATGAAATTGTTGTTCGTTAGCATTTGAGAACGTGAGTTCGAATTCAGTGTGATGCATGCGACTCTCATTTGATGTTATCTTCTTTTAATCAAAGAGTATATCCATACTAAGTTAATCGTCGCAAAATAAATATGACAGGGGAAGAACGTTTCGACCTATTCTGAATCAGATTTCATCGAAAGTAATAAATTTCGACAATTTAAATAAGTGTTTTTGATGGAAATAAATATAAATGGATAATTTTGTAGAATAATCGATTAAATATGAGTTAATTAAATTGATGTGTTTTTTTGTTAGCAACTCAGTAAATGCACGTATTTTCAACCTACATAAATACCAAAAACGGGCTACATCCTTGTAGAGAAATCCTTTAGCCTTAAGGTATCAAGGAAAAATATGTCTGTCTGTAATAAATCATGTGAAAAAATATCGCCACTTAGTTTCCCAAGTTAACAATAAATTAATGTTACCATTTTTGGTGGTTTTATACGAATTGCGTGTTATATTTATCTCGCTTAAGTTAAATTAGGAGCTTGCCTATATTAATAATGTATCAAAATGATGAAATAGTCACTGGTAAATTATTTCTTGAATTAGGAATGTAACATGAAAAAAATACTGTTAATAATTTTATCAACACTGATTATTCCAGTATATGCTCAAGCAAGTTATAAATACTATGGTTGTGATAAAAAAATCTATCAACTAGAGAAACAACTAAAATATGCCAAAATGCATGGAAATCGAAATAGGGTTGCAGGATTAGAGCGTGCGATTTCAAATGTGCAAAATAATTGCTATGACCATTATTCTGGAGCGACAGGCCCAACTAAACTAAATCATCGATATAGTTTTACTGAAACTGATCATTTAGAGCAGCAGATAGAGGCGCTACAAGATGAAATTGAACGCTTAAAAGCTGCTAAAAAGTAATGTAATAGGTAATATTAAAACCCAATATTATTTATAAAATAAACCGTGTTAGATGAATTTAGCGCAATTGTCACTTGTTATAATTATAGTAACTTTTACTTTAATTTTTTGTTTGGCGCTAGCGTATTGAATTAATCAATGAAATAATAAGTTAATGTCGTTTTCTTAACACAATATGTCTTCTTATGGTTATTCGCCCTCATCAACACTGGTTTTTTCGGTTATTCGACTGGCATGGTTCTGTACTGTCAAAAATAACATTTCGGCTTTCTCTAAATATAATGATATCTATCGTGGCCGTACTCAGTTTTCAATGGTACGAACGATTAGGTATACACTTAACGATTGCCCCTTTTAGTTTACTAGGGATTGCTATCGCAATATTCCTAGGTTTTCGTAATAATGCATGTTATAGCCGCTTGATTGAGGCTCGAACGCTTTGGGCTTCGTTATTGATCAACCAAAGAAATATTCTCAGGAATATTAAAGGATTATTACCCAATGATCCCGTAGAACAGAAGGAGTTCGCGAATTTATTGATCGCTTTTGGTTGGAGCCTTAAACATGAATTAAGAAAAACCAGCCCAATCATTGATTTGTATAGGTTGCTGCCCCGAGCTGTTTTTGATGAGGTTATCCAGAGCCCGTTTCCCACTAGCCGAATATTATTGCAGATAGGCCTAAAGGTGGGGGAATTACGTGATAAAAAAGTCATCAGTGATGTACTTTTTCAAGCCATTAATAAAGATATTAATGCGTTATCGGAGGTACTCGGTGGTTGCGAACGTATTTCTAATACACCGATCCCATTCGCTTATACACTCATTTTACAGCGAACAGTCTACTTATTTTGTTCATTACTTCCTTTTGCGTTGGTCGTTGACTTACATTTTATGACGCCATTGGTGTCTGTTTTTATTTCTTATACTTTCTTAGCGTGGGACGCATTAGCGGAAGAACTTGAAGACCCATTTGGGGTTGCTGCAAATGATTTACCGCTTAATGCCATTTGTAATAGTATTGAGCGTAATGCATTGGATATGTTAGATATTCAACCACTTCCCCCTCAGTACCAGCCAGATAAATACTTCAACTTGTTGTAACGTTGATCTATTCCTAATTGGAGACAGTAAAGCTCGATATTGGTGTTTTACTGTTTTACTTTTCCACTGGGTATTATTTTGTCTTTTCGGGTCATAAAAATAAGGAATTCTGTACAGATAATCCGACCAATACTATACTCCCCCTATGTATATTAAAGGGGCTTAAATATGCCACATTCCCCAAAAGAAAAAAAAGCTGTCCTTACACGGGTCAGAAAATTGAAAGGTCAATTACTTGCTTTGGAGTCGGCCTTGGAAGATGAAGTTGAATGTGCGGCCATTTTACAACAAATCGCCGCTATTCGAGGGGCCGTTAACGGTCTGATGGCCGGGGTATTAGAAAGTCATTTACGGGAAGGGCTTCAAGAGTCTGCGACAACACAGTTGCAAAAAGACTCTGTAGACGATGCTATCTCATTAATTCGAACTTATTTGCGGTAAAAAGAAGGAATAACGATGAAATCACGTGCAGCAGTCGCATTTGGTCCCGGTGAGCCATTAAAAATTGTCGAAATTGATGTCATGCCACCAAAGGCTGGGGAAGTGTTAGTTAAAATTAGCCACACTGGGGTTTGCCATACGGATGCTTTTACATTGTCAGGTGATGACCCTGAAGGTTTATTTCCTGTGGTATTGGGGCATGAAGGTGCAGGTGTTGTTGTGGAAGTCGGTGAAGGTGTTACTAGCGTTAGCGTAGGTGATCATGTCATTCCACTTTATACAGCAGAATGTGGAAAATGTGTTTTTTGTGAATCAGGTAAAACAAACTTATGCGTCTCTGTTAGGGAAACACAAGGTAAAGGTGTGATGCCAGATGGAACAACCCGTTTTTCTTATAATGGGCAGCCAGTTTACCATTATATGGGTTGTTCAACATTCAGCGAGTATACGGTGGTTGCTGAAGTTTCTTTGGCGAAAATTAACCCTCAAGCCAACCATGAAGAAGTGTGTTTATTAGGGTGTGGAGTGACGACCGGTATTGGTGCTGTACATAATACGGCGAAAGTACAAGAAGGTGACTCTGTTGCTGTTTTTGGGCTCGGAGGTATTGGTCTTGCGGTTATTCAAGGGGCAAGACAAGCAAAGGCTGGCCGCATTATAGCCATTGATACTAACCCATCTAAGTTTGAATTAGCACGTCAATTTGGTGCGACAGAGTGTTTGGATCCTAACGATTTTGATAAGCCAATTCAGCAAGTACTGATTGAGAAAACCCAGTGGGGTGTTGATCATACTTTTGAATGTATTGGTAATGTTAATGTTATGCGTGCCGCACTTGAAAGTGCACACAGGGGATGGGGCCAATCGATTATCATTGGTGTTGCTGGAGCAGGGCAAGAAATTTCAACTCGCCCATTCCAATTAGTAACAGGGCGTTCATGGCGTGGCACCGCATTTGGTGGTGTGAAAGGCCGTAGTCAATTGCCAAAAATGGTTGAAGATGCCATGAAGGGTGACATTGAGCTGTCTCCATTTGTGACGCACACATTGCCGTTAGAGAGTATTAATGACGCATTTGATTTAATGCATGAAGGTAAATCAATCCGCACCGTTATTCACTATGATTAAGGAGTCTTTGATGGAGAGAATTGAACGCCATGCGTGCTTTGGGGGCTGGCAGGATGTTTATCAACATCAATCCACCGTACTCGGCTGTGAAATGAAGTTTGCCGTCTACCTACCACCACAAGCGAAAACAGCGGCTTGCCCAGTGATTTATTGGTTATCAGGGTTAACCTGTAATGAACAAAACTTTATCACTAAGGCGGGAGCCCAACAATTTGCGGCAGAATATGGCGTGATCCTAATTGCACCAGACACCAGTCCTCGTGGTGCAGAGGTCGCTGATGACGAAGCCTATGATTTAGGGCAAGGTGCTGGTTTTTATGTGAATGCTCAGCAAGCGCCATGGCGCAATCATTACAGGATGTATGATTATATTGTGTCTGAGTTACCCGATTTAGTTGAAACGCATCTGCCTGTAACAGATAAACGCGCTATTTTTGGTCATTCGATGGGAGGGCATGGGGCTTTAATGATTGGCTTACGCAATCCAGGGCGATATTCTAGTTTATCTGCATTTTCTCCGATTGTTGCGCCAACCCAAGTTCCTTGGGGACGAAAAGCCTTTATGGCTTATTTGGGGGAAGAAACGGAGAGTTGGTCCCAATATGATACCGTTGAATTGATTAGAAAATCTGAGGCGATCCCACCTATTTTAGTGGATGTAGGCACTGCGGATCCTTTTTATCAAGAGCAATTAAAACCTGAGTTATTTGCCGGTGTTTGTGACAAAAAGCAATTTGAATATCGATTGAATCTACGGGATGGCTATGATCACAGTTACTACTTTATTAGTAGCTTTATTGGTGAGCATATTGCATTCCATGCACGCTATTTAAACGATATTTGCTAAATAACGATAATTGCTAAATATAGTTAGGTGGGACCAATAACGGGTTTCACCTGACTATCTCTATGATTTTACCATAATAAGACTAAATCGCTATTCGAAGCCCCCGTATGAGAGCTTGCTTATTGCTTTAATGGCACTGATTGCGACATCTTTATTTGGGTCATTACATAATTCAAGCAGCCGATTAATCGTATTATGTTGTTTTGGCCGTATATTACAATCACCTAACGCTGATATGGCAGCTATTTTTACATCATCATTTTTTCTTTTTGTTAAATCAAGTAATGTACTGATGACTTTGTTATCCATTTATTATCCTACTTATGAGTATCACTAAATAAGTTAATTAAAACTCATGTGTTTTTGAGATATTAATTGCAATATTGGGAATGCTACGAAAATAAATAATTTATTAATATCAAAAAACACAACTAATCTGAGTTTTGGTTAATATGGGAGTAATTGAAATAACGGATAAATAGGCAGAAATACGACTAGCTATTCATCCGTTAGTGGCTTTAGAGATAGGGGGATCCAATTAAAATCTTTTGGTTTTAAGAAAAGTATTGAGGAAGGATGTTAATTGTATATTAAAAATGCTCAGAGAGTTTACTCAATGCTTTTATGGCGGACACTGCGACATCTCTATTCGGGTCTTTACAGAGTTCAAGTAAGCGGTTGATTGCATTTCGTTGTTCAACGGTGACTTTATAATCACCTAAAGCAGAAATAGCTGCAATTTTAACATCATCATTTCCTCGATGTGTTAACTCAATTAATGTTTCAATAATGTTATTTTCCATGTAAACCCTTTGAAATACTTACGCGATGCTAAGGTATTCTAAGTGAAGTTACCTGAAATTTATTTTTGAAATATAATGTTTTATTAATACATTATATAAATTCTACGCGTTTGGAGGTTAATAACTGCTTTATTATCTAAAGTGCATTAAAGGAGTAAAGTTGGTGATATGAAAAATTAAAATTATTAAAACTATTGGTTGAATATAAAAATAAATATGAATTGATAATTATTTTGTCAGGCTGAAGTAATAAAGCACTTAACCTTTAAAACGAGTTAGATAAAGTGCTTGTTAAGTTTGAGTTAGTGGCGCAAATAAATGTGAGGTGTATTATTTTCAGGGTGTTGAGTTACACCGAGGTCAGCTTGGTACCAACGCGTTAAGTTTTCAGTTGTTAAAACATCGGTAGGGGAGCCTTGGGCGACCAACTTCCCATCATGAATTAATAACACTTTATCTGCATATAGCGCGGTTAGGTTCAGGTCATGTAATACACAGCAAACGCCTAACGGTCGTTGACGGGTAAGTTGATGTAGTAACCGTAAGCTATGTTGTTGGTGGTATAAATCAAGCGCTGAAGTGGGTTCATCAAGAAACAAACAAGCGGGTTGAGCTGTGGGTTGCCATAATTGCGCTAATACTCGAGCCAATTGAACGCGTTGCTGTTCCCCCCCTGAAAGCTGGCGGTAGTCTCGCTGGCGTAGTGATTGGCAACTGGTTTGTGATAAGGCTTCATCGATGGCGGTGTGTTTATGTTCTGAACCGTAGGGGGTTCTCCCCATCGCAACAACATCTTCAACAGTAAAAGCAAATTGTAAGTGACTATGTTGTTTCATGACGGCACGTTTTCGCGCTAATGCATTATGGTCCCAGTCAAGCATCGCTCGGCCTTCAATAAAGCATGTGCCATGAGTTGGAGTGTTATAGCCTGTTAGCAATTTTAATAGGCTGGATTTTCCCGCGCCATTGGGGCCAATAATCACCACGAATTCCCCTTGCTCAATAGATAAACTCACATTATCTATAAGCGTCTTTTCACTGATTTTATACGATAAATTTTGTGCTTCTAACAAGAACGGTTTTGTTTGCATTTTTAGATCCTCCCTGCAGGCTGTCGCAAAATGAGCCATAAGAAGTAGGGGCCACCAATTAACCCTGTCAGTAAACCAACAGGAATTTCAGCAGGTGCAACCGCAGTCCTCGCGACAGTATCGGCAATCAGTAATAACCCCGCACCGACGATAGCGGAACCAGGAATGAGCCAACGATGATCAGGCCCAAGCGTCATACGAATGAGGTGCGGAACAACGAGGCCGACAAAACCAATAACACCGCTCATAGCAACAGCACAACCGACTAAAATGGCACTGAGGAATAATAAAATAAATTTGGTTCGTTCGACATTAAGCCCGAGGTAATGTGCATCTTCATCCCCTAATTGCAGAATATTGAGTTTATTTCCCTGCATTAAGCAGATAGCACAAATAGGCAGAATAACGGAAGCTGCGATGGTCAATGATGTCCAATCAACATTACCGAGTGTCCCCATCATCCATAAGCTAAATGTTCTGAGTTGTTGGTCATTGCTGATATAGCTAAGAACACCAATGAATGACATGCACAGGGCATTGATAGCGATGCCCGCAAGAAGTAATTTTGCGAGGTTGCCATTTGATGAGCGATTTAAGCTAAAAATAATAAAAGAAACGGCTAGGCTACCGATAAAAGCGGCAGCAACATGGCCATATCCTTGCATCACGGTAGGCAATGAAACCGAGAAAACAATAAATGCAGCAACGGATAGGGCTGCACCGCTGCTGATACCGAGCAAGCTCGGATCGGCGAGGGGATTACGAAATAACCCTTGCATAATGGCACCAGACACCGCCAAAGCAAGGCCGACTAAAATGGCAATTAACACACGAGGAAGGCGGATATTCAGCCATATCTGCCAATCCGAGTCTGTGGCAGATGCCTGCCACAGTGCTTTTAATGAAAAGTTCATTGCGCCTGCATTCGACGCGATGAGAACTAAGCCACCAAGTGCGAACAATAAAACGATAATCACCAAAAATGGGTTTTTAAAGCGACTCATTGGGATTTTTCTAATGCCTCACGTAGTTGTTTCATGACTTCAGGCGTACCTAAACTGAAGGTGAGCATGCCGACATCATCAACAACCAGAAGCGCTTTATTTTTCCCCGCGGGGGTCATTGACATTCCTTGTAATTTCCACACTTTTTCTATTCCGCCTAATGATTTAACCCCTTCTTTGGTGAAAATGATTAAATCGGGTTGGCTTGATAGCAAACCTTCTTGGGATAGAGGACGATAGCTGTCGAAGCTGCTCATGGCATTTTTTGCACCGACTGCGTTAATCACGCTGTCTGCCGCTGTGTGCCGTCCTGCTGCTAAAGGCATAACACCACCGTGGCTCATAATGAACAGGACTTTTTTATCGATAGGAGTTGTATTTACTTGGCTGAGCTGTTGGTTAAATTGATCAACTAATTGCTTTCCTTGCTCTGTTTTACCGACCACGTTAGCGATGGTGGTAATTTTTTCTGGAATGGCTTCTAAACTGGGTTTCCCTGTCACCTTGATAATTTTTACGCCACTTTTTTCGATTTGCGAGAGAGCCATTGAGGGTTTGGCTAACTCACTCGCAAGGACTAAAGTCGGGCGCATTGACAGCACACCTTCTGCGTTAAGCATACGCATATAGCCCACATCAGGGAGCTTGGTGGCTTGCTCTGGGTGAAGGCTGGTGCTGTCACGGGCGACGAGCTGTTCCTGTGCTCCGAGTTCATACACAATTTCCGTCACATCACCCCCTAAGGTGACGATACGTTCTGCTGCATAAGAACCAAAAGAGATAAACAGCGTTGATAAGATTAGAAGCCATTGTTTCATAATAAGTTACCTATTTTAAATGCGGGGTAATGCGGTGACTTGTTGGCGCCATTGCTCTTGCTCTGGAGTCCCTTCCGTACGCTGCCCATACATTTGTGCGATTTGATTTCCTTGGTTATCGAAGACTTCAAGGCTAGTCACATGGCCATCTTGTGTTGGCTTGCGTGTGACCCAGCATTCGGCAATCCCATTTTCAATCATGTGCAAGGTGAAATCAGGATTGAAAATATTTAGCCACTTTAAGTCTGAACCTTCACTTTGATATGGCATGATTTTTTTGATTTCACCAGTAAAAATTTGCACACATCCGCGGTTGCCCACAAAAATCATAATTTCGTTTTGATCTTTGAACGCAGTATTAATCAGCTGATTGAAGGAATCATTAGGCACTTTCCACGCTAAATCATCGCTAACCGCAGCGAAAACTTGCTGACGGCTGAGGTTGTTTTTTTTGAGCAGAACAAAGAACTGGTGAACGTCCGTCATGTTGCGCCACTCTTGCTCTAACTGTTGTTTCAGTTCTTCGCTGACGGGCTGATTAGTAAATGCAGCCGCAGGCTCGTGAGTTAACTCGGCATTGTCTGGCGTAGCGTATTTTTCAATCAGTGCTTGCCATGCCGCCATATCCGTTTCATCGGTGGTGTAAACTTTATGTAGTGCATCACCTTGTTTATCAAAGAATTGGATACTGTGACGTTCACCGTGCTTGCTGTCTTCTGTCAAAGCAAATATAGCGTCCCAATGGCTAAAAAACATCCGTAAATCAAGAGCTCGAGGGTTTAAAATCAAACCGCCATGGGGGCTAAATGTCGCATTGTCATAACGGCCAACTTGCTCATGAACCACATACTCGTTACGGGTAATCGCTTTCACTTTTCCAACAGTGGCTAATTCTGTCAATAAAGTGGGGGCATCGACGTTTAAACGAACCGCTTTGTCGTGGCCAACACGACTATGCAGCAGCTGAGCTTCAGATACATTTAAATAGGCGGCGAGATCGCGAGCGTATTTGGCTTTGTTATCTGTTTTTGCTTGTTGGTAACGCTCGTAAAGTGCTGAATTCACGTTTATCTCCTTAATATTGTGTGAATTACCATTGGAAGCTGACAAGCAGCTTGGCATTACGTCCATCTTGAGGAATGCCTTGTGATGAGTAATATTCTTTATCAAAAGCATTGCCTAATACGACACTGGTTCCTAACCCTTTGAGTTGCCCGTCACCTTGGTAGCTGACGTAGAAGTCATGTACGGCATAGCCGGCTTGTTGTTCTGCTTTAGAAGCTTTATTGAATTCAGTATGGCGTGTGAATTCGCCTAACCAGCCCACGGAAAAACCGCTGTCTGAGATAGGCACGGCCAGATTACTGGTGACAGAATCAGGCTTAATTGATGTGATGGATTTTCCATTAGATTCATCTTTTCCTTCAGTATGGTTATAAGCCAAACTCCAGTTGAAATAGTCTGTTTTATAATCCATTGAGGCATCCCATCCCCAAATTTTGGCACGTTTAGTATTGATTGATGTGGTGTAGTTATTTTGCAGAACATATCTATCAACATTCACATATGTGTTGATGTAATCTTTCGCTTTGGTATCAAAATAGCTGGCTTTAAATTGCAGGTTGTCACGATCCATCAATAGGTCATCGAAACGTAAGCCAAATCCATACTCAGCAGTACGGGTTGATTCAGGTTTCAGGTTAGGATTGGGTCTCCATCTATTGACGATTGGCCCCATTTGGAAGTGGACCTCGTCGTTATACATTTCCATCATGGAAGGGGCTCGGAAGGCTTCTGAATATGACGCAAATAGCATTGACCACTCTGTTGGTGTAATGCTAACGGCACCTTTAGATGACCATTTGCCTTTTTTCACATCTTCATTGCCATCTGATGTGGCTTTATAGTGGTCATAACGCGTACCGACAATAAAGGAAACAGGCAAATCTTTTAGGCTAATTTCATCTTGTAAAAAGCCGGATGCAAAGGTGATGTCCGCATCGGGGAATTGGGTGGTGGCAGCATAAGGAGTTTGTTTTTGCTTATAAGCTTCACTGCCGTAAGTTAGGTTATGCGACGCTAATGGCAAGTCATAAAAGTTAGAGCGGTTATCTGCTTTTATGCCATAGGTTTTTTGTGTTCGGCCTTCATAGGGGGTTCCTTGGCCTTTTGCCGTAATGTTTATATCGGAGTAATAAGGCGTGACTTTAAAATTTAACCAGTCCTGTGAACCTGGCTTAATTTGATAAGTCAGCTGAGCATCACGTTGGCGGGTGGTGCGGTTCACTTTTAGATTGTCACTCCCTGCATTAATTTCTTGCGGGTTTTTAGGCTCATTGGCATCGTTGTTGTAGTAACGCATTTGGCCTGATAATTTCTGTGCATCATCGATTTGCCATGTACCTTTCGCCAGCAGGTTACCGATGGTTTCTTTGTTTTTCATGTCATCGCCATTACTCATGCGGACATTACCAGTTTCTTTGGTAACAAAGCTGAAGAGGCCATCAAGGTTATCACTACGGCCAAACGCAGTGCCGCCGAAACCGAAACTATGATCGCCAGTAGCGGCTTCGGTAAAGACACGGAAACCGTGGCCTTGGCCTTCACGCAACAAGTCTTTGGCATCAACAGTTTCCCAAGCAATCACACCGCCCATAGCACCACTGCCATAGAGTAGAGCAGAAGGGCCGCGAATGATTTCAACTTGTTTAATCAAGGCAGGGTCGATAAAGGTGCCATTGACGTGGCCTGTATCTGTGCCTTGGCGAATACCATCAACCAAAGTCAAAATGCCGCGTCGATCAAACCCACGCATATAAATATCTTGTCCATTCGCTCGGCTGGTTCCCGTGACGCCAATCCCTGGGACTTTACGTAAAATATCATTGACCGTGCTGGCCGTTTTTGTTTCAGGTGAATTATTTTTGATCACTGTGACCATCATCGGGGTTTCGAAGCTGTCACGTTCGCTCCCTGTCGCATAGACGGTCATCACATCATGATGATTTTTTTTGGGTGTTGGCTCTGGTGTTTGTGCGTGAGCACTTGCTATCACGCCTAAGATGGCGCTGGTCAGGACTGACATTCGCAAAACAGGGGACATAATTGTGATACTCCATATAGTTTTTATCTGTATTAAGCAGAGTGAATTCGTATTAATTGATGACGTTGAGTTGGTCTGGAGGACCTGAATTCGGTATGACACAGGAAAAATTGCATGTAAGTAGTGTCTGAACATAGCAAGAGGAGTAAACAAATAATGAAGCTATAAAGCTGAGGTAATAGCAGGCTATTGTTTTATGGTTAGCCGTACTACTTTGGATGTGGCACATTAACGCTACCGCTGTGCGATAGTCAGGTATCGAGTGGCTATCCTTGCTAGTTCGATATTTAGCAGCACAAATGTGAAATACAGACGTCAGTTTAAACTCCATAAGAAACCTTTTCCTATGTTTAGATTAAGCTGGCTGCCTGGATAATTGCTCTAGGTGGCTTGCGAATTAAATTTTGGTACGACTTATTTTGGGTCTGGCTTACTTAGTTAAGATCAACTTACCTGTACGTGTTTGTCTCAATTGATAAAGCTCGCCATTATGTTGAATTGAGACCTTACCTGCAGGGCCCAATAATTGTTGGCTTTCTATCACGTCAGTTTTTACGGTGTGTTTTGCCGTTTCGACGGTATTTTCTGCAACTGGGGCTGTCATATTATTTACCATACTAAGTTTGTTGATAATCGAAATGATATTGAGAATGATTATCTTTAGAATAGTTGTTAATATCAAGCAATTTTCACAATCAAACAACAAAAGAGCCACAAATAACTAAGTTAGTACGAAAAAACAGCATTAATCTAGTGGATCCTCACTGGCCGGGCTATAATCGAATGTATCCATTCATTGCATGGGTGAATAAAATGAAAATATTACTATTAGGTGCGACAGGCCTTGTGGGCAGCCATGTTTTATCATTGGCACTTGCTGACTCGCGTGTGACTCAGGTGATAGCGCCAACACGATATGCATTAGCAGAACATGAGAAATTACAAGCACCTATTGTAGATTTTAATCATTTACCGGACGACGCTGCATTATGGGAAGTCGATGCTGTGATTTGTGCGCTGGGCTCAACCCTCAAAGCGGCGGGCTCGAAGGCGGCATTTCGCCTAGTAGACTACACCTATCCATTAACCTGTGCACAGCTGGCCAAAAAATGGCATTGCCCAACATTTGTATTGACTTCTGCGTTGGGGTCAAATGCGAAGTCACCATTTTTCTATAGTCGAGTGAAAGGGCAGCTTGAACAAGATTTAATGTCACTGGGGTTTGATTCTTTAACTTTAGTTCGCCCGAATGTGATTAGTGGTGACCGCCAAAAAGTGCGTTTGGGTGAAGTCGTTGTGATCCGTATTATTTCCTGTCTATCATCTATATTGCCCGCGAGCTGCCAAGTTAGCCCCGCAACAAATATTGCGAAAGCATTATTTGAGGCTGCAATAAATCCCACTAAAGGGGTTCATGTTATTTCATCTAAACAGCTTATATAACACTGGGTAGTTCATTTTTCTTTTGAGTGTTATAGGGAATAGATAAAAATATTCATTTTTTGATGAAGGTAACATTCTGTAATAAAACTGTAATAAAAATGTAACAATTAGGTGTTTTCACTTATTGTTACCACTAAATTATTGTCATATTTTTGCCTGCTTGTACTTTTAGCCGGGGTTGAATATGTCAATATTTAAAGAACAACCAGATATACCAGTCACAATGTCGAAATCTGAAATCGACGCTAAATATAAATACTGGCGATTACACTTAATGATTGTCAGTTATATTGGCTATGCCGTTTTTTATTTCACACGCAAAAGCTTTAATTTTGTTATGCCTGAAATGCTAACTGATTTAGGTATTACAAAGGCCGATATAGGGATGGTTGGAACCGCATTTTACCTGACTTATGGGGCATCTAAATTTCTTTCTGGCATCATTGGTGACCGTTCAAATCCACGTTATTTTATGGGGATTGGCTTGATAGCAACAGGCGTTGTAAACATCCTGTTTGGGCTAACCTCTTCAATCAGTATGTTTATCGTGTTGTGGATGGTAAATGCCTTTTTCCAAGGTTGGGGTTGGCCGCCTTGTGCAAAAATACTTAACACATGGTATTCACGTAATGAACGAGGGCTTTGGTGGGCCATTTGGAATACATCACATAATATTGGTGGCGCGATAATTCCAATTCTATCGGGCGGTGTCGCATTAGCCCTTGGCTGGCGCTATGGGATGATCATTCCGGGAATTATTGCCATTGTGATTGGTATTGGATTATGTATTTTATTACGTGATAGGCCTCGGACAATGGGCTTACCGACGGTTGGTGAATGGCGAAATGATCTTGAAGAATTAAAATATGAAGCCAAAGGGGCGGGTTTACCTTTAGGCAAAATATTGAACGAATATATCTTTAAAAATAAAGTGTTATGGGTTCTTGCTATATCATATGCAGTGATTTATATCGTCAGAACAGGGATAAATGACTGGGCAAACCTGTATTTAATTGAAGAGCACGGTTTTAATTTATTGTCGGCCAATGCTGTCGTCATGATGTTTGAAATTGGCGGTTTCTTTGGTGCGATTGTTGCAGGATGGGGCTCCGATTTAATCTTTAAAGGAAATCGTGCGCAAATGAATGTCATTTATGCGCTCGGGATTATTATCACGTCATTCTGTTTATGGATTGTTCCTGTTGATAACGAATATGTATTTTCTTTCTTATTCTTTATGACTGGGTTCTTCATTTTTGGTCCTCAATTTTTGATTGCGATGGCAGCCGCTGAAAACTCGCATAAAAATGCCGCAGGCGCTTCAACAGGGTTTGTTAGCTTGTTTGCCTATATTGGTGCATCAATTGCAGGGTATCCATTATCAATCGTCATTGAAAAATACCAATGGAATGGTTTCTACTCCTTGTTATTAACTCTATCAATTTTCTTAATTTTGTTATTAATTATTGCAATGATAATGACGAAGAAAAAAGTTAGCGTAGAAGGTTAATGCAGACTGGTTTGTTAGCAACAGAGCCCACAAATGTGGGCTTTTTTCATTTGAGAGCTACCCCTGAATCTGAGCTAATGAACCATACAAATCATAAAGCGTTTCATATTCATCTTGCTGATAAAATCGAATTTTATCCCAGCAAAATTGTTTAGCAACTTCCACCGTAAACCTTGTGGCATCAATTAATTCGCTTTCATAACTTGCACCTGTTTCACAGCCAGGAACAATCGATTTAGCGGTAATGGCAAGGCCAACAACGGGGGCGTGTGTTGCAACATGTGGTTGCATTATAGAATTAAAATGATAAACACCGTTATCATAAGGGGAAATATCTTGTGTGGTGATAGGGAACGTTTTCGCGACATCCCCTGTAGCATATTCCAGTAAGCGCACTAAATCAGGTGCGACACGTAAAATATAGCCTTGCTTAGCGGTGGGGGAAATAGCAATACCTCGCTGTTTAATGATGCTATTTCCCTTTGAAGTATCGATGGATAAAATTGCATCCATCTGCTCATCGACTTCATATCGGTTCATGGTATTGGATGAAACTGGCATCCCCATAAAATCAACAGGATCATGAGGGGTAATCGAAACGTGAGTGGCGATATGAGAGCTAATAATGACGTCTCCTTTGAGGCGTTGCCCCTTCGCCGCCATATCCAACAGTTTCATTGCGCTGGCAAAGGCAACAATTGAACCATCTGCATCAGAAACCAGCCCAATACGATCCGGTTGTGCCTGTTGTGCGCCTAAACGACCGATAATGCCTAAAGTCGGGTAAGGGCCTCCACGGTGTTTACCCTCAGAGCCAGGGATCAGCACTTTAATGAAATGGCATAATTTACTCGTATCCTCTGGAAATTCATAAGGAATCGAGGTAACTGTGATGATGGCATCATTTGAGCTAATAGATTGATTTGAATTAACAGAATGAAGTAATGCAGCCATTTTTTCACCATCAACATCAGGGGTGTCTAATAGGTCATAAACTTGACTTAGATAATTCAAGGACATTATTGTGCTCCTTTAATGATATCTAATTTAAATGGTTTATTGGTGGGAATTTCTTCGATCTTATTAGGAGCGCGTAACCATAAGGCATTTTGATCACCTAAAATGGTCCCATGATCATTTTCTATAAATAATGCGGTACCTTCATACAGTGCGATCAATTCTTCTGTGGGGTTAATCGTTAAAAACTCATTTAAACGCTCTTCACGACTTTCCCCATTATGACCAACTGGTTTACCAGAAATAAAGTGTGGGTTAATTTGAAATGGGCAAATATTCAGCGCATTAAATGAAGGTGGTTGGACAATTGGCATATCATTGGTGGTGCGTATAGTCGGTGTTGCGACATTACTACCTGCACTCCATCCCATATAGGGAATATTTTCTTGTTTCACTCGCTGTGAAATCAACTCTACTACTTTGGCATCATATAGGCGTTTTAATAGGGCGAAGGTGTTTCCACCACCAATAGCAATAGCTTGTGCTTGTTTGACTGCCACGACAGGGTCGCTAAAGTGATGAATTGACGTTAATTCATAACCTAATGCATTAAATACGGGTTGTACAATTGATTCAAAATCATCAAAACTGAATGTAACTGCGGCATAAGGAATAAATAAAATGTGTTGTTTTTTATGTTGCAATAAACGATGGATTTGTTCGTCAGCATGTTGTAAGTAATTCATATTCCTCATGCGAGAACTACTCATTAATAATGCGTTAGTCATTCTCATATTCCTTTTTTATTTCTTTCATTGAATTAATTAATAAATCGATTTCTTTTTCACTATTAAAATAATGAAGTGATAAACGAGCCATTTTTTCTATTTGATAGAATTTTAAAATTGCCGTTGCCATAAAATGGCCTGATTCGATAATGATATTTTTAGCTTCTAATTTTTGCATTAAGACATCAGAGGAAATCCCATTAATATTAAATGGAATAATTCCTATTCGCTGGTGACTATTATTAGGACCATAAATTTCGATGCCAGAAAGTAGAGATAATTGCTGCATAGCATATTGAGTGAGTGTCTGGTTACGGCTTTCAATTTGTTCAATACCGATATTGACGGCATAGTCTAAAGCAGAATCTAAACTAATAATGGCAGGAACATTAGGGCAGCCCGCTTCAAACCGTTTTGCCGTTTGAGGTATAATGACGTCACCTGTTTTTGGGTCAATTGAACTATTCCACCAACCCACGAGTGTTGGGTTTAATAGTGGGACTAACGGTTCACGAACAAAGAGAATGCCGCTCCCTTCTATGGCCCTTAACCCTTTTCGGCCACAAGAAGACATAAAATCACATTGCCACGTTTGTACATTAACGTTATACATACCAAGTGCTTGTGAAGCACTAACATGGCTAAGTACGCCATGCTTTCTAGCGATTTCACAAATTGCCTGTACGGGTTGAATTACCCCCGTTATGTTGGATAACGCAACGAAACTGATGAGCTTTGTTTTAGAGGTTATCGCTTGCTCGATAGATTCAGGTGAAATGACACCATAGCTGTCAGCACTCACCTTAATAATTTTTATCCCTTTTTCATGTGTTAATAACTGCCAGATTGCAATATTGCTGAGCATCTCAGTATCAGGAATTATGACTTCGTCGCCAGCTTGCCAAGAAATACCTCTGGCAATTAAACTAATAGATTCTGTACCATTTTTAGTGAATGCAATTTCACTGGGTTTTGCATCGATAAATGCAGCCAACTTTTGCCGACAAATTTCAACTTGATCATAGGTTTGCTTGCGAAAACTCGGTAAATAAATCCCTTGCTCCGCGGTTTTATCAAGATAACGTTTTACGGCTTCTATTACGGGTTTTGGTGGTGGTGCAGCGGCACCCGTATCAAAGTAAGCATAGTGTTGTGAAACCAGAGTGTCTTTTTGCACTTGTAACCAGATATTCGTCATTATTATTTCCTATAAAATTATTTAACCCAGAAGGAAAGCAGTTTTGCTTTAAGAGTTGGCAGGAAAGCTTTAGCCGTGGAGTAAAGAGCATCGCCGGCAATAAGCCCACCAGCGAAAGTTGAAATTTTATCGGAACTGATATTGAAGAAACGCTCAATGATAATTCGAACTGCGAGTGCAGTAAGAACAGTCCAACCTGCAATAGGATAGTTAATCATTAAGCCAGTTGAAAAGAGTACGCCAATCTGGTTTTTAGCACCGCCAATTAACTGAATAATGGCACCAGGTATTGCCCACAATAATAACATCATAGCGACATTTGATGAGCTACCCGCTTGGATAGTTGCGGCATAAAGCCTTGATGCAGGAACTATTTTATCTTGCTCGAAATAAAAATCAGATGTGAGAGCAACGACGACTAAGGCGCAGGAAAAGCCGATAATAGCGGCAAAATATTGTTGTTTTCTACCATAATATTCTGCAGATTGATTTTTACCATAACCGCGGATCATAAACCCCGTTTTTAGATCGAACCCCATGTCGGCAAAGGCGGGGCCTGTTGCGGCACAAAAACCGACTAAAACGGCTAATGCCTCAGGGGGGAAACCTAATAAAATACCAATCATCAATGAGATAAGAGCGGCTGCAGTTGCTGGAAACCAACCAGAATGCATTGCCGCCATGCCCACAATCATCTCTTGGATTAACGCGGCTAAGGTCGCAAAAATAAGGAATCCAATAAGCTGAGGTAATGTCATTGTGATAAATATTTGGCTAATAAATGTGAGTGCTAGTGCGGTTAAAAAATAGAATGTTGCGCCCTTGATTAAGGTTGATTTGATACGTTTGCTACTATGGCGCAGTTCATCGCTTTCCTCGTTCTGTTGCTGGCTGTCTTTTTTGTTGCGAAAAACAATGGCACCAATTTGGATTAATGCGACGATACCTGCGCCAATCATCACGCCATGCGGGACATAGTTTTCATATAAATTATAGGTAATTAGTCCTGACTCAGAAAAACCACGAATGAGTAGGCCAATAGCAAACATGAATAATGCGAAAATACTGCCAATCAAAGCAATACCTGCAGACGCCATTGGGATACCAAAACCTGCACCAATAGCTCCTGCAGCAAAGCCAGTCAGTAATGCACCTAGTCGTTTCCCACCTTTGTTTCCTGCCCACAAAGTTTCCGCGGTGGCAACACCAGCAGGCCAAGAGGCACTGGCAGGATAGGCTCGGGTATTAAACAAGCCATATAAAATCGTGCCATCAATGATAATCGCAATGAAAGCACCTGCCAGCATTGGGTAAATTAATTCAGGTATACCCAATGCCCATGGCACACCAATGGCAACTATTAAGCCATTTGCTGCGGCAAAGGTTGCTGCAGAGATACTGGTTTGAATTAAATTTTGTGCATCGATAAATTTAAATGATGCGAATATAGAAAGTGGGATGCGAGATAATAAAATGGCGAGAACAGCTCCGATTATTGATGTATTTGCGGATATTCCTAGTGTGACAATAATTTGAATACCAATAATAGCACCGACAAAAGATAAAATAATTATTGCAATGAGTAGTGCTGGAGAAAAAATAGATACACGTACCTCAGTATCATTTTTATCGTGAGATATATTCATAGAGTTACCTATTTTATTTTAATAATTAATAACTACTTTTATCCTATATTTTCCATAAATTAAAATATGGCGGATAACTTATTGGCTGTTGACTTTAATAAAGGGTAATACTCAGTTAAATTTTTACTTTGACTTGATGCTGCAATACATAAAGATCCTAAAACACCTTTTTCAAAAGAAAATATAGGAACGGATAACCCTTGCGTTCCTGCTAAATAAGCTTCCTTTGAATATGCATATCCTTCTTCAGCATAGAGACTTAATTGCTTTCTTAGTAAGGTGTTATTTTGCAAATTATATTTAGAAAGGTATTCATCAATATAAGAAATACCCATTGAGCTTAAAATAATTTGTGTAAATGGGGCTTCATGTAAGCTCAACGCTTCCCCTTCTTTCGATGTAAAGCGGATAAGATGGTCGCTTTCTAAAATAAAATTACAAATAGCGATATCATTGTAACGGCGATAAATAAATATAGTTTCATGGGTTTTATCAGCGAGTGGGCGTAAGTAGTCACTCGCTAATTGTGAAAACTGGCGTGTGTTATTGGCTAAATGACCAATTTCAATACATCGCAAACCTAATAAATATTCTTTATTCTTATTTTTTTGTAAGAAACCTTGCTCTTCGAGAATATTAAAACCTCGCTGTACAACGGAAGGGCTTTTATCAAGATGGCGAGCTAGTTCTCGCACTCCCCATACGGGCTTTCTGATTGAAAAATAATCTAACAAGGTTAATACGAACCCAGCGGATTGTAGTCGGTTATTCATCGCTTCCCCTGTCTGCCATCAATTGAATTAGCACTATTGTTATATTGTTGTTCCTGATAAAGGAACAGTGTGCCGTTTAATAACACAGACATATTTAGATGAAATAATATGCAAAGTAAATGGTTTGTTGCTGCGATGTTAAGTAGATCACTAAAACAGTCGGCCACATTTATCTAATTTTTTCATGTTGTCTTTAATCATATGAAATCAATATGTTTTTTTTAGTTCTGAGTTGTTCCTACTAGCGAAACAATAGAAAGCACTAAATAGCTAAATGAGGTATTGGTGAGAGTAAGAGAAGCAGGCTGTTTTTCTTGATAGGGCCCATCCATTGAGAAAATAGGCTATTTTATATTTTTGTGTAAACGTTTACACTAAGTCGAGATTGATCACAGAATCTTATCCCAACTCGTTGTTATACTCCGTAGCAATGGTACGTTGGAAGACAGATTGTAATTTAGGCGGTATTGGGGGAAGAGAAATGCAACAGGTTGAAATACTCGTTACAGGTGGGCTTGGATATATCGGTAGTCATACTTGTGTTCAATTGATAAAAGCAGGGCTATCACCAGTTATTATAGATAATTTGTGTAATGCAAAGAAAGAAGTGCTTAATCGTATTGAGGTATTAACCGGTGTACGTCCGGTATTTTATCAATATGATGTCCGAAACGAGCAACAGCTCTCCTCTGTTTTTTCTTCTCATCAATTTCATTCAGTTATTCATTTTGCAGGGTTAAAAGCGGTTGGGGAATCGGTAGAAAAACCCCTTAAATACTATGATGTTAATTTCAATGGAACATTGGTATTACTGCGCTGTATGCAAGAAGCAAACGTGAAAAGTTTGATTTTTAGTTCGTCAGCCACGGTATATGGTGAACCCAGCCATTTACCTATCACTGAAGCGTTTCCAACGGGTAATACTCAAAGCCCTTATGGCACCAGTAAATATATGGTTGAGCGTTGTTTATCTGATGTATTTCGCTCGGATCCGTCATGGTCATTAACATTATTACGTTATTTCAACCCGGTTGGTGCCCACCCATCAGGTTTAATAGGCGAAGACCCGCAAGGGATCCCAAATAATTTAACGCCTTATATCACCCAAGTAGCGATAGGAAAAAGAGAAAAATTGGTGATTTATGGAAACGATTACCCTACGGTGGATGGAACAGGAGTTCGTGATTATATTCATGTTATGGATTTGGCTGATGGCCATGTTGCTGCCCTGCAAGGGGTTGGCAATCAAGCAGGATTACATTGCTACAATCTAGGTACGGGTAACGGCACCAGTGTTTTGCAGATGTTGCACGCCTTTGAAAAAACAGTTGGAAAAGCCATTCCTTATGTGATTGAACCACGCCGTGCTGGGGATATCGCAGAATATTGGTCAACACCAGAAAAAGCATACCGTGAACTCGGATGGCAAGCGGAGCGAACCCTAGAGGATATGGCGACTGACAGCTGGCGTTGGCAATCAAATAATCCCAATGGCTATGAGGTTTAGGAGATAAATGAAATGAATACAATGCCATTTAACCCGTCTGATTGCCCTCATCGTCGTTATAACCCATTAACGGGGCAGTGGGTTCTGGTGTCTCCTCATCGAGCAAAACGACCGTGGAGCGGTAAAGATGAAAAACCATCAATAGAGGAGTTGCCTCAATATGATGAGCATTGTTTCCTTTGCCCGGGTAATACACGGGTTTCAGGGGAAGTGAATCCTAACTATCAGGGAACTTATGTCTTCCAAAACGACCATGGTGCGCTATTAGCACAACCCTGCGCCCAACCTGATAATCAATCTGAATTGTTTCAGTCACAATCGGTGAGTGGTGTCAGCCGAGTGATCTGTTTTTCACCTGATCACAGTAAAACGCTGCCAGAACTGTCGGTATCTGACATTGAAGGCGTTGTCGAAACATGGCAACAACAAATTGCTGAGTTAGGTGCGCGTTATACTTGGGTTCAAGTTTTTGAAAATAAAGGGGAAATAATGGGGTGTTCTCAACCTCATCCTCATGGACAAATTTGGGCGAGTGATTTTTTACCGAATGAAATTGCACGCAAGGACCATTTTCTCGCGCAATATTATCAACGCCATGGTCGTAACTTATTGACCGATTACATTAAAGCGGAACAGCAAGATGGTTCACGGATTGTTGTCGAAACTGAAGAGTGGATTGCTCTTGTCCCTTATTGGGCGGCTTGGCCATTTGAAACCATGCTGTTGCCGAAACGACATATTCGACGTATGGATGAAATGAATGAAACTATTCGTGCAGACCTTGCTGTTGCGCTAAAAAAACTCACAAGCCGTTACGATAATCTATTTCACTGTTCTTTCCCATATTCAATGGGGTGGCACTTTGCGCCTTTTATGAATGACAGCCAAGGCATTGAACATTGGCAATTACATGCCTTGTTTTATCCACCATTATTGCGCTCAGCGACAGTGAAAAAATTCATGGTGGGTTATGAAATGTTAGCGGAAACCCAGCGGGACCTCACACCTGAACAAGCCGCACAACGTTTGCGTGATGTGAGTGACTGCCATTATAAACAAAGCTAAACCGCTAAATGATTTATCAAATTACAATTAACTTAGCTGTTTGCTGGGTTAAGCAAATTACGCATTAAGGATAATTAAAAATGGAAACGTTAAAGCAAACTGTTGCCTCCTCGTTTGAAAAGACCTTTGGTTATCAACCTGAAATTTATGTTCAAGCCCCAGGGCGCGTGAATATTATCGGTGAACATACTGACTACAATGATGGTTTTGTATTGCCTTGTGCCATTGACTACCAAACGATGACCGCCGCGTCAAAACGAGATGACCGTATAATCCGAGTCGTTGCGGCTGACTACCATAATGAGTGCGATGAATTCAGCTTGGATAGCGAAATTGCATTTTTGCCTGAAAAAATGTGGGCAAACTATATTCGCGGTGTCGTGAAGTTCCTTTTACAACGTGGGTTTTCATTTAACGGTTGCGATATTGCTGTGAGTGGAAATGTACCGCAGGGGGCAGGTTTGAGTTCTTCTGCCTCACTCGAAGTGGTGATTGGGCAGACACTGAAAGCATTGTATCAATTAGATATTAGTCAACAAGATATCGCACTGAATGGCCAACAAGCGGAGAACCAATTTGTCGGTTGTAACTGCGGCATTATGGACCAACTTATTTCAGCTTGTGGTGATGAAGGTCATGCTCTATTGATTGATTGCCGCAGTTTAGCGCTATTTCCTATTTCCATCCCTGATGATTTGGTTGTGATGATAATCAATTCAAATAAACAACGTGGCTTGGTTGGAAGTGAATACAATACTCGTCGCCAACAATGCGAAGAAGCCGCTAATTTGTTTGGGGTGAAAGCGTTACGCGATGTCACTTTTGATGAGTTTTTACAGAAGCAGCATCAATTATCCCCTGTTGTTGCTAAGCGAGCCAAGCACGTGATCAGTGAAAACGAGCGAACTTTGGCAGCAGCAAAAGCATTAACACAGAATGATTTATTGCAGCTAAGCGAGCTAATGGCGCAATCACATATTTCTATGCGTGATGATTTTGAAATTACAGTTCAAGAAATTGATACTTTAGTGGATATCGTTAAGTCCGTTTTAGGTACTCAAGGTGGGGTGCGAATGACTGGCGGAGGCTTTGGTGGTTGTGTGGTGGCATTAATGCAGCAACAATGTGTGCAGCCTGTAATTGACGCAGTAGAAGCGCAATACCAGAAAGCGACAGGTCTGCAAGCCGATATTTATGTTTGCCAACCAAGCTCAGGTGCGAGTGTGGTAAGTTAAAACCAAATTAACATATTGAAAAAGTTGATATAACATGCTGTTTAATCAAGAAAAAAATCAAACACCCAAAGTCATAGTGTTAACCAATAAAAATGGTATAGAAATGACCCTGACAAGTCTAGGGGCAAGCTGGATGAGCTGTATTCTGCCGCTAGCGAGTGGAAAACGGGATGTCGTTTTAGGTTCACCGAATGTGGAGCAACACGCAGAGCAGGATGTGTATTTGGGCGCGACCGTTGGGCGCGTGGCTAACCGTATCGCAAATGCCCGTTTTTCCATTCACGGTGAAAATTACTCAGTATCAGCCAATCAAGGGGCGCATTGTTTACATGGCGGGAAAGATAATTTTAGTTATCGTATTTGGGCTGTTTCGCAACTAAGTGCCCAAAAGGTAATTTTTTCACTTACCTCACCGGATGGTGATCAAGGTTTTCCAGGGGAATTGCGTGTTGAAGTGAGTTATGAGTTAACAGATGAAAATCAAGTGATTATCCGTTATAAACACCAAACTACGAAGGTCTGCCCTGTAAATCTAACCAACCATACTTACTTTAATTTGGCGGGGGAGGGTAGCGAAAAAACGGTGTTAGATCACGCTCTGACGATACACGGTGATTATTATTTACCAACAGATAAAACAGGGATCCCGAGTGGAGAGTGGCGTGATGTCACTGGTAGTAATTTTGACTTTCGCCAAAGCAAACTCATTGGTCGTGATTTTCTACAAGACAATGACCAAGTTGCAGCTGGGGGCTATGACCACACTTTTGTGCTTGATTCAGCCTGTATCGATGGGCGCAAAGCGGTAGCATCGTTGAGCGCTCCTGAGGGAGACGTAAAAATGAATATTTTTACAACGATGCCCACCATGCAGCTTTATACCGGGAATTATTTGGTTTCAGTCGCAGGTAAAACCAAATCGTATGCGCCTTTTTCCGGGGTGGCATTTGAAACGCAGTTTCCTCCTGATGCCGTTAATCATCCCGAATGGGGAGAGCGATACAGCCCAATTTCACAGCCTAATCAAATTTATTGTAGTGAAACCTGTTATCAATTTATGTTCTAAATCTAGACATCATTAACACCGCATCTCCGCGGTGTTTTCTTTTTTGCACCATAAACCCATTATTTTAATTTAAATAATTTTAATATGCGCTATGCCATTGTTTTTAATCCTAGGGCATTGTTTAATAAGCCATCCTAATTGTAGAGGTATACGATGGCGACAATCAAAGATGTGGCAAAAGAAGCCGGTGTGTCGGTTGCAACTGTTTCTCGAGTGATTAACCAATCACCGAAGGCGAGTCAAGCTTCTATTGTCTCAGTAAAGAGTGCAATGAATAAGCTGGGTTATCGTCCCAATGCCGCAGCTCGTGCTCTTGTGAACCAAAGTTCAAATACCATTGGGGTGTTAGTTAACGATGTTTCCGACCCTTTTTTTGGCGTGATGGTCAAAGCCGTTGATGGCGTAGCGCATAAAAACGGTAAACATATTCTGATTTGTAATGGTTACCATAACGCAAAGGAAGAGCGCCAATCTATTGAGCTGTTGATCAACAACCGCTGTGATGCTCTGGTGATCCACTCTAAAGCACTTGATGATGCAGAATTGCTACAATATGCGAAAGAAGTCCCAAGTATGGTACTGATAAACCGCCATATTGATGAAATTGCAAACCGCTGTATTTCATTAAATAATTACAAGGGCGCTTATTTAGCGACAGAGCATCTCATTCGACATGGTCATACTAAAATTGCGTACATTTCTTCAAATCACCAAATTGAGGATGCGGTGCAACGTTTACAAGGTTATCGGGATGCATTAAAAAATAATGGTATTCAACTGTCTGATAGTTATATTGAATATGGCGTGCCGTATGGAGAAGGTGGAGAGCAAGCGATGACGAACTTGCTGATAAAATCGCTCGAAATTACAGCGGTCGTGGGTTATAACGATTTTATGGCTGCAGGAGCCATCGCAGTATTAGATGAAAATGAAATTCACTCGCCAGAACAGGTCTCAGTGATTGGTTTTGATGATGTGTTGATTGCCCGCTATATCCACCCACGCTTAACAACCATTCGTTACCCTATCCAAATGATGGCAGAAAAAGCCACCCAGCTAGCACTCTCTTTAGCGAGAGGGGAAAAAACAACAGGTGAAAGCTTGATTTACTCTCCGACATTGGTTCAGCGTAATTCAGTTAGACCTTTGCACGCTTAACTCCTATATAGGTCATAGAATGACATTATTTTGTGTAAACGTTTTCATTCATATTTGATGGAGTTCACGGTTTTACTATAAAACAGATTTCCTGCCATCACTATTTTTCTATCTATCAATGATTTTTTGTATTAATTTCGGCTAGTTAGCTCATTAAGTTAATATTTTAGAGGATATTGTGAAAATATGTGATTCATTTAACGGTGAAATTTTGTGGTAACGTTTACACTTACTTCGTTATCATTTGGTGAAGGAATTTGATTATGCAAACTGAAGGGGTTGGGTTAAGCACATTAGATTACGGAATATTCATTCTGTATGTGCTTGTCATTATTAGTGTTGGTCTTTGGGTTTCTCGAGATAAAAAAGGGCAAAAAAAAGGTACAAAAGACTATTTTCTAGCAGGAAAAACATTACCTTGGTGGGCAATCGGTTCTTCATTGATTGCGGCAAATATCTCAGCAGAGCAGTTTATTGGTATGTCGGGCTCTGGCTTTTCAATAGGTTTGGCCATCGCATCCTATGAATGGATGGCAGCATTAACACTGATTATTGTCGCAAAATACTTTATGCCAGTGTTTATTGATAAAGGTATTTTCACTATTCCAGAATTTGTTGAAAAACGTTTTAATAAAACGTTAAAAACAATCTTAGCGGTATTCTGGTTGGCATTATTTATCTTTGTTAACTTAACATCAGTTCTTTATTTAGGGTCGTTAGCATTACAAACAATCCTTGGTATCCCAATGCATTATGCTATTTTTGGCTTAGCATTATTTGCAGTGATTTACTCGCTTTATGGCGGTTTGTCTGCAGTTGCATGGACGGATGTGGTACAAGTTTTCTTCTTAATTTTAGGCGGTTTTTTAACCACGATAATGGCAGTGAGCTATATTGGTGGTGATGCAGGGTTATTCGCGGGTATGAGTCGTATGGCCAGCGAGGCACCTGCGCATTTTGAAATGATCTTAAGCCCAGACAACCCGCAATTTAGCAATTTGCCGGGTATTGCCGTGTTAACTGGTGGGTTATGGGTTGCCAATTTATATTACTGGGGCTTTAACCAATATATTATTCAACGTGCATTAGCCGCTAAATCGATTAATGAAGCGCAAAAAGGTTTGGTTTTCGCGGCATTTCTCAAACTTATTGTCCCAATCCTCGTTGTCGTACCCGGTATCGCGGCATATGTGATTGTTTCTGATCCAGCGTTATTGGCAGGATTAGGTACGATGGCACAAGAGCATATACCTACGCTGGCACAGGCAGATAAAGCTTACCCATGGTTAACGCAGTTCTTACCCGTAGGCGCTAAAGGGGTTGTATTTGCTGCATTAGCTGCAGCGATCGTCTCTTCTTTAGCTTCCATGCTGAACTCAGTAGCAACTATTTTCACCATGGATATTTACAAAGAATACATTGCTCCATCCACATCTGATCACAAATTAGTGAATGTTGGGCGGGTTAGTGCGGTTGTTGCCTTAATTGTTGCCTGCTTTATCGCCCCATTACTGGGTAACATTGGACAAGCTTTCCAATATATTCAGGAATATACGGGGTTAGTTAGCCCAGGTATCTTAGCTGTCTTCTTATTAGGCTTGTTTTGGAAGAAAACCAATGCGAAAGGGGCGATCATCGGTGTACTGCTCTCCATCCCATTTGCATTATTCTTAAAACTGATGCCATTAGGTATGCCATTCCTAGACCAAATGATGTACACCTTCTTCTTTACTGCGGTGGTGATTGGTTTGATAAGCTTAACAACAGCAAAAGAAGATGACTGTGAGGGGGCAATTATCCTAACGTCAGAGACATTTAAAACCTCAAAAGGCTTCAATATTGCGTCATACGCAATTATGGTTATCTTATGCGTTTTATATGCACTGTTCTGGTAACGAAATACATCTAACAACCTGATAAATAAAATGATAACATTAGGCGGGAAAGGTAACTCCCGCCTTATTTTTTGCGTTTGTTAAGCAAAATAATGGTTATCATCAAAACTGAAATTGGATTAACTATCTATTGTCACTAACCCTCAAGAAAAAGCTATCTCATTGATAATTCGATTCTGTCTATGAGATAGCTGTCAGAGCCGTAAAAATATTGCGATTAACGTTTAAATGACAACGATGCTACCGCCACACTTTCATCACATTGTTCTCTATTTTCAAATGGTTGCTTATACTTAGTTAATAACATCCATTCACCAGCAGGTAAATGCTTAATTGAAATAATGCCATCATTATTACTCGTCACCGAATACTCCGCAGTATGTGGCGGGTGCTTTGATTCGTTATTAGCTGCATGACTGTGGCTATGATTATGACTATTTTTAATATATTCAGCAGAATCTATTTCAACTTGGCTATGACTAAGTGGCTTACCGCGGTAAAAAACCTGAAATAAATCTACCTGCTCATTATTAGAAAAAATATTATTAATTGGGACTATTTCTAACTCTTGCCCTATAGGTTTAAAGATATAACTATCTAATTTTAGATTTCCGTCACTCACGATCGTTTTAGCGAATTTAACGCTGAATTGGCAATAGCTCGCTTGTTCTGCTTGTTGCTTATCTAGTGGCCGCCAACCCTTCTTAGTTCTAGACCAAAACATCGGTTTCATATTTGTTGATATAATAAAGTTTTCTGTATTTTTTAGATGTTGCTTATATTCATAGACATAATCTGTTTCTGTGCTTTCTAATGGTTCACTTCCTTGTTCTGTCGTTATTTGCGGTAATACAAAGTAATCCTGCCGATTAGGTAAGCGTCCTTTCGACGGGAAATCATGGCCATAGCCAATCTCAGCAATAATACGGTCGCTTATTGGCTTAGCAGTGAGCCAAACATCATGAGCGGATGCTATAGATGTCATCAACAATGTGGATAAACTAATCGTAATTAATTGGTATTTCATTTCAGTATTCCTATTTACCATTGGTAACTAACAAAAACATTAACAGAGCGGCCCGCAATAGGAGCACCTTGAATTGAATTCGCTTGCTTATTTAATGCATTATCTAAAACTAACGCAGCGGTTACGCCTTTTAGATTTTCGAGAGGTTGATAATCCACAGAAAATGTATTTAAAACATAGCCTGCTTGAGTGTCCGTGCCTGTTTTCACATGGCGTGCTGGCGCGACAAAAGTGCCTCGCCAACCGACGGATACGTCACTGAGTGATGTGGGTATTTCTAGAGAAGTGACCACCGTATCAGGACTTAAATTTCCTAACCATTCACGATTATTAGCATCAATCCCATCAGTGTGGTTATAGGATAGGCCTAATTTGAAATCACGATGTTCATAACTTGATTGGATATCCCATCCCCAAATTTTTGCTAACGCGACATTATTTGCATAGGTAATTCCCTTTTTTCTATCAACATGCGTTGCTATATAATTTTTCGCATGGGTATTAAAGTAGCTGCCTTTCAGTTCGATGTTATCTCCCTCAGAGAAAATAGAATCAAATGTCAGGCCCGCTCCAATCTCCTGTGAATGATTAGTTTCAGGCTTTAAGTTTGGATTTGGTACCCAATAATTAGGTTTCCCTCGTGAATAAAAATGTAATCCATCACGATACATTTCTTCCATTGTGGGGGCCCGAAAAGCTGAAGATGCCGAACCAAATAACATCAGCCAATCGGTTGGATTTAATACAATTGCAGCTTTTGGCGAGTAGTTGCTAGCCGTTAAATCACCATATTTTGAATTGCTACTTTGGTAATGGTCATAACGAGTACCAATGATAAAAGTCATTGGTAAATCACGTAATGTAATCTCATCTTGGATTAGCCCTGAGTAAAAATTAATTTTCCCATCAGGGTAGACGGTTTCAGCACCTGAAGGTTGGTGCTTTTGATGATAAAATTCGCCACCGACAATAATCTGTTGACCAAATAATGGCGATTGGATCACACTCGTATTCGTTATTTTTGTTCCATAACTTGAGCTATTGCGGTGTTTACTTTTTTGTCCCGCAGGTGTTGAATGAACATCCACTTCAGAAGAATAAAGCAGTGTATTCAAATCAATTAAGCCTGAATAAGTAGGGTTAAAATGATAATTCATTTGTATATCACGCTGAGTAATATTGCGGTGATAGTATTCTGAATTATCAACACTAGGACTCGTGACTGTTGGGTTGCCAGGTTCTTTTGATTTACTACGATAGTGTTTGATACTGCCGCTTACACTTTGGTTCTCGTCAATCGCATATTCACCTTTGGCAAACAAGCTGTTATTTTCTTCATCATTTGGAGCGGAGTACCCATCTCCTTGATAAATATTACCTCGCTGACGTTGGGTCAGCGAAAGCAAGCCATCAAATTGTGCTGTTCGCCCATATGCCATCGCCCCTGTTCCATAGCTATGGTCCCCTGTTGCCCCTGCAGTAAATACGCGAAAGCCATATTTCTCGTTAACATCCAGAAAATCTTTTGCATTTGCAGTTCGATAATCAATGACTCCCCCAAGTCCACCGCTACCATACAAACTTGACATAGGTCCCCTGACAACCTCAACTTTTTGGATTAAAAATGGGTCGACAAATGTCGCACTTCCCTTGTCCATTCCAGTGTCCTGTCTTACGCCATCAACCAGAACTAAAACCCCATTTTTGTTATAACCCCGTAAGTTAAATGTTTGCCCATTAGTACGACCTACGCCAACTTCACTGATCCCCGCGATCCCTTTTAACAGCCCCCCCGCAGTCATTGAGGTATGAGTTAATGCCGTATTGTTGTGTATTACATTAACGATGGAAGGTGCTTCAAATTGTTCCGTTTCTATACCTGTTGCTGTGACAGTAATTGTTGAGTCTTTTGCAGTAGAAACGGCAAAACTCGAATTATGGTTCCCTAGAAATAAAATAAAAAAAGTTGCTAATGCTGTTGTTCTCATTAATAAACCCAATATAGATCCGATATGTGTAGGTTATGTTATAACATAACAATATAACTTCAAGTTTTTCTCTCTAATTATTTTGAAATTATTATTTTGGATTTTGCTGCCGATACCACGCTAATTCTCTAATTTGGCCGTGTATCAGCGCGTTATGGGTAAGATCACAGTGGACATTAAAGTGGATGTTTCAAAAAGAATTTCGGCGGTAGCCGCCCAAACCCATCTGATTTTATGAGATAATCTTCTTCATACCTATTTTGTATACATTATCGGCAGCTGGCGTAAAAACAATCAACACTAACTCAGTGCTCTCCGATAATAATTGATAAGAAAAGAGAATCTATCGACATGGCAAAATCACCCGCGAAAAAACCAACCAAAGGCTTTGAAGAAACCCTTTGGGATACCGCTAATCAACTGCGTGGTAGCGTTGAATCCTCTGAGTATAAGCATGTGGTACTCAGTTTGGTGTTCCTGAAATTTATTAGTGACAAATTCGAAGCCAAACGTAGCGAATTAATCAAAAATGGTCAGGAAGCCTTTGTTGATATGGATGTTTTCTATCAGCAAGATAACGTTTTCTTTTTGCCGCAACAGTCCCGCTGGTCTTATGTGCAAGAGCGTGCGAAACAAGATGATATCGCGGTGATTATTGATACTGCGTTATCCACCATTGAAAAAAGCAACGCATCACTGACAGGCGCATTGCCGGATAACTATTTTTCTCGCCAAGGGCTTGAACCGAAAAGGCTTGCCTCACTGATCGACAGCATTGAAAACATCGATACCCTTGCCACGGAGTGTGGGGTAGGGGAAGAAGATCTCGTCGGCCGTGTTTATGAGTATTTTTTAGGGCGCTTTGCTGCGAGCGAAGGTAAAGGCGGGGGCGAGTTCTATACCCCTAAATCGGTCGTAACCCTACTAGCTGAAATGTTAGAGCCTTACCAAGGCAAAGTGTATGACCCGTGCTGCGGCTCGGGCGGTATGTTTGTGCAATCGTTGAAATTTGTGGAAAGCCACCAAGGGAAAAGTAGAGATATTGCGATTTATGGGCAGGAACTGACCAGCACCACTTATAAACTGGCGAAAATGAACTTGGCGGTGAGGGGGCTTACGGGCAATTTAGGGGAACGCCCAGCGGATACCTTTTTCGCAGACCAGCACCCTGACTTAAAAGCCGATTTTATTATGGCAAACCCGCCGTTTAACTTAAAAGATTGGCGTAATGAAGCCGAGCTGACCAACGACCCACGTTTTGCGGGTTTCCGCACTCCACCGACGGGCAACGCTAACTATGCGTGGATTTTGCATATGTTATCTAAGCTCAGTGAAGATGGGGTTGCCGGGTTTGTGTTAGCCAACGGTTCCATGAGCTCGAATACCAGTGGTGAGGGGGAAATTCGCCAAAAGCTTATTGAAGATGACCGTATTGAGTGCATGATTGCACTGCCCGGCCAGTTATTTTTTACCACGCAAATCCCTGTTTGCCTGTGGTTTATCAGTAAAAGTAAACACGCGAGCGCCAAATATGGTTATCGCGACCGCCAAGGGGAAACCTTGTTTATCGATGCCCGTAACCTCGGCACCATGATCAGCCGTACCCAAAAAGAACTTACAGGTGAGGATATCGCCACTATCGCTGATACCTTCCATGCATGGCGCAGTAGCGAAAGTGAACTGAAACGTCGTGTTGTAGCCAAAGAAATCAGTATTGAGCAGTATCAAGACCAAGCCGGTTTTTGCAAGGTTGCCTCCCTTGACGATATCAAGGCCAATGATTTTGTACTCACACCGGGGCGCTATGTGGGCGCTGCGGAGGTCGAAGATGACGGTGTGTCGTTTGAAACCAAGATGCAAGAATTGACCCAAACCCTTTATCGCCAGATGGATGAAGCGGCAGAGCTTGATAAAGCTATCCGTAAAAATATGGAGGCGCTGGGGTATGGGGAGTAAAGTTAAGTTAGGTGAACTGTTAAGTGTATTAACTGACTATCATGCTAATGGGGCTTATAAGAAGCTAAAAGAAAATGTTGTATTACTCGATAAGCCTGATTTTGCTGTAATGATTCGTACAACTAATTTTGAACAGGAAGATTTTACTAATAATTTAAAATACATTAGCAAACATGCTTATAGTTTTCTTGCAAAGTCTAAGGTGTATCCTAATGATATTATTATGAATAAAATAGCGAACGCGGGGTCTAGTTATTTGATGCCTAACTTGAAAGTCCCTGTATCATTAGCTATGAATCTTTTTTTGCTTAGAGTTGATGCCGCAAAAGCAAATCCAATATATGTTTACCTTTATCTGAGGGTAAATGAGGCATATGTGAAGAGCTTTGCTAATGGTTCAGTAACTAAAACGATCACAAAAGATGCAGTTAGAAATTTAGAGATTGAACTACCAAGTCGAAATATTCAAGATCGAATCGCTGAGCAGTTTATTTGCATTAACGACAAAATTACACTTAATCGCGAAATTAATCAAACTCTCGAGCAAATGGCGCAAACGCTATTTAAATCCTGGTTTATGGATTTTGACCCTGTGATTGATAATGCGTTAGAAGCTGGTTTTTTTGAGCAGGATTTAGCTTTTTCAGAAGAATTACTTAGTCGGGTTGAATTGCGTAAAACTGTGCGTGAAAGTAATGGTTTTAAGCCGTTACCAGAGGATATCCGTCAGTTATTTCCTGATGCTTTTGAAAAGTGTTCAGAGCCTGCATTGGGGCTTGGGGGGTGGGTGCCAAAGGGTTGGTTTTATTCTTCAATTTATGAAAGCATGGATATCATTTTTGGAGCCCCATTTAAGTCAAGTCTTTTCAACGAGTTAGGCGAAGGTAAGCCAATTGTTCGCATTCGAGATTTAAAAACAGGCGCACCACAAGTATTTAGTGTAGAGCTACATCCAAAGAAAACACAAATAATAGCAGGGGATATCATTGTTGGAATGGATGCAGAGTTTAGAGCGACTATTTGGTCTGGGGATGATGCTTATTTAAATCAACGATTATTTCTTGCAAAACCCAAAGGTACTAACATCAGTAATCTTTTTGTTAAATATTCTCTTGCTCCTCTTTTAGCTATAGAAGAAATGGCTCAGGTTGGAACAACAGTTGCTCATTTAGGAAAAAAAGATATAGATAAATTCAATATTATTTTGCCTAATTCAAGTGTATTAGCAGCTTATAAAAAACAGAGTGATGATTTTTTAAGAAAAATAGTTGTCGGAATGAGAGAGAACAACACATTAACCCAACTCCGCGACACTCTCCTCCCTAAATTAATCTCCGGTGAGCTGTCTTTAGACGACATCAAAATAGATCTTCCAGAAGAAACACTTATCTAATTTACTCGACCGCTTCACATTTTTCTTATTGTGCAGCGGTTTTTGTTATCGAATCAATTAAACTAGCTTAATTAAAAAACGCGATAAAAAACAATTTATAAAACAGACAAGAAACCACTGACATGAGCCATATCTTCACCGAAGCCAAATTGGAACAGGCAATTATTGAACTGCTAGGACAACATGCAAACAATGCAGGAAAAACCTGCTATCCGCATTATGTCGGCAACACAATTCCACGTAAAGACAATAGCGAAGTGCTGATAGTGGACGACTTACGTCAGTACCTTGCTAACCAATATCAAGCAGATGGCATCACTGAAAGTGAAATCACCACGATTGTTCTGCAATTACAATCTTTGCCAGCCAGCGACCTATACCAAAGTAATAAAACTTTTTGCCATTGGCTCAGTAATGGTTTTTTACTCAAACGCGAAGACCGCAAGCAAAAAGACCTGTATATCGAACTGCTCGATACCCAAACATTGCCTGCTCAATTGGTTAAATTATTTGCTGGGGAAGATATCGCCTCGGAGGCAGATAATAACCGCTATCGGCTAGTTAACCAGCTAGAAATAGAAGGGCAAGCGCGGGACGGTGGAGTACAACTGCGCATCCCTGATGCAATTTTATTCGTTAATGGTTTACCGCTGGTGGTCTTCGAATTTAAATCAGCGGTGCGAGGTGAAGAAGCTACCCTATTTGACGCATGGACACAGCTTTGCGTGCGTTATCGTCGAGATATTCCTAAGCTATTTGTTTATAACGCCTTGTGTATTCTTAGTGATGGCGTGAATAACAAAATGGGTAACCTATTTGCCCCTTATGAATTCTATTATGCATGGCGTAAAATCAACGGTAACGAATCAACGGAAAAACAAGGCATCAATGGCCTATATACCCTGATCGAGGGGCTATTTCATCCCGTTCGTTTATTGGATGTATTGAAAAACTTTATTTTCTTTCCTGATACCAGCAAGACCTCAGTTAAGGTTTGTTGCCGTTATCCGCAGTATTACGCGGCTCGTAAGCTGTATTACAACATCGAAAAAGAGCGTAAGCAGATAAATGTGGATGGTGAAAATATTGGTGGCAGCGGTAAAGGGGGCACCTACTTTGGTGCCACTGGCTGTGGTAAAAGCTACACCATGCAATTTTTAGCACGCTTATTGATGAAAAGCGTCGATTTCGCTAGCCCAACCATTATTTTAATCACCGACCGAACCGACCTTGATGAACAGCTAGCAAAACAGTTTTGCAATGCAAAAGCCTTTATTGGCGATGAAATTATTGTCCCGGTCACCAGCCGACAAGATTTGCGCGACAAGTTAGCAGGGCGTGCCAGTGGCGGGGTATTCCTCACCACCATTCATAAATTCACAGAAGATATTCAACTGCTTTCTGAGCGCAGTAATATTATCTGTATCTCGGATGAAGCTCACCGTAGCCAAATTAACCTCGACCAAAAAATCAGTATTAACCAAGAAGACGGCACGGTTAAAAAGACTTATGGTTTTGCTAAATATTTGCATGATTCACTGCCGAATGCCACTTACGTTGGTTTTACGGGAACGCCTATCGACGCCACCTTAGATGTATTTGGTGAAACTATCGATAGCTACACCATGACCGAATCGGTGAATGATGAAATTACTGTACGCATTGTGTACGAAGGGCGTGCAGCTAAAATCGCCCTTGATAACAGCAAATTAGAAGAGATCGAACGCTATTACCAAGAGTGTGAAGCCCAAGGCACCAGCGAATATCAGATAGAAGAAAGCAAAAAAGCCACCGCAAACATGAACTCCATTTTAGGGGATCCTGACCGTATTGATGCGCTAGCGAAGGATTTTGCGCAACATTATGAAAAGCGGGTGGAAGAAGGTTCAACCATCAAAGGCAAAGCAATGGTGGTTTGCGCTAGCCGTGAAATTGCCTATGCCTTTTATCAGAGCCTGAAGTTACAACGGCCAGAGTGGTTTGAGGCGAAACTGGCAATAGAGGGTGTCGAACTCACTGAGCAAGAGAAAAGCGAATTGATGCGCCTGCCGATGGTCAATATGGTGATGACTCGTGGAAAAGATGACCATGAGGCCATGTACAATTTGCTGGGAACGAAAGATTACCGCAGAGAGTTAGATAAACAATTTAAGAACCCGAAATCCAACTTCAAAATAGCCATTGTGGTGGATATGTGGCTGACCGGTTTTGACGTACCAGAACTGGATACTATTTACATCGATAAGCCATTACAAAAGCATAATCTTATTCAAACTATTTCCCGCGTGAATCGCCGTTTCGAAGGAAAAGAAAAGGGATTAGTGGTTGACTATATTGGTATTAAAAGTCGCATGAATATGGCGTTGGCCATGTATTCGAAAGCGGATAAGTCTAATTTCGAAGATATTCAGCAATCTATCGTTGAAGTGCGTAATCACTTGAACTTATTGGCGCAAGTATTCCATAAATTTGATAGCGATGATTACTTTTCAGGTTCGCCAACGCTGCAATTAGACTGCCTTAATCGGGCGGCTGAATTTATCTTGCAAACCAAGAAAGTTGAACTGCGTTTTATGGGCTTAGTGAAGCGGTTGAAAGCCGCTTATGATGTGTGTGTGGGCAGTGAAGATATTACTCAAGATGAACGTGAACACATTCATTTTTATCTCGCGGTACGCTCCATCGTTTACAAATTAACGAAAGGGGACGCACCGGATACAGCGCAAATGAACCAAAAAGTGCGAGAAATGATAGCCGATGCGCTCAAAGCCGAAGGCGTGGAAGAGATTTTCACGTTGGGTGATGACAAAGCGGAAACCATCGATATTTTTGATGATGAATACATGGCGCGCATCAATAAAATCAAACTGCCAAACACAAAAATGCAGCTGCTACAAAAGATGCTACAAAAAGCCATTAGTGATTTTCAAAAGGTCAATCAACTCCAAGGGATCAACTTTTCCAAGCGTTTTCAAGCTTTAGTTGAGCAATATAACCAACGCAAAGAGAATGATGTGCTCAATGGCGAAGAGTTCGACGATTTCACGGCACAAATGGCGGATATGATTTATGACATCAAGGCGGAAATGATGTCATTTAAAGGCATAGGTATCGATATGGAAGAAAAAGCTTTCCTCGATATTTTGTTGCATATGTGCCAGAAATACGATTTTACCTACGATGACGACAAAATGCTGGCACTTGCTAAGGATATGAAGCGGATTGTGGATGACAGCACACAATACCCTGACTGGAGCAACCGAGACGATATTAAAGCTAAGCTGAAAGTCGACCTGATTTTATTATTGCACCGTTATGGCTTCCCACCAGTGGCCAATGACGAGGTGTATAAAAGCGTGCTGGAACAAGCCGAGAACTTTAAGAAATATCAGCTGGGGTGATTGGTACTTGCTGATATATAGTCGGGGACTTTAGTTTACTGAACTAACAAATGGTCAGGTGAAACGTCTAATAGTGGGCCGCATACGCATACTTATTCAGGTAACACGGAAAACCTCGGTTCAGGAACGGCCTTAACAGTTACCAATGCCTATATCATGCTGATGGGATGGTATCGAATAAGTTAAGTGATATTAATAAATAAAAGTGTGGCGTGCATTGTAATATGCACACCACACTTAAATTAAAAGATCACTTGTTGTTCAATTGTTTTTTTGTTATCCATATCTACAATGAAATTAATGGATTTTATATTTTTAGGTGAAACTGGAATAGTGAAACCAACTAAATTCATACCATAAATAGAGTCTATCTTGTTATTCTCTTCAGTATGTATTTTGTTTTTGTCATCCATTACTATTATTCTATAGCTTTCATTTGACATTAACTTTTTGTTATCAACAAGTTGTAGGGCTATAGTTGTTCCTTTCAAAAATCTATCTTTACCTAAGAATAGATTTGAAACATTTGTATTTGTTACATTAGGTAGTGGCAGTTTTATCCCATCTAAAATAACTGCGTAGTTATAGTCTATTTTATAGGTTTCAATCGGATGGCTAATGTTAAAGTATTCAGCCATTGCATTAGGATTATGATATAAATCCATTTCGTCACCACCTCTGAAAGAGCGTGGATAGTAATACTCGGGTATCTTATCGGTTTTAGAATCACCAATTATTTCTTCGTTTATTGCATAAATTCTTATTTTCTCTTGAGTCGTTATTGCATTATATGAATAGACCATTTGAATATATGAAAAAATGAAACCACAAAGAGTTAAAATACCAATAAAATATGTAATTGCGATTCCTCTTTTATTTTTCATACTAAATGCGTATCCAATAGAAAAGGAGCATGAAATAACATAAAAAAGGTGAGCGCCACTCAAAGACCTAGTAGGAAATGTTGGGGATGCAACCATGGAAAATATACTTAAAAAGCCTAATACGATAAACAATAATGAAAGATAAAAGCTTTTTGACTTCTTTTCACCTACATAAGTTAGTAGTAAAAGTAATGAAGCAACTAGTACACCCCACGTTTTAGTAAATGAATGTGAAAGTTTATCCGATAAAAAATATGTGATTTTTTCTATCGTACTGAGGGAGTAAAAGTCAGTGAAAAGAGCAGCTCGATGAAAATTACCAGGGCTCGAAATCAAAGTTACAAACCCAAGTATAACAAGTACAGATGAAAAGATAATAAGTCTGTTTTTATGTTTAAAAAAAACATAACAGGAGGTAATTACTGAAATGGCAACTATAATCCAACTCGTATTTTCATTACTGCATCCAGCAAAAAAAGAACTGATTATGAGAGGGATTAGACACTTTTTATCATCAAGATAACGAAATAAAAAATAAAGATAAATAACAATAAATAAATTTGTGACAAGATAATTTGCTGCACCAACAACCCAAAAAACAATTTGACCAAGAGCTGGGTTTGTAACCCAGTAAATTGAAAATAAAACAATAAACTGTAAAAAAAATGTTTTTTTACTTGTGTCAGAGTTACTACTTATTTTAGTAATTAAAAAGATCATCATTGTTAATACAAATGCAATCATACTATTTTTTAGTATGTTAGAGCCTGATGTAAGAACTAGAGTGCTAAAATAGTCTGATACAAATCTTCCACTCCATGAAAGGTAGTGAGATACATGAGCAGATAATGAATTTCCTTTAATATAATACACATAGTCATCAGAATGCATAGGTGTATAGTATTCGACTAAAAAAATAAGCGAAAAGACAATTAGGACACTTATGTAGCCTAAATTAATACGTTTTAAGTAGTTAGTCATTTTTGTTCTCAATATAATCTGTCTTTTTTAGCAAGTATCTAGGCCTTGCTTTGCTTTCAGTATAAATACGACCAATATACTCACCGAGTACACCAATACCAATAAGCTGAACTCCACCTAAAAATAGAATAGAAACAAGTAATGAAGGATAACCAGGAACAGGATTACCCCAAATTAATTTATCTACCATCATCCAACCACCATAGATAAAAGATGCAAAAGCAACAAATAAACCAATGTAAGTCCAAACGCGTAATGGAAAAGTAGAAAAACTCGTTATACCTTCTAAGGCTAAGTTCCATAATTTCCAGCCATTGAATTTACTTTCTCCAGCAGATCTTTCTGCTCTGTTGTATTCAACAACATCAATTTTTCCACCCACCCATGAAAGGATACCTTTCATGAATAAATTACGCTCAGGTAATAATTTTATATATTCGACACTCTGACGAGATATCAACCTAAAATCGCCAACATTTTCTTCAATTTCAGGCGCGCTAATTTTATTATGGAGCTTGTAAAACCATTCAGCTGTTTTGCGTTTTAACCATGTATCACTAGTACGATTAGCTCTTTTTGCGAGAACAATATCTGCGCCTTGTTGCCATTTATCTATGAGCTGTGGAATAACATCAATAGGATCTTGAAGGTCTACATCAATAGGTATTACAGCTTCTCCAGTTGCGTATTCAAGGCCCGCAAACAAAGCCGGTTCCTTACCAAAATTTCGCGTGAAGTTTAAAGGGAGCACTAAAGGGTCAGCAATAGCTAATGCATTGATAATATTTTCAGTGCTGTCTTTACTTCCATCATTTATGAAGACTATTTCGATATCATATTGATTAAGAATCGGGTGTTCTCTTACTGACTTATAAAATATAGGGATAGCTTCTTCTTCGTTATAAACGGGCACTACTAATGATATTTTCATTGTGGAGTATCTCTGAAAACAAAGATTTTGGAGTAAAGAAAACCTAATACGAGGCTAATCGAAGAAAAAATTATTAAAGTTGCGATAGGGGGGAATCGTAGCTGGTCTGAAACATAACCAGTCAAATAACTTAATAGCCCCATAAATAAGGTAAATGATAAGTATCGTGCTGTAGTCGCTTTAGCTTTGAACGTGAATTTTGCATTAGCAAAAAAGGAAAAACTGACAGCAGCTATGAAGCCTATTAAGTTAGCTATAGCTTGAGAGGTTGAAAGGAACACTGTCAGTAGCCCAAAAATGGACCAATGTATAAGAGTGTTTAAAATTCCAACCGAAAAGTATTTAGTGAATAACTTAATCATTTCAATCATTCGTATTGAGAAGAGAATAAGTAATTTAGTATACCTGAATATACCTACTGATGCAGCAAACTGATAAGGAGAGTTTATGTGAAATGTCGTGTTAGTCTTACTTTATTCTCCACCAAATTGCGAGGCGGAAAAGCAAGCCTATATTATAAAATAGGGGAAATGGGATTTTACTACAGTACCACTACGAACTATTTATATTTTGGTATAAGTGTGAATGGTAGGTGTACTTAGAAAACAATAAAAAAGCCCAGCGAAGTGGGCTTTTAGTAACTTTCAAATGCGCGTGCATTTCACGTGCACTTTCTAGTCTTAATGTTGCCAGTGTCTAGTCCAACTGATTTTGCTAACTTCCTGTTTTTAAACCTGTTGTCCTATCACTGACCCACCAAATTTGGGCTGGCGGGAGTTGAACCCGAGTCCGTAATTTTTTAATATATTGATTGTTAAAGGGTATTTTTATGATGGGTTAATCATGTGCACTAGATGTGCACATGGGGGGACTAGGGTTGTATTTTTATACAATAAGTTGATTTTTTGTAGTTCATCAGGGCTGTATCAAAAACTTAACGTGAAAAACTTGTAATACTATGTTTTTAAAAAGCAGGTAATTCGTTGTTCAAAAGCTAGAACACCCTCATCATTATCTTTATCTGCTATTGAAAATAATTTCTCTGAGCTAAATCCTGTCCTTTTTATTAATTTTTCATAATACTTTTTATTCCTTCTTTCTGGCTTTCCTTTTAACTCACCGACATATGGTAAATTATATGTCTCATTTTCATCATTATACTTTCTAAATATTTCTTTTTCTACTGAATCGAAAGGTAGAAAAAGTAATTTTGAAACGATATCTTTATTTTTTCTTGTTATCTCTTCTTTTACATCGCCATCTAATATAACTAAAACTTTTTCATCTCTTTCACATAAAAAAGAATTTTCTTTGTTTTTTTTGTAAAAATCAATTACATTTTCACACCCTCCAATACTAATAACTTCTATTTTTTCTTTTTTATTGAATGTTAATGAATTTGTTATTTTCTGTATTTTATCTTCAATGTATTTCTTTAATACATCATCTTCAGTTAAAATATATCGATCGCTACCTTTGAATTCAAACATAACACCCTTGATATAACTATAGCCCCTTTTTTTTAATTCAGTAATACCATTTGAATTTTCAAGGTAATAAATGTTAATTCCAATCTCATCAATAGATTTTAACATTGCAAGAGAATGTGTTGTAAATATAAAAAATTTATCATTGTCTTCACTTGCTTTTTTTAATATTTTTACTAGTCGTATTTGAGCGTAAGAATCTAATGATATATCTATCTCATCTATTATTACTAGTTTAGTTTCTGAGTTTATTATTCTATATAAATTTATTACAAAGTATTCTCCTGAACTAAAGTAATCTTCTCTAATGTAATTGCTGTTTCCTACGATCTTGAAAAAGTATTCTTCACCATTGATTTTTACTGATTTTAGATCGGAAAAATTTTTATATGGATATATGAAAGTTAAAAAATTTATTAAACCACGAGGTATTGAGTATTCGTTAAAAGCAATTTTTATTCTTAGCTCACTATCAATATCGTTTAATTTAGAAAAGGCACCATATCGTTTTCCATATGGAATTGGGAGTTCGACTACTCCTAGATTCTGTTTATTGACTAAGTTTCTACAATCTATTTGCTTGATTGAGGGGTTATATCTGTACTCATAAACTTCATCATCGAAATTAATTAATAGCTCGCTGTTTTCATTGAAAATAAATGGATTTGATGTTTTTACAAATATAGTTGGTTGAAATAAAATTCCCATTGACTTAATTAGGGTTGTCTTTCCAATTCCATTATGGCTGACAATACAGAATATTTTACTTTCACTAAAGTCAAAACTAACGTTAAGATTAGTTAAATGTTGTATTTGATTTATTGATAATTCAAATTTCATTTTATAAGACTCTTTCTAATAAACATTTCCACAATTGTTGAACCATATTTTCTTTTTAGTTTATTTATGTAGCTATTATCAATAGTACTTACATAATTAATTATTCCAGATAAATATCTTTTTATCTCTGTTGTTTCAGAGTCTTTGGAGTGTATATTGTTCAATTTTGACATGTAGTAAAGTTTTGTTTCAATATTATTTTTTAATTTTTTATCAACAGTGATGTGACCATCAGGCATAATACAGACCCCCATTATTTTTCTGAGATTTCCTTTCCTTAATAATTTTGTTTTACTTTTATTTAGAATAAAATTGTCATTCTCTGATGTTAAAATTTGCTGGAGATCATCAAATATAGTATTTTTATTTATATCCCTATTAGAAGATATGATGATATCATCAGCATAGCGTGTATAATAATATTCATTTTCATTTGAAAATAATTTTATTTTAAAGTCAATGTCACTAAAGAGAATATTACTTAATGATGGGGATGTAGATAATCCTATAGGCAGTGTATTGTTATAAGTAACAATATCAACTATTTCGGGTAAATATTGGTTAATGTCAGAAATAATAAAATTGTTAAATTTATTAATTAATTTAACTTCTATAAACTTACTAGAAAATGAAGGGAAAAAATTATTTATATCAGTTTTAAATATAAAATTACTGTTTCTATGAGGCATAACACAGTTTAATACGTTAACACCTTTTCGATATGAAAAGACAACATCATTCATGATCTCTATCCGATTAAAGACGGCTTCATTTAGAAAACGATGGAGTAATTTTAGTTTATTGAAACCTTTTTTGTATGCAATAATTTCCTTACCTTTATAAGTTTTTAACTCTAAATAATCATCTTTATTTAGATGAATTAACTCATTAAATTCCATTGAATTATTAAAATAAATATCAAATATATCTTTTATCTGTACACTCATGTGATATCACTTTTTATATCCTTTGATATTGGTAGTATACCAATATCAATATAAGAAGAACACTAGGAAGCAAAAGAAGAGGGTAAGGTTGGATAGACATACAAAAACCGCCTCATAAGTGTGTAATTTTTCAATTAATTACAAGTTATGAAGCGGTATTGCAAGATATCTTAATGCCTGTAGAGGCCGTTCGCTGACCGGAGATTCTCACTAGTCACGGCATGCAATGAGTATAGCAAAAAAAAAACAGATGTAAATAGAGTGAATACATAGTTACACACATAAGATTTCGTAATGGCGGCTTTAGATATGAAAATTTATTGTATGGTGGTAATGTTAGACTTATTTTCACCATATATATTAACTAGATATATATTTTGCTTATCTTAAGTTAAGTTCGGAGTTCAATATTTTTCATTGCGCTCCCATCATACTCCTTAAGATACCCCCCATAGTGCCTAAACAGCATTTCAGGTCCTTTATGTCCCATTTGTCCTGCTAGCCAAAACAGATTGGCACCTTGGCTTATATGCCTTGTGGCAAAGGTATGTCTAGTTTGATATGGATTTCTGTACCGAATACCTGCTTTCTTCAGAGTTGGCACCCATGCTTTCTTTCTGATTGCGTCAGCGCCTGCCCAAGCTTTATTTGTTTTCGGATCTTCAAAAATCACATCATCTTTTAGGAACGTGAATTGCTTCTGGTTATTTAGGGCGTTCAGGGCTTCACTATTCAACTCAACTTTTCTAGTACCAGCTTTAGTTTTGGTTTTCTTAATAACACCAACCACGCTGGCGGATTGCACGTGTGCAGTATTTTCTATGAAATCAATATCACTCCATCTCAATGCACATAGTTCAGAGCTTCTTAACCCTGTATTAATGGCAAACTGAAATAAGTTTTTCCATTGCTCATATCTTGCCGCAGTAAGTAGGGCAGAGACTTCTTTAGGTGACAATGGGTCAACAATATAACTGCTTTCATAGTCACTGTTATTTGATTGGTATCTGGAGGCAGATACAAGGCTTACTGGGTTAATTGACACTATCCCATCTGTAATGGCTTCATCTAACGAGCTACGTAAGAAAGAGAGCTGATTACGGATGGTTTTTAATACTGTCGTTTGCTTTTGTATCCAGTTTTTTAGGATCGCGGGTGTTAGTGATGAAACATGTAATTGGTGCAAATCAGACAGGGCACTTTTGCATTTTTTATAACCGCCAATCGTTGAGGGTGATAAATTTCGAGTTTCGCAAATAACTAAATATTCGTCTAAATAATCAATCACTCTTTTTTCGCGATTATTGACGCCAAAAAGTATTAATTTTTTAGAGTTAGGAAAATATTTAGCGTAATTAAAAGTGCCTTTTTCAATGTTATTTTGAATTTCAGCAAGTAGCCTTTCAGCGTATTTAATATTTTTATTATCGACGGTTAGTCTAGAGAGAGGCTCTCTACAGAGCGCCCCTCTATAAGTAAACGTGATAACAATAGTTTGGCTGGTTTTGTTGTTACGAACCGTCACCCCTCTTGGTAGTGCGTAGCCTGTTTGTTTTTTCGCGCCCACTTATTCACCTCAGCAATATCAATCCAACGTTCTTTTGAACCTTCAACTTTTAAAACATGTACACCGACTATCCAATATTGCCGTTGTATGCGCTTATTAATGGACTCTGGTGTTTCTCCGTACATATTGCAGTATGCGGAAATAGGCAAACATTCATATAACATAACTTCCTCCTATATCCGCTTGCTTAATGTCGTGGGAAAATAAATCATAGCCTTCTGTGATATTTTGTCTCATCTTGGTCTTGCCTCATCATTAATAAAATAAGTTGGTCAGCAATGTTGCAGGCATGCTTGATATCAGCTTCAGTACATGGTCTGTTTTTTACACTGGCAGCTAACTTGCCTAACTTAATATCAAACTCAGTTAATAACTGTTCCTCGGGTACCCAAGGGGTTAATTGTGGTTGTTTCATGGTGGTTATCCTTTGGTTTTGAATAAACCACCACAGTAAGAAAAAATGCAGAATAAAACTGATTATGCTTAATCAATTATTGGCCCGAATAATCGCTTCGATGGGATAGCATTCGGACAAAACACCTCGTTGAGTTAGGGCGTCTTTATCCATTAAACAATTCTGTTCATCGGGATAGGTATAGCCGTTAGATTTATATAAACAATCAGCACCGCTACAAATTAGCAGGAATAAACCATAAATCATTGTTTACTCCTTTGTAGTTCTGTCTGAGTAGGTTGTATTTCAATTCTAATATGAGCCGGGAAGTCATAAGAAACCTTGCAACGCCTATCCGTTGAAACAAACCCGTGCGAGCCATCGGGTAGGGTGATTTTGACTTCTTGGTCTTTTTGGTGCTCGTGTCTTAGCATTGGTCTTGCCTCGTTAGTGACATGTCACATTAATGGATAACAGCCGGTGCCGTTGGGTAACCCAGTTGAAGTAACAACGCTTTTTTTACCAGTGATAGCGTTTGTTCTTCTTGGCGAGTGACTTGTTGAGTCGATGCTGTGGTCCACTCCACACTGCATTTATTGTTAGCTTCATCGTGAGTGATGATGACTTCTAATTTCATGGCCATAAAAATATCTCCTGATAATGCGCCCATTGCAGGGCGCTATAGGTATTAACGAACCTGTAGAGTACGTGCACCAGTTTCAAGGTGTGCACCATCTATAGTTTCACCTTTATCAATACGTTCTTTAATTGCTTTTTTATCGGGCGCAGTAATAGTTTGAACATCAATTAATTCGTCAGGAAGTAACGATTCATCATCAATGACAACGGATACAGTGCCTTTTCTTGCTGTAAAGGTATTTCTCAGTGTTTTTAAGCTATCTTTACCAGATGTTAATAAACACGTTAAGGCATACTGCTTTAAGTTTTTAATTTGATTATCAAATTGGTTTTTACGCTCAGCTAGGCGTTTAGATTCTTTACTTAGGGTTTCAGCTTGTCCTTCAATATTACGAACATGGACCATAATTGCGTCTAACTTGTCGCCTAATTCGCCCTCAAGACCCTCTAAGGTATCGGCAACATCCTCTGCTGTGAATTCACCTGTTTCGACGAGTTGTTGTAATTTGCTGTAGTCAGCAGCCATTGCAATAGCAGTTGTCTTGGTCATTAGATTGCCTCTTCTTTTTGTTTCAGTTGGTCTAAACACTCTTTTTCAATTTCATTTAGCCGGCGCAAACGGCCGTTTAAATATTTTTCATATTCACTGTCGCCACGTTGTTTGGCCAACTTGGCATGCGTTGAAATTTCGCGGGTGAGAGTAGATGTGATTCCTCGTAATTCGTTTGGCGTCACCGCACTGCGCATCGTTTCAGTGTGTCGCGTGAACTTCTCGTCTAACTCTTTGCGAATGCGGGTTGCATCTTCAGCGTTATCGCTGGCGGCTTTGATTTCATACTCGAGCTTATTACTCGCCACATATTCAGGGTTATCATGCATTCCCATAAATACGTCAGAACTAAAGCCCAGCATGGAAAGTGCTTTTTTGATTGAGTCGGTGAGTGATTTTTTTATCACTTCACTGTCCGTCCTTATTCCTTGCTTGGTCTGATAGCGATAAGGTGTGGCACCGTAGCTCTCAAACTCACCACGAGTTTCGCCTTCGATGATGTACCAAAAGCGGATCTTGATTGAGTGATTTTGTTCAAAGAGTAATGTTCCATCCCCATCACGCAGGAACCTCATTGCGACTTGTTTATGGTGGGCATCGAGTACAGGCTCGACAAGCGGCTTTCCATCAATCATTTTTTCTTCAATGATTTCATAACCCCAGCCTTCACCTATTGGGCCGAATATTTCAGTCGCACGCATAAACATATAGGTGCTGTTGATACTGGTACCAACAAAGCCCATTCCATCAAGTGGTTTGGTAAAGCGTGAATCAGTACGTTGTACTTGCTTCCAAATATTAAGGTGGTTTGTATTACCGCTATTAAGCACCTCATCAAGTACTGCTGCGCGTTGTTCAAAATCATCTTGTTCAGTAGCAACTGGCGCAGCAATAGCAGGTGTTTCAATCACAACCGGCTCAGGTTCTTTTTCTACTTTAGCCGGTGTGTCTTTTTTCTTTATGGTACGTTTTGGTTTTTCTGATTTAGGCGGTTGCTCAGGTGTTTCATCATTAGCTGGCTTAGCATCTAAATTATCAACTGCAAAACGACCACTACCAAGTGAAGTTACCTTAGGGCTATTGGCACTAAGTTTTGAATCAATAAACGCTTTACGGGCATTTGCATCATCAAATAGCTCTGGTTTCTCTCTTGCTTCGGTCACTAGTGCAAAGATACTTTCGCGAGGGATATCTAGAACGCTAGGGAAGGTACGTAAATCCATTGATAACCGCTTCCATGCTTTATCTTCAGCACTGATGAGTTCCTTTGCTTTACGAATATCTGCACTTTTTGCATCGCTTGGTTTAATGTTCAAGAGTGCGAGGGCAATTTCGAGATCAAGTGCGGCATAATCACGTTTAAGGACAGGCTCGTCCTCAACGGGAGGAAGTTCAGGTTCCTCGGTTAACCAACTTTCACCAAGCGCCTTAGCATCTTCGATGGTGACATTATCGTCAGCATGCTCATAAACAGCCTGTGCAATTTCCATCGTGGCTTCAGCATCCATCAATGAAACTTTGGTAATTTCAGCAAGGCCAGTGGCGATATTACGAATTTTAGGTTCTGCTTCTTCGCTTAGTACCTTTAATGTAAAAGTGTATTCCTTATCAGTAATTTGAGTTTTACTAAATAGCAATAAAGCAGCTATGCGAGGTTTAGTGGCCAGCTTTTTAAATTCTTTATATTTAATGGGTTGCCATTTCTCTCCGTCGAACTCATTTTCAAGTGCAAAGGTTTCATCGAACTGATCGAGTGCAGGGCGAGGGGAACCTACAGCATCCTCACAAATAATAGGCTCATCAATATTAAAGTTATCCATAGAATCAGGGTAAGCTTCCGATAGCTTAATCATTGCCGTTGCTGCCGCAATTTTGGCATTCGCTGCATTGAAAGCGATGGTTAAAGGTACAGCACCATTGGTTCGAGCCTCGGTCGTAGGTTCAAATACACAGATAAAAGTTGTCATTGGTCTTGCCTCTTAATAAGGAATTTGTTCGTCAGTTTTAGAAATGGGTTTGCCTTCTAAACAGAGCAGCATCTGGATTTGGTCTTCCAGTAGGCTTGATTTCACCTGAGCATCAGCAAGGATTTTGCTTTGCTCAGCTTTGAGTGAGTCAATCTCTAATTGAACTAGCTCAGTATTTGACGGAGCAGTAAAGGGAATGTCGATAGTATGTTCAGCAATGACAAAGCCTAAACCAGATTCAATATCATATTTGAATGGATAAGGGCGGTATTTATATGAACCGTCAAATTGCTTTTGTGCGTGGATATAAAGCGTAACACTTAGGGTTTCAGGTTGTGCTTTCATAGCAGCTCCTTTAAAATAACTGTGATCAGTGATTTATCATTGGTCTTGCCTCTTCTAGCGTTTGGTCGCGCTAGTAGAACTCTCGGTTAGCTTTGGTCGGCGACCCGAGGTAAAGGAACCCACTTCGGTGGGTTTTTTTACGACTATAATTTGTTGCCCGTCTTTCCGAGCTGTCTGGTCTTGCCTCTGGCTTTGGTCTAAAAGTTTTATCTGGTACTACTAAAAATTTGGTTTGAACACCTGACTAAACACTTGCTGTGTTGTTTGTCTTGAAATCCAATCTACAAGTTTAAATTGAATTAATCAAGAATTATTTACAAAATAAACTTGTAACTATAGGTGTGAAAAATTACAAGAAGAGTTAACTTCTTGTAATCGATATTGAATTTTTGGCTTTTATTTATGCGTAACGCTTGTAGGTTTTTGTTTGACTAAGAAGGACTTTGCCTGCGATATGAAACTGTTCTTCATCTTCCTTGGCAATATGCCAATCACGGTATTTTGTGTTATCTGATATGACAGTTAATTCATTTTTAATCATTTGTAATCGCTTGATATGCAGTGTCTGGCCAAACACAAATACATAAACGCCATCACCATCAAAATAGTTTATATGGATATCAATGAATACTTGGTCACCAGGGCTGATAGTATCATGCATGCTATCACCAGCAACGGTGATCATTTTTATATTAGAACTAGGTCGATTACCAAATAACTTTAGGGCTTCATCTGTAGAGTATTCGATAGAACGGATGGTTTCAGTAAATTCACCTTTAGTGATAATACCTGGTCCTGCACTTGCCTCAATATCAAGATGTTCAACAAGATAAGAGTCGACCGAAATCCTAGTAAAAACTGGTTTTTCTGTTGATTCAGCTGCAGCATCATCCATAAAAAACCAATGTTCTGGATAGCCCGTAATTGAAGACAGTGATGCTAAATTATTACCTCGAGGTGCTGTTTTTCCACTTACCCAAAATTGTACAGACTGAGGGCTAACACCAATACGCCGAGCAAGCTCAGATTGTGACCAACCCCGCTCAGTTAAGGCTTGGTTGATTCTAGAGGCTGAAATTTCATTCGGATTCTTTTTCATATAAATCATCTTACAAGAGTTCCTTGTAGTTATCACTTCAAGAAAAACTTGAAATTTACGTGTGTTTGGTTGTAAGATTAACTTGTAATTATTTAAGGAGACGGAAATGACACCACTTGTAAAAAGTAAAATTAATAACCTAGCTAATCAGTCAGAGATAGCGAGACGATTAGGAACAAAACCACAAACGGTTAATTTATGGTTTAAAAATGGAGTCCCAGCACAAAAGGTTTTGAGTTTATGTGAATGCCTTGGATGGGATATAACTCCCCATGAAGTTGCACCAGACATTTACCCAAACCCTTACGACGGCTTACCTAACGAGCCATCAGTATTACAGCTATCAGATTAAAAAACTGATTATTCATAATCAATTTTGCGACAGGAGACGCAGAGATGAGTTTTGATATCGATATTGTCCGCTCTGAAATTGAGAGCTGGGCGACAGAACATGGCCAAGAGCACGTAGCGATTGAGATAAGCCGTGCGTATTTACAGATCACGCGAGATAAGTCACGAAGCCGCTTGCATGTGATTGAAGATGAACGAGGCCAAGCGGATTGGAAAGCAATTAACAATAACCGACAGCAGATCTTTCGTTGGTTACGAGGCGATTCGAACGCATCAATGAAGAAATTAGCAGAGCTGATGCCAGCGATTGAAATGGCGTTGCCGGCTTCAAGGTTAGCTCGAGTGCGAGGCGACACTAAAAACTATTTAGCATCAGTGGCCATACAGCGATTTGCAGAAGCTATGACCGAAATTTTGTTAGAGGGGCGTGACATGTCACACCGAATAAATAATGCCGTTAACGCACTCAATGCAATATCACGCCCGACCAGCGTGCACTAATTCAAGAGGCAAGACCAATGCTAAGAACGACTGAATTGATTACCTACTGTAATGGTTTTTTATTGAATGGAAAGCCAGCAGACAGAAAACAAATCGAAGATATTTTCGAGGGAAGAAGGGCGGCAGCACTCAATATTGGGGTGCAGTACGAACAACAAAAACAAAAGCTACTTTTAAAGAAATTGACGCCTGAGCAGTACCAGAACGCTTGCCGCGATATTGCTAAAGCGCTGGGGGTGTGAAATGAGACCATCAGACTTGTTACTCGATTTTGGGCGACCAGTGGCTTACTACCCTGGTTTAGTTAAACGCTTTGGTAGCGTCAATGCGGTAATATTTTTCAGCCAGATATTTTATTGGCAGGATAAAACGGATTCTGAATTAGGAGTCTATAAATCTTCTGAGGACATTACATCCGAAACAGGGTTAAGCTATCGCGAGCAACTCACCGCAAGAAAGCATCTTGTGAAACGTGGGGTTTTAATTGAAACGGATAGGCGTTTAGAACACAAAATATATTACCGTATAGATTGTGACCAACTTGACCAAATTATGACGCAACCTATTGATAATCTACCAAATGCGCAAAGCGTAATTGGGGAAAGTCACAATGGGGATTTGGCGAAACAACAAAATGAACGGCCGCCACAAGACAAATTCGACGGTGGCGGTGAAACAAATCCGCAGTTCGATCCTACAGAGATTACAACAGAGAGTACTACAGAGAATATAAAACCTTCTTGTCCGGTTGTTTCACAACCCGACCAAAACACGAATGATAATTTGTTTGTGGCTCGCCACCCTGATGCCGTTGTGTTCAGTGCAAAGAAACGGCAATGGGGAACATCGGATGATTTGCTTTGTGCGCAGTGGATATCCAAACGGGTGACTGAACTTTACGAAAATGCATCTGCATCTGATGACGATATCAATCCACCAAAAGAACCAAACTGGGCGTTATGGGCCAATGATGTACGGTTAATGCGCACCATTGACGGCAGAACGCACAGGCAGATTTGCCGGTTATTTGATAGGGCAAATAAGGACCCATTTTGGTGCAAAAATATTCTTAGCCCAAGCACACTTCGAAAACAGTGGGACAAACTGGTATTAAAATTTGCTGAAATTCCACAGGGTGAAGATTGTTTACCTGCACAAGCCCATTGGAATAGCCCTGAAGCATGGGAGAACACACTATGAAAAGTCTCCTATCAGCAATTGAAAACAGAGATGGCAAAAAATTATCGAGCCTAATTCAGCCAATCAATAAACCCGTTGGCATCAATGAGCATGCGGAAAAGTTGGTTGATATGCTGTTTGATAACTTAGTGCAAATTTTCCCAGCGGCAAAGCATACTGTATTTTCAAATCAAGATGATGTTTCAGCAACCAAACGGCAATGGGTGCTGGCATTTATCGAAAATGGCATAACTTCCGTTGAGCAATTGAAAGCTGGAATGAGTGTGGCTAGGCAGCAAGAATCCGACTTTTTCCCCTCTTGTGGAAAATTTATCAGTTGGTGCCGCGAGGGAATGATGCAAGCTATGGGCCTACCTTCAGTCTGTGAGGTCATGGCTGAAATGAAACGCTACAGCAACATGGAGTGGCGATATCCATCTGTTGAGGCATTCCCTTGGAAATCAGCGATTATGTACTGGATTGTGCCAGAAGCAAGGCGACGTATGACACAGTATAATTTGTCCGATAAAGAGATTAGGGAATCCATCAAAAAGCAGTTGATAGCCTATTACAACCAGATACAGGAAGGTAAGCCAATCCCACCAATCAAGCCGTTAATAGGTCAAACTAAAAGAGGGGTTTCTACGTCAGAGTTAATTGATAAAGAGGGTAAATATCGACTGATTGGTCAGCAAGCGTTAAAGGAAATTAGGGCTAAAATTTTATATCGGGATAGATGATTACTTACTGAATGCTATTTTTAATTTTTGAGGCAAGACCAATGGCAAAAACAGCAGCAGAACGCAAAGCAGAACAGCGTAAGCGGCAAAAGGAATCAGGTGTTACTAAAATAGAGTTATTTCTTGATGAGCAAGAATTAGAAATGCTTCAAAGAAATTGCGTATTACGTAGACCAGGAAGAGGGCCATACGATATCGCTGAATATTTATCTCTTCTAATTAGAATTGATGACCGTTCATTGATGGCGTTAGTTTTAGAGTTAAATAAAAAGCAGTGTAAGAAATGTGGCGACACATTACCCGTTACAGATTGCTGTCTTAGTGGGAGTTTTGAGTGTTGGAACACACTAGGGTGGCATGAATTGAAACTGGTGACTTAATAAGAATGAATTAAGCAGCAATATTATCTTGTTATATGCTGCTTGATTATTAATTTACTTTAAAAATCGTTATTTTTTATTGTAAATAGTTGCACCCATGAGAGCTTCTAAAGTATATCGTCTATAAAACTTTACGAATCCGGTAAAAAATAGAAAACATAAGATAGATAAAATTATTGGTAACTCATACTTTCCATTTTCAAACATAAAAATGTATATAGAAAACCAAAAGGACATTAAAAAAATAAATGATATTGTTCGGCAAAAGCCATAAAGTGCAACATAATTTTGAAGCTTAGCTGAGTGCTTTTCGGAGTTTTCAAATATGAAGTGATATATAATACGGAAATAATCTCCACTTATTCCATGTGATTTTTGATATTTTGAAATATCATCAGTTGCAATACCTAAGTTATAACGTAATATTTTCATGCATTTTTTGAATACGGCATTACTTAGGTTCTCATCCAGAGTTTTAGCTTGGTCAAAAAACGTAATCCTAAAAATAGAAAGTAAGCATAACATGGCAGAAATAGGGAGTAAAAAAAATACTAATAAAAGTTTCCCTATGTTTTCGTAGCAAGGATCTTCTGCAGACCAAAAAACATGATTTTCTGTGAAAAGATATTTTGATGGGTAACCATATAAAAAAGCAGCATATTTTTCTATGAAAAATGATGATAGCAATGAAAATGTGTGTCCAATTATATAAGCAAGAAGAACTGCAGGTATGAATGTTAAAACTTCGCTCTTTTCTTTAGATAGGTTTAATAAATTATAAATTATATCAATGCCAAATAAAAAATGAAGTATATATAGGAATAAAGCTCCCGGTATTAAATACCCTAAAAAATCATATAATCCAAAAGGATTTTGCTTCATGAAAATAACCTCAATAATATTCCGGAGTCAAGCATATTATATATGATGATGGAAATTACAGCTAACTAGATAACTAATTTTACTTGATGTATTATATTCTCATTGGTCTGAACACCCAATCTTAACACTTGCTGTGTCTACTGAGAGAAACGTATGGCACAGCATAGCTTTATCAAAATGTCTAACGACACTCTTGTACCGGCTAATCCTGCTGCGAGAGATTTTTTGCATTCCAAAATTAAATGTGGTGATGTGCTTTCGGCTGATTTCAAGAAAGCTCGCAACCCACGTTTCCACCGTAAATACTTCGCATTACTCAATCTAGGTTATGAATACTGGGAACCAACCGGCGGTACCATTTCTCCTGAAGAAAAAGAATTGGTTCGTGGTTACGTTAAATTCCTCGCTTATTACACCGATAATGATGATGCCCTCCAGTCAGCCGCAGATGTTTACCTAAATGAGATAGCACAGAAACGCGCTCACAATATTTCAGCGACCAAATCCTTTGATGCTTTTCGCTATTGGGTGGTAGAGCAATCTGGCCACTATGAAACCTTTGAAATGCCAGATGGTAGCCTACGCCGTGTCGCTAAATCAATTAGCTTTGCCAAAATGGATGACCTAGCCTTTGGCGAACTCTACAAAGCCACACTCGATGTGCTTTGGAATTTCATTCTATTCCGCAATTTTCCCACGCAACAAGCCGCTGAAAATGCAGCTGGCCAGTTATTAGATTTTACCTAGAGGCAAGACCAATGACCAAAAAATCAAAGACCAAAGAAGATAAACAGTGGCTATCAGATGTAGCGGAACTCGGCTGTATTTGCTGTCGAAATATGGGGTATGGGCCATCACCAGCGGAAATTCATCATGTAAGAACGGGGCAGGGGATGGCGCAGCGAGCTAGCCATAAAGATGTTTTACCTTTATGTCCACCTCATCACCGGCCTAGTTACGATACTGGATTTCATGCAGCGCCAAAAACATGGCAAGAAATTCATGGTACCGAGATTGAGTTACTTGAGCAAACCAAAAGAGAAGTCATGGAGCTGCGGGCATGTCGAATATAAAAAGTATTTCTGATGGGCTGGTATTAGACAAAGAGCGTGAGGCATGGTTACAAAATTGGTTAACTCGATTTGGTACATGGGTTCACAGTGGTCGAATTGATAAACGTCAAACCAGTATGATCGCTCAATTCATGGAAAGGGTAGAAAGGCGTAATTATCCTGACAGGCCCACATGCAGTGATGATGATGGTTTGCTTATTCAGCGAGTGGTTGATAGTATTTACCGTATAGATGTTAAGGCATTTGATATGTTGCTTAGTCGGTATGCTTATTGTGCATCAGATAGGGCAATAGCGCGTCTCTATCATGAAAATAGTGAACCAAGAATTATGGCGCGTAGAAATGGAATGCTAAGGGAGAGAAAACCTTCAATATCTACTTGTCGACGAGAGGTGGAGGAAATATTAAAGGCAGCTGAATATTTATTGTACCAACCGCTGGTAGATGCATTTAAAAATAGAGAAAAAGAGGCAATATTGAAGCGAAATAGCAAAAACGTGTTGACTTCTTTGAACTAATGAGCCACTATTTTAAGGTAAGTTGCCATTTTAGTAACTTCACCAACTAACCCAGCCAATGCGCTGGGTTTTTTTGCTTTCTAAACCAAGTAAAGCTTGCTGTCACCTTTGTTCAGAGTTACATGTGTATTCACGACCAATAAACGACCAAAGGTATGAAATATCATGTTAAAACATAATAGTATGACAGAAGAGGCAAAGCTTGTTTTAAATGCGGTTACAGGTGAACCTGCGACAGTCGGTGAAGTTTCTCAATTTACTGAACTAACAAATTCTTGTTGTCAGTTAATACTGACACAGCTTTCAATGGCTGGACTTATCAAAGAAAACGTCAAAGAAAAAACATATCTAAATCTGTGAAAATGGGCGACTGTAAAAGTGTTGGTAGCACTCTTACAGTCATTCGCCCGTTCCGCGAGATCACGGACAAACTAAAGCCCACCGCTTATGTGCACAAAGCATGGTGAAGCTTATCAAAAAAGGTTTCCCTGATCTATGAAAAATACTGTGAATTTAAACAGTGTCAATTTAGTTAATGATGACTCACTCAGCTACATAAAAACACTTCCAGACAACTGTATCGATTTAATCGCAACTGACCCGCCATACTTTCAAGTAAAGCCGTGCAGTTGGGATAATCAGTGGGAAAATGTCACGTCTTATCTATTATGGCTTGATGAAATGCTTGCGGAGTTTTGGCGTGTTCTGAAGCCCAATGGCAGCTTATATATGTTCTGCGGTTCAAAACTCGCCGCAGATACTGAGTTGTTATTGAGAGAACGCTTTAACGTCCTGAATCATATCATCTGGGCAAAACCGTCAGGGCCGTGGCGTAGAGCATGTAAAGCTGACCTACGCAGTTTCTTTCCAAGTACTGAAAGAATTCTTTTCGCTGAACATTATCAAAGCCCATACAAAGGTAAAAGTAGTGATTATTTACAGCAATGTAAGCAGCTAAAAGAAAATGTGCTCAAGCCTTTGATTGAGTATTTCAAGCAGTCGCGTGAATCGTTAGGGATAACAGCAAAAGAAATAAAGCAAGCAACAGGTAAGCAAATGGCGTCTCATTGGTTCAGCTACAGCCAATGGCAATTGCCTAATGAGTCTGATTACCAAAAGCTACAAGAATTATTTCACCATGTAGCAAGTGAAAAACACAGTGAAAACCCGTTAAATCGAAGTCATTCAGATTTAGCAGAAACTCAAGTAACACTTAACCGCGAATATAGAGAGCTTGCTGAGCAGTATCAACTGTTACGCCGTACTTTCTCGGTTACTGTTGATGTTCCTTATACAGATGTGTGGACATATCCGCCTGTGCAATATTACCCGGGCAAACACCCTTGCGAAAAACCTTCAGCGATGATGGAACACATTATCAATAGTAGTAGCCGTGAAGGTGATGTTGTAGCCGATTTCTTTATGGGCTCAGGTGCAACAATAAAAGCAGCATTAAAACTTAATCGTCGAGTTATAGGTGTTGAACTAGAAGCCGACAGATTTGAGCAAACCAAAGCGGAGATAAGTAAAACCTCCAATTTCTAATTTTCAATTAACTCGGGCACTCCGTAGGGGGTGAATTTATGCGTATGGATAAATATAGCAACGCAGCCTACGGTAGTGCTGGGCTTACAGCATTTTTCGCGAGCTTATCGCTTTATGAATGGGGCTTCATTATCGGGATGGCATTTAGCATTATCCTAGGTCTAGCGACTTTCTTCATGAACAGACGAGAGCAGCGAAAGCGAACTCGTTTATTTGAAGATCTGGTTAACAAGACTGACCCACAAAACCCCTCAGCTACTGCACGAAAAGCCGCCGAACTTATGGCGAAAGCACCTAAGGATATCTAATGTCACTCAAACAAAAATTAACTGTGCTTGTTGGTGCAGGGGCTTCGGCTATCGCTTTAACGGTGATTGCGTATTTTGAAGGTGTTAGGTATGAGCCGTATGAAGATGTGGGTGGGGTTTTAACAGTTTGCTATGGGCATACGGGAAAGGACATTGTTCCCAACAAAGTTTATTCAAAAGAAGAATGCAACGAGCTGTTAGAACTGGATTTTATGAGAACTAAACTGCAGGTCGATCGTCTGGTTAAAGTTCCTGTCAACGAACACACAAAAGCCGCGCTGTATTCATTTGCATTCAATGTTGGTACTGGCGCGTTCGCTAAGTCCACCCTGCTTAAAAAGTTAAATGCGGGTGATCAATATGGCGCTTGTGAAGAGCTTAAAAAGTGGGTTTATGCTGGTGGTAAGGTATGGCGTGGACTTGTAAACCGTCGAGAAGCGGAGGCTGCTATATGTCATGGAAACCTATAGTAGCTGTAATTTGCTTTATGCTACTCGCGATATCAATTATTGCTTTTGGTGCTTACCGTATGACAGATAACACATGCGGCATAGATAAGGTCAGTTTAGAAAAACGCTGCCAGAAAGCTATCGATCACTATAAAGGTCGGCAAGTTAATTTTTAATCTTCTCTATGGTAACCGGCATGAATAAAGTTAGAGCATTGTTATTTATCGCAGCATGGGTAGCCATATGGGGAATGTGGATACAACACGAAAGGATAGGTGAGCTAAACACCAAGAATGCCGAACTACTCGTTGAGCTTACAGAGCAAGTCAAAATTAATGAAGATTACCAAGAACGTATCCAATCCTTTCATCAACTCGATACTAAACATACTCAGGAATTAGCTAATGCAAAGATTGAAATTGATAAGCTGCGTATTGCTGCTGAGCGTAATCCTGAACGGGTGTACATCAAAGCCAGTTGTAAAAAAGCCGAAAGCCTTACCCCCTCCGGCATGGATGATGCAATCTCCGCCAGACCTACTGACTCCGCTATCCGAAATTATTGGTTACTCAGAGAGCGAATTGTAAAATTAACACGAATGGTATTAGGGCTGCAAGATTATATTAGAACGGAGTGTTCACAGTGACTTACTCTGAGTTGATTAAAGATGCCTATTTAGAGATAGCCAAGAAAGCAATACGGGAAATTGAACAACAACGACAGGTGATGAAATAAAAAAAGCCCACACAGGGTAGGCTAAGCACATCTGTTGAACAAATGAATATCATATTAAATATAGTTAACGTATTCAAAATATGCAAGCGAATAATGAGCCTCTGAGAAATCAGGGGCTTTTTAATGGCTTCTTCGCAATTAAGTGAGGTGGTCTCTATCTTGCTGACGGGTAAGCCGTAAGCGACTACGCATTTCACCCTGTGCCACGCTCGGCACGAACACACCAAAGAACCTTTCAGGATAAGCCTTGAGGATAACCAGTAGTGGTTTGGTTAACCCTCTTTGGGCTGGTTACTCCTGAGCGCAAGGTTTATCTCTAAAAGGAACTAACCATGAAACATTTAATTAAAAAAGCTAACGGTCAGCCTGTTGTTACAACCGATATTATTGCTAGTGAGTTTGGTAGGCAGCATAAGAACGTATTACAGGATGTTAGAAGTCTAATTGATAGTGGCCATTTAGGAGAGCTTGATTTCAAGCCCTCGTCATACATCACTAAGCAGAAAAAAGAATTGCCATGCTATGAGCTAACAGAGCGAGGATTTCTGATAGTGATGCCATTCATTGGCGGGGAAAAGGCCCGAGATGGTCAAGTCAGATTAGTTGATAGTTTTATTCAGTTCCGTGAAAAAGCAGCGAGAGAGGCTAAAGTTCAAATAGAGCGCAGTATTGCTCGAATGGAATATAAACCAATGACCGATGCTGTGAAAGAAAGCAAGATTCAAGAAGGTAAAGAACCAGCGCATTATCATTTTAGTAACGAGGCTGACTTAATCAATCGCATTGTTCTTGGCGTGTCGTCTGCAAAATTCAGAAAAGATAATGACATCGGCAAAACCGACCCAATTCGTGACTATCTTTCACACCAGCAAATCCATACAATAACTGAGTTGCAAAGAGCTAATACAGTATTCATTTCGATGGGTTGGGATTTTGAGCAACGAAAAGAAGCGCTGAAAGGCCTGTTCAATAAAAATCACAAGCAGCCATTACTAGAAGAAATGCATAGGTTGGCGGCGTAAAATTGCGCTTTGTTTGTAAATCAATAAATTACCGATGCACTAAAAGTTGCATCTACTGAATAGGTCGCTCAGCGGCCTTTTTTATGATGTAATAGTGCTAATTAACCCAACAAATGAGGTATAAGTGATGAATGAGCCAGACGATTTAATTAAGCACTTACCTTGGACTGGCGCTGCATTGAAAGTCGCACTGGTAATGACAGTAGAAACAATGAAGCTAACCCCAGAGGAAGCTGAGGGGCAGAACATTACTGTTGTAGTTGGCCCATTCGCAAGACCATACAGAGAAATAATGGCAATAGCCGAAGAGTATGGTGAAAGGGAAATCCCTAAATCAATGTGCGATATGCCGCTAGACATTAAATAAATAACAAGAACTCACAATGACCCGCCAAGTGCGGGTTTTTTATTGAGGGAAATAGCTAATCAGAAAGTTTATTCCTACAAGTAGACTTTCTAATGGGCTAAGGAGATAAAGACGATGGCTAAACTGGATTGGGGGACGCTACAGCAACAGTTCCTCACCGAACATGCTATATCAGGAATATCCCCTAAAGAGTGGTGTGAAGACCAGGGACTTAATTACGCAACTGCACGACGATATATTAAGAAGCCAGCCGCGCAATCTGCGCAAAAAACTGCGCAAAAGAAATTGCGCACTGCGCACGAAAAAGAATGCGCAAAAGAGCCAATACACGATAGTGATATACCAACTGCGCAGAGTAGTGAACAAGATAGTGCGCACGATGATGAAAGTGCGTTTAACCTGCGCAACTACGGGCTTAACGATATGCAGTTCAGATTCGTCAATGAGTATCTTGTCGATTTAAACAGGACGGCAGCGTATAAGCGAGCAGGTGGAAATGGTGAAGGCAATACTGCTTATGTTGGCGCCAGTAGGATGTACAGAAATGCTAAGGTCAATCGAGCAATTACAGACGCGTTGGCAGATAGGGAACGCAGAACGCAAATAACCCAAGATGCCGTATTAAAAATGTGGTGGGATATTGCGACTGCAGACGTTAACGAGCTGACTGAATATCGTCGATTGTGTTGCCGTCATTGCTGGGGCTTTGGTTTCAATTATCAGTGGCGTGATGCGGTCGAATATGAAGATGCTGTGAAAAAAGCCACGGCGGCAAGTAAACCACCTCCGCAAGATGTGGGAGGCTACGGTTACGATGATACACTTGACCCTAACCCCGATTGTCCTCGATGTAATGGCACTGGTATTGGCCGTGCGCATTTTCACGATACACGTGATTTAACCGGCGCAGCTCGTCGTTTATTTGCGGGTGTGAAAGAGGGCAAGTTTGGCGTCGAGGTGATTACTCGTAATCAAGATGATGCCCTTAAGATGGTTGCCCAACATTTAGGGATGGTGAAAACCCGAACCGAAGTAACCGGTGCAGATGGTGGTCCTATTCAATCAACAGGAATCGACCTAAGCCACTTAAGTTTTGAGCAACTCATGCAGTTGAGAAAAAAATCGAAAAGTTGATTTAATTTAACATAATGGTTCTTACATGCCCTGCGACTTTTCAACTCAATTAAAATGTCACCCTAAACCGATAAAAGCCTAAATCTTCTCTTTGAATTTGGGCTTTTTATTTGTTGCTAATTTGTTATCAAAAACTCATTTTCCGTTTCACTGTCATTTTGAGGTGAAAGGGCTATTTCTTACATTTTAGGTGTAGCTATGGATATCGATTTCAACTTATTTGATGAAGAGATCGAAAGGGAGATAGCGCGCCGTAGTTTGCATGAATTCATTCAGTATATAAACCCTGAATACATCACGAGCCATTTCTCTCAAACGGTGTGCGATGCGCTAGATCAGTTTTTGTTAGACATGATGGATGGCAAGCGCCCTAAGTTAATATTGGGCGCACCTCCACAGCATGGTAAGTCCGATATTGTTTCACGTTATCTTCCAGCCTACTTCTTTGGAAAGTACCCTAACATGCGTGTTGGGGCGTTGTCGTATTCGTCTGATTTAGCCGGTGATATGAACACTGATGTTCAGCAAATTATGATGTCGGTTGAATATCGTGCGTTATTTCCTAAGAGCTGGTTAGGCAATAAACCTGAAAATGGCATAGCTGTTAAGCGTAACTCTGACGAGTTTGGTATAGCTAACCATAAAGGCAGTTATGTTTGCGCTGGTGTTGGTGGACCATTAACAGGTAAAAAAGTTGATCTCGGTATTATCGATGACCCGATAAAGAACGCGAAAGAAGCACTTAGCCCGACGGTTAAAAAATCGATATGGAACTGGTACGTTTCGACCTTTAAAACTCGCTTATCAAAAAACAGCGGCGAAATCATCATGGCCACGCGGTGGGCGACCGATGATTTATCTGGCCAATTAAAAGAAAAAGCCCCTGAAACCAAGGTGCTCGCATTCCCTGCCATTAATGAGCAAGGAGAAGCGTTGGTACCTGAACTTCATCCCATCGATAAGCTGTTGGAAACCAAAGCAATACTGGGTGATTACTTCTGGTCTGCCATGTATCAACAATCACCGAAACCGGGTGATGGTCAAATCTTCCATGAAGAGTTTGTTCGTTATTACTTACCTAAAGACCTACCTGATAAATTCGATAAGGTTATTCATAGTTGGGATATGACCTTTAAAGACAGCGACGGTACCGACTATGTAGTAGGGCAGGTTTGGGGTAAGAAAGATGCCAATGCCTATTTGCTCTATCAAATTCGAAAACGTATGAGCTTCACCCAAACTAAGGATGCGGTGAAGCTGCTCGCGGAAAAATTCCCAGAAGGGCGGCGTAAGCTGGTGGAGGACAAAGCCAATGGCCCAGCGGTAATTGATTCGTTGAAATCTACCGTGTCAGGCTTAATTCCTGTTGAGCCAGACGGCAGCAAAATTGCACGCGCTCACGCCTGCACCGCTGAATGGGAGGCGGGCAACGTGTGGCTACCGCACAAAGACATTGCACCGTGGATAGTGGAAACCGTGGAGGAAATCACCACGTTCCCATTCGCTGGCCATGACGATACGGTGGATGCGATGACGCAGGCGCTGCGTGATTTATACCAAAAGAAAAAAGGCGGTTTCTTTACAACCAAGAGGTAATTCTATGTGGCCGTTTAAAAGGCGAAAAATTGCAGAGCAGATTGCACCGCCGAAGCGGTCAGCGTTTACCACAGATTTGTACCCTGCATTAGCAAAAGAGAAGGGGTTTAACGGGTTAGCATTACCGCAGCCGATGATTAAAGGTATAGGGATGGACAGTATTGATACTTCTGTTCCTTCATTCAAAGGCGAGCAAGTCTATGGCGTGCCTGAATCACAAGCGGCTTGGTATGCCTCGCAAATGTTTATTGGCAACAATATGTGCGCCATCATTGCGAAACATTGGCTGGTGGATAAGGCCTGTAATATGCCAGCTCGTGATGCCATTCGCCAAGGATATGATATTGATTGCGATAATGACGATGACCGCGCTATCAGTAAAAAGCTACGTAAACGGGATAAAAAGTACAGTATACAACATCACTTGAAAGAGCTTATTCACTTCGGGCGTGTGTATGGCGGTCGATTAGCATTGTTTGTGGTGGAAACTTCAAACCCGAAAGAGTGGTATGAAAATCCGTTCAATCTCGATGGTGTGACCAAGGGAATGTACAAGGGGATCAAGCAAATTGACCCACAATGGGTAACGCCTGATTTAACCGACTCCAACATTCAAGACCCTGCCAGCATGGATTTTTACGACCCTACGTATTATGTGATTGGCGGTCGCAAATACCATAAATCGCACTTTATTAAGTTTGTGCCGTTCCCTGTACCTAATGTACTTAAGCCACTTTATAACTACTTTGGCGTATCTGTGCCAGAGCGTATTTATGAGCGGGTCTATGCGTCAGAACGGACAGCCAATGAAGCGCCACAACTGGCGATGACCAAACGGTTATTGACTATCGGTATGGCAGACCCTGAAGGTGCAGATAAGAACACCATTCAGGAAAACATGCTTTATTTTATGGAAATGCGCGATAACTATGGCGTGCAGGTAATGGGGAAAGAGGATGTTGCACAGCAGTTCGACACCTCGCTAGCGGATTTAGACGCCACCATTATGACGCAATACCAGCTGGTGGCTGCGGCAGCAAACGTACCCGCCACTAAGTTACTCGGTACCACGCCAAAAGGCTTTAATGCGACGGGTGAGTATGAAGAGTCGAACTACCGTGAAGAGCTAGAAAGCGTCCAATCAAACGACTTAGAAGAGCTTTTGCAGCGTCATTACGACATGTTGATGCGTAGCGAAGAATTACCGCTGACTGAAATATCGGTTACGTGGGCGCCACTCGACAGCCCAACGGCGGCAGAGAGTGCCGATATTGAGTTGAAATCTGCTCAGACGGATGCGGCTCTAGCGGCTACGGGCGCAATTGATGGGCTGGATATCCGTAAAAAACTGGCTGCAGATAAAGAGTCGAGCTATTACGGCATTGATGTGAATGAGAGTGACTATGTCGAGACGAATACGAGTCCGAACGAAAAAGGCGAAGTGGGCAACCTCCCGCCAAGCGGTATTGAAGGGCAAGCCCCTGCAGTATTCAGCAGCGCCATCTAGTCGTTATCAACGTGACATGTCACGGTTAATCCGTTCGATGATTAAAGACTATGAAAACGTATTTAGTGAATTGAAGGAGGATTTTGACGGCGCCACGATGGATGCCAGTATCGCGAGTCAAACGCGTATTTGGCTCAACCGGTTAAAACGCAAGTGGGATAAAATCTTTAATACGCAGTCTAGCGCCATGGTCGATAAGTTTGTTTCCCAAGTGGATATTGGCGCACAACGTAATTTAGACGATTCCCTTAAACAGCTCTCTGGCGGTATCACAATCAAAACCCCTGCAATGCCAGAAGCGTTAAAAGACAAAATGATAGCCGCCACGGCTGAAAATGTTTCCCTGATTAAATCCATTCCTAGCCAATTTCATCAACGTATCGAAAGTGCCGCCCTGCGCTCTATCTCACAAGGCGGTGAGGGTGCGAAAACCTTATTAGATGAAATCAGGCACACAGGCAGTGTGACAGAGAGCCGAGCGAATTTTATCGCCGTTGACCAAACACGAAAAATCACGACTGCGGCAAACTATGAACGCATGAAATCAGCGGGGATACGCAAGGCTATTTGGCATCACTCTGGTGGCAGCGCTGAACCTAGAGAGTGGCATCTACAGCTAGATGGTGAAGTCTTTGATTTAGATAACCCACCCATCATTGACCCAAAAACGGGCGAGCGTGGATTGCCTGGTCAATTACCTAACTGCAAATGCTTTTGGACGCCTGTAATCGATTTTAGTGGGGGAGAAAGCGGCGAGGAGACATGACAAAACGAACCTATGACAATAACGGCTGGCTCGAAGTGACAGATAACCCCATCTCTAAAGTTGGGGTTTTTGATTATTTGGGGGCAGAAATTGGTGCGCCAGTACCCGATAAAATCTATCGCGTATTGCGGCCACCGGAAGAACTGGCCAGCGAAGCGACAATTAACTCTTTCAAACTCACCCCGTTCATTATTGAACATGAAATGTTAGGTAAGCACGCGACCCCAGCGGAGAAAAAAGGCATTCAAGGGGGTGATTGGTGAGAATGTTTATTTTGACCCACCGTATCTTAGAGCCAATATCAAAATCTTTTCTGATGTGGCGCTTAGTAATATCGACAGCGGCAAAATCGACCTTTCACCGGGTTATCGCAGTAAATATGAATTCACCTCTGGCATTTATGAAGGCCAACACTATGACGTCATTCAGCGTCACTTACGTGGAAATCACCTCGCATTAGTGGATGAAGGGCGCACCGGCCCTGACGTCGCTGTGCAAGATCACCTCGTTATCACTATCGACACAAAGGAACTTATTCGCATGAACGAAGAAGAAAACAAAGAGAAGCAAACCGCTGATGAAGGTGCGTTTACAGCGGAGCAAGTCACTGCGCTGAAAAGCATTATTGCAGAGGTGATTGCACAAACTAAGCCTTCAACCGATGAAAATATGGAAGAAGAAAAGAAATCCACTGACGCTGATCCTGAGGAAGAACAAAAAGCGGAAGAAGCCGTGGCAGCCGCCGAAGTTGCAGCGGAAGAAGCCACAACCGGTACACCTGAAGCCGTAGAAGCGGCAGAGGTTGCTATTGAAACCGCGGTTGAAGCGATTGAAGAAGCGAAAGAGCATCTCGACCAAGCGACAACTGACAGCTTAAATCGCCGGCTCAAACGTTTAAAAAACGGTATCGGCACAATGGATGAGATAGCCTCTTTAAAACGCAAAATTAAGCGTTTAGAAGCATCGAAACCCACGATGGATACTGGGGTGCTGTTAAAACAAATCGGTGAGCGGGATTCATTAGCGCATAAGCTAACCCCGTTCCTTGGCGTGTTCGATCATGCTGCCATGACTAAGCAGCAAGTGGCGGAGTATGGCGTTGATAAGCTCGGCATTCAATGCGGCAAGGGTAATGAAGCTATTGCGCTCGATGCGTGGATGCAAGGGCGCGTGCCGGATTCTCAGAAAGCCACAGTGACGATGGACTCTGCGGTTAGCAATAAATCAATTATGGACAAATGGGGAGCGAAATAATGGCAATTCCTAAATCAGTGGCGCATGGCTTAACATCTGGTGTCGTGGGTGAAATCAGTCATGCAGGGCCTATCCGTGCCGTTGCTGCCATTCTCAGCTCAGCAGATGAAAAACAAAATATCTTCGGTCGTGCCTACACCTACAAAGATGATTCTGTTGAATCTGTCCAAGTGGGTGGTAAGGGGGCGTTTGCGGGGATCATGATTAACCCGAAAGCGTATCGTATTGAAGTGGGTTATGCGCGTAACGGTACCCAAGGTGAGTTTTTGACAATGGGCGAAGTGTACGTCGAACTTGAAGAAGGGGTAGGCAAAATCAATGTCCCAGTGGTGTTTGATGAAAAGGACGGTTCTTTATCCTCTAAAACCGTACCTGCAGCTGGCGACCGCGTGATTGGTTTTGTTAGTCGTCACGTTGAATCCAGCGAATCAGCCCACTTGAGCGTTATTCGCTTAACGGAAATCCCATACCCAGTGGCAGTAAAGGAAGGTGAATAATGCCAGTCAGTAAACAAAAGTTTTATATGTCCGGTCGTGATATTCGCAAAAAAGGACAGCTTAATATCAACCCCGCTCAGAAGTGGACATACCAAGAATTAGATCAAATTGGTTTTGGTGGATTAGCAGCTATGGACTCCGCGATTAGCGGCGCAGCCATGCAAGGTGGGTTAATTCAGCGTGAAATGTTGCAACACGTTCTTCCTGGTCTCATTCGCACCGCAACCCGTGTTCGTGTGTTGGATGAAATCACCGGTGTATTGAATGCGGGTGAATGGCACGATGAGGAAATCATTCTGAACGTGGCAACACCAACCGGTAAGGCTGAACTTTACGGCGACCATACCAACGTGCCGTTAGCGTCTTACATTCAAGACCAAGAACGCCGCGGTATCGTGCGTTTCGAACAAGGTTTTCAAGTCGGTAAGTTAGAGGAAGCGCGCCAATCTGCAGCTGGGTTTGAAGCCGCTGCGGAAAAACGTAATTCAGCGACTGAATCTTTAGAACAAGGACGTGAGCGGATTGGTTACTATGGGTTTAATAGCCCTGAAACACGAGTATTTGGCTTGATGAATGAACCGAATCTACCGGCTTATGAAACCGCATCGAAAAAATGGAAGGGCGGCACGTTTGCCGATATCACCCAAGATATTACCGATATGTTCTCACGCATTGAAATGAGTTCAGGTGGGATTATCAAAGACGATATCGCGATCACATTGACGTTACCGTTAGGCTACCGTTCAACGTTAAATGTCGCTAACCCTGTGGCGCGTGGTGAAACGGTGTATCAATGGGTGAAAGAGAACTATCCAAACCTGCGCTTTGTGTTCTCACCTGAATTTGTCGGGGCAAATGGTGGTGCGGATGTGGCGTATATGTTCGCGGATACCATTGATGATGGCTCAACTGCAACCAGCGCGACTATCTTACAAGTGGTGCCCGTTAAGTACCAATTATTGGGCTCACAAGCACAAATCAAAGGGTATTTAGAGGATGCGACCAACGCGACAGCGGGTGTCTTTGTCACACGACCTTGGGCCATTACTCGCCTAACCGGCATTTAACTAGACCACTTCCTTTTTTACGCCCTCAAATGAGGGCTTTTTTAATGGAGCAAGCCATGTCTCTCTATGTCTATTGCACGTTATCCAATGACCAAAACTATTCGGTCACCGATGGGAAAGTGTTTATTGCGGGTCAAGCCAACATTATGACTAAGCACATGTATACCCCGCGTGGGCGTGTCACGGAAATCAGTGACGAACAATATGCCCAGCTTAAAGATAACCATGTTTTTCAACTGCATAAAGAAAACGGGTTTATTAGCGTTGAAAACCGCAAAGAAGACCCTGAAAAAGTGGCCACCAATATGGAAGCCAGCGATAAGTCAGCGCCGGATACCGTGGAATCTTTGGAAGCGGCTAAACAGGAAGTCCCGAAAACTAACAAAAAGGGTAAATAATGATGGAGGCGAGCACATTTCCTCTTCAATCATTTCGTGTGCTCCGTCCACAGTTCAGCGGGGTGCCTGATGATGATATTTATATTATTGCCCAATCCGCGCTGAACTATTTTTCCCCTTGTCGTGGTGTTTGTACCAATGAATTGTGGATGCTGGTTGTCGCCCACATGTTGGACTTAAATCAACAAATTGCAGAGGGCGCCGCGCCAACCGGTGTTGTCACCAGCGTCACCATGGACAAAATCAGCGTGTCATTCTCTGCGCCCCCTGCGGGTTCTGATTGGTCACACTGGTTCAAAATGACGACCTACGGCCAACAGTTCTTAGCACTGATAAAGCGCTGTAGCGTACCGCAATATATTGGTGGTGCAGGTGAACGTTCAGCTTTTCGCGGTGTGGGTGGGCGATTTACGCGCGGGGGGCGATTACGTTAATGACGAAATTAGCGCAGTTAAAAGCGGTTTACGATGAGTTAGCCAAGAAACAACTGAAAGTGGGTTTCTTTGAACACTCGAAGTATCCCGATGGCACGCCCATTGCCTATATCGCAGCCATTCAAGAGTTGGGTTACCCCGCGGGTGGCATTCCTCCGCGCCCTTTTTTACGCCCGACGATGAGTGATAAAAAAGCAGAGTATGGCCAGTTAATCTTCCGTGTGGCCAAAGTGGCGGCCGCTGGCAATATTTCCGTTACCGATGGGTTAACCCAAGTGGGGGCAAAAGCGGCAGGGGATGTGAAACTGGCCGTAAAAGCGGTAACCACACCTGCTTTGGATGATTCAACTGTAAAGGCCAGAGCAAGACGTCACAGCAAAGGGAAATCCACCGATAAGCCCTTAGTCGACACAGGTCAGATGTTACAAGCCGTCAGTTTTACCGTGGAGGATAAGTAATGTTCGGGAATTTACACCGTATCGCTTCTCGCTATATTCCACAGCAAACAGCCCTGTGGTTTCGCTTTAAAAACCGTGAGCCCGATGAGCGAGGGCACGACCAAAACCAATATCATGAGCCGGTTGAAATTCGCGGGAGTTGGCAAGCAGTCGATACCCAAGATGCACAATCAATGGGTTTTGATTCAAGCTCTATCTATCGCCGATTTTATACAGCCCATGACATTAAAGCCATTCAGCGCGGTACGTCTCCTGATTTTCTTGTTTTCAATGGCAAGAAATACGATGTGATGGGGGATGCGGATTGGTATGAGCAGGACGGCTGGAAATCGGTGATTTGCATTGAGGTAGGGGCCTATGACGGATAATGACGTTGATATTGCCATTCGCAAACAGTTATTACGGCAGCTGGCCGAAGTCGGTATTGATATCCCCGTGAAAGCGGGTTTTCAATCCACCAAGCAAGGTCGTGAAGATAATATGGTGATGTTCTTTTCCATCAATGAAAGTGGGCATGGCTGGCAAGGTCGCCATTACAATGTCCAAGGCAACAATGCCAATCACCAAGAAAACCAATTATCGGAGAAAACGTACCAAGTTCAGGCATTCATTACTCAATTAGGCCCATATACAGCTAATGATATTACCGCCATTGCTCGAATGGTTGTCAATTCACTGCCTTTTGTGACCACACTGAGAAAGCAAGGTATTGGTGTACAACGGGCAACATCCGTTCGCCAGCCTTACTTTGTGAATGACCAGGGCAACTACGAACAAAACCCCTCGTTTGATTTTAATGTGACGTTTAAACGCTCTCTTTTCCCTGATACAGCGGCCATAAGCGCGCTCTATCCTGATATCCACCGCATATAAGGTTTTATTATGCCAATTAAACAAACTCGATACGTTGATATCGCATCGGCGGTTATTGGCGCATCTGCTGTTCCGATGCGTAAATTAACCGGTCGCTTATTTTCCACTAACTCCAAAATTCCTGCAGGTAAAGTTTTAGAGTTCGCCAGTGGTCAGGTTGATGATTTACTGGGTGTTGATTCTCCCGAAGCCCACTTTGCACGACAATATTTTAGCTATGTCAGCCCCGCACCCGTGAGCAAGCCTAAAGAGCTGCAAATTGCGTCTTTTGAACCTGTCGGCCGAGCGCCTACGCTATTTGGGACAAAAGCCGCCGCATTAGCGGATTTAAAAATCATTGCGGATGGGACGCTATCAGTCACGATTGGTGCCGTCACTAAAAGCTATAAAGACATTGATTTATCGGAAGCAAAATCTTATGCGGATATTGCGTCTACCATTCAAGCAAAGCTCAATGCAGAAAGAGAACCGCAATTTTCCAGTAGCTATTTGACGTTTAATTCACTCGATAGCGCCTTTGAGCTGAGCGGCGGTGTGCAAGAACGCGCATCCATTAGTGTTGAATATTCGGTGCTGGCGAATGCCATGGGGCTGTCTTCCGGTACGGCATCTGAAGGTAACCCTGCACAAACGCCACTAGAAGCGTTTATTGTGGCTGAGCAAGTCTCAGACTCTTTTGGCAGCGCAACATTTTTGGATGAACTGACGTTAGAGCAAGCAGTGCCATTGGCGCAGTATGTGTCGGGTGAGAACGTCAAATACCAGTTGCACATTAGCGTGAGTGAAAAGCAGGTTGAAGATTTTAGCGCAGCGTTGATGGGAACCGCTTCTGTGGGGTTAAACCTCAAAACGGATACCAACTATTTTATTCAAACCTTACCCATGGCCGTTATGGCGGCGACTGATTATGACCGCACTAACGCCACGACAAACTACATGTTTCGTCAGTTAGGTGTGACGTTCCCTGCGCAAGTGACCACGGATAAAGCGGCTGACCGCTTCGATAAGCTGCGCGTGAACTATTACGGTGAAACTGCGGTAGCTGGTTCACAAATCCGTTTCTATCAGCGGGGCTTCTTGTGCGGTGGCACGTCTAATCCATTGGATATGAGTGTGCACGCCAATGAGCAATGGTTAAAAGCCTATATCGCCCAACAGTGGTTCAGTGTGTTATTGGCCACACGTGGTGTTCCTGCGAATAAAGACGGTGAAGCGCGTGCGTTAATGGTGATTGCCGGTGCGGTTACTAAAGCGATTAATAACGGCACAATTTTAGCCGGTAAAACGCTGAGCGACGTGCAAAAGCTTGCGATTGCGGATGCATCGGGTGATGACCTCGCGTGGTATGACGTACAGGATAAAGGCTATTGGTATAACGCGCAGATTGTTGAAAACACCGGTGAAAGTGACTTACCTGAATATGTCATGAAATACGCGCTGATTTATGGCAAAGGCGATTGGGTTCGCAAAGTCGAAGGCTCTCATAATTTAGTCTAGGAGTAGAACATGCATGATGTATCTGCAACTGGCTTGAGTTTTACCATTCAAGCCAGCAAAACCTTTCCCACTGGGATTTTAATTACCGCCTTTGCTGACGATGCTGATCCACTGGATTTACCGGCTGTCGATATTGCACAAACGGGTATGGATATTAACGGTAACTTGGTGAGTTGGTCTACACCAACACCACAAACCGTCACGATTAACGTATTGGCCGGTAGCGAAGAAGATCAAAACTTGTCTATTTTGCTCGAGGCGAATACCGCGAAAAAAGGGCGTCGACACGCAGGGGATATCATTACTTTTGTCGCCTCTTACGGTGATGGTTCAACGGTCACGGCGCGTAACGGCAAAATTACCAATGGCAGTCGTGGCAACTCTGCCGCCTCTGCGGGACGTTTGAAATCCAAAGCCTATACCTTTGTGTTTCAGGATTTCGACAGTACGCGCGTTCGTTAATTCATTTCAATTTATGGCGGGGGTTCCCGCCTTTTTTATTGGTGTTCACCATGCTTATAAAACCTAAAGAAGTGGCTATCAAAGACGTTGATGGCATTGAAAAGCTGTTTGTGATTAGTCGCCTACCGGCTACGGTTGGGCGTGAAATCCTAGCCAAATACCCGTTATCTAACGCCCCCAAAATTGGTGACTACGAAGTGAGTAAAGAGGCCATGCTGAAAATGATGGCGTATGTATGCGTTATTATTGATGGAGAAGAAATCCCCCTTAAAACACAAACACTTATTGATAACCATGTGCCTGATGGTGAATCGTTGATCCGCTTAGAGTTGGAAATGCTGAAATATAACACCAGTTTTTTCGGGGGCGACGGGAGCCAAGGTTTCCTCCACTTCCTGCTCAGCAAGGTAAGCGGTTCACTCCCGTCGATTATAAAAACGCTGATGGCTTCTTTGCCGTCATCATCAGCGAACGCCTCGCCACCCTCACAGAACTCAAAACCTCAATAGATTTAGAAGAAGCCATGGATCTGTGGGAAATTGCCATCACTAACCGTTATAACGAAGCCCTTGCGGCTTCAAAGGATCGCTAATGTCATTAATGGATACCTTTGTGCAGGTCTTTGAGTTTGATACCAGGCAAGCGGATGGGGCATTTAAAAAGGTGCAACGTTCGACCGATGACATTATCGATGGCATGAAACAAACCCAACAGGTGGCGCAACAAAGTTCACTGACCATCGGGAGTGTAATGACAGAGCTTTGGCAATCGTTGCAGGGGCTGTCGACCGAACATGCCATTCAGTTCACCACCAATGCCAGCGAGGTCAGTGCTGAGACAAGCCAAATCGTGGCTCGGTTAGATGCGGTTAGCTCATCATTAAGCGCATTGAATGAGCAACGGCAAAATGCAGACGTTGCTTGGGTCTCAGCGGGGGATGCGCTAGGGGATTGGGGGCAATCACTGCAAGCTGAAATCAGCCAACTGAAAAATGACCTTGGCTCGTTATCGGTGGGTGACCAAAAAAACGCATTAGAACAGGTAAAAGGCTCGGTCAGTGAGTATATTAACGAGCTGCAAAAAATCCCGACCACCACGGCCGATGGCGCCGCAGAAATTGAACGTGTAATGGCAGACTTACGGCAATCGGTGCAAGGCTTATCAGTTGAACATTCGATTGATTTTGTCACTAACGCAAGTGATGTGACTGCCGAAACGGATGAGATGAGAACGCAGTTAGGGGCTGTCACCGATTCGATTAGTCATCTTGATAAACAACGGCAGTTATCCGAAACGGGGTGGCAATCCACTCAGGTTGTTTTGGGCGAGCTCGATGCAAACTACCAGGCACTACAGCAAAATGTGATTCAACTTAATCAAGGTGTCACCGACCTCACGTTAGCCGAACACCAAGGTATCACCGCAAAGCAACTGTCCAACGCCATTATTCAGGCGCTGCAAGGTAATTACAGCGAGTTAATTCGCCTTGTGGACACCATGAAAGTGAAAGGAATTGAAGCGGCGACCAGTGAAATTAAAGCACAGCAATCCGTGCAAAAAGCCCTTGAGAATACCGAAACCAAATACCAGCAAGCTGGTAATACGGTCATGTCGTTTGCCAAAAAGGCATTGGGGGCGGTTGGCTTATTGATGGGGGCGACTGCCTTGGTGGGGGAATCAATTTCACGTTCGGCGGATATTGAGACCCTCGATAAACTGGGTAAAAAAATCAATGTGGCGACTGCCGATGTGGACGCTTTCGCGGGTTCAATGGCTGAACTGGGCGGTACGCGTGATGCGGCTCAAGCGGATTTATCGGCGATGGCCAAATCGTTTGGCTTTGCGAAAAACACTATGGACAAAGTGCTTCAGACTGCAGATAAAGTACAGGGGATGAAGTTCGACAAAGCCAAAGCAACGCTTGCAGGGCTGGGCGTGACCGATGATAAAACCGTCGAACTGATGATGAAAGGCCGCAAAGAACTTGAGCGCATGATGGGCATTCAAAAAGAATACTCAGGCATTAACAAAGAGAGTATTGAACAATCCATCAAATTCAACAAAGCCATGCAAGGCTTTAAGCAATCATCAGGCTTACTGAAAAACAGCTTCTTAGAAATGGTGATCCCGATTTTAACCAAAGGGTTAGAGTGGGTTAACCGCTTTGTGAGCTTTTGCAAAGAAAACAAGTCGCTCATAGTGGGGTTCTTTATTGCGATAGGTTCGGCTATTGCGGTGTTTTATGTGCCTGCCATGTTATCGGCGGCAGCAGCGACCTTGGCAGCAACATGGCCCATATTGGCGATTATCGCGGTTATTGCCTTACTGGCTGCGGCGTTTGCCCTAGTCTATGACGATATCATGAATTTTATTGACGGTAATGATTCGATGATAGGGCGTATTTTGGATGAATACCCCGAACTTAAAGCCGTCATTATTGCGTTGTGGGAAGCCTTTAAAGCCTTCTTTGATTTTGTCATTGCTTTGTCTCAAGTCGTCGCCGATGTGGCAGTGTCAGCTTTTAACTTTATTGCTGATGGCGGCAAGCAGTTATGGGAATGGCTCTCGGGGTTTATTCGCGATTTAGCGGATTGGGGCAAGCAATTTGAAGGCGTCTTTACGGTGGCTTCTGATGCCGTTGTAGGGATTTTCAAGTGGTTATGGGCGCAAATCAAACAGTATTTAGGTTGGATTAATGACGGCTTAGATGCGATTAAAAATGGCTGGAGCACTGTCAAAGGGTGGTTTGGTTTTGAGGATGCAGAAGTGACTCAAACGGTTGAACGCAAAATCACGACTGACGGCACGATAGAGCACCAAATCCCCGAACAGCCCAAGTTATCTGGAGAAGATACTGCGTTGTTAGTGAAAGGGCTGAGCCAACAAATTAACGGTATGTCGGCTAATCCAATTAACCCGATGACCAGCCAAGCTATCAGTAATCAATCCAGTACCACCAATGAAACTAACTTGTCGATTGGTGAAATCAAAGTGGAAACCCAAGCGACGGACGCGCAAGGCATGGCGAATGGCACGAAAGATGCGCTGCAATCCCAGCTACAAGATTTAGCCCATCAGACCAGTTCGGGGGTAAGCAAATGATCACCGAGGTGAAAATCTTCAATATCGATAACTTTTCGACGTTATTTGAAACGGCCAATCCGATTCAAATTAACGTCCGTGACGAACACAAAGCAACACAATTTACCGTTGAGTCGGGGGAAACACGCAGTGACCATGTGGTAGTTCAGCCCGTTGAAATTGGCATGGATTTAATTTTAGCCGGTGAAATGAAAAGCGTCTTTGAAACCCTGCAGCAAGCCTACGATAAACACCAATTAGTGGGCATTCAAACGCGGGTGAAAACCTACCAACCGATGTTGCTAGTGAATCTCTACCACGATGAAATCCCTGAAATGGCCGATGCCATTAAATTGTCACTGCGCTTTACAGAGTGGCGAACGGTTGAGCCCGAATACGGGGATTTACCCCCGCGTAAGGTGGCGAAAAAAGAACAGTCGAGCACGGTTAATCGCGGCAAGGTGCAGACGACAACAACCTCGGACAAAAAGAAAAAATCGGCAGCAACCAAAATTGCTGATGGTGAATTTACGTTAGGGTGGTAACGATGCAAGATATTCCTTTAAATGCCGTGCCTAATCAACGTTTGCGCGTGAGCCTTGGCGGTGACGAATGGGAGCTGACGATTAAAGTGGCGCGAACAACAATGTGTTGTGATATCAAGCGCAATGATGTGGTTCTATTGCAAGGCATTCGTGTGATGCCCAATCAACCGCTGATCCCCTACCGATATTTATCGGGTAACGGTAATTTCGCCTTTATCACTGAAAATGATGAATATCCGTGGTGGGCGCAGTTTGGCCAATCACACAGTCTTGTTTGGTGGGGGGATGATGATTGATTTACGCCGCATACGATTAGGGATTGAAGTTAATGGTCGGCTGCAATGGTATGAGGGGCTGCGAATTCGTGCTAACGGCACTAAATATGCCAATCCCCTGCAAAATGAATGCACGGTGAATATCGATGGCCTCAATGCGACAACACGCAATATGTTGCTGACCGAAACCAGCCCTTATACCCAAGCGAAGAAACCGCACCGTTTAATTGTTGAAGCCGGCCGTGTTAGCACCGGTATTTTTCGCATTTATGTGGGGGATATTGTTAGCGCAGAAATCGCCTCACCGCCTGATGTCACCCTGACCTTAAAAGCGAAAACCAACAATACAACTGCGCGTGATATTGTTTCTTCGTCCGGTAGTGCCATAAGTAAAATGAGCGAGCTGGCTAAGAACATAGCGCAGGATTGCGGGGTTAAATTGGATTTTCAAGCCACCGATAAAAATATTGCCAATTGGTACTTTTGTGGGCCGGCACTCAAGCAAGTGGAACGGCTGCAAGATGCGGGCAATGTGAAGGCGTTTATCGACGACGATATGTTATATGTGAAAGACCAGGATAAAGCGTTAAGTGGCCGCTTGCGAATTCTTAACCAAAAATCGGGCATGGTAGGGATACCGAAAGCCACGGAAAAAGGTGTCGATGTCACTTATTTAATTGATAGCGAGTCGTCATTAGGCGGCATGTTACGCCTTGAAAGCAAGTTTAATCCTGCCTTAAATGGCGACTACATTATTGAGCAACTTAAGTTCGACATTGCCTCTCATGACGATCCTTTTTTCTATCAAGCGACCTGCAAACGAGTGTAAACCATGAACCAACCCAACAGTGATATTGCTAGCGAAGGCAGCTTGGCAGGGCAGTTTATGGCCGCATTTCGTAGCCTATTGATGAATATTGACGACATGCTCCCAGCGACTGTGGTGAGCTATGACGATAAAACTAACCGCGCGGTGATTAAGCCGCTCGTCATGATGGTATCGACGCAAGGACAAAAAGTCGGGCGAGCAGCGGTACCGAATATTCCCGTTTTTCGTTTTGGCGGCGGTGGCTTTTTTATTCGTATGCCGATCAAGGCGGGTGATTTCGGTTGGCTAAAAGCCAATGACCGCGATATCAGCTTGGTCTTTCAGCGAGGCGGTTTAGAAGATGAACCGAATACGGCACGGTTACATACTTTCAGCGATGCCATGTTCTTTCCTGACACGCTTAAAGGCTGGTTAATTGATGGCAAAAATACGGATGCCTTGGTTATCCAATCCATGGATGGCTCCGTGTGTCTGTCACTGCATGAGGGTAAAGCGGTTTTAGATTCGCCCGTTCTTGAAGTTAATGTGCCCGAGACCACCTTTAACGGTAATGTCACAGTGAATGGCAATCAGGCCGTAAACGGTCACAGCGATTCAAACGGTGGCACGATGAAACACAACGGTAAAGATATCGGCTCAACGCATAAACACAATGGCATTCAACGAGGTGATAGCAATACAGGAGAGCCCATATGATAACTTTTGATGTAAACAACAATAACGATATCCATTTGGGGAACAGTGGAAATTTAGCTCTTGTGAGTGGTGAACGGGCATCTAAAAACCGTTGTGAACATTATGCCAAAGCACTCCGTGGTGAAATGCTGCATAAGCTCGATATGGGGATTCCTTACTGGAAAACCACCTTTGGGCGACAGGCGGACATTCCGTTATTTGAAGCGGCGTTTCGTGACCGAATACGTGAATTGGATGATGTGATATCGGTGGTGTCATTTTCGGCATTAATCGCGGATAACTCGCTGAACTATACCGCGGTGATCCAAACCATTTATGGGGAGATAACGCTTAATGGCTGATTATCAATATATTACGTCACAGGGTGTAATTGTGCCGGATACCAGCACCTTACGTGATGACGTTGAAAACGAATTTAAAAGTGTCTTTGGCCAGCAACTGGATGTTAACCCTGAAACCCCGCAAGGCGCATTGATCACCATGGAGGTCGAAAATCGGGACGCCGTTGTGCGCAATAATGCTGAATTGGCCAATCAAATTAACCCCGATTTAGCCGGTGGTATTTTCCTTGATGCAATATGGGCCTTAATGGGCGGGCAGCGTTTTGATGCGACTCACTCCTTTTTATCACAGGTGAAATTCACGGGTATTTCCGAAACTATCATCCCTAAGGGGTCACAAGCGTCCACGCTGAATGGCGACTTATTCGAAACAACCAAAACCTTAATTATCGGTAAAGATGGCTCAGTCACTGGGGATATGCGCGCCATTGAAACAGGGGCGGTTGAGTGCGGTGTGGGTCAACTCAATAAAGTGGCCAGTTCGGTATTAGGTTGGGAAACTGTTCATAACCCCAGCAATGCGGTGTTGGGGCGAAATGCTGAATCAGATCTGCAATCAAGGCGACGACGCAAGCAGACATTAGCCAAAAACACCGTCAGTGTGGGAGAAGCAATTACTTCGGCACTGTATGAGTTAGAAGGTGTGCGTTCGTTGGCGTATCGAGAAAACTACACTGACCAACCGATGATGTTTGATGGGATCACGTTAGTTCCCCATAGCATTTATGTGAGTGTTGAAGGGGGTGATAAAGAGGCGATTGCCCGTTCGTTACTACGTACAAAAACGCTGGGTGCGGCTTTTAACGGCAGTGAAGAAGTTGACGTATTAGAAACCATCAGCGGACAAATTTATCCCGTTAAATTCGATAGAGCGAAAGAAATTGTGTTGTTCTGCCGAGTGACAGTAAAAAAAGCCACCGTCGATGCACAAACGATTATTCCCGCCGCGGTTGAGTCATGGGCAAATGGGGATATCGATGGTGAGGGCGGTTTAGTGGTGGGGCGCGATGTATCGCCTTTTGAAATATCAGCCGGTATCAATGCTGTTGAGCCTCGTTTGTTTATTACACGTGTCGAACTTTCAACCGATGGCAAAGCCTGGTCTTCAAATAATTATGAAATCAAAATGAATGAGGTGGCAAGGCTCAAACGTAGCGCGGTACAGGTGGTGCTGGTATGAGCAAAATTCAATCGTTTGATTTTCACTCTGATTTATTAAAAGCGATCCTTTGGCAATATGAAGATGCGACAAACCTTAAGGCGTTAGCAAAATACAAAGCGGACTATTTTGAACAATCCACTATCCAGTTTTGGCGTGATTGGTACCGTGATGTATTTAATATCGATACTGCGAACGAGTTTGGGCTAAATATTTGGGCGCGTATTCTTGATGTGCCATTGGGCATTGATGTTCCCCCGAGTGATAAAACGAAAATTGGCTTTGGTTTTGGTAAAAAGAATGCCAATTTCAAAGGCAATTTTCGGCGTAATGCCGATTACACCTTATCGCTTACCGTCGACCAAAAACGTCTCATCGTGCGTATGCGCTATTTTAACCTTACGCAAAGCCCAACGGTCACCAATATTAACGAATTTCTTAAACGGTTCTTTTGGCAAGCAGACAGTAAAGTGTTTGTACTTGATCCGCTTGATATGACCTATCTGTATTACGTGTTTAATTTCAATCCAGATGAACGATTACGGGTTCTTCTTGAAAACTTTGATCTTATGCCTCGCCCATCAGGGGTAGGGGTTAAATATCGTATCGTGACGAAAAAAGCCTTTGGTCACGGCCAACATCGTAAAAACTTCCTTAGCAGTAATTTCGGAGCCTAAAACTCATGACAAAAATCTTTAAAATCCCCTTTGCAACACAAGGGGACAGGACTTCTATTCCCGATGATGTGCAAGCCGATGGCGCGGTTTCTTACACGCAAGGCTATAGCTACGATTATGAGCGTGACCAACAAACTGATCCGGCCGCCAAAGATATTGAACGTGAAAAGATGAACGGTATGTTTCACGATATCACCGAAGCAGTAGGGGAATTACAAAGCTTTGGTTTCCCTAAGTGGGCCGCAGAAGGCAAGCCATACCCAATCCGCGCTATTGTTTATCATAAAAACAAAACGTGGCAGTCGAAGATTGAAAATAACAATGTTGAGCCTGTCGCTGGTACAGCATGGCAGGAACTGAAAGCCGATTTAAGTGCCGGTGATATCAATGTGTATACCAAAACGGAGTCTGACAAGCGTTTCCAACCGTTAGGTAATTACCAAGCGGCAGGTTATAGCTATTCTAAAGCCGAATCTGATACCAACTATCAAGCTAAAGGCAATTATGCCCCTGCAGGCAACTATGCACTTAAAGGTGAAAGCTACACGAAGGCAGAAGGGGATACACGATATCAGCCAAAAGGCAGTTATCAGCCATCAGGTGACTATGCCTTAAAAGGGGATAGTTATACCAAGGCTGAAACTGATAGTAAGTATCAACCTAAAGGCAGCTATCAAGCGGCAGGCTATAGCTATTCGAAAGCGGAGTCTGATACCAACTATCAACCCAAAGGCAACTATGCCCCCGCAGGTAATTATGCACTCAAAGGTGACAGTTACACCAAGGCGGAAGGGGATGGGCGATATCAGCCAAAAGGGAGTTATCAACCATCGGGGGATTATGCAACAAATAGCACGGTAAACTCTAAATTTGATGCCGTGAATAGCAATGCTAATGGCCGCGTACCAAATACGCGCAAAGTGAATGGTAAACCGTTAAATGTTGATATTTCATTAACTGCGGGAGATGTAGGGGCTTATACAAAAGCAGAATCCGACACTAGGATTGCAGACGCCAAAGCAGCAGGGACTAACGCACAAAATACAGCGAATGCTGCAAATACTGCGGCGACAAATGCGAATAATAACGCTAATAATCGAGTACCTAATACTCGTAAAGTCAACAACAAAGTCTTGAGTGCTGATGTATCATTGAACGCGGCAGATGTAGGGACTTACACAAAAACGGAGATTGACAGCAAGCTTGCCGCAGGTAGTGGGCTTGGTTATGGGCAAACATGGCAAAATGTAACGGCTTCACGTGTAATTGGTACCAACTACACTAATGCTACGGGCAAACCTATTTTTGTTTCTGTATCAACAAATGGTGCTCGTGATACTTATGTGGGGTTAGATGCATACGTGAACGATGTATTAGTTGCAAGATCTGTGGGATATGGAGGGAATTCTAAGCCTCAGACAACAATCATTGTACCTTCAGGTGCAAGATATAAATTTAATTATTCAAGTGGCGTCGCGAATAGTGGGGTCAGTATTTGGTCAGAGTTGAGATAAGGCCATAAGCGTGCAAATGCACGCTTATTTTATCTAAGCTATTTTGTATCAACTTTGTTAACAAATTCGACAAACTCAGCTTCATCATTTTTATCTGCAGGGAATTTGATACCAACGATAGGAATAATTTCGCCTGTTTTATCAAAGAAACTACGTTGGTATAATAAAGCATTATTTAAAGTTGTAGTTTCCCCAATGGTATAGAATATAGCCATAATAGGAAGTGTTTCTGGTTTACTGCTATTCCATGCAGTAATAAGCAATTCATTGTTCCAGTTAGTTGGCTTATATTCTTCTTTTTCATCAAGTAGCTTTCTAATATCAGTAACTACACTGAATGATTCTGCACTTTTCTGATTTCCAGCCATCGGGTATGAGCAAGAGAACATATTCATAATGATAGATTTATCTTGGAAATAATGATTTTTAATGTGGAAATCAAACCATTTTTGCGCCGTGTCTAAATTATAATCAAGGCAGTTTCCAGAGTTTTTTTCGATACCATTTTCTTTCACTTTAGCTAGGATTTCTTTTGAATAGAAATCTGGAATAGTCTCATCAACTAAAGGCCCACAACCAAAGTTATTTGTTTTTTTAGCGTCAGTTGAACCATCCGCTGGGTATGCACAAAGAACGGTATAGCTATCTTTACCTTGCGGGACTGATTTTAGTGGGAAGAAAATAAACCCACTGCCGTAGTCGGCAGAAGATGAAAATTTATGATCTTTGCGTAAAAAAGAGAATGCAACGCTATTATTTTCATCAATTGGTCGGTGTGACCAAGGTGATTGTTGTTCTTGCAATCTTAGACCATGGGTAACTAAACCTGAGCATTCATAAGCTGGTGAGTTTGCACCACAATCCTTTGCTGTATTTTCATATAGCGCTTTGACCGTCTTATCAATACCAGTTTTTTCATATGATAAACCATTATTGATAAGGGTCTCGGTACCAATGGTGCTTTGCAATACTTTGTTTTCATGTCTGTATTTCATATACATGCGATTAAATACGATAGCAGCAATTGCGAGTATGACGATAAGTGCAATTAAAATCGGAACGGTCTTTTTACGTTGTTGCATTATGAGCCTCGGTAACATAAATCATGTGAATACTAAAAAACCTTATAATCCATTATATTAGCGATATGAATGTATATCTATGATAAATGAAGCAGATTACTGAATTTTAGTTATGTAATTGGGGGGATTTTGAGACTCAGTTATCAAAGTGCTGATTCGTTAGAGAGGCGTTAGTCGTTTAAAAGAAAACTATGAAGCTAAAAATTGAAAAATTTTATCATCAGTAAGTATCATATATAAAAAAGCCAACCATAAAAGATTGGCCTTCAATATTACAGAGGTAAAGCTTTCTTTTTATCTTTAATACAACGCTAGTAATTCACCTTATAACCATTTTGTTTTGCAATTTTCCACGACTCAGCGAATTCAGATGGAGTTGGAGGGATAAGATTAAACCAATCGTAATTAAAGACAAACTCTCTATCACTATGTAAATCGCTTGGTGTATCGAAACCAGAACCAGGTAATCCTGTTTCAGCGTTTACGACTAAAACTGTTAGGGGAGGAAGCTTATTTTGGGCGCAGAAGTGTAGAATGTGCCCGAGTTGACGATCTAAAACTCCAGCACCGTCATAATGCAGAATATCAGCAATTTCACCATATGTAGTAATTTTTCTATTATAAGCAAACCCTATCAGGATTTGCCAAATTTGAAGAGCTCTATTTTCCAGAGTGTTACATTCAGAAAAGTATTTCATTGGCGCCTCTTTGAATCGCAGATAGTAAAAAGCCCACCGAAGTGAGCTTTTAGTAACTTTCAAATGCGCGTGCATTTCACGTGCACTTTCTAGTCTTAATGTTGCCAGTGTCTAGTCCAACTGATTTTGCTAACTTCCTGTTTTTAAACCTGTTGTCCTATCACTGACCCACCAAATTTGGTGGAGCTGGCGGGAGTTGAACCCGCGTCCGAAATTTCTACATCCTCGGTACTACATGCTTAGTCTAGTCTTTAAATTCATTTGCCAACTGCGGACAGACACGCCATCAACAAACTATCCTGATTAAATTTAACGCTGCAACCCCAGGCAAGGCATTCACGCGATCTCTTTTGGGTTTGACCTCTCTTGATCCCCGTCTTAAGAGCGGAAGCTAGGGAGAGAGGGCTCTAAGCAGGTTATTAAGCTGCTAAAGCGTAGTTTTCGTCGTTTGCGACTATTTTTTTGCGGCTTTTTACGAGGCCAACCGCCCCTCGGCATGCACCTTGGGTTTCGCAAATCCCGTCGAATCCAGAATCAGCCCCAAGTTGTTGTGCGCAGTATAACAGGAAAATACTCTATAAAGCTAGAGGTTAGCGGTTAGAATGTTTCATTATACGTGCTTTATCGAGCTGCCATTCACGTTCTTTAATATCAGAACGTTTATCGTGAGATTTTTTACCTCTGGCAACACCGATTTTAACTTTACACCATGCATTTTTCCAGTATAGGGAAAGTGCAATAACGGTATAACCTTCACGATTGACTTTACCGTAGAGTGTATCTAGTTCACGTTGATTTAGAAGCAATTTACGGCTACGAGTTGGATCACAGACAACATGCGATGATGCAACTGTCAGTGGAGTGAAGTTTGCACCGAATAAATAAGCTTCGCCGTCCCTTAAAAGAACGTAGCTATCTCCAATGTTGGCTTTGCCTGCTCGGAGTGATTTAACTTCCCAACCTTGTAGGGATAGACCCGCCTCGAACTCCTCTTCGATAGAATATTCGTGGCGAGCACGCTTGTTCATAGCAATTGTTGCTGAACCGGGTTTATATGGTTTTTTCTTTGTCATAGTGCAATCATTATACTGTAAGCTGAGTTGAAAGAAATCTTTCTAAGCTGATATTTTTTTGATTGTGCAAATCTTGCCCTATGTGGGTTTTGTTTTTTGTTTAACCAATCAAAGATGGTATTATACGCTCAGTTTTTGGGGATAGGAATTGATATGCCACAGATTAGCCGCTCTGCGTTAGTTCCGTTTAGCGCAGAACAAATGTATAAACTCGTTAATGACGTTATTTCATATCCAAGCTTTTTGCCTGGGTGTGTCGGTAGCCAAATTATTAGTCATAGTTCTGAAGAAATGACCGCTTCTGTTGAAGTGTCAAAAGCAGGCATTAGCAAAACTTTTGTCACAAAAAATGTGCTAGAAGATAATAAGTGCATTCATATGCAACTTGTGGAAGGGCCATTTAGTAAATTAGCGGGTGGCTGGAGATTTATTCCTTTAAGTGCTGACGCTTGTAAAATCGAGTTTCACCTTGATTTTGAGTTTACAAATAAATTGATAGAGCTTGCATTTGGTAAAATTTTCAAAGAATTAGCAAATAATATGGTTCAAGCTTTTACTTTAAGAGCGAAGGATGTTTACAGTGTCTGAGCTGAATATTGAAGTGACATATGCGCTTCCTGAAAAGCAATTTTTGCTATCGGTTAAAGTTAAAGAGGGTAGTACAGTAGAAGAAGCGATACTTGCTTCTGGCATCCTAGCTCTTAGGGATGATATTGACCTTAAAAAAAATAAGATTGGTATTTATAGTCGCCCCGCAAAATTGACTGATTTAGTGCAAGATGGGGATCGGGTTGAGATTTATCGACCTTTGATTGCAGATCCAAAAGAATTACGTCGTAAGCGAGCTGAAAAATCTAAAGAAAATAAAAAATAAGTCACCTTATTCTAGAGTAGCAAACCGAGCAAAAGCTCGGTTTTTTATTGAAATTTATTTAATTTAAATGAGATTAAATAAATCTGTAATAAAGACATTTATAATAACAACCTGCCTAGGTAACTTTTAAAAAGACAGGGCGTTATTATCATTCTAAGTAGCTCTAGTGTCTTAGGTTATTCCGCTGCTTTAGTTTCTGATACTTTTGTTTCAGCGGCTTCCATTGATTCTTGCGCGGCAAGATTTTTCTCGTTTTTGATGTCAGTCAGAATGCCATTACGATCAAAGATCAGAGTTAAAGTTTCTTGCTGAACTGGGTCATGCCCAAGTTCTTGGCGGAAAACATAATACCAAGTCTGAGTACCAAATGGGTCAGATAACATTGGCGTGCCCAAAGTATAAGCGACTTGTTGCTGTGTCATTCCTTTTTGGATCTTAGCAACATCTTTCGCTGTGAGGTAATTACCTTGGTTAATGTCTGGGTGATAGACAAGACGTTCCATCATTGAACAGCCCGTAGACATTAATGCGAGTGATAGTGCTGCAGCAGTTAACAATTTATAACGCATGGATATCTCATTCCTTTTGGAGTCAGAACATCAATGATAATCGACATTGATACAATTTAAAACCTTCCTTATCGACTCTAAGACCACATAAGCATAAAAAAGTTGTCAAAAATTATGCTGCAAGTAGCTCTTTAGCATTGGCAAGCGTATTTTTTGTTACCTCAGAACCAGCGAGAAGACGTGCAAGCTCTTGTAATCTAGCTTTTTTATCCAGTAATTGCATGTGAGTTTCTGTTTCTATGCCATTTGTCTCTTTACTCACATAAAAGTGATGATGACCACACCCAGCGACTTGTGGTAAATGTGTTACGCACATCACTTGCGTTGACTCACCGAGTTCACGTAGTAATTTCCCTACAATTGCCGCTGTTGGCCCACTAATACCGACATCGACTTCATCAAATATTAATGCAGGTGTATCCATCTTTTTAGCAGTAATGACTTGGATAGCTAATGCTATACGTGATAATTCACCACCCGATGCAACTTTAGCAAGCGCTTGATGTGGCTGCCCAGGGTTAGTCGTCACATTGAATTCTACTTTACAGGCACCATCGATTTGTAGTTGTTCAGGTATAAATTTTACATCAATAGTAAATAGGCCATGAGGCATTGAAAGTTGATGCATACTATTGGTAATTAATGTACTTAATTCTTGGGCATAGTGCAGACGTACATGGTGTAAACGTTCTGCACATTCGAGAGCTATATGATGATTTGCTTGTACTTGCGCATTTAAGGCTTCTGCGTCTTCATTCTGATTGACTATCTGTTCTTGTTCACTTAGTAATTGCTGAAATAATTCAGGTAAGGCTTCTGGTGTGACATGGTGTTTACGTGCTAAGTTAATTTGTTTAGAGATGCGCTTTTCGAGTTCAAACAAACGATTAGGGTCAAGCTCATATTGGTCACAATAGTGCTTAATTTCATCACTGACTTCGCTGACTTGTATCGATGCTTCTTCAAGCATATCAAGTAGCTCTGAAAATTTAGGGTTAAGAGCGACCAAATCAGTCAATTCATTTTTTGCTATATTTAATAAGCTAATAACATTTGCATCATCATTTTCAGAGAGTATTTGCGTTGTTGATTGCCCAATAGCTAAAAATTGCCCATGATTAGCAAGCTGTTTATATTCTTGGTCTATCTCTTCAAATTCTCCTTGAACAGGGAGGAATTCATTTAGTTCTTTCAGATGGTATTCCAGCAGCAGCTGCCGAGATTCACGCTCTTGCATCTGTTTTTGAAATATGGCTAATTGTTGGCAGGAATCATGCCATGTTTGCCATGCTTTTTTCATTTGAACAAGCAGTTCTTGCTGGTTTGAATAAGCATCAAGCAGGGATTTTTGATGAGCGCTATCTAGCAAGAGTTGGTGTGCGTGCTGGCCATGAATTTGGATCAGTAATGTGCCTAGCTCTCTAAGTTGTGATAAAGGAACTGAAACGCCGTTAATAAAGCCACGTGAACGCCCGTCTGGAGAGATAGTACGACGTAATAAGCACTCACTTTGGTTATCAAGTTGGTGTTCTGTAAGCCAATTGGCAGCCATTTGTGCATCTACTAAGGAAAAGCGAGCGCAAAGGTCAGCACGTTGTGCACCGGGACGTACCATATTGGCTTCACCCCGATTCCCTAGACACAGGCCAAGTGCATCAATAGCAATAGACTTACCCGCACCTGTTTCACCAGTTATGGTTGTCATACCATTACGGAAATCAATTTCTAATTCACGGACGATGGCAAAATTATTGATTGTTAGTTGGGTAAGCATCTGCGCTCTCCTGTAAAAATACACACCTGTGTTTTAATACAGTGTATGACTGTTTTTTTATACAGTAAAGAGGCAGAGTGAAAAAATTAAAAAGTTTTTTTAGCCCATCCTAGTTTTGAACTTAACGTATTGAAATAATTATAATCTTGTGGATGAACTAAATTAAGGTTTTTATTACTACGTTTAACAATGACCTCCTCGCCATCCTGAATAGGGAGCATAATTTGGCTGTCACAGCTGACTTCATAATCAATATTTGTTCGTAAGAATTTCAGCCGAATACTGCTGTCACTGCTAATGACTAGAGGCCTTGAGGATAAGGTATGTGGAAACATAGGAACCAATACAATTGCATCCAAATTCGGGGTTAAGATAGGGCCACCAGCAGAAAGAGAATACGCTGTAGAGCCCGTTGGTGTGGCGATAATTAAGCCATCAGAACGTTGAGAAAAGGCAAATTTTTCATCAATATAGACCTCGAATTCGATCATATGGGCAACTTTGCCTGGGTGTAGAACAATTTCGTTAATTGCGCTGCTTTTACGGGCTTTTTGGTTAGCTTTAATAACTTGAGCTTCTAGCAAAAAACGTCTTTCTTCACGATATTTACCTTCAAGAACACTCGAAAGTTGTTGTAATGCGTTATCAGGGTCTAAATCAGTAAGAAAACCGAGATTACCGCGATTTACACCAATAACTTTATTATTATACCGAGATAAAATACGCGCAGCGCCAAGCATGTTGCCATCTCCCCCTACGACGACAACTAAGTCAGCCTGTTGGCCTATTTCAGTTAATGTCCCGGTGTTGGCATTGGTTAATTTTAAATCTTTAGCAACTTGTTTATCGATAATGGCATGATATTTTTTTGAAACTAGCCAATGGTATATTAATTCATGAGTCGCCAAAGCCTCAGGGTGCCTAGGGTGCCCGACAATGCCTATCGTTTTAAAATGTGGTTGTGGTGTATTATTGCCCTTTTGCATACTTTTTTGGCCTCTGATTGTATGACTTCCCTTGAATCCCTGTATTAGATCCCCATAATACTCTCATATATGGGATTAATGCTAAATACGCGGAGATATTCATGAGTAGTAAAGACCAAAACATGCATAATGAGCAAGCTTTTGAACAAAATGAATCACAAAAAGTTCAAGCTGAGCAAGAAGCCAGCGTTCAACAAGCTGATGAGTTACAAGCAGACGAACAAGCGTTAGCCGCGCGTATTGCTGAGCTTGAGCAACAGTTAGAAGCTTCACAAAAAACTGAACGTGAAGCGATGTTACGTGCACACGCCGAAATTGAAAATATTCGTCGTAGGACTGAGCAAGATATCGAAAAGGCACATAAATTTGCACTGGAAAAATTCTCAAATGAATTATTGCCAGTGATTGATAACTTGGAACGTGCAATAGAAGCTGCTGATCACGAAAGTGAAGAGTCTAAAGCGATGTTAGAAGGGCTAAATTTAACGCTAAAAACCTTCTTAGATGCAGTGGCTAAGTTCGGTATTGAGCCTGTAAGTGAAGTGAATGTGCCATTTAATCCTGAGGTTCATCAAGCGATGACGATGATTGAGTCACCTGATCACCAAGCTAATCATGTGATTGATGTGATGCAAAAAGGGTACACGTTAAATAACCGTTTACTCAGACCTGCAATGGTTATTGTATCTAAGTAATTGATAAAATGGGATACTTAAGTATCCCATTTTTTATGTCTACAACCTGAAACTATTCACTAATCACTGGCGCCCAATCAATGGGGGTTTTGCCCTGCTGAGCTAAAATTTCATTTGTTTGTGAGAAATGCCCGCACCCGAGAAAACCACGGTGAGCAGAAAGTGGAGAAGGGTGAGGTGCTTTCAGAACATGATGGCGTTTGGTATCAATAATTTTACCTTTTTTCTGGGCATGTGAGCCCCAGAGTAAAAAAATCACACCCTCAGTATTTTCATTAATTGCTTCAATGACTTTATCTGTAAATGTTTCCCAACCTAAATGAGCATGAGAATGTGCATTGCCTTGCTCTACGGTGAGGACGGTATTAAGGAGTAAAACACCTTGTTGAGCCCAACTGAGCAAGTAACCATGAGACGGTCTTTGAAATCCATCAATATCCTTTTCGAGCTCTTTATACATATTCACTAATGATGGGGGTGGCTTAATACCAGGAAGTACGGAAAAAGAGAGGCCATGGGCTTGCCCTGGTCCATGATAAGGGTCTTGTCCTAGGATAACGACTTTAATATCGGAAAGCTCGGTATACTTAAATGCATTAAAAACGTCGTCTTGAGCAGGGTAGATTACCTTACCATTTTTGCGTTGCTCTGCGACATAAGCCAACGTCTCTTTGAAATAAGGTTTTGATTTTTCAGGGCCAATAACATCGTGCCACGTAATGGAGTTTGACATGAAATATTCCATAACAATGAATTTATGAAGGAACAATTATATGAACCAGTTGATAACCATAAGCTTACTGGTTCATGAAGGAGAGATAAAGCCCCGATGTTGACGATTAATTCAAAAAAAATTGAAATCTTGTAAAAATAGTTAAAAAAACAAATTGTGAATTTTGATTTAAATCATAAAGTTGAGCAGTCCAAATTAGTTGCCAAATGGAATAATTGATAAATATCAAAGAAACAAGAGGGTCTAGCTGGTATAAAATATCTATATACATTGGTTAGACCAAATATCCAATTGCAAGTTTTTATAAGATTAATGGTTAATGTAGCTTCGATTTATTAAGTAAATCGAATGCAATCTAGCTCGAACGTGGAGGTCGACATGATTACAGGTATTCAAATTACAAAAACTGATAATGCAGGGCTGTTGAATTCGTTCTGGTTACTGGATGACGAAAAAAATGAAGCTCGTTGCGTTTGCGCGAAAGCCGATTATAACGAAGGGCAAATCGTTGCTAAAGACGAATTAGGTACTTTTGAGTATCGCGAAGTGCCTTTGGAAATGAAGCCAACTGTGCGCGTTGAAGGTGGCCAACACTTAAATGTTAACGTATTAAGTCGCGAAACATTAGAAGATGCAGTTAAAAACCCAGAAAAATATCCACAATTAACAATTCGTGTTTCTGGTTATGCAGTGCGTTTTAATTCATTAACGCCTGAGCAACAGCGTGATGTTATTACTCGTACTTTCACTGAAAGCTTGTAATAAATATTAAATATAATTACATCTAATAACGTATATTAAATTCTAAAGCCATTGTTAGCAATGGCTTTTTATTTGTTACTAATAAAGTTGATTATTTCCCACCTTGGTTATTTGTATTTCAATATTCTTCCAACAAATATACTTGTTAGGGAGAACTCATGTCATTATCTACACAACAAACACTAACAAAAAAAGATGAATATTTTTTTGTTAGAGAAAACTTAAATATTTATTTACGGCATCAGCACCAAGCGGTTAAACCTTGCACAACAGAACTATGGCCTAAAGATGTAGTAAGAGAAGATTTTTTAGGGGGGCATGCACAACAAAGTGATTATATTTTAGCTTTATTATCTCAGGGGGCCTATGATAAAGATTGGCGGTATATACAGGGGGTTCAAAGGTTAAATAATAAAGAGGTTTATGATCTTGGGATTAACGCTGAATTATTGAATGACGGCCAAACAGGGTTTCAGGCTAATATCTGTCGGTTTAATGATTTATATATTCTTTGTTTTGCTGGTACTAATGATATTATCGATTTTTACAGTAATATTCGTCAAGGTCTTGGTCTTTATGATTCTCAATATTTTCAAGCCGTTGGTTTGATGAATATTTTATCCAATGCAGTAAATGGAAATACGATCTGTACAGGGCATTCATTAGGTGGAGGGTTGGCATCAATTGCAGCGTTAGCAAGTCAATCGCCCTGTATTGCATTCACTCCTGCTGGATTGGCAAAAAACACTATTAATAATATTGGGATTGATTATCACGTTGCTGAAAAAATTGCACAAGAAGGGTTGATACGCTATTACACGGTGCAATATGACTGGCTTGATAGATTGCAAAACTCTTTACCAATCCCTTCTGCGTTGGGAAATTGTATTAAAATGGCTTATAGCGAACATAGCTCTTGGAAAAATTGGTTACCCACCCGTTTATTAACAAGAAGTTTTATAGCTCATTCAATGCTTAAGATTATTAGGGTTATGTGCAAACATAAACCATGGAATAATTGGAATGCAATTACAGGTGAATATAATAAAATACAAGAAATACCACTGGAAATTTTTCCCACTAAAGAAAAAAAACAAGAAGTAAGTTGGCAAGAGTGTTGTGAAAATGCAATGAAAAAAGGAAATGTAACTGAGTTTTCAGCACTTTTATCATTAGACCATAAACCTTGCGACATTAATTTTCTTGCTCAGCACTCAGTGAGAACAGCTAATGGGCAATTTATGAAAATTTTAATTGAATCCCGTTATGGCCAATCAATTAAAATGTTTCAATCAAGAGAACAAAAAAGTATTTTACATTTAGCGGCGCAAAATGGTTGTTTTGTACAGTCACAACTGTTATTAAAAAATGGATTAACAGTTAATATGAGAGACAGTTTAGGGAATACTCCTTTACATGATGCTTTAAATAGTCATGCTCTCGATGTTGCCGCATTATTATTGGAGAATGGGGCTGATTGGCGTATTAAAAATAATAAAGGCTTAGATTGTAAGGATATACTTGGTAACCATATTATTAAATATGATTTATTAACGCCTGAAGGCAAACAAATGCGAGATAAAGCTTTTCAAATGATGAGCTAAATAAAAAACGGGCCTAAACCCGTTTTTAGTGACTAGCTTTTGTCGTTATCTATTGATACGGAATGGCTAGCCGGAGTACGACGTTTCCCAATATTTTTCTTGTCGCGATGGCGTACTTTTTCTTTTTTCTTGGCTTGTTCTTCTTTTTTCTTTTCTTTACGCTTAGCAAGCACTTTCTTCGATGGTTTTGGTTTATTTAACATCGCGTCTGAAGGAGCTTTAGTTGTTGGACGTAAAGAATCAACAACACGGATCTTGATAGGCTCTTCAATATAACGAGTAATTTTACCAAATAAAGGGAAATCATGCGCTTCGACCAAGGAAATTGCAGTTCCTTTACGGCCCGCTCGGCCGGTACGGCCAATACGGTGCAAATACACATCTGCAGTTCTAGGTAAGTCAAAGTTAAAAACATGGCTAACGTTTTCGATATCTAAACCACGAGAAGCCACATCGGTTGCAACGAGTACTTTAACTTGGCCATCAACTAGGCGACGTACCGCTTCATTACGCTTAGCCTGTGGCATTTCACCTTCAAGATAACAAGGTTCGATACCCGCTTCACGTAACCATTGGACTAATTCACGCAAACGCTCACGCTTACGCACAAAGACGATAGCTTTGGTGACTTCATCTTGTTTTAACAAATGGCACAGTAAGGCTGTTTTATGTTCTAGTGTGTCAGCTCGGTAATGAAATTGCTGAATTTTTTTACGCTCACGACGAGAAGGGTCAGCGTCAATTTCAATTGGGTCTTCTAATAAGCGCTCAGCAAAGTCACGAATAGCTTCGCCTTCAAGAGTGGCAGAAAATAGCATGGTTTGCTTGCGCCAGCGTGTTTCACCAGCAATTGTTTCTATATCATTGGCAAACCCCATGTCGAGCATGCGGTCAGCTTCATCAAGGATCAAAATTTCAACGGCACGGCAGTCAAAGTTTTCTTCTTTAATATATTGGAGTAGACGGCCTGTTGTTGCGACGACAATATCTTGATTTTCGCTGAAAACTTCAGCGTGATTCATATAAGCAACACCACCCGTGATTGTTGCGATGTCTAAGTGATTATGGGCGCATAGTTCTTTTGCTTGGTCAGCAACCTGCATAGCTAATTCACGAGTCGGCGTGACAACTAGAACGCGAGGCGGCCCTGATTTCTTTCTTGGGAAATCAAGCAAATGTTGGATCGCAGGCAGTAAAAACGCTGCGGTTTTACCTGTTCCTGTCGGGGCTGAACCTAATACATCGCGGCCATCCATTGCAGCAGGAATTGCTGCCGCTTGAATCGCGGTTGGACGTTGATAGCCTTTATCTGAAAGCGCATCTATTAGGCTTTCATCAAGTTCTAGTTCAGTAAAAGTGGATGCAGTCATGATATACCTCTATTTGGGGCGCTGATTATAAACAGGTTAGCAAAATTGTTCACCTGAAAAAATCAGCTTTGCTCAAGTGTAACTGTTTTCACTACGGACAGGGAGTGATATATCTATGGATATGAGTGAAATATAGAGAAGATAAATAATTGAAGGAGGAGGGCGAGTTTCTCCTCCTTCATGCATCGCTAGCTTAGTATATTAATTAACCATGTGTGATAAGGAATACCCACTAAGTCAATGAGTACCGCACCACTGAGTGGCACAATCATGAAAGCTTTCATTGAAACTTGTTTGTAGCGTTCACATACAGAGGACATATTTGCCATTGCATTTGGTGTCGCCCCTAAACCGTGTCCCATTAAACCGGCACACATTACTGCAGCGTCGTAGTTTTTGCCTAATAAGCGGAAAATGACAAAGACAACTAATAGAATTAAAATAATGACTTGTGCCAATAGGATGGTGAATAATGGCAAAGCAACCGCTTTTAGTTCCCATATTTTCAATGACATCATGGCCATCGTTAAAAATAGGCCAAGTGAAACTTCAGAGATAAGGTCAACGGATTTTTGGTTGATACGGAACAATTCTACTTGGTCATTAATATTGCGGATCACAATTGCAATGATCATTGCCCCAACATAGCTGGGTAGTGAAAACCCGGTTGCCTTGGTAAATTGCGCTGAAGCGAGTTGACCGATGACCATAATCCCTAAGACGAGCGCTAACATTTTTAAAAAAGCGTGAGCATCGATAGATTCAATTTTTCCTGCAATAGTTTCAGGAACTTGAACTCGCTCAACGTTTTCATCTGCTTTAATCTGAACGTTAAATTTCTTAATTAAGAACGTGGCTATAGGGCCGCCAAGTAAGCTTCCTGTAATTAGTCCAAAAGTTGCCGCGGCAATTGCTGCAACTGTTGCAGATTGCACACCAAGGCCTTCAGCCATTCCACCAAAGGCAGCCGCACCGCCATGGCCCCCAGTAAGTGAAACACCACCAGCCATGATACCAATAACGGGGTCAACACCGAGTAAATGCGCAAGGCCTGCACCAAAGGTGTCTTGGAAGATAACGACAAACCAGCAGATAAACAGGTAGATAAAGAGTAACCGGCCGCCACTTTTTAAGATGCGGAAGCTGCCATCAATACCAATAGTCGTAAAGAAAGCGACCATTAAAAAGGTTTGTAAACTTGTATCAAAGTTGATTTCGGCTAAGTTAAATGATTTAAGCCCCCAAATAATCAGACTAACGAGAAAACCACCAATGACGGGAGAAGGGATACAAAAGCGCTGTAGCCATTCGATGCGTTTTTTTAAGTGGATCCCCATGAGTAGGCAGATCACCGTTAGGAAGAGGGTTGAGAGTGTGTCGAGGTGTAGAATCATATTTTTCCCTTTTTAACTGTTGTCTTTCACGCTACAGCGTTGTTGGCCGCGCTCCGTTACCCTAGTCACATACTTTTGTATGCTCCTAGGGATAACGTCACTTGCCGCCTAGCTGTAACGCGAAATTCAATAGTTAAAAACCATTAAGTTATTGCGCTACAGCGTTGTTGGCCGCGCTCCGTTACCCTAGTCACATACTTTTGTATGCTCCTAGGGATAACGTCACTTGCCGCCTAGCTGTAACGCGAAATTCAATAGTTAAAAACCATTAAGTTATTGCGCTACGGCTAGTTTGATAATCAACTTCAAAGCTATTTTTATTGTGGTGTTTGAAAATTAATTATCTTAACAGCGTGAGAAACAGTGTATTTATCAGTCGAGTTGTTGTGTTGTTTTATTAAAATAAGTATTGGTAAATCAAATAAGCCGCGAGTTTGGCAGTATGGTTGTCAATATCAAATTCAGGGTTGCATTCTGCGATATCAAAAACAGCAATTTTTTGGCTGTGCTTGATAATGGCAAACAGTTCATCAAAAATTTCAGTGGAAATGCCTTTTGGTGCAGGCGCACTCACGCCCGGTGCGATAGCAGCAGAGAATACATCTAAATCAACGGTGACATATAAATAGTCTACATCGTCAATGAAGTTTTTAATCTTTTCAATTACTTGAGGAAGCTTAGAGTAAGCTAATTCTTTATCGCGGATATATTGGCAACCCAATTTATCTGCGGTGTCGAATAGGACTTTTGTATTGCCATGATCAGCGATGCCTAAACATAAATATTGGAAAGGGCGCTGGTGCTGCTGACACAAGATGGCAGATTGTAAAAATGGGGTGCCAGATGTGGCGACAGGGGCTTCGCGTAAGTCAAAATGTGCATCAAAGTTGATAATACCAATCGTTTTACCCGCTTGATACTGTTCAACATAGTCAAACAAACCTTGGAAGCTTGCGAATGCAACTTCATGACCACCGCCAAGGACAATCGGCTTTTGGTTATCAGCGAGGAGAGCAATAAGTTGGTCGGATAAACAGCGCTGTGCAGCTTCTAAATTGCCATCATCACAGCGGATTGTACCAACGTCTTTGATTGCAAGTGGTTGATGAATAGGTAACCCTGCCAGCTGATGACGAATTGCATCAGGGCCTGCTTTAGCGCCTTGGCGGCCTTTATTGCGTCGGACGCCTTCATCAGAGGCAAAACCAATTAATGCAAATTTGGCGGGTGTGTGTTTGTTCATGACTTGGTGGATGCGCAAGTGTTCTTGTGTTTCACCATCTGTGCGCCCTTGCCATTGGAAAGGTTGTGTCATAATTACTCCAAGTTAATGAGTTTAGTGATGTTATGCGCGGTTTGGCTGGTGTGCGTGATAAACTCATCCACGCGATGTGTAGAACGAAATTCAGGTGCCATAACTGAAACGACGGCTAATACATCATTCCCTTTGAAAATCGGGGCAGAGACACCCAGTACGCCTTCATCGATTTCACTTACAGACACGCCGTAACCTTGTTGGCGTATCTTTTGTAAATCTTGTTGTAGTTTCAATTTTTGTTGCTCAGTAGTTAATTGTTTTGCATGAGCCTCAAATACTTGGTTTTGGTATTGTTCATGACGAAAAGCTAACAGCGTTTTCGCACTTGCACCTTTGATTAAGGTATTACCGCGGCCAATAATAAAAGAGCAGCGTAGTGCTTGTTCACTCTCAATCATGTCGACACAAATGGTTTCCCGTATATTTGAGGTGATAATCGCCACGGTTTCTTGGGTTTTTTTCGCTAAAGTTTGTAGCTCTTGTTTAGAGGCGCTCATCAATAAACTGTGGTGATAGTATTTTTCTTGATTTTTGATACTCTGCGAACCGACGCAATATGTACCGTATTGTTTTGCGTGAGATACAAATTCCCAATCTATGAGAATTGTCAGTAGCCGATAAACGGTTGATAATGGGATGTCTAGCGCTGAGGAAATAGACTGTGGTGTCACCGGAGAGGCGCAAGTTGTAATGTAAGACAAGATGTCTAAGGTTCTATTTATACTGTTCATGGCATCTCCTTTTTTTCGAACTTATCAGTAAATTTTTTCCGTCTCAAATATAATTCTCATAATATGAGAATTATATTGTAGCAAATAGGTTAAATTATGACTTTTATCTGCTTAAAATGAGAATGGTCGAATAAATATTAACCAATAGAGTGCCTGAATGTGTAAGCAAGAAAAGAATTACCGCAAAGGCGGTTTTACGTTTAAACAGTTTTTTGTGGCTCATGACCGATGTGCGATGAAAGTGGGAACGGATGGTGTGCTATTGGGCGCTTGGGCTCCTGTAGAGGGGATCCAGTCTGCATTAGATATCGGTAGCGGTAGTGGGTTAATCGCGTTGATGCTAGCACAGAGAAATGTAATATTACGTGTTGATGCCGTTGAATTAGATAGTAGTGCTGCATCGCAAGCACAAGAAAATTTTATTGAATCACCATGGGTGGATCGTTTACAGGTTATCAACCAAGACATTGTGAGCTACAGCCAATCATCTGCAGCGCAATATGATTTAATTGTCAGTAATCCGCCTTACTTTGAACCTGCGGTTGCGTGTCGAGATGAAAAAAGAGACCAAGCAAGATATACATCGACGCTAACACATGATGTTTTACTTGAAAGTGCGAAAGCTTGCCTGGCTGCTCATGGACTATTTTGCTTAGTGCTGCCCTATGGAGTTGGTGAAAAAATGCAGAAGATGGCTGAGAATTCAGGTTGGTTTACCGCTTTTCGCGTCAATGTTAGTGATAAACCTACAACGGTCTACCATCGCATGCTATTGGGCATTCAACTGCAAGAGACACAAACACAAGTGACATCGCTGGCACTCAAAGATGAAAAGGGTGAGTATACCGATGAATTTCGTAAACTCATTCAGCCATTTTATGTGAAATATTAAAGCCGGCTCAAAGGCCGGCTCTAGCTCATGTTATTCAGGTTTTAAAATAGTGGGACCTGAATTATGAAGTGGTTCTGGGTAATCTAAGGTGTAATGTAACCCACGGCTCTCTTTGCGTTCTAATGCACAGCGAACCATTAACTCAGCGACTTGAACTAAGTTACGTAATTCAAGTAAGTTATTTGAAATACGGAAATTAGCATAGTAGTCATGAATCTCTTGCTGCAATAGATGGATGCGACGCAGTGCGCGTTCAAGGCGCTTCGTGGTTCTTACGATCCCCATATAATCCCACATGAATAGACGCAATTCATGCCAGTTATGTTGAATAACAACCTGTTCATCTGAATTATGTACTCTGCTTTCATCCCATTCAGATAAATAGGGAATTTCATCGATTTGTTTGATCGTTTTATTAATGTTTTCTGCTGCCGCCCAGCCGTATACCAAGCATTCTAATAGCGAATTGGAAGCCATACGGTTTGCACCGTGCAAGCCGGTGTAGCTAACTTCGCCAATTGCATAGAGATTCGTGATATCAGTCATACCAGCTTCATCTACAATAACACCACCGCAGGTATAATGGGCTGCAGGAACGATAGGGATGGGCTCTTTGGTCAGATCGAGCCCTAACGTCATCAATTTCGCATAAATCGTTGGAAAATGATTTTTAACGAAATCGCTAGGCTTATGGCTGATGTCTAAATACATGCAATCAGCCCCAAGACGCTTCATTTCATGGTCAATAGCTCGTGCAACAACATCGCGAGGAGCAAGTTCACCACGATCGTCGTGATCGGGCATAAACCGGCTTCCATCAGGGCGCTTGAGGTAAGCCCCCTCACCACGTAATGCTTCGGTTAATAAAAAATTACGTGCTTGTGGGTGAAACAAACAAGTCGGGTGGAATTGATTAAATTCAAGGTTAGCAACACGGCAGCCAGCTCGCCATGCCATTGCGATGCCATCACCAGAAGAAATATCTGGATTTGTGGTATATTGATAAACTTTCGCCGCCCCACCTGTGGCGAGTACAATTGTTTTCGCTCGAATAGTTTCAACTTGTTCTTTGTGGCGGTTCCAAACGTAAGCGCCTAAAATTCGTGGTGATTCAGACGCATTGGAAAGGATAAGGTCGACGGCATTATAACGTTCTTTAATATGAATGTTGGGATGGGCAAAAGCAAGATCGACTAAGGTGGTTTCAACTTCTTTTCCTGTCGCATCGGCATGATGTAAGATCCGGCGATGGCTGTGACCACCTTCACGAGTTAAATGATACTGTGTTTCGCCGTTCTCGGTAACTTCAGTATCGAATAAAACCCCTTGGTCGATAAGCCACTGTACGCAATGTTTCGCATTGGAGGCAATAAACTCAACCGCTTCTTTTTGACAGATACCTGCACCAGCAATTAGGGTATCTTCAACATGGGATTCGATGCTGTCTGTGTCATCAAAAACAGCGGCAATACCGCCTTGCGCGTAATAAGATGCCCCTTCGCTGAGGCTGCTTTTACTGAGAATGGTCACTTGATGAAAAGGGGCGAGCCGTAAGGCAGCTGAAAGTCCTGCGACACCACTCCCAATGATTAAAATATCAGTGTAATGCTGTGTGGATCCGTTCATAAGTGTTTGCATGTATATAATAGTATGTATTGAGTTTTTTATGTTAGCCTATCGAGTGTCCTATTGCTATTAGTGGATGGTTGTTAAGACACAGTATATTGACCTAGCGCTATTTACGTATTCAAATGGTTTTACTGTGATAGCTATCGCATTCATATTTAAAATCTGTATGCTGTCTTATGAGTCAGTAAGATTATTATAGGCATTTGTTTTAATAAGGATCTTTAAGATCATCTAAGTAATTTTTTTATCGGTTTTGTAAATTTTTGACTATTTTTTTAGATTAAATTGAACTTCAACGAGTTCTACTACTCAAAGTAGTGCTTGCTTTAGGAAGGGAGAACATGATCAAGTTAACATATTATCGGCCTGAATTCGGGAGATATTTCCTGGAATGAGCGAGCAACTGACCGACCAGATTTTGGTTGAAAAGGTACAGAAAGGCGATCAACAAGCTTTCAACTTATTGGTGATAAAATATCAGCATAAAGTCGCGAGCCTAGTATCCCGCTATGTACCGCAAGCGGATGTGCCTGATGTTGCACAGGAGTCATTTATAAAAGCTTATCGTGCCATTGGTTCATTTCGTGGTGACAGCGCATTTTATACTTGGCTTTATCGGATTGCGGTAAATACAGCTAAAAATTATTTAGTTGCCCAAGATAGACGCCCACCTGCGTCGGACTTGGAAGCGAGTGATGCAGAAAACTTTGAAACCGCAGGTGCCTTAAAAGAAATTTCGAACCCAGAGAACTTAATGTTGTCTGATGAATTAAAGAAAGTTGTTTTCCGAACCATCGAATCGCTGCCTGAAGACCTCAGAATGGCAATTACGCTTCGTGAGTTAGATGGTTTGAGCTACGAAGAAATCGCAGAAATAATGGATTGCCCAGTTGGCACCGTACGTTCTCGGATTTTTAGGGCAAGGGAAGCAATTGACAATAAAGTTCAACCACTGATTCAACAGTATTAATATGTTAAATCAGTCAATTAAATATAATTGTGATGCAATTAACTGAAGGTAATTGGGCATGCAAAGAGAGAAACTTTCCGCAATGATGGATGGCGAAGTACTAGACTTAGAACTGGTCAACGCTATTTCACGTGATTCAACGTTAAAACAACGTTGGGAGAGCTATCATCTTATTCGTGATACTCTACGTAACGATACTAGTGAAGTCATGCACTTTGATATTGCAAGTAAAGTTGCGGCAGCATTAGAGAATGAAGCTGTGCGTATTAATCCTCAGGTAGTTGTCGAATCGCAGCCAGAGCCTGCGACTTGGGGGGCTTTCCCATTCTGGGGCAAAATTCGTCCTTGGGCGAGCCAGTTGACTCAAATTGGTGTTGCAGCGTGTGTATCTTTGGCCGTGATTGTTGGTGTTCAACAATATAACCAAAGTACTGCTGTTGACTCTCCTGTTGACGAGCCAATGTTCAACACGATCCCTGTCGGTAGTGGGGCGCCAGTTAGCTTGAATATCTCAGATAACCAATTATTTGGTAATGAGCAGCAAATTCAACAAGTTGAACAACAAAATCAACGTATTAATGCGATGCTTCAACAATATGAAATTGAAAGACGCTCGATGCTTAACCAGCAATATCAAGAGTCTGCACAACCTGCGTCTTCAGCAGGAGTTAAATTGCAATAATGAATAAATGGTTATCCGTCATCTGCCTGACGGGCAGCCTGATTATTTCTAATCAAGCTTCGGCATCTGAACTAGATGCCGATGTTCTTTTTAAAGAAATGGGAAATGCTGCCCAGAACCTTTCTTACGAAATGTCTTATATGACATTCAGCCCGCAATCAATAACACCAGTACGTTATCGTCATGCAGTCATCAATGGTGAGCCTGTTTCACAAATGATCCAAATGGACTCATCGCGCCGTGAAATTGTACAAAAGGGAAATAAAATCAGTTATTTTGAACCTGGTTTTGATGCTTTTAGCTTAAACGGCAAATATATAGTTGATAACTTACCGTCAGTAGTTTTTGCCAATTATCAACAGATTAAGCCTTATTATAACTTTATTGATGCAGGGCGTACCCACATTGGCGATAGGCCCGCATTAGTAATTCGCATAATATCGAAAGACAACTCTCGGTTTAACTATGTAGTATTAATCGACGAAGAAACGAAATTGCCATTACGTATTGACCTTCTCGATAATAATAGCCAAACATTAGAACAATTTCGTGTTATCTCGACGGTGCTAGATAGCCAAACAGTGAAGGATTCATTACTCACATTAAGTAAGGTAAATATGCCACCATTATTGATTTCCCCTACAAATGGAAATCCTTCTTTTAAATGGCAAGTGGGCATGTTACCTCCAGGTTTTGAAGAAATATCTCGATCTTCGCGAAAATTGGCGGAAGATGACGTAGTAGAAACCGCGATGTTTAGTGATGGTTTATTTACCTTTTCTGTAAATGTGACAAAATCGACTAAAGGCCCGTTACTTGACCAACCGCTTCAAAATGGGCGTCGGACTATTTACACAATGACGCAAAAGCAAAATGTCATCACTATCATCGGTGAATTACCGTTAGCAACAGCACAAATGGTCGCAGGTAGTATTCAGTTTCGGGAGTAAATTATGGTAAAAGAGTGGGCAACAGTAGTCCGTTGGCAAAACGGTAGGGCTTTATTGCGCTATGGTTCTTCGTCCGGGTGTGGCAGTTGTAGTGCTCGAAAAACCTGTGGTTCTTATGCTTTAAGCAAAATAGGGCCAAATACGGAACATGAATTAGAAATTGCGATTGAGCAACCGCTAGTTGAGGGGCAAAAAGTTGAAGTCGGTATTCCTGAAGGAAGTTTAATTCGCTCAGCGCTATTAGTTTATTTAACGCCTATTTTCGGGTTATTTATTTTTGCTGGCTTAGCGCAGGCGTTTGATTTTGAGCAGCTCTGGATAGCGATTTCAGGTGTAATTGGTGGTATTATTGGTTTTTATGTCGCGCGTAGACTCGCATCAAATTGGCGTGATGATGAAGCTTTTCAACCCGTCGTTTTACAGATTGGGTTACATCCAAACGAGCTTTCAGTGCAAATTAATTGCTAAATTTCAATATGTTGAGTTAGAAGGTTAATTTGATATTATCAATAGAAGGGGAACATATGTTTCCCTTTTTTGTGGATGAGAGTTAGTTAGCAGGCAAATAGTATTATGACAGATATAGTATTATGACAAATAGGTCATTAACATATTTTGTCAGTTTTGAGTTAGAAATTACAATAGATTGATTATGGCTATAAAAATGGTTGAAGTGAGTCGTATTTATACTGAATTAGGGCGACTAACCTACCTACCTTATGTAGGTTTACAGTTGTTTTACATTGAATCTTTGTGTTAGCGGGTTCTTATATGTAAAATGCAGCTAATTAACAATCTTGTGATAATCATAGCATTTTAGTTTTGTTGCGACATTTGCACAAAACTGATTTTGTAAGGCAATTTAAAAGAAGATATTACCTTGAAAATCAATAATATAAGAAACTTTTCCATCATTGCTCATATCGACCACGGTAAGTCGACCTTGTCAGACCGCATTATCCAAATTTGTGGTGGTTTAACCGACCGCGAAATGGCAGCGCAAGTTTTAGACTCGATGGACTTAGAGCGCGAGCGTGGGATCACTATTAAAGCACAGAGCGTGACGCTTGATTATAAAGCTTCAGATGGTGAAACTTACCAATTAAACTTCATTGACACACCGGGTCACGTTGACTTCTCTTATGAAGTATCTCGTTCATTAGCAGCCTGTGAGGGTGCTTTGCTGGTGGTTGATGCAGGGCAAGGTGTTGAAGCTCAAACCTTGGCAAACTGCTATACCGCTATCGAAATGGACTTAGAAGTGGTTCCAGTCTTAAATAAAATTGACTTACCCGCTGCCGATCCTGAACGTGTTGCTGATGAGATAGAAGATATTGTTGGTCTTGATGCACATGATGCGGTTCGCTGCTCTGCGAAAACGGGTATTGGTGTTCAAGATGTAATTGAACGCCTCGTTAAAGAGATCCCACCACCTGTTGGGAATGCAGATGCGCCTTTGCAAGCACTCATCATTGACTCATGGTTTGATAACTATTTAGGCGTTGTTTCATTGATCCGCATTAAGAACGGAACATTGAAAAAAGGCGATAAAATTAAAGTCATGAGCACTGGCCAAGTGTATAACGCGGACCGTCTCGGTATTTTTACACCCAAGCGAATTGATCGCGATGTTTTGAATTGCGGTGAAGTAGGCTGGTTGGTTTGTGCAATTAAAGATATTACAGGAGCTCCAGTCGGTGACACGCTAACGGGAGCTCGTCATCCAGCGGATAAAGCATTGCCTGGGTTTAAAAAGGTTAAACCACAGGTTTACGCTGGGTTATTCCCTGTAAGTTCTGATGATTATGAATCATTTCGTGATGCGTTAGGTAAATTAAGTCTAAATGACGCCTCTTTATTCTATGAGCCAGAAACTTCGACTGCACTAGGCTTCGGTTTTCGTTGTGGTTTCCTTGGCCTATTGCACATGGAAATCATTCAAGAGCGTTTAGAACGTGAATATGACCTTGATTTGATTACCACTGCACCCACGGTAGTATACGAAGTGCAGCAAACCAACGGTGATATCGTGTATGTTGATAGCCCATCTAAGCTACCAGCATTGAACAATATTGAAGAATTACGCGAACCAATCGCAGAATGCCATATGCTGATGCCTAAAGAATATTTAGGTAACGTTATTACACTTTGTATTGAGAAACGTGGCGTTCAGACCAATATGGTCTATCATGGTAATCAAGTATCGCTGACTTACGAAATCCCAATGGCAGAAGTCGTATTGGATTTCTTCGATCGCTTAAAATCAACCTCTCGAGGATATGCATCTTTAGATTATGCATTTAAACGCTTCCAAGCATCAGACATGGTGCGTGTTGATGTTCTTATTAACAATGAGCGTGTTGATGCGTTGGCTTTGATCACTCACCGTGCGAACTCTCAACATCGTGGTCGTGAACTGGTTGAAAAAATGAAAGAGCTAATCCCTCGTCAGCAGTTTGATATTGCGATACAAGCAGCGATTGGTAACCACATTATTGCTCGTTCTACAGTTAAACAATTGCGTAAAAACGTACTCGCCAAGTGTTATGGTGGTGACGTTAGTCGTAAGAAAAAACTGTTGCAGAAGCAAAAGGATGGTAAGAAACGTATGAAGCAGGTTGGTAACGTTGAGCTACCACAAGAAGCGTTCCTTGCTATATTGCACGTTGGTAAAGACTAAGTTTACAAGGAGCCTCAATGGCGAACACCTTTGCCTTGATCCTAACACTGGCAACATTAATCACAGGGATTATATGGTGTTTAGACAAGTTTAAATTTGCACCTGCACGTAAAGCAAAACTCAAGCAGTTACAAGATGCAGCGAATGGCGCAGTGAGTGAAGCGGATGTAGCAAATGCTGTCCGCCGTCCATCATGGCTTGAAACAGGGTCATCTATTTTCCCTGTGTTAGCGATTGTATTGATTGTGCGCTCATTTATTTATGAGCCATTTCAAATACCTTCAGGGTCAATGATGCCAACGTTGTTAGTTGGTGACTTTATGTTGGTAGAGAAATTTGCATATGGGTTAAAAGATCCAATTACCCAAACGACACTCATTGAAACGGGTAAGCCAAAGCGTGGTGATATCGCGGTATTTAAATATCCGAAAGATACTAACGTGGATTTCGTAAAGCGTGTTATTGGTCTACCGGGAGATAAAATTGTTTATAACCCGGATGCTAAAGAGCTAACAATTTACCCAAATTGTGCTGACAACAAGTGTACAGAGAAGCTGCCAATTGTTTATGGCCCTCTGGCTCCGAGTGAGTGGACAATGTTCCTTGATATCGGTTCTGTTGTTGACAACCAAAAAGGGAATTATGAAGTTCCGTTAGATCAAGCATTACCAAGGAATGCGCTACGTCAGTATGAGCGCAGCGAAAAATTAGATACTGTTGAGCATCAAATTCTTATTATTCGCCAAGCAATTACTGAAGCAAAATATTTGCAACCAGGCATGCCGAGGAATGAATGGATTGTTCCTGAAAAGCACTACTTTATGATGGGTGATAACAGAGATAATAGCTCTGACAGCCGTATGTGGGGCTTTGTACCGGAGGAAAATTTAGTTGGTCGTGCGGTATTTATTTGGTTAAGTTTAGATAAACAAGAAAACGAATGGCCGACGGGTGTACGCTTTAGTCGAATTGGTCCACTATAATTTGATTAGTTGGTTTAGCGAAATGTTGAAAATGCAGGTTTTCGTTTGAAAACCTGCATTATCCGAAGCATTATTGTTTTACCCAGTGTACAATATAAATTAATTAATATTATTGGCTCCTCAATTATTAACTCTCCCATTTTAACTTATTGTAACTAATAGTTTTTTATAATTAGTTCCAGTGAGCTGCAAAAAATGTGGGAAAATAAGGTGTCAGTGCAAACGCAACAGTTTTGTAAAATGGGGTATTTTACAGGTCTGTTGCGTGTGCTTTTTTATCAAATAAAAATGGTTGGGCGCACATGAACCCCTCTTTATTAGAAAGATTACAGCGTAAGCTTGGTTATCAATTCAAACAGAACGAATTATTAATCCAAGCATTGACACATAGAAGTGCAAGCAGCAAACATAATGAGCGTCTAGAATTTTTAGGTGACTCGATTTTGAGTTTTGTGATCGCAAATGACTTATACCACCGTTTTCCAAAGGTAGACGAGGGGGATATGAGTCGTATGCGAGCAACGCTTGTACGCGGAAATACATTAGCAGAAATCGCACGCGAATTTGAACTCGGTGAATGTTTACGTTTAGGGCCGGGGGAATTAAAAAGCGGTGGTTTTCGTCGCGAATCTATCCTTGCTGATACTGTTGAAGCACTGATCGGTGGTATTTTTTTAGATAGTGATATCCAAACGATCGAAAGAATTATTTTAGATTGGTATCAAAGTAGACTGGTTGAGATCAGTCCGGGTGATAAACAAAAAGACCCGAAAACAAGGTTACAAGAATATCTGCAAGGGCGCCATTTACCACTACCTAATTATTTGGTTGTTCAGGTTAAAGGTGAAGCTCACGATCAAGAGTTTACGATCCACTGCCAAGTTAGTGGTATTGACCAACCGATTAATGGTGTTGGCTCAAGCCGTCGTAAAGCAGAGCAAGCAGCAGCAGAGCAAGCATTGAAAATTTTGGAGCTTGAATGAGTGAATTACAATCCCACTGTGGTTTTGTTGCCATAGTTGGACGGCCAAATGTCGGTAAATCGACATTATTGAATCAATTACTGGGGCAAAAAGTTTCGATTACTTCGAGAAAGCCACAGACGACTCGCCATCGTATTATGGGGATCCATACAGAAGATAACTATCAAATTATTTATGTTGATACCCCAGGACTTCATATTGAAGAAAAACGTGCAATCAACCGTTTAATGAACCGCGCTGCATCCAGTTCAATTGGCGATGTTGAATTAGTTATTTTTGTTGTTGAAGGGACGAATTGGACCGCTGATGATGAGATGGTACTGACCAAGCTATCTAGCTTACGTTGCCCTGTGATCTTAGCGATTAATAAGATTGACAACGTCACTGATAAAACGGTTTTACTTCCTCATATTGGTATGATCAGCCAGAAAATGAATTTCTTGGATGTTGTTCCTATCAGTGCAGAAAAAGGTGTAGGTGTTGATACCATCGCTAAGATTGTAAAACAGCATATCCCTGAAGCAGTGCACCATTTTCCAGAAGATTACATTACTGACCGTTCGCAGCGTTTTATGGCATCAGAAATTATCCGAGAAAAGCTCATGCGTTTCTTAGGTGACGAACTGCCATATTCAATTACAGTTGAAATTGAACAATTTAAAGTAACTGATACGGGTATTTACCATATCAATGGCTTAATTCTTGTTGAGCGTGAAGGCCAAAAGAAAATGGTTATTGGTAACAAAGGTAGCAAACTGAAAACTATTGGTACCGAAGCTCGTATTGATATGGAAAGAATGTTTGATAACAAGGTTCACCTTGAGCTTTGGGTTAAGGTTAAATCTGGTTGGGCTGATGACGAAAGAGCATTACGCAGCCTAGGTTATGTTGACGACCTAAAATAGTAGGTGGCAAAGTGAGTGGTTGGCAGCGTGCGTTTGTACTCCATTCAAGGCCTTACAGTGAAACGAGTTTATTGCTCGATTTTTTTACTGAAGGTGAAGGAAAAATACGTTTACTTGCAAAAGGCGCTCGCCGTAATCGCTCACCATTAAGGGGGAGTTTACAGCCCTTTACACCTTTGCTCATCCGTTGGGGTGGCAAAGGTGAAATCAAAACCTTAATTAATGCGGATCCCGTATCTTTAGCCCTCCCTTTAACAGGTACCGTGCTATATAGCGGTTTATACCTTAATGAATTAACCGCGCGTGTATTAGAATTTGGTACACCATATTCTGCACTATTTTTTGATTACCTCTCCTGCTTACAAATTCTGGCTGCAAGTGAGCGCACTCCCGAGTTTGCATTGCGTCGATTTGAATTAGCTTTGCTTTCTTACCTTGGTTATGGTGTTGATTTTTTACATTGTGCTGGTAGCGGGGAACCTGTTTCTGACACAATGACTTACCGCTATAGAGAAGAAAAGGGGTTCATTGGCAGTTTGGTTGTTGACCAACTTAGTTTTACGGGTAAACAATTGAAAGCATTGGCGAGTCAAGAATTTCCTGACGCAGATACGCTTAAAGCAGCAAAACGTTTTACCCGGCTGGCATTAAAACCTTATTTAGGTGGTAAACCTTTAAAAGGCCGAGAATTATTTCGTCAGTTTACTTATTCACCCGTTGAACATAACAAACAGAGTTAACACTGTTTTTAATTTTATTTTTATCTAATTTGTCACGCCGTTATCATTGCCATAAATCCTTTTCTCATGTGTCTTTTTAGCTGAATTAGCGTAATCAGACAACGCTAATTTTTTGCCGATATAAAATCTTACGAAGCGCTTCGCAAAAATAAAGTTCAAATACTGAAACAGAGCGTGTGGATTGGAATTTGCTTCGAATGGTGAGAGATTTATTCCCTCAACAGAGAAAATTACAGTAGGATAGTGGGTAAATAAGTTTATTAGCATTTATTAATGGGGAATAAAAAATGGCAGAGCTTTTGTTAGGCGTAAATATCGACCATATTGCAACGGTTAGAAATGCAAGAGGAACGCAATATCCAGACCCTGTACAAGCTGCATTTGTTGCGGAGCAAGCAGGCGCTGACGGTATTACAGTGCACTTACGTGAGGACCGTCGCCATATTACAGATAGAGACATCACTTTGTTGAATGAAACTATTCAAACGCGTATGAATCTTGAAATGGCAGTAACTGAGGAAATGGTTGAAATTGCATGCCGTATCAAACCGACTTTTTGCTGTTTAGTGCCAGAAAAGCGTGAAGAAGTTACCACTGAAGGCGGTTTAGATGTTGCGGGTCAAAAGCAGAAAGTGGCTGATGCTGTAAAACGTCTAACTGACGCGGGTATTCTCGTTTCATTATTTATTGATGCGGATCATCAGCAAATTGATGCCGCTCAAGCGTGTGGCGCACCATTTATTGAAATCCACACTGGAGCTTATGCTGATGCTAAGTCAGAACAAGAGCAAGAGTTAGAATTTCGTCGTATTCGCGATGGCGTCGTGTACGCAGCAAGTAAAGGCATTAAAGTCAATGCAGGCCACGGCTTAACATACCATAATGTTCAACGTATTGCGCAGTTGCCTGAAATTTATGAGCTTAATATTGGCCATGCAATTATTGGGCGAGCTTTGTTTAGTGGTTTGGCCCAAGCCGTTGCTGATATGAAAAAAATCTTATTAGAAGCACGTAAATAATGGCCATTGTTGGATTAGGAACGGATATTGTTGAGATTGCTCGAATTGAGTCGGTGCTTGAACGAACCGGTGATAGTCTGGCGAAAAGAATTCTAACTGAGACTGAATTAGCCCAATATCAACAGCAATCAAAGCCAGCTCGTTTTTTAGCAAAACGGTTTGCTGTGAAAGAAGCGGCAGCTAAAGCATTAGGTACTGGGATCCGTAATGGTTTAGCCTTTAACCAATTTGAAGTCACCAATGACAAATTGGGGAAACCATTATTAAGTTTAACTGGTGAGGCATTAGAGCTAGCGAATCGGTTAAGAGTCACGCATTGCCATGTTTCTATTACCGATGAACGGCATTATGCATCTGCGACAGTTATCATAGAAAGTAATTCTTAAATTGATGTTATATCGAGCTGCCAGTAAAAGTCACTGGCAGCATTTAGGGGTAACTAGGTGGATGATTAAAAATAAGTGAAGTTAAGCCTAAATTTTATCCGCATGGTGAATGGCGACAAACTTATCCCAAAGCTGTTCTTCAGTCTCGATATGTTGGGGGTCAGTGATGATCGTATTAGTAATTGGGCATACAGACTGGCAAGTAGGTTTGTCGTAATGGCCTACACATTCAGTACATAGGGTTGAGTCAATTTCATAAATTTCGTCGCCCATAAAAATTGCATCATTTGGGCACTCAGGTTCGCACATATCGCAATTGATACAGCGTTTTGTAATTAATAAAGACATATCAGTTACTTACATTGTATTAAGTTAAAAACTAGTAACTTATACCTTGCACCTATTCGTTACTTTCGTTTGTTTTTTATATTTTTATGCCGTGTATTTTACCTTCAAAGTTTGAAAAAAGTAACAAAAATCATAATGTAGATGTTTTATATCATTTAAACGATAAATTTTTGTTTTTTGGTTATCAATTTTTTTATTTTAAAATATTGGTGTTTTTTATTGTTTTAGTGATATCCGGGTAGTTACTTTCTGATTTATAACAATCAGTAAGTTAAAATATAATAATATAAATTTAGACGAGAATGTAAATACACTTATACTGAAAATTTGAATTTAGATATGTGAAATAAAGATTGTTAATTTAATTATTAATGGTGTTTTTTATACTAAGACTCCTCCTGTGGTTATGATTGTTATTAATCTCATTATAAAAATATAATTTTAAATTAGTTATTTTAAATAAGGGGCAAAATGCCCCTTGGGCACTAATTTAAATGTTCATAAAATATAACGCTGATATTATATGATACTATAGCTATGAGTTCTCCAGCTTTTATCTTTTTCAGCTTGGCTAAATATATGAATGAGGCCATTAGCAATAAACAGAGTTGCTGATTGAATCGTACTTCCAACAGTAAATTCATCAACATAGAGTAGTTTTATACCTGCTTTATCATCGATTTCATATAACTCAACGATTTTTTCGCTTAAATTATATCCATATAAGTATTGTTTATTCTCTACCGTATCATAAAATGCTTGAATATTACCAAGGTAGGATCTTAATTTTCCTTTTTGTGCAGGAGCATTTGGGTCGATTTTACCATTTTCAGCCATGGAATATACAACGTAAGTTTTATCTTTTGAGTGACCTAAAAAATAATTACGCTTTGCAGCGCTGAAGGTCATTGTTGTTGGATAAAACTCTTCAAATGAACCATCTTGTACTAAACGTCTAATGATAGCCATATATTTATTCCTTCTAATGTTAATAATGAATAATAATGTGATTGCCTAGTTATCATAAATAAATAAGTTAGATTTAAAATAATCTTTATTATTAGTTCATTTCATACATCTAATTAATAGAATAAATATTCACAAAGATTGAAAGTTATGATAAAAATAATAAAAAAGATAAAGGGTTAAAAGTATGTTCGAAAATCTTGGGGTTCTTAACTTCTGGACTTATTTGGCAGGGCTTGTATTAATCATTATTGTACCTGGACCTAATTCATTATATGTATTAAAAACAAGTACATCGAGCGGTACACGGTTTGGCTATCGAGCTGCTCTAGGGGTATTTACTGGGGATGCGATATTAATTTTCCTATCATTTATCGGTGTCGCATCAGTGATAAAAGCATCTCCAACACTATTTATGATAGTACGCTATTTAGGTGCAGCTTACCTGCTATATTTAGGTGGTAAAATTTTATATAGCACATTTATGCGTAAAAAAGCGAATAAAGACGGCATTGAGACTATCTCAATCAAAACAGAAAAACATTTTACTCGTGCCCTTGTACTTAGCTTAACAAACCCAAAAGCAATTTTATTTTATATTTCTTTCTTTATACAATTTGTTGATTTTAATTACTCTCATGCATGGGTGCCTTATCTTGTACTGGCAACTATTCTAGAATTAGTTAGTTTTTTATACTTAAGCTTATTGATTTTTAGTGGTTACTTGATAGCCCGTTTTTTACGTGAAAAACAACTCCTTGCAAAGCTTGGAAATTGTACGGTAGGTGCGTTTTTTATGGGGTTTGCAGCTAAGTTAGCGATTTTCAGCAATTAAAATTAGGCTGTTATTATAAAAGCAAAAGCATTTTAATTGCGGTCATTCTAACATTTAAGGATAATCACGTGTAAACGCATTGGTTAGAGGTAAGAGTGACACAAATAGAAATTGATGAGTATTGGATGCAACAAGCCATTGAACTTGCGCTAAAAGCACAAGATCTTGGAGAAATTCCTGTCGGTGCGCTCTTAGTGAAAGATAACCATTTGATTGCTTCGGGTTGGAACCGCTCTATTGTTGATCATAATCCGACAGCACATGCTGAGATTATGGCTTTACAACAAGCAGGGCATGAGCTGTCAAATTATCGGTTATTAGATACCACCTTATATGTCACCTTAGAGCCTTGTATTATGTGTGCAGGTGCAATGATCCACAGCCGTATTAGCCGTGTAGTTTATGGAGCTAAGGACTTTAAAACGGGAGCTTGTGGTTCTTACCTAGATATCATGGGACAAGCAGGGTTAAATCATTATGTGGATGTTACTGGTGGTGTTCTAGAGCAGCAATGTTCTTCAATGCTGAGTGCTTTTTTTAAGCTGCGTAGAGCCCAAAAAAAAGAACAAAAGCGCTAATAGGGTAAATTTTAGCGCTCCCATTTTATTTTAGCATGATTTATAACGGCTTCTCAGGTGCTTTTAGTGGTGTGATGGGCGTTTTATCATCGGTTTCATCGGTATTTTGTGTTGGATGTAGTGAAAGCAGATACTTACCTAATGGTAGTCTTTTTTCTTCGAGTGTTTTAGGTGGTTGCGTTACAGAACTCATTTTCCCTAAGTGTGTAGTACTCACTTTTTCAGGAATAGGGGACTGGTTTTGCATCGTTAGAGCTCCACCTTCTGTATGATCCTCTGGGGAGATTAAATAAATAAGTGATTTTTGTGCAATATCAAGCGCATGCTGTTTTCTTTCTTGGCTTTGTAGGTAACCAACTAAGCTTTGATGATAACGACGAATATTCTCAACGTAACGATAAGCCTCGTGGCCACGTGCATAACCATAAGTGAGCTGTGAGTAATATTTTTTCTGTGTTAATAAAGGTAAACGGGCTTTTACGTCTAGCCACCGGTTAGGGTCTCCACCTAACATTTCAGTTAATTTACGTACATCCTGCATATGCCCATATCCCATATTATAGGCAGAAAGGGCGAACCAGATACGGTCATCCTCTTCGATGGTTTCAGGTAAACGTTCCATAATATAAGCAATATACGCGGCTCCACCCTTAATACTTTCTTCAGGGTCTAACCTGTCAGCAATACCCATTGTTGTTGCCGTTGGCTTGGTTAACATCATCAACCCACGTACCCCCGTAGGCGAAGTTGCTAAAGGGTCCCAATGGGACTCTTGCCATGCGATAGCCGCTAACAATTTCCAGTCAATTACCTGAGCGTACTTTTCAAACAGCGGTTGATATTCGGGAAGTTTGTTATCAATTGCTTTTATAAATGCCATTGTGTCGAAATAATCGAAAGACTCTACATGACTAAAATATTTTTCATTAAGACGTGCGAGTAATTCGGTCTCATGGCTGAGATTAAAGAAATCAAGTAATGCAGCGTCTAAACTGTTTTCTTTGCTACGACGCATGTACCAAGTGATAGCGTGTTCATCCAATAAATCAAAAGCAACAGCAATTTGAGGGTGAATACGTTGCTGTAATGCAACTGCAATAGAGTCTTCTAATGTGTAGTCAACCTCGCCATCAGCAACCATTTCAAGGATTTGATTGGTATTGTATTTTGAGGTTTCCTCCCACTTTAGGTTTGGGTATTCTTTGGCCAGCGCCTTTAGTGTGCTTGCATGAGCGGTGCCAGCAGTAACCAATAATTTGCCGTTAATTTCATTGAAATTTTTAGGGCGATTGGTTCCTTTGCGATAAACAAGTTGTTGAGTGACATTGAGGTAACTAGGACCGGTTTTCGTTTTGGCTAAACGATCTTTGTTATATAACAAGCCCGCGACTGCGATATCAGCATCACCATTTTCAAGGTCATCGAATATTTGCTCGAATGTTGGGCGGATGGTTATTTTAAGCTTAACACCTAGGTATGAGGCAAAGCCTTGAGCCAGCTCGTAGTCAAACCCACGCAGCTGTTTTTGCTCATCAATATAGATAAGTGGTGAGCTAACGGCACTAATACGTAATTCACCTTGAGAAATAATTTTATTAATTTGTGAATTTTGCGTATTGGGCCAACGGACGTTAAAACCGATGACCATAGTAGCCAGTAGCGCGATAACCACGACAATTAAATAGTTAACTTTTAAGTTATTCAAATAATAGTTTCTCGTGCATTGACTGGTGCTATACATCAATAAAGAGTATGGCTAAATATGGTTATAATTCCAGTAGTCGGCTATTTTGCTCAACATTTAGGAACGGTGCAACCTATATTATCGTATTTAGCACAGAATAATATTTAACTAATCGCTTCCTTTTTAATCACGCAAACGGTTTCGTATTGATGAACATTGCTCTATAATGTGTTCCGGTTTCCCTGCTTTCATGTTCAGGGCTGGCGTTTAAAAGAGAGAAATTAAGACGATGGAAATTTTGCGTGGTTCACCTGCTCTATCAGCATTTCGTATTACCCGCCTTTTGGCGCTGTTTGCAGAAAAACAGCTTCCTGTCACGGATATCTATGCTGAATATATGCACTTTGCTGAATTATCAGCGCCGTTGAGTGATAGCGAGCAAGGCAAACTAAGCAGTTTGTTAAAGTATGGTCCTTCTCTGGCAGAGCACGACCCATTCGGTAAGCTTATTTTAGTCACCCCTCGTCCGGGTACTATCTCTCCATGGTCTTCAAAAGCAACGGATATTGCCCATAACTGTGGCCTTAGCCAAGTAAAGCGTATCGAGCGTGGGGTTGCTTACTATGTTCAAGGTGGTGAACTGACCCAAGAACAGTGGCATGAAGTGATCGCGGCTTTGCACGATCGCATGATGGAAAGCATTTTCTCTTCTTTTGAACAAGCGAGTGCATTATTTGTGCAGCAGCAGCCGGCACCAATGAAATCCATTGATGTGATTACGGGGGGCCGTCTTGCATTGGATACAGCAAACAGGGAAATGGGTCTAGCGTTAGCTGATGACGAAATTGATTACCTGCTAGATGCCTTTATTGGGTTAGAGCGTAACCCAACGGATGTTGAACTATACATGTTTGCTCAAGCAAATTCAGAACATTGTCGCCACAAAATCTTTAATGCGGATTGGGTGATTGATGGTGAAGAACAGCCTAAGTCGCTGTTTAAAATGATTAAAAATACGTTTGAAAAAACACCTGACCACGTTTTATCGGCATATAAAGATAACGCAGCCGTGATGGAAGGCTCGCCTGTTGGTCGTTTCTTCCCTGAGCCCGAAGGGCGCACTTACCGCTACCACCAAGAAGATGCTCATATCTTAATGAAAGTGGAAACCCATAACCACCCAACAGCGATTTCGCCTTGGCCAGGAGCAGCAACAGGCTCTGGTGGTGAAATTCGTGATGAAGGCGCAACAGGTCGCGGCGCGAAGCCAAAAGCGGGCTTAGTCGGTTTTTCGGTTTCTAACCTACGTATTCCTGGTTTTGAACAGCCTTGGGAAGAAGATTTTGGTAAGCCAGAGCGCATTGTGACCGCTTTGGATATTATGATGGAAGGGCCATTAGGGGGGGCGGCATTTAACAATGAGTTTGGCCGTCCTGCGTTATTAGGCTATTTCCGTACTTATGAAGAAAAGGTCAATAGCCACAATGGTGAAGAGTTACGTGGTTATCATAAACCCATTATGTTGGCAGGCGGCATAGGGAATATCCGTGCAGACCACGTACAAAAAGGTGAAATTACGGTCGGTGCTAAGCTCATTGTACTGGGTGGCCCTTCAATGAATATTGGGTTAGGTGGTGGAGCCGCTTCATCCATGGCATCAGGCCAATCCGATGCGGACCTCGATTTTGCTTCAGTACAGCGTGATAACGCTGAAATGGAACGCCGTTGCCAAGAAGTGATCGACCGTTGCTGGCAGCTTGGCGACGATAACCCTATCTTATTTATCCATGACGTAGGTGCGGGTGGTTTATCGAATGCCATGCCTGAGCTGGTGAATGATGGTGGCCGTGGTGGGCGTTTTGAATTACGTAAGATCCTGAATGATGAGCCAGGTATGAGCCCGCTAGAAGTTTGGTGTAATGAGTCACAAGAACGTTATGTCATGGCGGTTTCACCTGAGCAACTTCCTGTATTTACTGCGATTTGTGAACGTGAACGGGCACCGTTCGCCGTCATTGGGGAAGCCACTGAAGAGCGTCATTTAACGCTGAATGATGAACATTTTGCAAACCAGCCGATTGATATGCCACTGGATGTTTTATTAGGCAAAACACCCAAAATGTTGCGTGATGTGAAAACATTAAAGGCAGAGCCAGATTCATTAGACAGAACGGCGATTAATTTAAATGAAGCGGTAAAACGTGTTCTGCATTTACCCGCTGTAGCTGAAAAAACATTCTTAATTACCATTGGGGATCGCACCGTTACAGGTATGGTTGCCCGTGATCAGATGGTCGGCCCATGGCAGATCCCTGTCGCTGACTGTGCGGTCACGGCTGCGAGTTTAGATAGCTACTACGGGGAGTCCATGTCAATTGGTGAAAGAACGCCAGTGGCTTTAGTGGATTTCGCCGCGTCGGCGCGTATGGCGGTAGGTGAAGCCTTAACTAACTTAGCATGCTCTTATGTGCAAGATCTTAAACGTGTAAAACTTTCTGCAAACTGGATGGCAGCAGCCGGGCACCCAGGGGAAGATGCCGGTTTATATGAAGCGGTTAAAGCGGTAGGGGAAGAGCTTTGCCCTGCGTTAGGGTTAACCATTCCTGTTGGTAAAGACTCTATGTCAATGAAAACGCGTTGGCAGCAGGATGGTGAAGAGCGTGAAATGACATCGCCACTTTCCTTGGTGATCAGCGCATTCGGGCGTGTTGAAGATGTTCGCTTAACCGTGACACCTGAATTAAAAACAATTAAAGATAATGCCTTGTTATTGATTGACCTTGGGCAAGGTAATAACGCATTAGGCGGTTCTGCGCTAGCACAGGTATATCGTCAATTAGGTAATAAAGCCCCGGATGTACGCAATCCAGAAGTATTGCTTGGCTTCTTTAATACCATTCAGAAGTTATTATCAGAGCAAAAATTATTAGCCTACCATGACCGCTCAGATGGTGGCTTATTCGTCACGTTAGTGGAAATGGCTTTTGCGGGTCACTGCGGTATAAATGTCGATATCAGTTCATTCGATGAAGATACCTTAGCGGCATTATTTAACGAAGAGTTAGGCGCGGTCATTCAAGTTAATGAAGCGGATAGAGCGTATGTGGCAGAATGCTTTGAGCAAGCAGGGCTTGCAGGCTGTGTTCATTATTTAGGTGCTGCAATACAGGATGATGTCGTGATCATCAATAGCCGTGACACGGTTGTGTATCGTGAGTCTCGTAGCTTATTACGTCAATGGTGGGCTGAAACCACTTGGCAAATGCAGCGCTTGCGCGATAACGAAGTGTGTGCAGACGAAGAACATGCGATGAAGCAGGATAATCAAGACCCTGGCTTGAATGTGAAACTGACTTATGACATTGAAGAAGACATTGCAGCGCCGTTTATTTTGTCAGGTGTGCGTCCTAAAGTGGCTGTTTTACGTGAACAAGGCGTGAACTCCCATGTGGAAATGGCTGCCGCTTTCGACCGTGCTGGTTTCGATGCGGTTGATGTGCATATGAGTGATTTACTTGTGGGTAACTTGTCTTTGGAGCAATTCCAAACATTAGTGGCTTGTGGCGGTTTCTCTTATGGGGACGTATTAGGTGCAGGCGAGGGTTGGGCAAAATCTATTTTGTTCAATAATAAAGTCCGTGATGAATTTGCTGCGTTCTTTAACCGTGCAGACACTTTATCATTGGGAGTATGTAATGGCTGCCAGATGATGTCGAACTTGCATTCGCTTATCCCAGGTGCTGAGTTCTGGCCGCGTTTTGTGCGTAACCGTTCTGAACGTTTTGAAGCGCGTTTTAGCTTAGTTGAAATAGCAAAAAGCCCATCGCTGTTACTGCAAGACATGGCGGGCTCTCGTATGCCAATAGCGGTTTCTCATGGTGAAGGTCAAGTGGAAGCACGTGCAGCCGCGCATTTACAGCAACTAGAAGATAATGGGCTGGTGGCAATGCGCTTCGTAAATAACTATGGCCAAGTGACCGAGCAATACCCAGCGAATCCGAATGGCTCAGTTAATGGTATTACGTCGGTGACCTCAACAGATGGCCGAGCAACGATCATGATGCCGCACCCTGAGCGTGTTTTCCGTACTGTGAGCAATTCATGGCACCCTGAAAATTGGGGAGAAGACAGCCCGTGGATGCGCATTTTCCGTAATGCACGTAAGCAATTAGGCTAATTCGCATTTAAGCAATTAGTCTCTAAGCAAATTAGTCTTTACGCTAATTTGAATACAAGCACCCTATCATGAGGTATAAAGCCAAAATGATAGGGTGCTTTTTTATTATTTAAATATTAATTAATTTTTAATTTATTTTGTGAATGAATTTTTTGATATATCAGATTAACTTTTTAATTAAAAAATAAATTAAATGTTAAATTATTGAGTGTTAAATAGTGCTAAGACAGTGAATGGCTTAGTGATTTATATTCATGGCAATTTTAAGCGAGTTAATATGGATGCTATAAATAAATTAAAGATGGGAATGTCTTTCGAAAATGAAATTGATGCTTCAAATTACATTGATAAAAAATCAATATATATTAATTTAATGAAAAATGATCTTCATTTAAGTAAAGTGAAAGGGCATGAAATTAAATTGGCGAAGACTAAAAATGTTGTTTTTTCAGGGAGTATAAAATCAAATTTATTTATAAAAGGGAATAAAGAAAATAATGTATTAGATGCAGGTGAGATGAAAGCCTCGATGAATGGATATGATGGAAACGATCATCTTATTTTTCGGTCGGGGGTTGCGCGAGGTGGAGATGGCGATGATAGTTATTATCTGCGCCGTTATCAATGGACGAATATTAAAAACAAAAAAATAACTAAATTAAATGCAAGAATTGTTGAAACAACAAAAAGCCAGAGTGACGTTCACTTAGGTTATACGCTAAAGGAGATCGTTAATGTAAGGGTAGTGGATAATGACCTTGTATTAACAATTAAAACAAAATCGCCTTATAAAACCACAGATGTTTTAGAGTTGAATTTAACATTAAAAAATGTTTATCAGAACTCACCAGATGGAAAAGTATTAAAACATCATTATCAACTATATACTCATGATGGTTTCAGTTTAATACCTACGCCAATGAATCATGGAAATAAGACGAATTTTGATAAGATTTATGAGATTAGCTATTTTCAAGATAAAGATCACCTTAAAAGGCGAACTGAGAATGATAAAGTCATAATCAATCAAGAAATGAAAAATATGATTATTAATAATCAGGGGTATTCATCTCCAATATGGGGGTATTCATCTCCAATATGGGGTTATTTTAATCCTAATGGGAATATTAAAAACTTAACGTACACAGGTAGTCATCGTGATGATAACTTAACTATGGTAAATAGAAATAGCTATATTATAGCAACAAAAGGGGATGATATTTATCAATTAAAACCGGGGGGGCTTGAACAATCGGAATTGACCATCGACCTTAGTAATATGAAAGGAAGAGATGGGCGCGATAATAGTATTTTTATAAAATTATTTGATGAATATGGAAAACAGTTACGTACAGGTGGTCAGTCAATATATTTTTCCAATATGTTTAATGATAAAAAATTGAATATCAAATTTATAGGCTATGAAAATACAGAATTCCAACATATATATGTAAAGGATGCGAATGATAATCTATTTAAGATAAATCTAAAGAAAGAAGGGCATGAAATAGTTACTGAAAAAAGACCCGATTTATTGACTCAACAATCTGATGAACTTTACCATAGAAGAGGAGAGACTTATCAAAATGCGATTATTGATGCATTAGATGGCGATGATATAATCTATAACTATAGTTATTTGGGTGTGATTGCTAATGGTGGAAATGGTAACGATAAAATCACTGCTCATGAAGGAATGAATGTTTTATATGGTGGTGCTGGGAATGATTTTGTCGAGGGTAGTATACAAGGGGATTTATTATTATCAGACTTAGGCAATGATACCTTAAATGGCAATGATGGTAATGACCACTATATTGTGGATGGTTCTAAAGGCCGTGGGATAACAGTTATTAATGATAACAATGGGATTAATAATATTCATTTAATGCATTTTAATGAGACATATAAAGAAATAGAAGAAAGTGGTGTACGGTATCAAGTTTTTACGTCAGTTTCAAAACTACGCGAGGTGAAAATAAAAAAAATATCTTCAGATGAAATAAATAAAAATCATATTCACCATTATCATAGGCTCCCTGATAATATTCCAAATGATGTCAAAGAAAGTATGAGCCACATGGTCAGGTATCTGGCGGAGCATAAGCAATATTGGCAAAGAGAATCGCCATTATTACCATGGCAGCCGATGTTTGCTTTTAAAGGCTTTTTCGAAAACTCGAAGCACGCAATAATGGATTTATCTTTACCGGAGGTCCATATTAAAAAGGATTCAAAACCTTCTCAGTTAGTTATGCAATTCACAGGTCATCAACAAAAAATTATAGATGAAAGCCAACATGGACGAGTATTTAAAGCCAATATGGGCACAGGAAGTTTATCTATGACGCACAGTAAAGCTGGCCATAATGTCTTGTATGCAGAGGAAGGCAATATTGATTTATACGGTGGTGCTGGAAATGATGTACTTATCGCTAATGGCCATAGTGGGCTGTTGAGTGACCAAGAAGGGGAAAATATATTTATTGTTAATGGGGAGTTCAGCGGGTCGAGTGTTATTCGTCACTACAATGATAAAGATAGGATACACTTAATTAGCTTTAATAGAATACCGGAAATAATAGAACCTGATAACCAAACTGAAACAGTTCACTATATTTATAGCTCTGAGTCCGGTTATAAGCTCACACTTATCCAACACAAAAATAGTCAAGAGCCAGTCATTATTCATCATAATGTATTACCAGGAGCCCGAAAGTACACAACAGCGCAAAAACTTGAGTATTTAGTGAATACTTTAGCAGAAATGCGGTTGCAAGATGAATATATGAGTGGTGGAATTGATGATGTTGAAAAAATAAAGAGTCATTGGCAACCGACTCAACTTGTCAATAATTTTTTATCAAAAAGATAAGTATAAAAGAATATTAAGTGCATGATCGACTCGTTTTAACCTGATAGAACGAAGACAAGACGAAACCCTAACCTATTGATGTTATTAGGTTAGGGTGAGTATAGTGACTTAATTAAAGCTTATTAATTCCAAAAACGGTCAATCTGCTCTCTTAGTGCTTCTGCCGTTTTTTTGCCTTTCTCACCGACTAATGCACGGCCTGCAATAAAGGCTTTCGCTTTGATACCGCTAAATAGATGAAGGTCTTCAGGGACTATTCCGCCAGTAATTGAGAGCGCTAACCCTAAATCAGACAGTTTACGCATTTTTTCGATATCTTCATTTGCCCAGCCAATACCAGCAAGTTCGGCATCGCGAGAACGGTGATAAATCGCTTGTGAAATCCCAAGTTCGACCCAATTTTTGGCATCTTCAAACGTCCAATTACCATAGATTTCAATTTGGATTTCACGATTAAATTCATCGGCAACCTTTTTACAGGCAGCAATTGTGGCAATATGCGCTGCGGCTGAAACAGTGATCCAATCTGCACCTGCCTCAAATGCCATTTTCGACAAAATGGCTCCACCGTCGGTGGTTTTCATATCACAAACCAGAATGTGGTTGGGGTATTTTTGACGTAAAGTCGCGACCGCATTCATGCCTTCTGCAAAGGCTAAGATAGTACCCACTTCAATGATATCGACAAAAGTGTGTACATTTTCAGCCACTTCGAGGGCTGCGGGTAAGTTGGTTTGGTCTAAAGCAATTTGGATCAAAGGCTTTGTCATTGTGATTGTCCTAAAATATTTTCATGTATTAGACGCGCAAGGCCATCACCATTGTTATCTGTCGCACAAACAAAATCCGCATGGGATTTCACGGTGTCATCTGCATTTTTCATTGCAACGCCTAAGCCTGCTAGCTCAATCATGGAGATATCGTTGTGATTATCACCAACAGCAATAACTTGGTTTGAGTCATAACCCAGTGTGTTGAGATATTCAGCTAAACGCGTTCCTTTGTTATTGCCTTTTGCAGCAAAGTCGAAACGGTTTGACCATGATTTTTCTGCATTAAAAGTGTGTTTTATCCAAGGCAAGTTTAAGAAGCGCTCTAATGTAGCGGGTTCACCTTCGACGACAAACTTCCAAATATAGTCAGCGTGCTGGACTTGTTCTTCAAATGAATCAATGCGATAAATTTTTGGCGGATGTGCCATGGCTGGGTTGTTAGCCCATTGCTCCATCGCGCTCATGTAATCGATAGGATCGATTTTTGAATACACCATGGCGTCGGTGATGTACATCACCATTTTTAGTTTGTCCTGTTGCGCCAGTTCAATAAAAGTAAGCGCATTCTCTTTGGTAAGGGCATTGTGCGTGATAACTTTTTCATTTTGGTAATCATAGATATAAGTACCATTGCAACAAATAATTGGCGTGGTTAAACCAAGCTCATCATAATAGGGGCGGGCCGCGGTGTGGTGGCGCCCTGTGACTATCATGATATGGCATTGCTTTGCTGCTTCATGGATCGCGTGTTTGACTGCGGGATGGATAGTGTGTTCTTGGGTTAAAACGGTGCCATCTAAGTCAAGCGCTAATACTTTATACATGGTTGATTACCTCTATCGCTAATTAATGATTCTTTTTATTATCATTAAATTAGCATAATGCTTGATCAATAACCTGATAAACATCATCAATGGTGCGGCAGCGACGTAATTTATCAAGGTCGACACCGGTTTCACTGTCCTCATCATCGAGGACGCGAGTCACTTCCATCAAGCCTTCCATATGTTCATCTGATGAACTACCCGCTAAGGTGATCAGTACATCAACGGGTTCATCTTCGCCCTCAAAAATAATCGGTTTTTCTAGTGTGACTAAAGCAAAGGCGGTTTTTAGTACACCATCTTCAGGCCTAGCGTGGGGAAGGGCCAAGTTAGGCGCGATGCAAATATAAGGGCCGAGCTTTTCGACGCTGCTGATGATTGCCGCATGATAGCTGGGTTTGATGGCACCCGAAGCGATGAGCAGGTCTGTACCTATTTTGATAGCATCACGCCAGTTATCAGCGGATGCTTGCAGCTGTATTGAATGATTGTCGATTAGTGATTGTTTAAATCCCATCATTGCGTTCCTATTTTTAATGTTAAGGAAGTCGATACCGTCGTGAGCGATATCGATCCCTATGACTTAGGCTATTTATTTCCGATAAAATTGGTATGTATGATATCGAGTAGTTCATCACCGAAGGAGTTGGGGTTGAGCATATTTTGTACGCCAAGAATAAACTTACCCTCACCTGGATCCATTTCTGAGCTTAAATGCTTAGAAGAGACAATAATATCAGTCGCTGTTAATTTCGATTTATAGTCAGATACTGCGCAAGAATCCATGATGTGTGGGATCCCTTTTTTCTCAAGATACTGGCCAATTTTCATTTTCATCATCATGGACGAGCCTTGCCCATTACCGCAGACAGCTAAAATACGTACGGGTTTAGCACTATGATGCTCAATAGGGGCTGTTTCGGTTTCTTCGCTAGTATTAACGACCGGTTCGCTTGTGCTCTGGGCATCTTCTTCGGCCCGTAATTTCTTCGCTGCAAAATACATATAGACAACGGCTAAGGCGACAACCACAAAGAAGAACATTTTAGAGAACGACAACCCTTGCATAATGACAGGGAAGGCGAGTGCCCAGTCGGCCATACCCATCCAACCACTGAAGTCAGTGCCTTGGCTGTTAATTAAGCTAATTGCCCAAGCAGAACCCAATACTTCGATGACCCCCATCACAAAACACACTTTCATGACCGCTTTCCAACCGCCAAAGTGGTTTGCAAAGATACCGATAGTGGCATTGGAGAAAAACATTGGGATAAAACCGGGGATAATCATAATTGGCGAGTTAAATGCCAACATACCCAGAACGGCAACAAATTGCCCAATCGCCCCCCACATAAAGCCAAATACCATGGCATTAGGGGAGAATGCATAGATTGCTGCACAATCGATGGCGAGCACTGCGTTAGGAATGACTCGCTCGGAAATTCCTTTAAAGGCCTCAGAAAGCTCGGCAACAAACATTCGCACGCCAGTGACAATGATTTGGATAGCGACAGCAAATTTTAGACCGGTTTCAATAATATAAATGGTCCAGTGGGTAGTCCCTGCCATGGTTTGTAGGTTGGGGATACCAAAGGAAATTAAGATCACACCAAAGAATAAGGTCATTACAATGGCGGTGGCGGAAATGCTGTCATGGAAGATATGTAACCATTTCGGCAGTTTTAAGTTATCAACGCTATCTTTTTTATCGCCGAGTTTAGGTGCGACTTTCGTGGCTATCCAAGAGGCAAATTGTTGCTGGTGGCCGATAGAAAAACCTGCTCCTCCCGTGACTTCTTGTGTTGGCTTGAACATAATATTGGAGGAAATCCCCCAATACAGTGCCATTAAAACTGAGGAATATAGAATAGTTTCCCACATGCTTGAACCGAGAACAAAATAGAAAACCGCGATCAAGCCTGCTTGTTGAAACATAATATGCCCCGTCAACATTATGGTACGAATACCCGTCACGCGGCGAAAAAGGACTAAAAGAATGTTAAGGGCGAGGGCTAATAAAACGGTATAGCCCACCCAAGAGTAGTTATCACCCATCGCTTCCATTGTCGCCATCATTGACGTATATGGGTCAATAACTGAGCCTGTCAGCCCGTGGTATTCAGACATTTTTTCAATGACGGGTTTAAAGCTGGAAACTAAGGTACTAGCCCCCACGCCGACTAGCATAAAACCAACAATTGTTTTGATTGTACCCTTGAGAATGGTCGTGCCATCGCGCTTTAATAGCCAATAACCAATAAATGTGACTAAGCCTAATAATAGAGGCGCTTTTGTCATTACTTGGCTGTAAAAAATATAGAAAGCGTCGTATAAAAAATCCATATTTTTACCTCTAATCAAATTGTATTTGTAATTTATCTGGGTCAGAGATGATTCATATTGATCGTATCTGGTGTTATTGCGATATAATCATTTAAAGCGTTTAAACAGTCTCGCAAAAATCAAATGTGATCATACATAATCACGAATTGCTCTTTTATGATTGTTTGCATTTGTCTGTTTTTTTACCAGTAAAAAAATAAATAAATGGCGACCTGATCACGTAAAATTTAAATTATCTATGTATATCAATGGGTTTGTTTTATTTGTGTCAAATGTTGTGTTTTTGCATGTGTAAAGGTTGACAACATTAGATGAGATAAATAGAATCAAAACTAATCACCGATAATCATTTTGAATCATTTATCATCATGATGGTGATTATTAACAAATAAGGCGATGATTATGAATGAAGTGCAAAGACACAATGAAATATTGTCGTTATTGGAAACACATCGAGTGATCAATGTTTCTCATATTACTGAAAAATTTAGTGTGTCGCCTGCAACTGCTCGTCGTGATATTTCAAAGTTAGATGAGCAAGGTAAATTGCGAAAAGTCCGTAATGGTGCTGAACGTATTGAAAACAAAAAACGTAAGTGGACACCATTAAACATCAACAGTACTGAGCACTATGAAGAAAAATCAGAAATCGCGATTAAAGCCGCGGGACTTTGTCTTCCGGGGGAAAGTGCTGTTATTAACTGTGGTTCAACCGCGTTTATGTTAGGGCAACAATTGTGCGGGAAAAACGTGCAAATTGTGACGAATTATTTTCCATTAGCGAGTTATTTGATTGACCAAGACCATGATGACGTCATTTTAATCGGTGGGCAGTATAACAAAGCACAAAACATTTTTTTGAATCCTGCTTTGAACACGTTAATGGGCTATGCCGGTAACTGGATGTTTACTTCAGGTAAAGGATTAACGGAGGCCGGTTTATACAAAGCTGACATGTTAACCGCGGTAGCAGAACAGCAAATGCTTGACCAAATTGATAAATTAGTCGTTGTTGTAGACAGTTCCAAAGTGGGTCATCGAACCGGAATGTTATTTTGCCCAGCGAATAAGATAGATGTTCTTATCACTGGGAAGAATGCCAACGCTGAAGTTATCAAAGCGATTGCCGCACAGGGCACGCGAGTGATACTGGTGTAACTCCGTCGAATAGATGACTTTTTAAATTTAAACAAATTCTGCCGCTATGCCTTAATTTCTCGATTAAGGCATCGGGCTCCCTACGTCTAAAATTCTGGAAAAAGGTATTATTACTATGAGCAAAGTAAATGAAATCACACGTGAATCTTGGATTTTAAGTACGTTTCCTGAGTGGGGAACGTGGCTAAATGAAGAAATTGAAAAAACGATTGTTGAACCTAATACCTTTTCAATGTGGTGGCTAGGGTGCACAGGAATTTGGTTAAAAAGTGAGGGAAACACCAATGTTTGTATCGATTTTTGGTGTGGAACAGGGAAAAAAACGCAAAAGAATCCACTCATGAATAAGCAACACCAAATGATGCGTATGGGTGGTGTTGAAGCGCTACAACCTAACTTACGTACTGCGATTTTTCCTCTCGACCCGTTTGCCATTAAAGAAGTTGATGCGATTTTAGCGTCCCATGACCATGCTGACCATATTGATGTCAACGTTGCTGCTGCGGTTATGCAAAACTGCGGTGATCACGTTAAATTTATAGGTCCACAAGCTTGCGTGGATTTATGGACTAAGTGGGGCGTACCCGCAGAGCGCTGTGTGGTCGCCAAAGTGGGGGATGTGATTGATATCGGTGATATGAAAATCCGTGTATTAGATTCATTCGATCGTACTGCGTTAGTGACATTGCCACAGGGCGTTTCTTCTTATGATAAGCAAATTTTAGATGGTATGGATTCACGTGCAGTGAATTACCTGATTGAAACCACTGGTGGTTCTCTGTATCACTCTGGTGACTCGCATTATTCAAACTATTATGCAGCTCATGGTAACCGTTACAATATTGATGTGGCATTGCTTTCTTATGGTGAGAACCCACGTGGTGTGACGGATAAAATGACGTCATCCGATATTTTACGTGCAGCAGAGTCATTGGATTGCGAACGTGTTATTCCATTCCACCATGATATTTGGGCGAACTTCCAAAACGACCCACGTGAAATTGAAGTCTTGTGGAATATGAAAAAAGAGCGTCTGCAATATAAATTTGCGCCGTTCTTCTGGCAAGTAGGTGGAAAATACACTTATCCAACGGATAAAGGCCGTATGCATTATCAACATTTCCGCGGCTTTAGTGATATTTTCAAAAATGAACCTGAATTGCCCTATAAAGCGTTTTTATAATTAATCTTGCTATTAAAAGCAGCGTTTAAGAAAACTTAGGCGCTGTTTTTTTATTGCATTTAGAAATATACATTCAAATAATATGCATTACCAATATGTTTATTATCTATGTGGTGTTATTTTTTATTAATCGACTGGCGTTGACTACCTTAATTTAATATTTTCTAATGATAGCGTTATCAATTTAGATAACTTATGTGATTAAATTAAATTTATTAGAGGTAGAAATATGAAGAATGAAATAATATTGCATGACTTAACTGAACGTATCTCTTCAATTAGCGAAGAAATTGCGATGTATAATGAGGGTGAAGAGATTGAATTAGAAGAATAAATAATAAATTAATGCCGCGGTAAGCGGCATTATAAAGGGGGGAGTTAATATGTATAGTTTAGTAACAAAGCCAATTATAAAACGCTCTCATCATATTATTGAATCTGATAATGGAAATATTTGTATTGGTGAAATACCAGGTAAGGCTAAAATAATTAAGTCTCCACCTGAATGGGTGAAAGTTGTATTGTCTAAATTAGATGGTGAACATACATTGCCGAGAATAATAAAGGAACTGTTAAATACAAACTTAAATGTTGAAGAACATGAAGTAATAGATTTTATTAGGAAAATGATATCATGTGGCTTAGTTGAAGATAATATTATTTCATCTGAACTACTTACTTCTAGAGAAATTGAACTTTACGACCGTCAATTGCTACAATTTTCTTTAATCGATAATGATAATTTATCATCGATAAAGTATCAGGAACGTTTAAAAAAAAGTAGAGTTCTTGTGCTTGGCATGGGAGGATGGGGAACATGGTGTTCATTGCAACTTGCATTGGTTGGTGTTGGAACGTTAAGATTTGTTGATGGTGATATTGTTGAATTATCAAATCTAAATAGACAAGTCTTATATACAGAAGACGATATTGGAAAAAGTAAAGTTGATTCAGCAGAAAATGGAATATATAGACATAATAAATATACTAAAATAGAAAAATATTTTGAATTTTTAACACCAAATGAAGATAGAGTTAATGATTTACTTGATAGTGTTGATATGATTCTGCTCGCATGGGCAAGTTTAGGTTATTACAAAAAAAATACGGTTGAGGATATAATACATAAAGTTGCTATTGATAAATCGATACCTGTCATTGAGCTAGGAGGTGATCCTCATGAAATATCTATAGGTCCTATTTATTTAAATAATAAAATAGGGAAAACATACTTTGATGTTAAACATCAAATTAAAAAAACATTTTATAGCGATGACCCGACAGTAAAAGATTTTCAAGAAGCTAGAATGAAGCAACAGTTTTTAAATGGAGTAAGAAAAGTTAATGCTTGGCAAAGCTCTCCGTCACTAGCTGCAATGTCAGGGTTAGTGGTTGACCAAGTAATTAAAGTCATCACTAAGTATGACACTATCTCATTGGAGGGAAGAAAAATTAAAATATCCCTGAGGGACTTTAGTTTTACAGAGGAGAAACTGTTTAATGGGGATAAATAGGCATAAAAAAGAGTTTTTGATTAATGGGTATACTAGTTTTACAATAAAAGATTTTTTTCCTGACTTTAATGTTGACTTGAACTTAATCAATAGTATTGAAGAAGATAAATGGAGTTTTATTATAAAAAATAGACAGGGAGTAAGCGATTTTTATCTCTCTGATACCGATATAAATAGTATTAATGCTGAAAAAATAAGTGCACTTGAAGGTAGAGATAATGGCGAGTTTTCATTTTCATTTAGAAGAATATGTTTTAAGGAAATAAAAATAATTCCAGCTGATTTAATTGCAGTTGTTAATGATGTTAAATTTAAAAGCTTTTTAGGAAACCTAACGGGAAGTAAAATAAATATTATATCAAACATGTACTTAAGCAGGTTTGATAAAGATGATTTTCTAACTACACATTGCGACTTCGATGATGGATAGGTATTGTAATTAATCTAACAAAGGAATGGGAAGCAAATTATGGAGGGTTAACGATGATTTTAGATAAGGATAAAAAGACAATTTTAGATACTTTATCCCGTCATATCTAAATATTTTAATTTTTGATACAAAAAAAAGGAAAATCCCACATTTCGTTTCCACAGTGACATCTAATAGAACAAATAAGAGAATAGCATTAGTTGTGAGGTATAATGAAGAAAATTAAAATACTTCTTTGTGCTATTTTAATATCATTCATATGGGGGAGTGCATTTCCTATATCAAAATTAGCGATTGACCAAGTAGGTGTCTGGGCTTTTAGAATTTACTCACTAATTATTTCAGTTATTTTTTTGTGTTTTGCTTTTTTCTTTTTTAGTCGATGTCGGTTTAATTTTCGGGATTTTGTAAAAAGTATCCCACTTGGTTTTTTAAATGTTTTTTTAGTTCCTATATTAAATAGTTTGGCGTTAAAGTATACAGAAGCGGTAAAGGCATCTGTACTTGTTTATACAATGCCAGTAATGGCAACAGTTATATTGGGTGTAATGAATAAATATATTGAAGCTAAGTCAGTATTTGTATCTTTGTTATGCATTAGTGGTATTTTTATCTTTATATCACCAGTTGGTATAAGTATTGGTGAAATGATAATTTTATTAAGTGCATTTATGTGGGCACTAGGAACTATTTTATCTGAAAAAATCACCATAAAAACAAATCTAACTTCAAAAGTATTTTATCAAAATATAGTCTCATTTATTTTTCTTGTTTTATTAATTCCATTTTTAAATGTTGATTTAAACATATTGAGTAATATACATTCTGAATTTTTTATGAGTGTATATATACCAATTATCTATATAGGGATAGCTAATGGCGTGATTGTTTATGTTCTTTGGTATTATATGATAGGGTATGGTGGCGCAAAGCTTTCATCATACTCAATTCTTATTTCACCAATCATTAGTGTGATGATTTCATCCTATCTTTTAGATGAGTCAATGACAATTTCGATGATAATCGGTATGTTATTTATTTTGTTAAGTATGTTAATTGTACTTTCAGAAAAAAATAAAAATTGATATTGAAGTCACCGATAATATGCTTCTAGTGATTATTTTCTTATGAAGCACATTCCCCCTCCACCCTTATAGGGGAATGTGTTATTCACAATGCTAAGTCTTCCTTGTTATCTAATGACATTTAGTATTATTCAAAGAGTGGGATCTTACTCAAGAATAAACATGCCGTATGGGTGGATCTGCAAATAAAGGTTTTCCCCAACAGAAGGTTGTAATTGAGTGGCATTGATTTGCAGCAACATTGATTGATCATGCCAATCAACAGTAACCTCATATTGAGGCCCCATATAAGCAACATGAGTCACTGTACAGCGTTGGCTGTCTTCACCTTGTAAACTCAGCGTGATGGCTTCAGGGCGAACCCCCACAGTCACTGCGGTTTTATCAGTCACAAATTGTTCTGGGCGTGGTAAGCGATAATTGAAAATATCCACAGAATCCGTACTGAGCGTTGCAGGGAAAATATTCGCATCGCCCATAAAGCTCGCCATAAATTTTGAAGCTGGCTGGCGGTAGAGCTCTTGCGGTGAGCCTAGCTGCATGATTTTCCCTTTATTCATGACCAACACCATATCCGACACCGCAAAGGCCTCGCTTTGGTCATGGGTAACATACAAAGAGGTGATATTAAACTGTTGCTGTAATTCACGGATTTTTTCACGCATGCTACGACGTAAATTTGCATCTAAGTTACTCAATGGCTCATCAAATAACAGGACTTTGGGTTTAAGGATCAATGCACGAGCCAAAGCGACACGTTGTTGCTGTCCCCCAGAAATTTGGTCGACGAAACGGTCAGCAAAACCGGCTAAATCCACTAATTCTAATGCCTCGTCAACTCGCTTTTTGATTTCGGCTTTGGGTAATCCTAACATTTTTAAGCCATAACCCACGTTGTCCCCCAAGGACATATGGGGGAACAGGGCATAGGATTGGAAAACCATACAGATATCGCGTTGTTGAATGGAACGGTCAGTTACATCTTCACCGTCAATAAACATACGGCCTTCCGTGGGTTTTTCTAAACCAGCCACTAAGCGTAATACGGTGGTTTTACCGCAACCTGATGGGCCGAGTAGGGTCACCATGCTACCTTGCGGAATGGAAAGACTTAAATCATCGATGACGGTATTGTTGCCAAAGCGTTTAGTCACATTTTTTAGTTCAACAAAATGATGTTGTGTCATGTCAGTTACTCCGTGATTACTCTGCATTTTTGGCTTTGGAACGTGAAACACGGGCTTCGCCAATCAAATAGTCAAATAAGAAAATAATTGCCAACATTACGACAATCAGGATTGAGCCATAGGCAATGGCAACGCCATATTCACCGTCTTCGACACGGTTTAAGATATAGGCCGTTGCGACGCGAGTATCTGGTGTAACCAAGAACACAATCGCACTGACCGTGGTGATTGCACGGACAAAGCTATAAATCAGGGCCGAGAGAATAGCTGGGCGCAGCAATGGCAATAGGATAAAGAAGATGGTACGCATTGAACCCGCTCGTAAGCTGAGTGACGCTTCATCCAATGATTTATCAATTTGGCCTAAACCTGCGATACCCGCACGGATCCCGACAGGAACATTTCGCATAGTCATCGAAATAATAACGATAGCGGCTGTTCCCGTTAAATAGAACGGTGAGTCGTTAAAGGCTAAAATGTATGACACACCTGCCACGGTACCCGGAACCGCAAAGCACAGCATCGTCGTGAATTCGATGGTCTTTTTACCGCGGAAGTCTTGGCGAACCACGATATAGGCAATCAGTAAACCAAGGATCGCAGTAATAGGTGCGGCAATACCCGCGTACAGAAGGGTATCCAACAATGACGGCCATGCCCCATCGCTCATGCCTTGACCAAATAATTTAATAAAGTTATCAAAGGTTAAGGTGTAGTCAACGCCCCAGTTAACAGTGAAACTGCCGTAGAAAATACTGCCGTATAACAAGACGTTAAATGCAACCCAAATGGCTAAAAACGTTGTTACAGTGGCAATTAATGACGTTGGTAACGGCTGGACATCACCACGGTAAGATTTCCCTGACACGGTGACGTAGGAGCGTTTGCCTATCCACATATACTGAACGCAGAATACTAATAATGAGAACACTAATAGTGACGCACCCAAGGTACTAGCGGCTTGATAGTCCAGCTGTGAACCGGTGATATAGAAGTAAATTTGCGTTGCGAGTACGTCGAAGTTACCGCCTAAAACCAGCGGATTACTAAAGTCAGCCAATGATTGCACGATAACGATTAAAAATGCGTTTGCCAAAGCAGGTTTCAGTAATGGCATAAATACATTGAAGAATGTCTGGTAGCGGTTGGCTCGTAAAGTATAAGACGCTTCTTCTAAAGATGGGTGAATGGTTTTAATCGCACCATCTAAAATCATGAATGACATTGGTGTGAAGGCGAGAACTTGCGCTAACCAAATGCCTGTAAAGCCATACAGCCAGTTGGTATTTTCAAGGCCCATATAGGCCGCAAGGAATTCAGTAATATACCCTGAGCGCCCCATCATTAAGGTGACTCCGAGACCAACGACAAATGGTGGAGTGACGATAGGCAAAATCGAAAAAACACGGCCAATAATCGCAGAGCGTTTAGCAATACGCGTGGTATAAATGGCTAAAATTAAGCCAAAGAAGGTACAGCCAGCCCCTACCGCTAACGATAAAAATACTGAGTTAATAATAACTTGGACAATATGAGATTGTGTCAAAATTGCCACAAAGGCGAATGGCGCAAAGTCGCCATTTCCATCCGTAAACATCGGAATGAAAATAGCGACACTTGGGAACACAATAAACAGGGTTATCAACGCAACGACGGTGATCAGTGAGCCAATAACAAACTGGTCTCCACCGAGCCATTCAAGGCGAGTTAACGCCAATGTCATCACCATTCCCAAGGCGATAAATAGCACAATAGCGGAGTAACCTAACCCTTTTCCTTCAAAGTAGGAGGTTAAGATCACCAGTGCGGCGGTGATAACAGCTACGCTAATATCAAAGTAATGGCGTGTTTTGTGATAACGATCCGCTGGTGTTAACGGGCGAATAAATAAAATGGAAGGTAATAAATACCAAAGCCAGCTAATGTTTAGGCTACTCCAACCATAGGCCGCTATGATTTCGTCTTGTGTTGAATCAAGTACGCCATAATCTAGGCTCCAAGAAGGTAGTAGTGCGAAACCTAGCCAAGCAATCAGCAGCCAAAAAAAGATACTATCCTTTTTGGTTGGGGTCGATAAGGTTAGGGTTTGAGACATAGTTCCCCCTAAGCTCGTCATATTTTGCATTGTTACGGAGTGGGTTTCACTCTGCCACACCATAACAATACGCATAACTCGAAGCTTAATTAAATTAATTTTTTATTTTAGTTAAGTAAGTGCCCAGTGCGGCGCCTGAACGCCGCACTTAATGGCTATTTGCTCATTTTGACTTCGGTAACCCATTTATTGATAAGATCCTTACGGACGTCAGCATCTCCGTACTTATCCATATCGTAATTAATTAGGTTCAACTCATTGAGTTTTAATGAAATAGGCGAGGACTCCGCCGTTGTGTTGGTTAAGATTTGGTAAGATTTACCCTCTTTCCAGCTCAGCTCTTGAGCTTCTTTCGATAAGACAAAATCAACGAACAGTTTCGCGTTATCCATATTTCGTGCATTTTTCAGAATACTGATCCCGCCGATTTCATAGCCAGTACCTTCGCATGGAGCGATAAGCTCTAATGGCGCACCGTTTTCCACTTCTAATGAATAATCATGTAAGAAGCCAATACCAATTGCCGACTCACCACGAGCCGCATTACGTGCCGGGGCAATACCTGACTTAGTATATTGAGAGATGTTTGAGTTTAATTTCTTTAGATAATCAAAGGCTTGCTCATTTCCCCATAATTGGTCGAAAGTAGCTAATGCGGTATAAGCAGTTCCTGAACTTTGTGGGTCTGCAATTTGAATTTCGCCTTTATATTCAGGCTTAGTTAAATCTTTCCAGCAAGTTGGAATGGGTAAGCCTTTCTCTTTTAAGCGATCTTTATTGACACCGAAACCTAAAATACCGATGTAAACAGCGGAAGAGTAGTTGCCTTTACGTTTTGCAGGGTCTTGGAACTGCGGCATGATCTCAGACAGATTTGGCGACTTGTATGGCTCAAGTAAATCCATTTCCCCAGCTAGTGAATGTGGGTCTAATGTACCGCCATACCACACGTCAGCCTGTGGGTTACGTTTTTCTGCTTCAATTTTGGCTAAAGTACTGCCAGAACCGTTACGGACAAACGTGGTTTTAACATCGTATTTCTTAGCAAAAGCTTGTGTTTCCGTTTCACACATGGCGTTAGTGGCGCTACAGTAGACAACTAAACGGCCTGCCGCATTTGCAGTGGTAGAAATAGCCGCTAGGGATAAACCCGCAGCGATAAGCGTAGAGAGAGTTTTCAGTTTCATTGTCAGTCCTTTATTCAGGTTTTATTATCAGAGGGTGAAACAGTGCCTGCTAAATGCTCTCGTTTGCTGACATTGGCAATCAAAAGTGGCATTAGCAGTAATCCCATCAAAGCCGCGGCACTCGTTAGTAAAGAAAACATTCCTGACCAACCATAGTGTGCAATGACTTGAGAGAGCGGCCATCCTGCGATTGCAGCGCCTAAATAGGCATACAAACCCAGATAGCCCGTTACCGCTCCAGCTGCTTTTTTATGACAATATTCTGTTGCAGCTAGACCGATTAACATTTGGGGGCCAAAAACAAAAAATCCGATAGCAAAGAAACATACAGCCAATAAAGCGTAGTGATGAATTGGCGTTAACCATAAGGCACTGACTGAAACACAAAGGCCCAATGAAAACAGCAGGATCATAGGTGCTCGTTGGCCACGAAATAGGATATCAGAGCCCCAACCCGAGCAGAGAGCACCTAATAATCCCCCCAATTCAAATAACGATAATGTGGCATTGGCACTGAGTAAGTTAGTGCCATGTCTTTCTGTTAACCATAAATTTCCCCAATCGTTTATCGCCATGCGAATGAGATAAACCAAAATATAGGAGAAACCCAGCAACCAAATCATACGGTTAAAAATAATGGCTTCTTTTAAAATCGTTAACATCGGCATGGGAGGGGACAAACGCTCTTGGCGCAACTCCAACACATCTTGTCGCCATTGCCCCACGCTTGGAAGCTGTTCTTCTTGTGGTGTGCCACGTAATTGGCGGCACAGCCATAACCCAATGATGACTCCAATAACGCCAGGGACAATTAATGCCATTTGCCAGCTGTATTGGGTTGCCAATAACGCCGTCAGCAAGGGTAGTGACATCCCCCCTAGGTTGATGGAAATATTCCACAGCCCCCACCAAAAACCACGCTCATTGCGTGAATACCAGTGCGTTAGAATGCGTGCGCAAGGTGGCCAGCCCCAGCCTTGAAAAAAGCCATTTAGTGTCCATACGATCAATAACGCCGGAAACGATAAGCAATAGGCAAAAATAATATTGAGTAGCCCTGTCATCACTAAGCCGACACCCATAAACCAACGGTATCCGGTGATATCGTGGAAAATGCCCGATAAAAACTTAGAAATACCGTAGGTTAAATAAAATGCCGTCGCAATCCAGCCAATATCGCTTTTATCGAGAAACAGCTCGTTTTGCATGACAGGCATCACGAAGTTAAAACTCTTTCGCGTAAGGTAAAAAGTGGCATAACCAATAATCATTGATAGCATTAAGCGGCGACGCCAAAAACGATACGTGTTATCCAGACTCAAGGTGTCTTTACCTGTCATAGGGCGGTTTCTCTTGTTAGGCGAAATGTAATCAAGTTTTTAACAAAAAGGATGAGAGAAGGTATTAGGGGACTAGGAATTATTCCTAGTTTTGCGATGTTTTATCTCAAAATGTGGGCAAGTTAACACTTATTTGTGTTCCGTTTTGTGTGGTCAATGTCCAGTCACCGCCTAAGGCTCGAACTCGCTCCTCAATACCGCGCAAACCAAAGCCACTCGTGCGTTTGCTAAATGGAATGCCAACGCCATTGTCATCAACAACTAGCTGGATCGAGTCACCTATTTGCTTGAGAGATATGTGAATTTGTGTGGCTCTTGCATGTTTACTGATATTGTTAAGTAATTCTTGGACGAGGCGATAAAGTGTAAATAAAACCGTTTCATTGATCGGCGTTTCTTGTAAGCCATAATGAAAGTGACATTGAATATTATTCTGTGGAAAAGAAAATTCAGTAATTAAGTGCTTAAGTGCATTTTCAAGGGACATTTCATCCAATACGGGAGGGCGCAATTGGCGCAATAATTGCCGCGTAGATTGGTGAATTTGCTGAGCCAGTTCATTTATTTGACTTGCTGCTTGGTGGCTGATGTCGTCAGACGCTGTTTTTTTCACTAGCATTGACTGAATTTGGATGGCAGTAATATTTTGCCCAATTTCATCATGCAACTCGCGAGCAATCGCTTTTTTGATATCTTCCTCGGTATGAACGAGTTGTAACATTAAGTCGCGTCGCGCTTTTAGCTCTTGCTCTAAGCGTTGTCGATAGCGCTGTAGGTTACTCGCCAGTTGTTTTTGTCGGCTAATTGCTATCCCAAGCCCAATGCCAATTAAGGCTTGGGAACTGAGAAACATTTCTAGCTCTTCTAAATCAACAAAGGCACCGTGAAATTGTCGTGCAAAAGTAATAATTAAACTGCCTAATAATGCAGAAAGTACGCCCCCTTGCCAACCATAGCGGTAAGCCATAAAAACATTAGGAATAAAGACGAGTAGGACAATTAACCGCTCAATTTCGGGGGCAAAAAAGACTTGGGCACTCAACCCGACGACACAGAATAGAAAACACCAAACTATTAAAGAGGTTCGTAATTGTTTATCTGGCGTTCCATAATCAAGGAGCATTTGGTAGTGCTGCTCGTGGAGATACTCATAAATGAGATAAACAAAAGGAGATAGGAGTATTCCTCCAGTGAATGTTGTTAGGAATAATTGACTAATGGAATAAGATGATAATCCACTGAATAATAAAGCATGTAATACGCTATTTGCGGCAACACCAGCGAGTAATAATAATAATCGTTGCCAATATAACGTATAGCGCCACCAGATGTTTTGAATGACGAAAGCAACACCAAGACTTAATAATGGGGATAACAGTAAAACTGGCTGGAAGAGCAGTTGCTCTGATGATAACCAAAAATTTAATATTCCTTCGCTAAGTAGCAGTGTTGGCCAGTAGCGCCGCCAAAGGATAATCATCAAAGCTAGACGCAAGCCTTGTGGTAGAAACAAAGTGGCTTGAAAACTGTTTTGACTTAAATAAAAGCCGATGATCCACAACCCAATCCATAACAGGGAGTAGGTAAAAAATAAAAAGATGGATTGTAGCGTTAACCGTAAGCTTTTATTCATGCCTGAATTACCTTGAAATTAGGTTATGCTCTAACGCGTAATGAACAAGGTCGATGGTATTTTCGCATTGTAATTTGCCTAAAATATTTGCGCGATGCACATGCACAGTTTTATGGCTTAGTTCAAGTTGCTCTGCGATAACCTTTACACTAAAGCCAGCGACTAATAAATCAAACACTTCCCGTTCTCGGGGCGTCAATTCCTGTAGGCTTTTTTGCTGTTGTGGTGAATGGCGTAGCGCTCGCATAGCATCGGCGCATAGGTAGCAGCCGCCTTGGTGCACTGAGCGAACGGCTTGGACTAATTCTTCAGGGCCACAACGTTTTGTTAAATAAGCGCTTGCACCTGCATCCAATGCGCTTTGTACAAAGGCTGGGGTATCATAAATGCTCAAGATAATGGTGCGAAAATCAGGTTTTTTTTGGCGTAACCGTGATAAAAGCTGTAAACCGTTTTCATCTGGCATTGAAATATCCATGATGGCGACATCAATGTCTAAATTAAGCAAATTAGGCCAAGCGTCTTGAGCACTGGCATATTGCCCGATAACCGAAATATCAGGTTCAAGTGTCAAAAGTTGTGCAAAACCAGAACGCACAACGATGTGGTCATCAACTAACGCGATTTTTATCATATTTTTATCAATTTGATGAGTAGGGTATTGGGAAATCTTATATCAATATAGGAAAAGATAAGCTAGAAGCAGAATGTAAAATTCTGCTGTTCATCCATAATGACGAGCAATTTTTTTATTGAGGTAAAATTTTCACGCAAACTTATTTGTGTTGAACAATAAACAACCAAAAAACAAGGTGTATAAAAATAGCGACAAACCCCTCATAGGGGTGTCTCCAAAAGGAGACATTTATCTTGTTGATAAATATAGACTTATAAAATTGGTGTTTAGGGTGTCTTAAATTAGCGACAATATTGAGAAAGAGATAAACCGTTTCAGTGTATCCAGAATCTCTGAATAGGCTGTAAAAAATAAATTGTTTTATTTTTTAACGCATTAAAAAATAAATTGTTTTATTTTTTAATGCGTTAAAAAACAAATTGAAAAGTTGGCACGGCATGTGCATAATAATATTCAGTTGCTCATTCAACTTCTTATGTAGGTCCAAAATTAGTTGGGTACATACCACATAAACCAAGAATGACGCCAAAGTAAGGTGCCTACCGTCCAACAGCATAGATACTCGCCTTCGGGCCTTATCAAACACAGGGCGACACGTGGAGTGAGGCACCACCTATATAATTATCTTTAATGTAAAGACATAATTATATAAAGCAGTCAATATCATAGCAGTTGTTATCGCTGGCGGGGTAAAGGTGAGTCCTTTACTCCGCCTTCCTGTTTTATACCCACCAAAATATCCGCCATACTTCTAACTGCTGCATTGTTACCTGCGCTCAGCGGCTCTCGTCATGCTCCTAGAGATATCTTCACTTGGCGCCTAGTTGCAATCCGAATGATTTAGGGCATAGCTGAAGATATTCTAGGCTAGTCAGATATGAAGTAATTTGGCTTGCAGAATATAGCTACCTGAAAAATATCACTTTTCACCAATTAACTTGGCACGTTCATTGCTATTTCATTATTACACTTAGTCTGATTTTAACGCTATGGGACACAGAATTTGGATTGTACTTTTCGCATGACAAAGAGTTCTGCTACCATTGCAATACGTTTAATGGGTATGAGATGAATGTATTGAGTAAATGGCGTTTTTTCCCTCGCTCCTTGCGTCAACTAGTTGTGATGGCGTTTTGGCTTGTACTACTTCCTTTATTGGTATTAGCTTATCAAGCATATCAAAGCCTTGAGCAAATTAGTAACCAAGCTGCCAATATCAATAAAACCACGTTGCTTGACGCACGGCGTAGTGAAGTGATGAGTAGCCTCGCCTTAGAAATGGAGCGGAGCTATCGTCAATATTGTGTTTTGCAAGATCCCACATTGAAAACCCAATATCAGAAACAGTTTGCTGACTACCAGCAAATGTTTGAGCGCCAGAGCACTATCTTACCTGCCTCGTCGGACACTTCCGCGTTGACTAAAACGTTGGATGCGCTTAAGGCCGTCACATGTGAAAACAATGAACCAACAGAAAAAATCACACAGGCTTTAGAACAATTTTCTGCTGCGAATGCTTCATTAGTGCAAGAAACACGGGATGTCATTTTTAGCCGTGGGGAACAGTTGCAAAAAGCGATTGCGAATAAAGGTCAACTATTTGGCTGGCAAAGTTTAATTTTATTTTTATTAAGCGCCTTGTTGGTGGCATTATTCACTCGAATGATTATTGGCCCCGTCAAGGCTATCGAGCGAATGATTAATCGTCTTGGTACTGGGCGTACACTTGCCAGTAATATTGAGCGTTTTAAAGGCCCTAGGGAGTTACGGACAATCGCCCAGCGCATTATTTGGTTAAGTGAACGATTGTCTTGGCTTGAATCACAGCGTCACGAATTTCTCCGCCATATTTCACATGAATTAAAAACGCCTCTTGCAAGCATGCGTGAAGGGACAGAATTACTTGCGGATGAGGTTGCAGGGCCATTAACGCTGTCTCAAAAAGAAGTTGTAGAAATTCTTGATCACAGTAGTAAGCATCTTCAGCAACTTATTGAGCAATTACTTGATTATAATCGTAAGCTCGTCGATGACCCACCAGAAGCACAGATTGTTGATTTACAAAAGCTCATTGAAGATATCGTCAAAGCACATAACTTACCCGCACGGGCTAAGAACATCAAAACAGACGTCCGTTTAAAAGTAGATAGCTGTTTAGCTGAACCCTCACTTCTTGGGCGAGTTATTGATAATATCTATTCCAATGCGGTGCACTATGGTGGCGAATCAGGTAATATTTGGATCTCTAGTCGCCAAACTGGCAATAAACTTCTGATTGAAGTTGCGAATACGGGAACGCCAATTCCTGAATCTGAGCAAAGTATGATTTTTGAACCCTTCTATCAAGGTTCATTACAAAGAAAAGGTGCTGTTAAAGGAAGTGGCCTAGGGCTGAGTATTGCGCAAGATTGTATTAAACAAATGGGTGGAGAACTATCTCTTGTTCCCAATAAATCAGCAGATGTCTGTTTTAGAATTGAACTGCCTCTAACCGCAGAGAATGAATAATGGTAAATCGGTCTACAGGTGTTTGGGCGGTACTTTACCGTAAGGCATCGTTAAGTAAACATAATAAAAGAGTACCTTATGTGATGAGACGTAAAGGGCTTAATTTTAGTGTCGTTTTATTCTCCTTAATTTTAGGTGGATGTGTAACAAAAAATGGTCAGTCACCTCTCGATACACTGGCTCAAGCTGTTGTGCCGGAAGTTAAAGTGACAGACTACCGTTATACATCATGTGAAACGATTTGGAATAATGACCAGCCAACTGCACGGGAAAATGCACTATTTTGGTTGCGCATGATGGACTGTGCAGACCGTACTGAAACCAGCCAAGCGCGTGCGGATGCAGGTAAAATAGAGGTTACAAACTGGTCAAGTGCATTTCAACAGAATATTTTGTTGAACTCTGCTGATCCATCCATTGCTGAGCGTCGTAAAATGCTTGATAGCATAAACACGTATAGCTTGAGTTTTCCAACCGCGGTGCGGCCATTATTACAACTGTGGCGTGAGCAACAAGTACAAATTATCAACTTGTCAGACGCTGGGGCTCGTTATAAACGCTTACAGCAAGAAATGGATAGCAAACTCGACCGTTTAAAGGAAGATAATGCTAAATTGGCTTTCGAGCTGAATACGACCTCCCGTAAGCTTGAAAATTTAACGGATATTGAACGTCAGCTTTCTTCTCGCAAAAAAAGCACGAACGAAACCGAAAAAGAGGTGGAAAATGGGGTGGAAGGAGATAAACCTATTTCCTCAGAAGCGCCAAAGCCTGATAGCAGCGTATCTTCTCCAGTAGAGCAAAATTCATCGGAGAATGAACAAAAATGACGAATCGTAAGTCAGCAAATTTATTGTTAGTTGACGATGACCCTAGCCTTCTTAAACTGTTAGGCATGCGCTTGAGTAGTGAAGGTTTTAAAGTCACTACAGCAGAAAGTGGTCCCGAAGCACTAAAAATCTTACAAAAAGAAAAATTAGATTTAGTGATCAGCGATTTACGGATGGACGAAATGGATGGTATGGCGCTTTTCGATGAGATACAAAAAGCGCATCCAAATATGCCTGTCATTATATTAACGGCACATGGCTCTATCCCTGATGCAGTAGCAGCAACGCAGCGAGGCGTATTTAGTTTTTTAACTAAACCTGTCGATAAAGATGCATTATATAAAGCCATTGATGAAGCACTCGCGCTCTCTTCGACACCCATTAGCGATGAAGAGTGGAGCTCGGGGATTGTCACGCGTAGCCCCTTGATGATAAGGCTGTTAGAACAAGCACATATGGTAGCACAATCTGATGTTAGCGTGCTTATTAATGGGCAAAGTGGTACAGGTAAAGAGGTTTTGGCTCAAGCGATTCATAAGGCTAGTCCTAGGGCTCGTAAGCCGTTTATTGCTATTAACTGTGGTGCATTACCTGAACAACTATTAGAGTCTGAATTATTTGGCCATGCGAAAGGGGCTTTTACCGGTGCAGTCAGTAATCGCGAAGGGTTATTTTTTGCAGCTAGTGGTGGTACGTTATTTTTAGATGAAATTGGTGATATGCCAATGCCATTGCAGGTTAAATTACTGCGGGTATTGCAAGAGCGCAAAGTTCGTCCATTAGGTAGTAACCGTGATTTAGACATTGATGTGCGTATTTTGTCTGCGACTCACCGTAATCTTCCTAAAGCGATGGAAAAAAATGAGTTTCGTGAAGACCTCTACTATCGCTTAAATGTAGTTAATTTACGTATTCCTGCGTTAAATGAGCGTTCAGAAGATATACCATTATTAGCTAATCATTTATTACGCGAGTCAGCATCACGCCATAAACCCTTTGTACGCAGTTTTTCCAGCGATGCGATGAAGTGTTTAATCACAGCGAGCTGGCCGGGTAATGTGCGCCAGTTAGTTAACGTGATTGAGCAATGTGTGGCACTCACAACATCGCCGGTGATCAGTGAAGCGTTGGTTAGCCAAGCCCTGCAAGGTGAAAATACCGCTTTGCCGACATTCGTTGAAGCACGTAATCAATTTGAACTGAATTATTTACGTAAGTTATTACAAATGACAAAAGGAAATGTCACCCAAGCGGCTCGAATGGCAGGACGAAACCGTACAGAGTTTTATAAATTACTTGGTCGCCATGATTTAGAAGCCAATGATTTCAAAGAATAAATAAGAATTATTTACCACATGGTTGTTATCGATTACATTATGTGGAATAAGGCAATTCATATTCACGCTCCGGGAGAAAAAACACCTTATGAGCCGTAAGCTTAATATTTCACTAGCACAACTTAATTGGTTAGTCGGTGACATCGAAGGCAACTGCGAACGCATGTTGCAAGTTGTGAGTGAACAAGCACCAAACACAGATATTGTCATGTTTTCAGAGCTGTCTTTGACAGGCTACCCACCAGAAGATTTGATTTTTCGTGGCGATTTTGAAGATCGTTGCGTCGCACAGCTAGAACGTTTACAAAAAGCAAGCTCTGAGACAGCGATTATCGTTGGCCACCCATGGTATGAAGGGGATGATATCTATAATGCATTATCATTTTTCTACCAAGGTAAACTGCACGCACGTTATTTTAAACAAGAGCTACCCAATTATGGTGTGTTTGATGAGCCTCGTTATTTTACCGCAGATGAAAAAACCTGTGTCGTTGAATTTAAAGGCTATCAGCTTGGCTTATTGATTTGTGAAGACATTTGGTATGACGAGCCGGTAGATGCAGCTAAAGGGGCTGGTGCTGAAATATTATTGACAATCAATGCATCCCCTTATGACATTAATAAAGAACATATTCGAACCGATTTATTAGTCGAACATTGTAAACGCACTCATATGCCAATTGTGTATCTTAACCAAGTGGGTGGGCAAGATGAATTGGTGTTTGATGGTGGCTCAAAAATCATTGCAAACAAAGGCAAACAAACCTTTAAATTGGAAGAATTTAAAGAGCAGGTTATTACAGTGCAATTTGATGAACTTGCACTGGTGAGCGAAGGTAGTGTATTTATTGAAAATGACCCTGTCGCACAGGTATACCAAGCCTTAGTCATGTCAACTCGCGACTACATCAATAAAAATGGTTTTAATGGGGCTATTTTAGGCTTATCGGGGGGGATTGACTCAGGGCTGACAGTAGCGATTGCCGTTGATGCAATAGGCAAAGAGCATGTGCAAGCCGTGATGATGCCATTCCGTTATACTTCTGAAATAAGCATTCACGACGCCAAAGAACAAGCTGACTTGCTTGGTGTTGAGTTTGATATCGTATCTATCGAGCCGATGTTTGATGCATTTATGGCACAGTTAACGCCTATGTTTGAAGGAACTGCGGTAGATACAACCGAAGAAAACTTACAAGCACGGTGCCGAGCCGTTATTTTAATGGCGATGTCGAATAAACGTCGTCGTTTGGTACTGACAACCAGTAATAAAAGTGAATCAGCAGTCGGTTACTCAACGCTGTATGGTGATATGGCCGGTGGGTTTGATGTGCTAAAAGATGTGCCTAAAACCCTTGTCTTTGAGCTAGCTAAATACCGTAATACACTCTCTCCCGCAATTCCACAACGTGTGATTGATAGGCCACCGTCAGCCGAACTCGCTCCGGGTCAGCTAGATCAAGACAGCCTGCCGCCTTATGATGTGCTAGACGCCTTGTTAGAAGGTTATGTGGAAAAGGACTTGTCAGTGAATGACCTAATCAAACTGGGTTTTGATAAAGACGTAGTACGCAAAGTTGTGCGTCTTGTTGATATTAATGAATACAAACGTCGTCAGGCACCAGTTGGGCCACGTATTACGATGCGTAATTTTGGCAAAGATCGCCGCTATCCGATCACCTCAGGTTTTGGCCGTAAAAACTGGTCATAACAGGAATTACTTATGAAAAAAATTGATGCAATTATAAAGCCATTCAAACTTGATGATGTTCGTGAAGCGTTGGCTGAAGTCGGTATTACAGGAATGACTGTAACCGAAGTAAAAGGTTTTGGACGTCAAAAAGGGCATACTGAACTTTACCGCGGTGCAGAGTATATGGTCGACTTTTTACCTAAGGTAAAAATTGAAATTGTTGTTCCTGATGACATCGTTGAAAACTGCGTTGAAACCATTATGCAAACTGCACAAACTGGCAAAATTGGTGATGGGAAGATCTTTGTTTATGATGTCGCTCGAGTGATCCGTATTCGAACCGGTGAGCAAGACGAAGAAGCAATTTAATAAATTAAGTTTGTATGAAAATGCGGTAACGGAAAATACACAGGAATGGGATTAGAATTGCGTATTTATTATGCGAGCCCGTTACCGCTAAATTAGAAAACCACGAACATTTAACTAGTTAACCAATTTTCTTCAGTTAATATGTTTCATAGAATGCGCTTCTAAATAGAAGCGCATTTTTTATCGATTAGTTGAGTGGCAATACTTTGTGTGGGCCAAAACATTCATAGTGAATCGCATCGGCATTGACACCCATCGCAATTAACTGCTTACCTATGTGCTGCATAAAACCAACAGGGCCACAGAAATAAAACTGCATATTCGGTTGCTCAATCCATTCACGTACCAATTCTAAATTCATTAAACCTTCATATTGGTAATCAAACCCGAGGCGATCATCCTCTCTTGGTTGATTAAACCAAATCGCAGATTGGCTAATTTTCTGTTTTGCTAGTAGTTGTTGAATTTCGTGTCTGAAGGCATGAACTGCACCATTCTCAGCGGCATGGAACCAATTTACTTGTGCGCTGTGAGCTTGTTCTGTTAGATGATTTAACATACTTAACATTGGGGTTAAGCCAACCCCGGCGGAAATTAGCGTAACAGGTGTTGTATTATCAACATCGATAAAGAAATCCCCACATGGAGGTGCGAGATGCACGCTGTCACCTTCATTTAATTGTTGATGTAAGAAATTAGAAACGGTGCCTTGCTCTTCACGTTTTACCGCGATACGGTAGCTACGACCATTAGGGGCAGTAGTCAGTGAGTATTGGCGGATTTCTTGGTTTTCAAATCCCGGGTTGTTGACATAAATCGTGATATATTGGCCTGGTCGGTAATCTGCGACAGGTTGCCCGTCGACAGGCACAAATTCAAAACTTGTGATCACATCACTTTGTGGTTGTTTTTGCGCTAATTTAAATTCACGTAAGCCTTCCCAACCCCCATCTTTATTTGCATTTTCTTGGTAAATTGCAGCCTCTCTACCAATAAAAATATCAGCTAAAACACCGTAAGCTTTTCCCCATGCATCAAGAACTTCTTGGCCGGGATTAAGGAGTTCATCAATGGCTGCAAGCAAGTTTTCCCCGACAATTGGGTAGTGCTCAGGTTTTATATTCAAACTGACATGTTTTTGTGCGATTTTTTCGACAGCTGAAATAAGCGCTTCAGGTGTTTCAATATGCACAGCATATGCGCAGATAGCATTGAAAAGGGCTTCACGTTGGTCCCCATTCATTTGGTGAGTCATGTTAAAAATATCTTTTAACTCAGGATGCTGTTTAAACATCCGATCATAAAAATGCGCGGTCAGTTTTGGCCCAGTTTCAGCAATGGCAGGAATGGTGGATTTAACAATGGCGATAGTTTGGCTATCTAGCATACAGGTGCTCCTGAATTATTTTCATGTTCTCGTTATCGTTAAGGTAAAGAGCTATTTTTGTAATATCAAAAATATCTCTTTGTACATCAGTGAGATAATATTATTTCATCTCAGTTAACCTCTATTTTTTGAGATCCATGAAGGCGATTTATAAAGATGCATTTTAAATACAACTTATAGTATTTAAGGGTTTATGTAAAGACTCAAACCGGGAAAATAGGGTGAATTTAGGCACATAATGAGAAGGGGATTACAAATCTGGAGGTTTGTCCGTCAAAAATTAAAATTTGGGCTATTTTATAATGAAGCCTTCAGAAGCAAATGAAGTGAAAAAAATTAATGCAATCGTTTGCGTATATTTTTTCTTTAGGGCTATCTCAAGAGTGAAAAAGAGTTTACACTGTGTGTCATTGCGATGAATCGATTTTCAACCTATTGAATTGCTGAGGCAGGAGAAGCGAATGTTAAAGCGTGAAATGAATATTGCTGACTACGATCCAAAATTATGGGAAGCAATGGAGCAAGAAGTACAACGTCAAGAAGAACATATTGAATTAATTGCTTCTGAAAACTATACCAGTCCACGAGTCATGGAGGCTCAAGGTTCTCAGCTAACCAATAAATATGCAGAAGGCTATCCAGGTAAACGCTACTATGGTGGTTGTGAGCATGTTGATGTGGTCGAGCAATTAGCGATTGACCGTGCAAAAGCGCTATTTGGTGCTGACTACGCAAACGTACAACCACACTCAGGTTCACAAGCTAACGCCGCAGTTTACATGGCGTTATTACAACCAGGCGACACCGTTCTGGGGATGAACCTTGCACATGGTGGCCACTTAACCCACGGTTCACCAGTTAACTTCTCTGGTAAACTGTATAACATCGTACCTTATGGTATTGATGAAAGCGGTAAAATTGACTACGACGATATCAAAGCGCAAGCGGAAAAACACAAACCAAAAATGATTATCGGTGGTTTCTCTGCGTACTCAGGTGTGGTTGATTGGGCAAAAATGCGTGAAATCGCAGACGGTATTGGTGCTTACCTGTTTGTTGATATGGCTCACGTTGCAGGTTTGATTGCTGCGGGTGTTTATCCAAACCCCGTTCCTCATGCACACGTTGTGACGACAACAACACATAAAACTTTAGCGGGTCCACGTGGTGGATTAATTTTAGCTAAAGGTGGTGACGAAGAGTTGTATAAAAAAATCAACTCAGCGGTATTCCCTGGATCTCAAGGTGGCCCTTTAATGCATGTTATTGCAGGTAAAGCGGTTGCGCTGAAAGAAGCGATGGAACCTGAGTTTAAAGCTTATCAACAACAAGTTGCTAAGAATGCGAAGGCAATGGTCGATGTTTTCCAAAAACGTGGCTACAAAGTGGTATCTGGCGGAACTGAAAACCACTTATTCTTAGTTGATTTGGTTGATAAAGACATCACCGGTAAAGATGCAGATGCAGCGCTTGGCCGTGCGAATATTACTGTTAACAAAAACAGTGTGCCGAACGATCCTAAGAGCCCATTTGTAACGTCTGGTGTACGTATTGGTTCCCCTGCGATTACGCGTCGTGGCTTCAAAGAAGCAGAAGCAGGTGAGCTAGCTGGCTGGATGTGTGATATTCTAGACAATCTCAATGACGAAGCGACCATTGAGAGCGTGAAGCAAAAAGTATTAGCAATTTGCAAAAAACACCCAGTTTACGCATAACATAACGTAATATTAATTACCTAAACCCGCTTCTACATGTATGTATGAGCGGGTTTTTTGCATTGAAAAAACGGAGGAGTGATGGTCATTCCATCAACGCGTTGGCTAGCTATTGATTATTTTACCTACTTTTTTGCCTACAGTATTTTCTTACCATTTTGGTCAGTTTGGCTACAAGGTGAGGGAATTGATGCAGAAATGATAGGTGTTTTGTTAGGGGTAGGGCTTGCAGCTCGTTTCCTTGGCGCGATGTTTATTACTCCTTTAGTTAAAGAACCCTCGAAGTTGATCATGGCTTTACGCTTACTGGCAGGGCTTTCGCTCATTTTCTCTATTGGCTTCGCTCTGGGATCTCATTGGGCATGGTTACTATTTGTAATGATTGGGTTTAACCTATTTTTTGCGCCAATGGTTCCACTGGGAGATTCACTGGCAGGGACATGGCAAAAACAATTTACCTTTGACTATGGCAAGATCCGCGTCTGGGGGTCGATAGCTTTTATTATCGGCTCATCACTGATGGGGTATTTAGCGGGTGTTTGGGGTAATAAAGCCATCATGATGGCCTTGATAGTGAGCTGTTTAGCGTTATTATTAGGCGCAATGCTGAAGCCGGCAATTATGCCAATGGGGGCAGCGAAAGCGGATGGTGGTAATAAGGTTAGATTTAAACAATTGATTGCAGACAAAAATGTCGTTAGGTTTCTTATCTGTGTTACGTTACTGCAAGGGGCTCATGCGGCTTATTATGGGTTTGCTTCCCTATTTTGGAAAGAAGCCGGCTATTCAGATTTAGTCATTGGTAATTTATGGTCGCTCGGTGTCGTTGCTGAAGTCATTGTATTTATGTTAAGTCACCGTTTATTTAGACGTTGGAGTGCTCGCAATTTACTGCTGTTATCAGCCTTTTGTGGAATTATTCGTTGGGGCTTGATGGGCGCATTTACGGCATTACCGGTATTAATTGTGGTGCAAATTCTGCACAGTGGTACTTTTACGGTTTGCCACTTAGCGGCAATGCGTTTTATCAGCGCAAGAAAAGAAAATGAAATTATCCCATTACAAGGTATTTACTCTGCACTTGCGACTGGTGGTGGGTTAGCTGTACTGACAATTATTGTAGGGTACATTTATGAGCGAGTACCTGCACATCATGGCGTAGTTTTTTATTTAATGGCGCTTCTTGCTGTTCCTGCCTTATTTATTCGGCCTAAAGTGGTGGCTCAATCCTAAAATCACCAGCCAAGCTATAAAAGGTGTTAAAGCTATTTTATAGCTTGGTTTGGTATTGAATTTGTTTTCCAGTGTCATCAACGCAAATTTTTTGCAAGGCTGGCAACGCCATCCCTCTTTCGAACAATCGCCATGTCGATTGCTTCCTGCTGTATTTGCGATTGTCACAATAAATAGAGTTGATAATAAAAATGGCAAATCATAGATAATGACTTGCCATTGAGATATGAATTATAACTTATAAGCTTGGTAGGAATGTCGTAAATACAGGCATAAAAGTGACTAAGAGTAATACGATAATTAATGTTAAGAATAATGGCATAACTTCACGAATAAAATCAGCAATACGCACGCCCGTAATCGATGTAGCCACAAACATGACTGTTCCCATTGGTGGTGTTAAACAGCCGATAGCTAAATTAAGGATCATGACAATACCAAAATGGATAGGGTCAATTCCTAAAAGTTTTACTGTAGGCATTAATAATGGAACAAGGACAATAATTGCGGCGTTACCCTCAATAAACATACCTAGAACTAAGAGCACAGCATTGACAATCATTAAGAAAACATATGGATTGTCAGAGAAATTGGTCATCATTCTGGCGACATCTTGCGCCACTTGCTCGTTTGTCAATACCCAAGCTAATGCAGAGCAAGTCATGATAATCAACATAATACTTGCTGTTGAACGAGCTGTTTCTAAAAATGAGGCTGCAATGTCTTTTAGCTTCATTTCACGATAAAAGAAAGTGCCAATTACAATAACGTAAAGCACTGCAATCGCGCCCGCTTCTGTCGGTGTAAAGATACCAAAACGAATTCCACCAATAATAACGAGGACTAAAAGGAACGCAGACATCGCTCCTTTACCTGTCTGGTAAACTTCAGCAAATGTCGGAGCTTTGTCTCTAGCCGGTTTGTATCCACGTTTTTTGGCAATAAGATAAATGGCAAACATTAAAGCAACGCAGCACATTAAACCGGGAATAATCGCAGCCATGAACATCTTGCCAATAGAAACATCAGCAACAAATCCATAGATGATTAATGCAATACCGGGTGGAATAATAGGTGTTATTAATGACCCTGCAGCAGTAACAGCAGCAGAGAAGCTTTTCCCATAACCTAATTTGGTCATCTCTGGCACTAGCATTTTAGATAGCATTGCACAGTCAGCAAGGTTAGATGCAGAAAGCCCACCCATCATTGTACTTAATAATACGTTAGACTGGGCAAGTCCCCCTGGATAGTGACCAGACAGTGTGCCAGTAAATTTTAACATTCGGCTAGTGATACCGGTGTAATTTAAAAGATTACCTAGCAAAATGAAAAAAGGGATTGCGAGTAATGTGACATTTTCTCCAGCCCCAATAATGCGCTGAACGGCAATAAGCGGAGAGATATCGCCGACAGAAAAGAAATAAGTGAGCAATGCAATAAGCACACTTAAAAAAATAGGAACATTAATTAAAAAACAAAATATTAATACGATACAGGCGATAACTACTGACATGGTTTATCTCCTTTAATTAATTTACTCATGTCTTCCAGTAAATGTTGAATAGAAAATAACACCATGATGGATGCGCCAATGGGTACAGAAAGGTCGATATAATAATAAGACACACCAATAATCGGTGTTATTTTGTCTTCTGCGATAATCGAGAGTTCATATCCAAGATACCCAAAAATAGATAAAGCAATAATGGCCATAATATGAGTGATAACCGCAATAGCTAATTGTACTTTTTCAGGAAATAAAGAGGTAATCGCATCAATACTGACATGCATTCTTTTACCCGCAGCGGATGCTGCACCAATCATCACCAACCAAATGTAGCAAATGATTAAAACTTCCTCACTCCACATTAAAGGGTCATTAAGAAGCCAGCGCATGAATACAGCAAGAATAGTAATAATGACAATAGCGGCAACGGCAAGTGATGCCACTATATCACTTAATTTCCCCAGAAATTTAAACATAAAAAATCCTTGCGAGAACAATAGTTAACCATTTGTGTTGTTAAAATATTGGCGGTAAGCACCGCCAAGTCATAGGGTTAATTATTAATAATATCTTGAGTTTGTTGATATAAGTTCGCAGACCATTCAGGGAACTCATTATAGAAAGGTTTAGATTTTTCTTTGAAGAGCGCTCTATCTACTTCAACAACCGTAACGCCTTCATTTTTCATTTTCTCAATAATTTCTTTTTCTTGCTGTAGGACTAAATCTGTTAAGAATTGCCCAGCTTCATTACCTGATTCAACTAAAGCCTGTTGGATATTTTCGGGTAATTTATCATACGTTTTACTGCCCATGACTAAGTTGGTCACGTTCTCTACATGGCCCGTTAGGATCAAGAACTTAGCTGCTTCATGGTGTTTTTGCCCATATAGCACTGGGATTGGGTTTTCTGCACCGTCAATAATTTTAAGATTAAGTGCAGTATAAACTTCAGCTAAAGGTAATGGAGTAGGGGTGGCACCCATTGCCTCTAAACCTTTAATTTGAATTTTATTATTAGGAACGCGAATTTTTAAACCTTTTAGGTCATCTGGGGTTTGGATCATTTTATTGGCTAAGATATGGCGTGAACCATATAGCCAATCTTTAGAAACGACATGAAGGCCTTTTTTATCTAACTGTTGTTCTAAAGAACCATACCAAGGTGAGGCGTTCAATTTAAAAATATCTTTATAAGATAGTCCTAAATAGGGTCCAAACATAATGCCGTAATCAGGTACATAATCAGAGAAGAAAGCGCCATCCGCTAAAGTAATTAGTGGGCTACCTAACTTCATTTGTTCGATGACATCCTTTTTGGACCCTAATTGCGAACTTGGATAAGGGATCAATTCACCTTCGCCATTGGTTTTTTCATTGAATTTTTTTGCCCATTCGTGGATCGCTAAGTCAAATGGTTCACCGGGGTTATTTTCATAAGCAACTTTTAGCTTATATTTAGCATCTGCAAATGCTGCTCCTGTCATGCTGCCCATTAATAGCATTGTGCTGAGTGTTAAGCTAAGAAGTGTTTTTCCGTTTAATGTGCTCAGTTTCATAAATGTATCTCCTGTAGGGGGATTTATTGTTTTAAGTATTTATTATTTGTTTCTAACAAACATATTTTTTGCGTAGCATTGATTCTGTACCATGACTCAGAATTTCAGTAATTTTCTGGCTCACATCATCCTGTAATTTTGGTATTTCGTTGAGGTTCAATCCCCATAAATCAGACATCGCTAGCACATTTTCAGTAAGTTGTTTTACATTTGAGTCATAGAGTTCGTTCCAAGCTTTAAAGCGTTCCAGTAAATAATCATCATCATTTAAAGGAATGGGCTGTCCAGCCTGTTCTCCGCGATAGAAAACAATCAACGCAGCAAGTGAAAATGAAATGCAATAAGGGATTTTATTGTATTGATTAACGTAAGAGATTAATTGGGGCAATAAGCGAGTTTTAAATTTAGTGAGTGAGTTAAGCGAAATTGACATTAACTCATGTTCTATATATGGGTTATTAAAACGGTCAATCACTGCGGAAGCAAAAGCCGTGAGCTCTGAAGGGCTTTGAGATAAAACAGGAATAACTTCATTATCAATTAAATCTTTAATGAAAGATAAAAAAACGGGATTGGTAGTGACATCACGGACAGTCCTAATGCCTGCTAAGTAAGCAACAGGAACCATCGCAGTGTGTGCACCATTCAAGATTGCCACTTTGCGCTCTTTATAGGGTTTTATATCATCGACCACTTTGATATTTAATGGTAATTCATTTAGTTTTAGTTTCTGCTCTAATACTTTTGGCCCTTGAATGACAAACAAATAGAAATATTCAGCCGTGACGAGAAAATCGTCTTTATAACCTAATTCTTTTTCCAGTTTTTCAATTTCATTTTTTGGGTAACCTGTAACAATTCTATCGACTAATGTAGAACAAAATGTATTACTGTCATTTAGCCAAGTAATGAAATCTGCGGGAAGTTTCCAGTCTTGCGCATGTTTATTTACAAACTCTTGTAGTTTATCGCCATTATAGTCAATTAACTCACAAGGGATGATGAACAATCCTTTGCTAGTATCACCATTAAAATATTGAAAGCGGTGAAATAAGAATTGCGTAAGTTTAGCTGGGAAACTACTTGCTGGTGTGTCTTCTAGACGTACATCGTGCTTATATACGATCCCGGCTTCGGTTGTGTTAGAGAATATCCATTGTAAGTCGGGATTTTCTGCACACTTTAAATATTTATCATATTCAGAGTAAATAAGTATTTCACGATTAACTGAATTAATTATTCTTATATTAGAAACGCTTTGTTTTTGTTCATTAATTCCCCTAGTGATGGCGGTATAAAGTCCATTTTGTTGATTAATTGAGGGATGTGATGAGTCAATTGGTCTAACAATAGTAATACCACTATTGAAGTCTGTTTCTTCATTCAGTTGATCAACCATCCAGTCGATAAAAGCACGTAGAAAATTGCCTTCTCCGAATTGCAGAATTCTCTCTGGGTATTGCTTGCTAGCCATTGACTGTCGATTTAAGTAATCCATGACCATTCCTCTAGTTATTATGTGTATTAATCATCTGGTGTTGACTCAGACTAGAAGTATTTTTTTCTATGGACTATTAATTGAATCAATTTTGTGGAACGAATGGCTTTTTCATGTTTTTAATGTGTTTTTTATCAGTTAAAAACAGGTTGTTTGTTGATGTGTAAAATTCATTTTATGATAAGTTGTTTTAAGTTATTGAAAAATAGAGATATTTATTCCGTATCTTATTTATGGTAAATAATGGCTTTATAATTAAGTTGTTTTTTTACTGAAAAATTCAGGTTTGTGTTTGATGCATACAATGTTCGATCAAAAGAAAGGTTGTTATTGGCCATCCATTGGCCTTGGGAGGTTAGTGTTACTTATTCATAAGTTTGCTGTATAGAGTTGATCATCGTTCGTTTAGCGGTATCTAAATGGTGACGAAGTTCATTCATCGCAACAATATCATTACGGCTAATTAAAGCACTTAAAATGGTCATATGTTCTTCAATTGCCAGTACATTTCTTTCTTTTAAGTCAGATTCATCCCACTGGTATTGAAAGTGGAATATTACAGTGATGATTTCAAGAGACTGACTGAAAAATGGGTTGTTGGCACCCGATAAAATAAGGCTATGTAGCTCATAATCGAGTTGGGAAAAGTCGCGGTAATTGATAGTCACTGTTTCGCGCAGTGTTCTATGCTTAAGTAATAGCTCTTTTGCTAAAATCCAACGGTGGTCATCTGCGGGTAAATTTAAAAAGTGCGTAAGGGCATTGGTTTCTAGTAATTCTCTGAACTCAAAGAGTTTTTCTGCGTACTCGCGCGAAAACTTCATCATGTGCCAATTTCCTCGGTGGGTGTTTTTAATTAACCCATAACGAGAAAACTCCACTAAAAATTCACGGACAACGCTAGAGCTCACATGGCTTTTTTTCGCCAATTGTAACTCAGTAAAAGTATCTCCGGGCATCAATTCTTTGCGTTTAATCATTTGGTAAAACGCTTTTTCGAATAAGACGATTTGTTGATCTGGAAGGCTTGACTCAACTGGGAAAAAATCAGTTTTATTGGGATAGCGAATGACATGGTAGTCATTCCCTTGTTTTTCAATGATTTTATTTTCTAATAAATATTCAAGGGTATGTCTAACGGTAGTTCGGCTGATATTAAACATTTCCGCTAAAGAAGATTGTGATGGGAAGGGGGACGTTAATAAATTTTTATGAATTGCATCTAAAAATTCGTTAATTGACCCATAACGTATATTTTTACTCCTCACCATTTAACTGCCCCTTAAGCTGTTTTTTATTCTTTAAAGACCGATTTAAAACCGATTTAAAAACATTTAATCACAAAATTCGGTTGCTAAGTATCTAGTCTATGTTTTTTAAATTAAAAAAGACAGATAAATTGACGGAGGAAAATATGAAACAATTGATTTGCCAGGAACCTAAAAAATTAGTCTATCAAGACGTTGCTGAACCTACAGTTAAAGTTGGGCACGTAAAAATAAAAATACATGCCGTTGGAATATGTGGAACAGATATTCACGCATGGGGAGGAAATCAGCCATTTTTCCAGTATCCACGCGTATTAGGCCATGAAATTTCTGGCACTATTTGCGAGGTTGCTTCTGATGTTACTCAATGGAAAGTTGGGCAGCGTGTTGCCGTGATGCCTTATGTTGCTTGCTATGAGTGCGGGGCTTGCAAAAGTGGTAAAACAAATTGTTGTGAAAAAATTTCGGTGATTGGGGTTCATGAAGATGGTGGTTTTTGTGAGTTCTTAAACGTCCCACAAAACAACGTGTTAGCCATTGCGGATACCGTTACTGATATTGATGGGGCGTTAATTGAACCGTTTTCGATTAGTGCTCATGCAGTGAGACGCGCACAAGTTAAGCCTCAAGATACTGTTCTAGTCGTAGGGGCTGGTCCGATAGGGCTTGGTGTTGCTGCGATTGCTAAAGCAGACGGTGCTAACGTATTAGTTGCTGACACCAGTGAGGCTCGTCGTCAACATGTTGAAAAGGTATTAGGTTTAACAACGTGTGACCCAGCGAGTGAAAATTACTTATCAAGTATTGAAAGCCATTTTTCAGGGATGCTTGCAGAGAAAGTCATTGATGCAACGGGGAATCAACACGCAATGAACACTGCGGTGAATTTAATTCGCCATGGTGGTTTGATTGTTTTTGTTGGGCTATTTAAAGGTAATTTATCGTTTCCAGATCCTGATTTTCATAAGAAAGAAACAACAATGATGGGAAGTCGCAATGCGACGCTTGAAGATTTCAATAAAGTGGCAAGGTTGATGGCGGAAGGAAAGCTCGCGAGTGAAATGATGCTAACTCATCAATTTGATTTTAATTCTATTGGTAATAGTTATGAGCAAGACGTAATTAATAACCGTGAGTTAATTAAAGGCGTTATCTTATTTTAATACGCATCAAACGGTTTAATCAGTAAAAAAACACCCACACAAAACAGTCGAATTGTGTGGGTGTTAAAATTCAATACGTTGTCGAATTAGCGTTTTAATGCTTCCGATAACTCATCTTTCATGACGGACAGTATGTCTCTAACAACGCGTGGGCTACCAGCGACTAAGTTACCAGATGCGATATAATTATGGCCGCCAATAAAGTCAGTCATGATACCGCCAGCTTCACGCATGATTAGTTCACCGCCTAAGAAATCCCATGGTTTTAAGCCGATCTCAAAGAATGCATCAACACGACCAGAAGCAACATAGCATAAATCCAGGGCTGCAGAACCTGTACGACGGAAATCAGCACACTTATCGAACATTGCAGTCATGATATTCATATATACCGCAGCGTGTTGTTTTTGTTTAAAAGGAAAACCTGTCGCAACGATAGCGCCATCAAGATCACGTTTTTCGTCGATACGAATACGATAACCGTTAAGTTGAGCGCCTTGTCCACGTACTGCGCTAAATAATTCATTACGCATTGGGTCGTAAACAACAGCAACTTCAGTACGGCCTTTAACGCGTACAGCGATAGAAACAGAAAAATGAGGGAGACGTTTTGTGAAGTTGGTAGTGCCATCCAGTGGATCGATTACCCATTGAATATCATCATCTTTACCAATTAACTCACCACTTTCTTCAGTGATAATAGTGTGCTCTGGATATGACTTGCGGATGATTTCAATAATCAGCTGCTCAGATTCTTGGTCAACGTTAGTCACGAAATCGTTAGTGCCTTTCTGAGTCACTTTGATATTACTAGGCATTTCATAGTTTTTAGCTATGTGATTACCGGCCTTACGTGCTGCACGTATGGCGATGTTAAGCATCGGATGCATGGGCTTTTTCCACTGGAATGTTAAAGAACGAGAAACTGGAGTGCCGAAGTATATAGATGTTCGTCACAATAAGCAATTTTGTGTTAAGCTATTGCGATAATTTTTTCATTAAACGTATAAACCATGCTAGATAATATCCGTATTGTTCTTGTTGAAACCTCACACACTGGTAATATGGGCTCAACTGCCCGTGCAATGAAAACCATGGGGCTTTCTAATCTGTACCTCGTTAATCCTCTTGTTGAACCTGATTCACACGCTATTGCACTTTCTGCCGGGGCGAGTGATGTTATTGGTAATGCGACAATCGTTAAAACTCTCGATGAAGCCTTAGAAGGCTGTAAGTTAGTGATCGGCACCAGTGCCCGTTCTCGCACCTTGTCTTGGCCAATGGTTGAGCCGCGTGAGTGTGGTGTTAAATCTGTTGAGCAATCCAAAGAATCCCCCGTTGCTATCGTTTTTGGCCGTGAGCGAGTGGGTTTGACCAACGAAGAACTACAAAAATGTCAGTATCATTTGTATATCCCCACGAACCCAGAATACGGCTCTTTGAATTTAGCGATGGCGGTTCAATTGGTAAGTTATGAGATACGCATGGCGCATCTTTCAATGGATGAAAAAAACACGGTAATTTCAACAGATGATGAGGTAGAATACCCGCCATCAGAAGATGTTGAGCGTTTTTATGTTCATCTTGAAAGTTTATTGAATGAATCTGGTTTTATTCGTAAAGCGCACCCTGGCTTAATTATGAATAAATTGCGTCGTTTATTCACACGTGCACACATCGAAACCCAAGAGTTACATATCCTGCGGGGTATTTTAACGTCGATGGAAAAATGGGCGAAAAAGTGAGGCGAAATCCACGGTAAAAACAGGTGAATAATACTTGAGTAAATTAGTCAGGTAAATAGTTGACTAAATTACTCAGGAATGTCACAATCTGACCATAATTTACCATGGAGTAATATGTTATGAGACTCACTTCCAAAGGGCGTTACGCAGTAACTGCGATGTTAGATGTCGCATTACACTCTCAGTCAGGTCCCGTGCCTTTAGCGGACATTTCTGAACGTCAGGGGATTTCCCTCTCTTATCTTGAGCAACTTTTTTCTCGTTTACGTAAAAACGAGTTGGTTTCGAGTGTTCGCGGCCCAGGTGGCGGTTATTTGCTTGGTAGAGACGCAGACCAAATCTTTGTTGCTGAAGTAATCGCTGCGGTAGATGAATCTGTTGACGCCACACGTTGTCAGGGTAATAAAGAAGGTTGTCAAAATGGCGACCGCTGCTTAACTCATGCACTGTGGCGTGATTTAAGTGACAGAATTACAAGTTTCCTAAGCAGCATTAGCCTTGATGAACTGGTTAAAAACCAAGAAGTCATGGTTGTTGCTGATAGACAAGATAACGAACAGCGTAAAACCATGCCAAATGGGATCACACCTGAATCGATTATCAATGTACGTGCTTAAAAAATATTAAAATAATTGCAGTCGGTACATCTCGGTGAGTGGTTAGACGAAGATCTAGTTTCCGCCATTTGTATCTTTAAAAATTAAAGTCAAGTTAGCTTGTCTTTTGGAGTAAGTGAGCAATGAAATTACCAATTTATCTTGATTATTCAGCAACAACACCGGTTGACCCGCGTGTGGCTGAAAAAATGATGCAATGTTTAACAATGGATGGGGACTTTGGTAACCCAGCATCCCGTTCTCACCGTTTCGGCTGGCAAGCGGAAGAAGCGGTAGATATTGCTCGTAATCAAATCGCTGAATTAGTGGGTGCTGACCCACGTGAAATCGTGTTTACTTCAGGCGCAACTGAGTCTGATAACTTAGCGATTAAAGGCGCTGCTAATTTCTATAAAAAGAAAGGCAACCACATTATTACTTGTAAAACGGAACACAAAGCCGTTTTAGATACCTGCCGCCAATTAGAGCGTGAAGGTTTTGAAGTGACTTACCTGTCACCGCAAAGCAACGGTTTAATTGCTATGCAAGACCTACAAGACGCTATCCGTGAAGACACTATTTTAATTTCTATTATGCATGTTAATAATGAAATTGGTGTAGTGCAGGATATCGAAGCTATTGGTGAATTATGCCGTAGCAAAGGGATTATTTTCCACGTCGACGCAACTCAAAGCGTGGGCAAATTGCCTATCGACCTAAATACGTTAAAAGTCGATTTAATGTCGTTCTCTGCGCACAAACTTTATGGGCCTATGGGTATTGGTGCACTGTATGTTCGCCGTAAACCACGTATTCGCCTTGAAGCGCAACAGCACGGCGGTGGTCATGAACGCGGTATGCGTTCTGGGACATTACCGGTACACCAAATCGTGGGTATGGGCGAAGCTTATCGTATTGCCAAAGAAGAAATGGCAGCGGAATCTGAGCGCTTACGCGGTTTACGCCTGCGTTTATGGAACGGCATTAAAGATATCGAAGAAGTTTACCTCAATGGTGATTTAGAACACGGTGCGCCGCACATTCTGAACGTCAGCTTCAACTATGTTGAAGGTGAATCACTGATGATGTCATTAAAAGATTTGGCTGTATCTTCAGGCTCGGCATGTACTTCTGCAAGCCTAGAACCTTCTTATGTACTGCGCGCTTTAGGGATGAATGATGAGCTGGCACATAGCTCAATCCGTTTCTCTTTAGGTCGTTTCACGACAGAAGAAGAAATTGACTATGCAATCAAAATGATTCATGGCGCAATTGGCCACTTACGCGAGCTGTCTCCTTTATGGGAAATGTTTAAAGACGGCGTAGATCTTAACAGCATCGAATGGTCTCACCATTAATCAGACGGTTTCAGGAGTTTAAAAATGGCTTACAGTGAAAAAGTTATCGATCATTATGAAAATCCACGCAACGTTGGTTCGTTTGACAACAGAGACCCAAGCGTCGGTAGTGGTATGGTAGGTGCACCTGCCTGTGGTGACGTCATGAAATTACAGATTAAAGTAAATGATGACGGCATTATTGAAGATGCACGCTTTAAAACTTATGGTTGTGGTTCAGCAATTGCATCAAGTTCACTGGTGACTGAGTGGATGAAAGGCAAAAGTTTGGATGAAGCTGAGTCAATCAAAAATACAGCAATTGCAGAAGAGTTAGAATTACCACCAGTGAAAATTCACTGTTCAATTCTAGCAGAAGACGCAATTAAAGCTGCTATTGCTGATTACAAAAGCAAACGCCAAAGCAAATAAATTTTTAATCAGTCTATAGGGCAACCCATATTAATAAATAACAACAAGTTATCGTCCTATAACTGGAACAATACCCATGGCCTCTAGGCTAAACATCGCTGAGTTTCTTAGCTTGGAAATAAATGGGTATAAAATAATTTGAAGGCGGATGCGACTCATGAGTAGCATCTGCCTTGTTTGTTTCTAAAGTGAGGTTTGCAATGTCTATTTCTCTTACAGAAAGTGCTGCGCTGCGTATTCAATCTTTTCTGCAAAATCGTGGAAAAGGTGAAGGTTTGCGTTTAGGTGTAAGGACTTCAGGTTGTTCAGGAATGGCTTATGTTCTTGAGTTTGCTGATACAATCAATGAAGAAGACACAGTTTTTGAAGATAAAGGTGTTAAAGTCATTATCGATGGCAAGAGCATTGTTTATCTTGATGGCACTGAGCTGGATTTTGTGAAAGAAGGCTTAAACGAAGGGTTTAAATTTAATAACCCTAACGTCAATAGCGAATGCGGATGCGGTGAAAGTTTTCACGTATAATGCGTTCAATTAAGCCTAATTTTCGGCCAATCTCACTAATATAAGCGATTTACATGTTAGTGGTATTGGTAACCGGTTCGAGAAACTGAGCACTTATGGATTACTTTACTCTTTTTGGGTTAACTCCCATTTATGCCATTGATAATGAACAACTGACGCTACGTTTTCAAGATTTACAGCGTCAATACCATCCTGACCGTTTTGCTACCTGTTCTGAACAGGAAAAAATGCAAGCACTGCAAAAAGCAGCAACCATTAATGCTGCTTACCAAGCCCTTCGTCATCCGCTAAAACGCGCGGAATATATGCTTTCATTGCATGGTTTCGACATTAATAACGAACAACATACTATGCATGATACGGCATTCTTGATGGAGCAGCTTGAGCTACGTGAAGAGTTAGACAATATTGAAAACAGTGATGATGCACTTGATTTATTGGCTAAATTTATGCAAAACGTCAAAAAAATGCAGCAAGCACGAAGCGCACTGATGGTGACAGAGTTAGATGCCATGCAGTGGGAAAAAGCCGCTGATACCGTACGTAAACTACGTTTTCTCGATAAGCTTCAGCAGCAAGCTGAGCAACTCGAAGAACGGTTACTAGATGAATTTTAAGAGAAAACGATTATGGCGTTACTACAAATCAGCGAACCCGGTATGACAGCAGCTCCGCATCAACGCAAATTGGCGGCAGGCATTGATTTAGGTACCACCCACTCTTTGATTGCAACAGTGCGTAGTGGTGAAGCTGCGGCTTTGCCAGATAACCAAGGCCGCTTTTTATTACCATCGGTTGTTAATTATCAGCCTGCAAGCAAATTAGTGGGATGGGATGCGAAGCAACTTGCGGAGCAAGACCCAGTGAATACCATTATTTCAGTTAAACGTATGATGGGGCGCTCATTGGCGGATATTCAAAAACGTTATCCTGATTTGCCGTATCAGCTGAGTGTGAGTGAAAATGGCTTGCCGTTTATCCAAACGGCTGCCGGCCAAGTAGATCCTATTCAAGTTTCTTCGGATATATTGAAAACGTTAGCAAAACGCGCTGAAGAAACATTGGGTGGGGAAATGGATGGCGTAGTGATCACGGTTCCTGCCTATTTTGATGATGCCCAGCGCCAAGGCACGAAAGATGCGGCTCGTCTTGCAGGCTTACACGTGTTACGCCTATTGAATGAGCCGACTGCGGCTGCAATTGCCTACGGATTAGATTCTGGACAAGAAGGCGTGATAGCGGTTTATGATCTCGGGGGTGGGACTTTTGATGTCTCTATTTTGCGCCTGAGTCGCGGTGTTTTTGAGGTCTTAGCGACAGGTGGCGATACCGCACTTGGAGGCGATGATTTTGACCAAGTACTGGCACAGTGGATCGCAGAGCAGGCAGGGGTTTCATTACAAGGTGACCATCAGTTAAATCGTCAATTACTTAATGTGGCGACAGAAACCAAAGTCATGCTCAGTGACGCGGACGCTGCGACAATCAAACTTGCTAATTGGCAAGGGGAAATCCGTCGCGAGCAGTTTGAAGCGCTTATTGAAACCCATGTTAAACGCACACTAATGGCTTGTCGCCGTGCGTTAAAAGATGCAGGTGTTGAAGCGCAAGAGGTGCTGAACGTTGTCATGGTTGGTGGTTCGACCCGTGTACCGCTAGTACGCCAGAAAGTCGGCGATTTTTTCGGTAAGTCACCACTGACATCTATCGACCCAGATAAAGTGGTAGCGATTGGTGCCGCCATTCAAGCGGATATCTTAGTAGGGAACAAACCCGACAGCGAAATGTTGTTATTGGACGTGATCCCGTTATCCCTTGGCCTAGAAACCATGGGGGGATTGGTTGAAAAAGTGCTCCCGCGTAATACGACGATCCCAGTTGCTCGCGCTCAAGAATTTACCACCTTTAAAGATGGGCAAACGGCGATGAGCGTTCATGTGGTGCAAGGTGAACGCGAAATGGTAGCTGATTGTCGTTCATTAGCTCGCTTCACCTTGCGTGATATCCCTGCAATGGCTGCAGGTGGCGCACATATTCGTGTTACTTTTCAAGTGGATGCGGATGGGCTATTAAGTGTTAGCGCTATGGAAAAGTCCACTGGCATAGAAGCCTCTATTCAAGTTAAGCCATCGTATGGGTTAACAGATAACGAAATTTCAAACATGATTAAAGATTCAATGACTAACGCGCAAGATGACTTAAATGCGCGCCGCTTAGCGGAGCAAAAAGTTGAAGCTGCAAGAGTGCTTGAAAGTTTAACGAGCGCATTAGCCCAAGATGGCAATTTACTGACGCCAGAAGAAGAGTCAGAAATTGATAATGCGGTCAATGAGTTAATTAAAGCGGTTGAGGGCACTGACCCAATCGTAATTGAAAATGCCATTAAACAACTGGATAAGCAATCGCAGGAGTTTGCAGCGCGTCGTATGGATACCTCCATTCGACAAGCGTTGTCAGGCCATTCTGTGGATGAGATATAATTATGCCGAAAATAGTTTTTTTACCTCATAGTGATTTATGTCCAGACGGTGCTGTTGTTGAAGCACAAGAAGGCGAGTCTATTTTAAATGTTGCACTACGCAGCGGTATTGAGCTTGAGCACGCCTGTGAAAAATCCTGTGCTTGCACAACTTGTCATTGTATCGTTCGTGAAGGTTTTGATTCACTGGAAGAGAGTAGTGAGTTAGAAGACGATATGTTAGACAAAGCGTGGGGATTAGAGCCTGAAAGCCGTTTAAGTTGTCAGGCGTTAGTGACGGATGAGGATTTAGTGGTAGAGATACCCAAATATACTATTAATCACGCCCGCGAACACTAATGCTCGTTATATTTCGCGTTGTAGGGGTGTTGGCTTCTTTCAAGTATTTGGGTCACATACTTTTGTATGCTCCCCAAGATACTCTCAATTGCCGCCTACCTACAACACGAACTATTTAGAGCATTGAATAGTTTGTTATATTTCGTGTTGTAGGGGTGTTGGCTTCTTTCAAGTATTTGGGTCACATACTTTTGTATGCTCCCCAAGAGACTCTCAATTGCCGCCTACCTACAATACGAACTATTTAGAGCATTGAATAGTTTGTTATATTTCGCGTTGTAGGGGTGTTGGCTTCTTTCAAGTATTTGGGTCACATACTTTTATATGCTCCCCAAGATACTCTCAATTGCCGCCTACCTACAACACGAACTATTTAGAGCATTGAATAGTTTGTTATATTTCGCGTTGTAGGGGGGCTTCTTTCGCTAACCTTAGTCATATACTGGTGTATGCTCCAAGGGATTAGCTCATTTGCCGCCTAGCGACAACGTGAATTATTATAAAAAATAACAGAAAATCGTCCTTAATATCTATTTATATATGTAATAAGGGCGATTTTTTTGTTGTATTTCAATATTTTCATTATTATTGTTTTTTTGAAATTAAAATTCAACTCATAATATTTCATTTTAATAAATGAATTGTTTATATATTATGAAATTATTCAGTTTTATTTACCAGCTAATTTAAAGTTAATAATTAAATTTTCACTTTGTACACTTTATTTTTTATGCTATAGATAATATCGATATTGAGCGGTTGTCTTTGGATTAAAAGATAATGATTTAATGATTATATAAATGCTAATTAAATAAAGTTGGAGATAAAAAGGAATTTTATCATGAAATGGAAATATCGATTTGGCGCAGTGGCTGGTAATACACTTGAATATTATGATATTGCTGTTTTTGCGGCAATATCGAGTTATCTCAGCGCAGAATTAGAGCGGCTAGGCTATAACCAAGCGACAGAGATGGTATGGGGTATATTTGCTTTGCGTTTTATTATTCGGCCTGTTGGTGGATACATAATTGGGCGTTATGCAGAAGAGGCGGGAAAGAAGTCTGCTTTAGTTTTAACTAGCTTGATAACTGGTATAGCAACACTTTGTATGGCAATGCTCCCCATCCAGCTTTTAGGTTCATATACACCGATAATCATTTTAATTTTGCAAATGGCTCTATCGTTTAGTTTTGCAGGGGAATATCCATCGCTAGTAACTTATTTAATTAGTAGTGCTAAACGAGCAGAATATGGACGAGTTTCTTCTATTATTTGTGGAAGTTCAGTATTAGGTGTGATTATTTCACTTTCTGTTGTTTTTGTTCTTGAACGTATTCTTGAACCTAAAGTAATGCAAGATATTGGTTGGAGGATACCTTTATTACTGGGAGTATTAAATATAGTTGTCAGTTTCTGGTTTAGAGTGAGGTTACCGAGTCATCCCTCAAAAGAGAAAAATAATTTTTCGATTAAGTGGAAAAATTTAGTACCTATTTTTCTTGTAACAATACCGGGAACAGTGATTTTCTTTGCACAAAACATTTCAACACCGTTGTTTCTTGAAGAGTTAAAACTAGTTGAATTTAAAACATTATATGGAATTATATCATCTACACTACTATTTGTTTCTATGATTGCTGTTGGATGGCTAACAGATAAATACAGTAAGCCAGAGAAAGTATTTAAACTAGGCATCTTAGGGATGTTTATATTTTCATTCCCTACTTATTGGCTGATGGGCACTCAATCTATTCAGTGGGTAATATGCATTCAATTTATAATAACAATCTATGCTGCAATGATTTTAAGTAATTTCTCATTCATGTTATGTCTATATTCTGAAGGAAAAACAGCTTCGTTAGCGTTAGGCTTTAATTTAGCAGCAACGATACTGGGTGGAATTACTCCTTTGCTATTTTCTTATTTTACTAAATTTAACTTGATGTATATTGGGATTTATTTGACATTATGTGGTTTATCAGGAGTTGTAGTCTATCAGATGAATTGTTTTAAACTAAAAGCATAGTTTTTTATTCCTTGCTGCAATAAATATAATCAAAGGTAATTATCATGAATATAGAAAATGGTTTATTTGAAAATGTATGCACTGAATTTTCGGATTTATTCTCAATATATTTTGATTGGGATGAAATCGACCTGACTTACTTCCGTGTTGATATGGAAAATAAAGAGATAAGTATAGTTTCAAATAATTATGAATGGCAGTTAATATGTTGGGATGATGATTTAGATCTTTTTATGGAGGAAAGATTGAAATCAAGCATCCAATACTGGGGTAACTATTCTGAGGCTTATAATATAACATTAGAAAAATCAACGAAGAATAAATTTAAAATAGATCTATGCGCAAGATATGAAAATTCATTTGAAATTACAACGGTAAATTCAAATAAGCAGCTCACATTATCTGAGATGTTATCTATTTATAAGCATCGTCCTATCATTTCGGAGTATGCCAACCAAATTTGGAAAAAAAATCCCGAGGTCACACTGCCTATGAGGGCGAATATTCCGATAACAACACAATTATTGGGGCAAACAAAGAATGTTGCACCGGAACTATTAAATCCTCAAAAATATATGCGTTTTGGCCATATTCGTTTTACACGAAAAGAGATGATAACCATACGCCTACTGCTTTCGCACTGTAAGGTAAAAGAAATCAGTTATATTCAAGGTTGTTCAGAAGCCAGTGAAAATAGACGAATTCAAAATATCAAAGAAAAATTGGGTTGCCCTTATGTATCATCAAGTGGCTTGTTTGCTGCATTAAAAGAGCAAGGCATTACATTGGCTTGTCTGGAAACACTTATCGATTTACCTCTCACAAACAGTATAATGAAGAATAGATGAAAAAGATCCGTTGATATGATTCAAAGGACTATAATTTGAAAAATAGTTGTTCATATAATGAGAGAAAAACATGAGTTTAAAATGGTCAAATAGCCGTGAAATCGGTGAAGCCCTGTATGATGCATTTCCAGATGTTGATCCGAAAACGGTGCGCTTTACCGATATGCACCAGTGGATTTGCGATTTAGAAGAATTTGATGATGATCCGCAAAAATCGAATGAGAAAATCCTAGAGGCTATTTTATTAGTTTGGCTGGATGAATTCGAGTAACGAGGGATTTATTCTAAAGACCGAGCGACTATTAGAAATAGTGCTCGGTTTTTTATTTTATATCAGCACTATAATGATATCCCTGTTGGCATTTATCAGTTAAGGTAATGCCATCTGCAGACAGAATAAATGGGCTTTTGCTGTCTGCAAAAATAGACAAAGTGAGAAAAACGATGACAAAACAAATTATGCCAGTAATGATTTCTTGTGAGCCAGCTGCACCTTGTTGGGGTGAGGGCGCATTGTTAAGCTCTAGTGATAAAGGGATGACAATCCACCTGAAACATGCAGGTAAATTATGCGCAGTACAAAGCGCTGGCCGTAAATTAGATGGCCAAGGGATCCGTAATGTTGCTTTGGCTGGCGAAGGTTGGGATTTAGAAAAAAGCTGGGCATTTTGGCAAGGTTTTCGTGCGCCAAAAGGGGCTAGAACGATTGAATGGCCTGTATTACCAGAAGCGGACCGCAAAGAATTAGAAAACCGCATTCGTACCATTGATTGGGTACGTGATGTGATTAACGCACCGGCAGAAGAATTGGGGCCAGAACAACTCGCACAACGCGCCATTGATTTACTCTGCACGGTAGGCGCACAAGATATTAGCTATCGTATTATTAAAGGTGATGATTTATTAGAACAAGGTTATACCGGTATTCATACGGTAGGTCGTGGTTCAAGTCGTCCACCTGTCTTTTTAGCGTTAGATTACAACCCGGGTGCCAACCCGAACGCCCCCGTATTTGCTGCGTTAGTGGGTAAAGGTATTACCTTCGATTCAGGCGGTTATAGCATCAAACCTTCTGCTTCAATGAATTCAATGAAAGCGGATATGGGCGGTGCGGCAACATTAGCGGGTTCATTGGCATTAGCGATTTCGCGTGGCTTACAAAAACGCGTGAAAATGTTCCTGTGTATTGCTGACAATATGGTTAGCGGCAATGCATTCAAACTAGGTGATATTATTCGTTACCGTAATGGCAAGTCCGTTGAAATTATGAATACGGATGCTGAAGGTCGTTTAGTATTGGCTGATGGTTTGATTGATGCGAGTAAAGAAAAACCAACACTGATCATTGATGCAGCAACCTTGACAGGCGCAGCAAAAATGGCAGTGGGTAATGACTACCATTCAGTATTAAGCTTCGATGACAAATTAGTTGCTGACTTAATGAGCGCGTCAGATGCAGAGTTCGAGTTATTTTGGCGCTTACCATTAGCAGAGTTCCATCGCCAACAATTGCCGTCAGGCTTTGCCGATTTAAACAACATTGCAGCACCATCTCATACCGCGGGTGCAAGTACAGCGGCAGCCTTTTTATCGCACTTTGTTGAAAATTATCGTCAAAACTGGGTGCATATTGACTGCTCAGCGACTTACCGCAAATCCGCGGTTAGCTTATGGGCTGAAGGCGCAACAGGTACTGGTGTAAGAACACTGGCTAACTTATTAATCAGTAAATCAAAATAGTAAATATTTGATTGATAACAGGCACGAGAAGGTGACTTTTCGTGCCTATTTTTTTACCTTGGCGTATTTGCGAGTATAATAAGCGATTCTTTTTCATAGCAGGGGATTGGCAATGTCGCAGCAATCGAATAATAACAGTTCCAACCAAGAAACTGAGATCCAATTTACGGAATTAACCGTGCCAAAAGGCTCATCACTGAAATTAAGTGTGTTAGAGGAACAACCGCAGGCGATTGTTGAGGCGCTGACTGAGTTTTTTAAACAACACAAAGTGGTCAGACGCGGTTTTATGGTCTCCGCAACAGAGAGTGATGCTGCTGAAGAAACGCCTATCTTAATGATAGCGTTGGAGTTTACCGTAGGTGCGGAAAATATTGATACCATAATTCATGAAGCAGGGACACTTGCGTGTGAGTTCTTAGCTGATGACGAATCTATTGATTTTTGTGTGGTGAATGAAAATGAGCAAGGGGTTAGCCACTTTATTACTCAACACGTTCAACCCTTTTATCAGCGTCGTCTTGGGAGCTTCTTACGCGATACGATCCCAGTAAAGAATACATAATGACCCTGTGATTAGAGTGAGAGAGTTTTTTCTCACTCCTAAAACCCATATTGCTCATTTATTAAATATATATTTTGCTTACTATTTAAAAAACAGCATTTCATTTTGCTGTTTTTCTCTCCCATCATTTTTCCGTTTTGTCTGATAGGTGTTTTTATCACATTCTGTTAAATTATATCGATAATTGAAACACTATCAGCAGCATTTATCTGTGTGTATTTTAAGCGATTTCAAGGTATATAGTACGGTTTTAACCTTCTGTTAAAACCTTAAAAAGAGAACACATTTAACTAATTAAAGGGCGGGCGGTAATGAAACAACAATCAAGTTGGGCTTCATTGGCGGGTCTCAAAACCAAAAAACGTTATTTAGCACTGGCATTGGCATCGGTAGTGGCATTAACTGGTTGTGATAATGCAGAAGAAACAACCAAAAATGAGTCAAATGTTTCAACCACAGCGCCAGAAAATCAAACCAAAACAGCGCCAGTTGCAGAGCAGAAAAAAGTAGCACCGAAACTTTCCACTGAAGAAATGATAAAAAAATATGCAGGGAAAGATTTAACTATTTTGGATGCATCTGAATTACAGCTTGATGGTGCGAGTGCCATGGTGGTGACATTTTCCGTGCCATTACAAGCCAACCAAGACTTCGGCCAGTTTATTAACCTTATTGATGTTAAAGCGGGTAAGTTAGATGGCGCTTGGGAGCTGTCTGATAACCAAATGGAGCTACGTTTTCGCCACCTTCCCCCCTCTAAAGAATTAAATCTAACCATTAACCCGGGTATTAAAGCGGTTAATGAGCGTACACTGGCCGACAGTTTTGAGAAAAAACTGACCACAGCGCAAATCATCCCAACGGTTGGTTTTGCTAGCAAAGGCTCCTTATTACCGAGTAAGGTTGCCCAAGGCTTACCTGTGATCGCCTTGAACGTTGATAAAGTTGACGTCAATTTTTTCCGTGTGAATGAAAAACAATTGCCGCAGTTTTTAGCGCAATGGCAATACCGCAGCAATTATGAATATTGGTATTCAGAAGAATTCCTCGACAAAGTGGAGCTGGCTTATACTGGCCGCTTTGACTTAAATCCAGATAAAAATACCCGCCAAACGATTTTACTGCCATTGAAAGATATCAAAGAGTTGCAGCAAGACGGCGTATATTTGGCCATCATGCAAAAAGCAGGCAGCTATAGTTACCAATTCCCTGCGACCGTCTTCACATTGAGTGATATTGGTGTGTCGCTGCACAGTTACCAAGACCGTGTCGACATTTTCACCCAATCCTTAGCGAAAGGCACTGCAATTAAAGGTGTTGAGCTGCGTATTTTGGATGAAAAAGGCCAGTTAGTGACAAAAGGCACGACAGATGGCGATGGTCATGCCCAGCTAGATAAATTAGCGGGCGGAAAACTATTACTGGCAACCCACGAAGGGCAAACCAGTATGATTGATTTAACTCAGCCAGCACTTGATTTATCTGAATTCGATATTTCAGGCCCCGAAGGCTACGCAAAACAATTTTTCACCTTTGGGCCACGTGATTTATATCGACCGGGGGAATTGCTACTGGTCAATGGTTTATTGCGTGATGGTGATGGTAATCCGGTTAAAACTCAGCCCGTTAAAGTTGATGTATTAAAAACGGATGGGCAAGTAGTCCGCAGCTTTGTTTGGCAGCCGGAAGAAAACCAAAATGGGCTATATCAATATCAATTTGAAATCCCTAAAAATGCAGAGACAGGCGGTTGGTCACTGCGCTTTGATTTAGGTGATGGCTCGCCACAGCGTTATTACAAATTTAATGTTGAAGATTTCATGCCTGAACGTATGGCGTTAGAAATCGTTGGCAGCGATGTGCCGCGTTTAACGGATCAATCCGTGGATTTTGATATTCAAGGGCGTTATTTATATGGTGCGCCAGCGGCAGATAACCAGTTACAAGGCCAAATTGTGTTAAAGGCCAATCGCGAAGCGGTAGCAAAATTACCGGGCTTTGAATTCGGTGCTGTCAACGAAGAGGGCTTACCACGTAAGTTGGATGAGTTTGACCTGACGCTGGACAGCAACGGTGAAACGGTGATTTCAATTCCAAACAGTAATTGGAGTTCAACACGTTCACCGATTTCAGCTGTTTTACAAGCAAGTTTGCTTGAAGCGGGTGGCCGTCCGGTGACGCGTCGTGCAGAGCAAGCGATTTGGCCAGCGGAAAAACTGGTGGGTATTCGCCCATTGTTTGCCAAAAAAGAAATTTATGATTACCGCACAGACCGTTATGTCAAACGTCATAATGTGGATGAAAACTCGTTAGCTGAGTTTGAATTAGTCATGGCAGATGCAGCGGGTAATAAACTGGCGGCAGAAAACTTAACAGCGCGTCTAGTGTACGAACGCCGTGATTATTATTGGAGTTGGTCTGAAAGTGGTGGCTGGTCTTCAAATTATGACCAAAAAGACCTCATTATGGCGAATGAAAATATTGCCATCGCCAAAGACGGTACAGCGAAAGTCTCCTTCCCTGTGGATTGGGGCGCATTCCGTTTAGAAGTCGTCAACCCAGAGAATCAGCTCGTTTCTAGCGTCCAGTTCTGGGCGGGGTATTCATGGCAAGATAATACGGGGGGAAGTGGCTCAGTTCGCCCTGACCAAGTGAAACTTAGTCTGAATAAGCCTGCGTACTTACCGGGTGAAAAAGCCAAAGTTCGTATTGAATCACCAAAAGCAGGGAAAGGGTACATCTTGCTCGAATCGAGTAATGGCCCATTGTGGTGGGAAGAAATTGATGTGCCAGAAAAAGGCTTAGATGTTGAGATCCCTGTCAATAAAGAGTGGGCTCGTCATGACCTCTACGTCTCAGCAGTTGTGGTTCGCCCAGGAGATGACTCTAAAGAAGCCACGGTGAAACGTGCTGTGGGTGTCTTGCATTTACCGATTGCAGATGAAAATCGTAAAATAGCGTTGGCACTAACGACGCCAGACAAAATGCGTCCTAATCAAGACTTGACGGTAAAAATTAAAGCGACCGCACAAGACGGCAAACCGTTACCTGAAAAAGTGAATGTGTTGTTATCCGCAGTTGATACAGGTGTATTGAATATCACGGATTTCAAAACACCGGACCCCTATGACGCTTTCTTTGGTCGTAAACGCTATGGTGTTGATCAATATGACGTTTATGGTCACTTAATCGAAGGCCAAGGTAAGGTTGCTAACCTACGCTTTGGTGGTGACAGTGAAGAGGCTGCATTAGAGCGTGGTGGTATGAAGCCACTCACTGAAGTGCAAATTATTGCTGAGCAGGCTAAGCCTGTTACATTAAATAAAGACGGCGAAGGTGAAATTAGCCTTGCTATCCCTGATTTTAACGGCGAACTCCGCGTAATGGCGCAAGCATGGAATGAAAAAGAGTTCGGCCATGCGGATAGCAAAGTGATTGTCGCGGCACCATTAGTGACACAAATGTCAATGCCACGCTTTATGGCTGGCGGTGATAAGTCTTATTTTGCACTTGATTTGACCAATATGACGGATAACACGCAGAATGTGACTGTTAATTTCAAGGCATCAGGAATGGTGAAACTTGATGGTGTCAGTAGCCGTGAACTAGCGTTACCGAAAGGCAAACGCACCACGATTAACTTACCAGTCAAAGCAGACTACGGCTTTGGTGAAGGCGAAGTGTCGATGACCATTAATGGCATTAACATTCAAGGCGAAGCCAATAAAGATTACAGCAACAGTTGGAAAGTGGGTGTTCGTCCGGCACAACCGGCAGAAACCGTTTCGTTTGCAACCGCGATTGAGCCAGGTACTTCATGGGCGCTGCCAATTAACCAAATTGCGGGCCTACAGCCGGATACCATTGAAGGACAGGTCCTGTTAACGAGCCGTCCACCGTTAGATGTTTCTCGTTATATTAGAGAGTTATTTGCTTATCCATACGGTTGCTTGGAGCAAACTATCAGCGGGTTATATCCATCATTATTCTCAACTCAAGCTGAGCTGAATAAAATAGGGATTAAAACGCAAACGGATGCAGACCGCCATAAAGCGATTGAAATTGGTATTCCGCATTTGTTAAGTATGCAACGTAATGATGGCGGGTTCTCGCTGTGGGATAGAAACGGCCGCGAAGAGTATTGGCTAACCGCATATGCAGCAGATTTCTTGAATAAAGCGAATCAGCGTGGGTTTACGGTTCCCCAAGAAGCTATCAGTAACGCGAACACGCGCTTATTGAGCTATTTACAAGATGGCAACCAAATCAATTATCCTTATACGGAAAATCAGGCAGGTGCACGTTTCGCAACTCAAGCTTATGCAGGCTTAGTGTTGGCGTCACAGCAAAAAGCGCCTTTAGGAGCATTACGTCAACTTTATAACCAAAGAGATCATGCCGCGAGTGGCTTGCCGCTTGTACAGTTAGGCGTTGCGTTGAACTTGATGGGGGATAAATCACGTGGTGAGAGCGCGGTGATTGACGGACTGAAAAAACAACGTAATCGCTACAGTTATGTCGGGGACTACGGCTCAGTGATCCGTGATGATGCGATGATTGTTGCGCTGTTAAATGAATATAATTTAATGCCAAAATCGCGCGATCAAAAACTGCAAACCTTGTCTAATAACTTGACTTCTCAACGTTATTTCTCGACACAAGAGAGCAACGCGTTGTACTTAGCCGGCCGTTTCTACTTAAATGAAAGTGAAGCCCCATGGAAAGCAACGATTAATGGCCAAGAACCTCCGATGGTTTCAGATAAACCTGTGAGTGAGTTCTTGAGCAAAGGTCAATTAGAAACAGGCTATAGCATCGAAAACAGTGGAACCAATACCCTATATACACGCTTAAACGTAGTGGGTTATCCACAACATTCACCGAAACCAAGTTCCAACGTACTAGGTATCACTCGCAGTTACTATGATATGAAAGGCAATCGCATTTCATTAGATAGACTAAGAAGCGGTGAAATGGTGGTGGTTAAGCTGGAAGTTCAGGCATCCCAAAGTGTGCCAGATGCGTTAGTGGTTGACTTATTGCCAGCAGGTTTAGAGTTGGAAAACCAAAACTTAGCGAATAGCAGTGCAAACTTAAGTGATTCGGCACCAAACTTGCAAGAACTGATTGATGATATGCAGCAATCACAAATTCGCCATATGGAATACCGTGATGACCGTTTTGTAGCTGCTGTTGAAGTTCAGCAATATCGACCAACGACATTAGTTTACTTGGCACGTGCGGTCACTCCAGGTGTTTACAGTATTCCTGTCCCACAAGTGGAATCAATGTATGTCCCTGATTGGCGAGCGACAGGCTACTCTGATGGCCAATTAGAAATCGTCCGTTAATCACCGCTAAATTGAGCCCTTATATAAAGCCCTTATATATAAAGTATAAGGGCTCTTTTTAATTTATTTTTGGTACTCCCAGCAATGAAAAAATGGTTACGTCGCACAGGCATCACACTGGTTCTGTTGGTCATTATTTTGCCACTGGCTTTTCTAGCGGCTGATAAAATCTGGCCGTTGCCGCTTAAGCAAATTGAAATGGCACGAACCGTGGTTGCAGCAGATGGTACACCATTGTGGCGCTTTGCAGACAAAGAGGGTATTTGGCGTTTTCCGGTTACACTCGAAGAGGTTTCCCCTGATTTTATCGAAGCGTTATTAACCTATGAAGATCGCCATTTTTATCGTCATCCGGGAGTAAACCCGTTTTCGTTAGTTAGGGCTGCGGGGCAGTTTGTGAGCTCAGGGCGTATTGTGTCAGGTGGTAGTACCCTTTCGATGCAAGTCGCAAGGCTAATTGACCCTCATGAAAGAACATTGGGCGGTAAGCTGAAACAGCTTTGGCGTACAGCACAGCTTGAGTATCACTACTCAAAAGATGAAATATTGGAGATGTATTTAAACCGCGCGCCTTATGGTGGAACCATTGAAGGGATTGGGGCCGCTAGCTGGGTATATTTGAATAAGTCACCGGCAAAATTAACAGCAAGCGAAGCTGCGCTTTTTGCTGTTCTACCTCAAGCCCCTAGTCGCTTAAGGCCAGATCGTTATCCAGAAAGGGCACAAGCTGCTCGAGATAAGGTGTTAGACCGATTAGAAGAATACCAAGTCTGGAGCCCTGAAAAAGTTACGGATATTAAACAAGAACAAATTTGGTTAGCACCGCGAAAAAATCCACATTCAGCTCCCTTGCTGGCAAGGCGGGTGACCAAAGGTGCGCAAGAGTCCATCATTGAAACCACTATCGATGCCAGTTTACAAAGGCAGCTGGAAGATATGGCAATGAATTGGAAAAACCAACTGCCAAAACAAACATCATTGGGGATTTTGGTGGTCGATCATACGGATATGGCTGTGAAAGCGTATATTGGCTCCATTGATTTCCAAGATGATAGCCGTTTTGGGCATGTCGATATGATAAGCGCTTGGCGCTCCCCCGGCTCAACGTTAAAACCATTTTTATACGCATTAGCGATGGATGATGGCCTCATCCACGCGGAATCGTTATTACAAGATGTTCCGCGGCGCTTTAATGATTATCGTCCCGGTAACTTTGACAGTGGTTTTAATGGCCCTGTGAGTGCCAGTGATGCATTAGTTCGCTCATTGAATTTACCCGTAGTGCAGTTGTTAGACGTGTATGGCAGTAAACGATTTACGGCTCAACTTCGCAATGTTGGGACTGAACTGCGCTTTCCGTTAGGCAGCGAGCCAAATTTATCGCTAATTTTAGGTGGCACAGCCACACGGATGGAAGATTTGGTTTCCGCTTACAGCGCATTTGCGCGAAAAGGTTATGTGTCACCGCTGCGCTTTAAACCAACGGATGAAATTCGCGATAGGGTATTGATGTCACCGGGAGCTGCGTGGATTGTGCGCCGCATTATGGGCGGAGAGGCGCGTCCTGTACCGGATACTAACTTATCAGGGCAAGTAAATTTGGCATGGAAAACAGGGACCAGTTATGGTTACCGTGATGCGTGGGCAATTGGTGTTAACCCACGTTATACCATCGGTGTTTGGGTTGGGCGGCCAGATGCCACACCTGTTGCAGGGCAGTTAGGTTTTGCTACAGCGATCCCTATCATGAATCAAATAAATGGCATGTTACTGAGCAAAATTTACCAATCTCATGAGCCGTTACCAAAAGATGTGAAGCCTGCAAGTGTAAGCCAAGCGGTGATTTGCTGGCCGGGAGGCACATCATTACTGAAAGATGACAATAATTGCCGCCAAAGGCGTCTTAGCTGGATCTTAGATAATACAATCCCACCGACTTTAATGGCGCGAGACCAAGAGTCACTATTAGGATTAAGACAAAAAATTTGGGTCAATGAAAAAGGGCGCCAAGTTGCCGCTGATTGCCCGAATGCCCAAGAAAAAGAAGTGCATTTATGGCCAATTACGGTGGAGTCATGGTTGCCAAACAGTGAAAAACGGGAGAATCGGTTACCAAAAGTGGATCCAGCTTGTCCTCCTATGAAGTTAGAAATGCCGCCATTATTGATTTCTGGTATCCGTGATGGGGAAGTTTTACAGCGTCTACCTGGAAAAACCAGCTTAGATTTACGTTTAATCACACAAGGTGGACAAGGGCAGAAATGGTGGTTTTTAAATGGAGAACAAGTGAATACAACCGAACAAAACGGTTCTATTTTGCTAACACTGGATAAAAGTGGAAACTACCAAATTTCGGTATTAGATTTAAGTGGCCAAGTAACGGCGATCAGCTTTAGAGTGAAGTAATAGAGGAAAAATGTGACTTACCCGAAAAAATAGTGTTTTTTGCTATAAAAAGTTTAACAAAATGTTGTTGTGACTGTAGGAAATTGTAATCAGAGCCCCTATAATCATCGCCTTATTTTTCTTTTTCCTAGATAGGGTTGCTTTTGAAGTTTAAAAGCCTAACAATAGAATTAGAAATAATATAAAAAACTACAACATGCCTATTTTAAGTTCTTGAATCCTAAGTTACAGGGAAGAATAAAGAATAAAGGCCTAATGAATCGCTAAGAGGTTATTTATGACTGTTCAACGTACATTTTCTATTATTAAACCAAACGCTGTGAAGAAAAACGTTATTGGTGCAATCTACAACCGTTTTGAAAGCGCGGGTTTCACTATTATCGCGGCTAAAATGATGCATTTAACTCGTGAGCAAGCTGAAGGCTTCTACGCTGAACACAAAGGCCGTCCTTTCTTTGAAGGTCTGGTTGAATTCATGACTTCAGGCCCTATTATGCTGCAAGTGTTAGAAGGTGAAAATGCAATCCAACGTCACCGTGACCTGATGGGCGCAACGAACCCAGATAACGCATTAGCGGGTACTTTACGCGCAGATTACGCAGACAGCTTCACTGAAAACGCAACTCACGGTTCAGACTCTGAAGAATCTGCTGCCCGTGAAATCGCTTATTTCTTCACTGCTGATGAAATCTGCCCGCGCTAAGACTTCTTTAACTAATGCATTAGCATTATTGTTATAAAGTTTGTACAATGCGACGCCCTGCTATAATTAGCGGGGCGATTATATTTTTAAGACCGCAAAAATTACGTCGTGCTATATTCATCATTAGCACTGCCGAAAGTGTAACAACGAGGCAATACACCATGTCTGATATGACGACAGATGCACAATGTGCAACTTCTTCCGCTATTTCTGTCACACCAGAAAAAACGAACCAAAAAACGAATTTACTTGATTTAAACCGCAAACAAATGCGCGAATTTTTTGCGCAAATGGGTGAAAAACCGTTCCGCGCGGATCAGGTCATGAAATGGATTTATCATTATTGCTATGATGATTTTGACCAAATGACCGATATTAATAAAGTCCTTAGAGCAAAACTGAAAGAAGTTGCAGAAATCCGTGCGCCAGAAGTCGCTGATGAACAACGTTCATCAGATGGTACCATCAAGTGGGCCATCAAAGTGGGTGACCAACTGGTTGAAACTGTGTATATCCCAGAAGCAGATCGTGCAACATTGTGCGTTTCTTCACAGGTTGGTTGCGCATTGGAATGTAAATTCTGCTCTACGGCGCAACAAGGTTTCAACCGTAACTTACGTGTTTCAGAAATTATTGGGCAAGTTTGGCGTGCTGCCAAAATTATTGGTTCACTGAAATCCAGTGGACGTCGTCCAATTACCAACGTCGTAATGATGGGAATGGGTGAGCCATTATTAAATTTGAATAATGTGGTTCCAGCCATGGAAATTATGTTAGATGACTTCGGTTTTGGATTATCTAAGCGTCGCGTAACGATTTCAACATCGGGTGTTGTACCTGCACTGGATAAGCTAGGCGATATGATTGATGTTGCGTTAGCGATTTCGTTGCATGCGCCAACAGACGATATTCGCGACGATATTGTTCCAATTAATAAAAAATACAATATTGAAACCTTCCTCAACAGTGTGAATCGTTATTTAACAAAATCGAATGCCAATGCAGGACGAGTAACCGTTGAATATGTGATGTTAGATCACGTTAACGACAGTGTTGAGCAAGCACATCAATTAGCGGAATGTTTAAAAAACACACCGAGCAAAATCAACTTGATCCCATGGAATCCGTTCCCAGGAGCGCCATACGGTAGAAGTTCGAATAGCCGTATTGACCGTTTTTGTAAAGTGTTGATGGGATATGGTTTTACCACAATAGTGCGTAAAACACGCGGTGATGATATCGATGCTGCCTGTGGACAACTTGCTGGCGACGTGATCGACAGAACAAAGCGGACGTTGAAAAAACGTTTAGCAGGGGAACCTATTCAGGTAAAAACAGTCTGATTTATAAATATGTTTGAATCAGTGAATTAGGTTATGATTTAGGGCGTTTTAGAGTTAGGCAAAACGCCTTTGTTCACCTACAATAGTAGAAGCAATAAGAAAAATTTAATTGTTGTTTCAACATGATGATAAATTATTGACGAATAAAGCTGCTCAATGCTTGCTTTATATATTTTAAACTTGGAAATAGTGTTGCCAGCAAATGACTATCGAAAATAATACCGAACAGACTACGACGACAGTCGGACAATTATTGATGCAAGCACGTGAGCGCATGGGGCTAACCCAAGATGTTGTTGCAGAACGATTATGCCTTAAAATCAGTACGGTAAAAGAGATAGAACAAGACATTGCACCCGCTGGTGTCGAACCGACATTTTTACGTGGTTATATTCGCCTTTATGCTCGAATGGTCGGCATACCAGAAAATGAATTAAAGGCGTATCTGAAAACGGAAGAACCTATCACATTAGCCAAAGTTTCTCCTATGCAAAGCTATTCTTTAGGAAAAAAACGTAAAAAGCGTGAAGGTTGGTTAATGAAACTGACTTGGTTGATTGTGATTGTACTGATTGCAATGGTCGGTGTATGGTGGTGGCAAGATCATAACGCACAGAAAAATGAGCTAGTTTCAATGGCAAATCAAAATGATTTGATTTTGTCTCAGCAAGATAACAGCGCAACCCCGGTTGAATTGTCGACTTCAACAGAGATTGTCTCAACTGACACAGCCCCTGTCGTACAGGAAAATACGCTTGAATTACAAGCCCAAGAGCCTGTCTTAACCACAGACACTATTACCGAGCCAGTCAGAACCATTCCATTACCTAATGCACCGCAATCTTCCGTTGCATTAGACAGAACACAAAATACAGAAACGACTGACTCTGTTGCTGTTAGCAGCCAAGCTTTGGTCTTGAACTTTACTGGCCAGTGCTGGTTAGAAATTCGTGATGCGAATAATAAAATCTTATTTAGTGGCACCAAAAATAATGGTGATAAGCTGGAACTTGATGGCCCGCAGCCTTATCGTTTGAACATCGGTGCGCCAGCAAATGTCACGGTACAGTTCCAAGGTAATGACGTTGACTTAAGCCGCTTCATTAAAGCGAAACGTCCGGCAAAATTGAAATTACCTGAAGCCTAAATTAGAAAGACAAAATGAAGCAAACTATATCCGAAAACATCTTTTTTGATAGGCTATGGTTTGTTTTCTTGTGTATAGTTGAGCGTATAAAAATAATCGTTAAAACTATACCTCGGTAGCACAGAGTACCACGGTAACAAAGAGCACATGGACGTTCGGAGAATTAAACAAAAATGCATAATGAATCACCGATAAAAAGACGTAAATCCACTCGTATTAATGTAGGCAGCGTACCAGTAGGCGATGGCGCACCTATCGCTGTCCAGTCAATGACCAATACCCGCACAACTGATGTCGAAGCCACTGTCCGCCAAATTAAATCACTTGAGCGTGTTGGTGTGGATATTGTTCGCGTTTCTGTTCCTACGATGGATGCGGCAGAAGCGTTTAAGTTGATTAAACAGCAAGTTAGTGTTCCTCTGGTGGCTGATATCCATTTTGACTATCGTATTGCATTAAAAGTGGCCGAATACGGTGTTGATTGCTTGCGTATTAACCCAGGTAATATTGGTAGCGAAGAAAGAATTCGCCAAGTGGTTGATTGTGCACGCCATTACAATATTCCTATTCGCATTGGGGTCAATGGTGGTTCCCTTGAAAAAGATATTCAAGAGAAGTATGGCGAACCGACACCTGAAGCCTTAGTTGAGTCAGCAATGCGCCATGTGGATATCTTAGATAGACTAAATTTCGACCAGTTTAAAGTCAGTGTAAAAGCATCAGATGTGTTTCTCGCTGTCGGCTCCTACCGTTTATTAGCGAATAAAATCGATCAACCACTGCATTTAGGGATCACCGAGGCCGGTGGTGCACGTGCAGGCTCAGTAAAATCGGCAATTGGTTTAGGAATGCTACTGTCTGAAGGTATCGGTGATACCTTGCGTATTTCTTTAGCAGCAGACCCGGTTGAAGAGGTTAAAGTCGGTTTTGATATCTTAAAATCACTGCGTATTCGTTCGCGTGGCATTAATTTTATTGCTTGTCCAACGTGTTCACGGCAAGAGTTTGACGTGATAGGTACCGTGAATGAATTAGAGCAGCGTTTAGAAGACATCATTACACCAATGGATGTGTCGATTATTGGTTGTGTGGTTAATGGCCCTGGTGAAGCGGAGGTGTCGACCTTAGGTGTTGCAGGTGCAAAAACCAAGAGCGGTTTTTATGAAGACGGTAAACGTCAAAAAGAGCGCTTTGATAATGACAATATTATCGACCAGTTAGAGGCTAAAATTCGAGCTAAAGCAGCGATGATGGATGAAAGTAGACGGATTGAAGTCAACTTAAAAGATTAATGTTGTCTGTTTAATGCCAAGCGACTTGCAGAGTCGTTTGGCGTATTTAGAACAAACACTATATCAATTATCCGCATTTTTTTCTAAAATCGGTCGCTCACCGTACAAATTGACAGATAAATCCCGATTAGTATCAGTAATTGATGTTTGTTGATTGAACCAGATGATATTTCGCTCTTATAATCAAACTTATGTAATTCTGAAAATAGAGAAATAAAGTGGGAAAAAATATCCAAGCCATTCGCGGCATGAATGATTACTTGCCAGCTGACACGCGTGTATGGCAGAAAATCGAAGCAACATTAAAAAATATTTTACAGGGTTATGGTTTTAGTGAAATTCGTACCCCGATTGTAGAGCAGACCCCGCTATTTCGCAGAGCGATAGGTGAAGTGACGGATGTCGTTGAAAAAGAAATGTACACTTTCAATGACCGTAATGATGAAAGTCTGACATTACGCCCTGAAAATACCGCAGGTTGTGTCCGTGCCGGTATTGAGCATGGTTTGCTGTACAATCAGGAACAGCGTTTGTGGTATTTAGGCCCTATGTTCCGTTATGAGCGTCCACAAAAAGGTCGTTATCGTCAATTTCACCAGTTAGGAGCTGAAGTTTTTGGGCTTGCTGGCCCGGATATCGATGCCGAAGTGATTTTAATGACAGCACGCTGGTGGAAAGCGTTAGGTATTAGTGAGCATGTGACATTAGAGCTGAACTCGATTGGCTCATTAGAAGCGCGTGCTAATTACCGTGAGGCTCTAGTTGCTTTCTTAGAACAGCATAAAGACAAGCTGGATGAAGATTGTAAACGCCGGATGTATACGAACCCTCTGCGTGTTTTGGACTCCAAAAATCAAGGCGTTCAGACTTTATTGAATGATGCACCTGAACTGTTTGATTACCTTGATGTCGAATCACGTGAGCATTTTGATGGCTTATGCAAGCTGTTAGAAGCCGCTGGTGTTCAATACCGTGTTAATCAGCGCTTAGTTCGTGGTCTTGACTACTATAACCGCACTGTTTTTGAATGGGTAACAACGGCGTTGGGCTCACAGGGTACAGTTTGCGCGGGTGGCCGTTATGATGGCTTAGTTGAACAATTAGGCGGTCGTGCAACACCTGCAGTGGGTTTTGCCATGGGTATGGAACGCATGGTGTTATTAGTTCAAGAAGTGAATCCTGAATTTACAGCGGATGCTTCAGTAGCTGATGTTTATCTTGCTTCATTTGGCGAAAATAGCCAACAAGCAGCGATATTAGTGGCCGAAAAAGTGCGAGATGCACTCCCGACACTGCGGTTAATGACTAACCATGGTGGTGGTAACTTCAAGAAACAGTTAGCAAGAGCGGATAAACAAGGCGCTAAAATTGCTCTGATCTTGGGGGAAGATGAAATTCAAAATAACCAAGTCACATTGAAAGATTTACGCACAGGCGTACAAGAAACCATTTCGCAGCAACTTATGGCGTCACGCATCGCCGAGTTATTAGGTTAAGGAGAGACAAGTGGAAGTCTATACAAACGAAAATGATCAAGTCGATGCGATTAAACGCTTCTTTGCGAATAATGGCGTGGCATTAGTTGTTGGCCTCGTAATTGGTGTTGGTGGTGTATTTGGTTGGAACTACTGGCAATCACATAAAATCAATGTACTGCAAGAAAGCGCTCAAAAGTTTGAAGCAGTAAACACTCAGCTACGTTCGGGTTCAGAACAAGGTATTGTTGCAGCACAAAAATTCGCGGCTGAAACTGACGATGTATACAGTGCGATGATGGGTTTAGAGCTTGCGCAAATTGCTGTAGATAAAGGTGATTTAGCTAACGCACAAACTGCTTTGACCAATGCACTAGCGAAGGCAAAAACCGCAGATATGCAAGATTTAATTAACCTGCGTTTAGCGCGAGTCCAATTGGCTCAAGGTAACGCTGATGGCGCGATAGCCTCAGTTGCAAATATTAAAAGTAAATCATGGCAAGCAACGGCACAGGATGTCCGTGGTGATGCTTTACTCCATAAGGGCGATAAAGCAGGTGCGAAAGCGGCTTACGCTCAGGGGTTAGAAAGTGAAGGCTCTCAATCTATTAGAGGTATTTTGACTCTGAAGTTGAACAACGTATCTAATTCATAAGAAGAAAGGAAACGACAAACATGCAGTTGCGCAAAACACTTTTAGTTGGCCTAGTCGCTTCAGCTTTACTTGCCGGTTGTTCCAGCGAAACTGATTCTATTATCATGGCGCCACTTCCACAGGTTGAAAATCAATTCAGCCCATCAATTGTTTGGGATAAATCTGTCGGAAATGGTGTTGAACAATTTTATTCTGAATTATCACCTGCTTGGGACGGTTCAGCGGTTTATGCAGCAGACCGCAAAGGTTTAGTTAAAGCCTTTGAACTCGATAGCGGTAAAGAACTCTGGTCAGTCGATTTATCTAAACGAACAGGTTTTCTTTCTGCTAACTTGTCTGCGTTACTGTCAGGCGGTTTAACTGTTGATGGCGACAAAATCTTTGTGGGTACAGAGCGCGGAACCGTAATTGCTCTGAACAAAGAAGATGGCCAAGTTGTTTGGGATGTCGAAGTTGCAGGTGAAGCCCTCTCTAAACCGGTAGTGAGTAACGATCTTGTTATTATTCACACCAGTAATGGTCAACTGCAAGCTTTAGATGTCAATAGCGGTGAAATCAAATGGACCGTTAACATGGATACTCCATCGTTGTCATTACGTGGTGAATCTGCTCCTGCGGTGGCTTTTGGTGCTGCGATTGTCGGTGGGGATAACGGTCGTGTTAGTGCAGTGCTGTTGTCTCAAGGTCAATTAATTTGGCAACAACGTATTTCGCAAGTGACAAGCTCGACAGAAATCGGCCGCTTAAATGATGTCGATATGACACCAATTATTGATGACGGTAAAGTGTATGCGATTGCTTATAATGGCACATTGGCGGCACTGGATATGCGTTCCGGTCAAATTCTGTGGAAACGTGATTTGGGCTCAATCAATAACATGGTGATGTCTGGTGAAAACCTGTATCTCGTAGATCAAAATGACCGCGTATTATCTGTTCGTAAAAGCGACGGTGTGACGCTATGGACACAGGAAGACCTGTTAAATCGTGGGTTATCGGCGCCAGAAATGTATAATGGTTACCTTGTTGTCGGTGATAAAGAAGGCTACCTGCATTGGTTAGATATGAATACGGGTGGGTTTGTTGCGCAAAACAAATTAAACAGCTCCGGTATTCACAGTCGCCCAGTCGTTGCGAGTGATAAGCTAATGGTTCAGACAAAAAACGGAACAGTTTACCTGTTAACACGTTAATTTTCTGACAAACCGCCAATTTATCGATAAAATCAACGGTTCCTGAAGACAGGAGCCGTTTCGTTTTTTTGTTTTCTGAGTTAAAGCCTCAGAATTCCTTTAGTTAATAAAAGTTGTGAGGCATCTAAGAATGATACCCGTCGTAGCGCTGGTAGGGCGTCCAAACGTAGGAAAATCCACGTTATTTAACCGTTTAACCCGTACCCGTGACGCATTAGTAGCGGACTTTCCCGGTCTGACTCGTGATCGCAAATATGGTCGTGCTGAAGTTGAAGGGCATGAATTCATTATTATCGACACGGGTGGTATCGATGGGACTGAGGAAGGCGTAGAAACGCACATGGCCGCACAGTCCTTGCAAGCCATTGAAGAGGCCGATATTGTTCTGTTTATGGTTGATGCAAGATCTGGGCTAATGCCTGCGGACGAAGGTATTGCCAAACATCTTCGTAGTCGCAAGAAAAAAACATATTTAGTTGCAAACAAAACAGATGGTATTGATGTCACAACGGCAATTGGGGATTTTTACTCTCTTGGCTTAGGGGAAATTCATCCTATCGCCGCATCACACGGCCGTGGTGTTACTCAGTTAATAGAACAATCGTTGAAACCGTTTATTGGTGAAGTCGAAGAAGACGTTGAGCTGACCGAAGAAGAAGAAAATGCGGCTTATTGGGCTGAATTAGAAGCACAAGGTGAGCTTGATGAAGATGAAGAAGATGACTTTGACCCAACAACTTTACCGATTAAATTAGCCATTGTTGGTCGTCCGAACGTAGGTAAATCCACATTAACCAACCGGATATTGGGTGAAGATAGAGTTATCGTGTTTGATATGCCTGGGACAACCCGTGATAGCATTTATATTCCAATGGAACGCGATGAGCGTGAATATATCCTGATTGACACAGCAGGTGTACGTAAACGCGGTAAAGTCACAGAAACAGTCGAAAAATTTTCTGTAATTAAAACATTACAAGCGATTGAAGATGCGAACGTCGTATTATTAGTTATTGATGCACGTGAAGGTATCTCAGACCAAGATTTGTCTTTACTTGGTTTTATCCTCAATGCGGGACGTTCATTGGTGATTGCGGTCAATAAATGGGACGGTATGAAACCAGAAGATCGCGAACACGTAAAAGACATGCTTGAACTGCGTCTTGGTTTTATTGATTTCGCGCGTATTCACTTTATTTCTGCGCTGCATGGTAGTGGGGTGGGGAACCTATTTGAATCAGTGCAAGAAGCTTACGAGTCAGCAACTCGTCGAGTCGGTACGGCACTGTTAACTCGCATCATGAAGATGGCTGAAGATGAGCACCAGCCACCGCTTATCCGTGGTCGTCGTGTGAAAATGAAATATGCGCATGCAGGTGGGCACAACCCACCGATTGTGGTGATCCACGGTAACCAAGTCTCCGATTTACCCGACAGCTATAAGCGTTATTTGATGAATTACTTCCGTCGTTCATTACAAGTGATGGGAACGCCAATTCGAATTCTGTTTAAAGAGGGTGAAAACCCTTATGCAGATAAGAAAAATAAATTAACGCCAACGCAATTACGTAAGCGTAAACGTTTAATGCAACATATGAAAAAACGTTAGTTAATTAAGGTTTATTAACCTTATAAAAAGCCGTAACAAAATTATGATGTTACGGCTTTTTACTATATTACTGACTTCGAAGGTTTGGAAAATTAACATTGTGCCTGTGCTGCCAAAATAGATAAAAATAGGGCTGCAGGGGGATAAGTAATTGAGGGAAATTATGGATACTCGTTCTTCTACACGTTTAAACAAATATATTAGTGAAAGTGGTATTTGCTCAAGACGTGAAGCTGACCGTTATATTGAGCAAGGTAATGTATTTATTAATGGTAAGCGTGCAGGAATTGGCGACCAAGTTTTTTCGGGTGACGTAGTAAAAGTTAATGGGCAATTAATTGAGCCGCGTAATGAAGAAGATTTAGTGTTAATCGCACTCAATAAGCCTGTCGGTATTGTCAGTACGACGGAGAGTGGCGAAAAAGATAATATTGTTGATTATGTTAATCACAGCACCCGAATTTTCCCAATTGGCCGCTTAGATAAAGACTCTCAAGGGTTAATTTTTCTCACTAATCATGGGGATTTGGTGAATAAAATTTTACGGGCTGGAAACTCTCATGAGAAAGAGTATTTAGTTACCGTCAATAAACCCATTACAGATGATTTTATCCGTGGCATGGGGGCTGGTGTCCCGATCCTCGGTACAATGACTAAAAAATGTAAGGTTAAGAAAGAAGCGCCTTTTGTTTTTAGAATTACGCTTGTGCAAAGGTTAAACCGTCAAATTCGTCGTATGTGTGAGCATTTTGGTTTTGACGTCACTAAACTTGAACGTGTTCGTATCATGAATGTCAGGTTGACTGGTATTCCTGTCGGTGAGTGGCGAGATTTAACGGATGACGAACTGATTGAATTATTTGATATGATGGAAAAATCTGAGTCAGACGTGAAATTGAAAAAGCCAAAGAAATCCACTTCTGCGACTAAAGGGAATACAAAGCAAGCATCGCCAAGTAAACCAAAAGCAAAAACAGAAAACCCGACACGTAAAAAATTTACACAACCAGGTAGAAAAAAGAAAAAACGTTGACGTGCAGGTTTGGTTAATAAGGCTGATTGAAAGAGTTAGCGAATGCTCTTTAATATCGGCCTTTAGTTTTTCAGAAAATGGATCTTAAATAGTTTAATGTTGTCTAGTGATATTGATTACTACAGATTAACTTTCAACCCAACATCTAGCCAACTCTGTTGTGTTTTTTGTGCGATATTATCATCAAACAATTTCTTAGCTGCACGGATCGTTGCATCTGCAAATTCGATGAAGGTCGCCTTCGAGGTTACGCGTTTGTCAGATACGGCCTCAAGCCAAATTTTACCCGCAATATCCCATGTATAGCCGCCAAGGCTTTTGGCTAATAGGTAAAAGGCTTTATTTGGAATGCCTGAATTAATATGTACGCCACCATTATCAATAAAAATAGGTAAATCTTGATATTGAGCCATATGGCCAACTTGTGGATCTCTAATGTCATCAGAAAGATAATAAGCGTCGCCTGGATTTATCATCGAACGCAGTGCAGGCGCATTTATTTGGTCAATAAATAAATTTTCACCAAGCAACCAGCTGGATGTATCCGCGGTTTCATTGTTCAAATATTGCTTCACCATAATCCCAAGTACGTCCGCGACGGACTCATTCAGTGCTCCAGACTGGAAAGAGTATCTAAAATCAGCTTTTGAACTAATAAAACCATGAGCAAGTTCGTGAGCGATTATATCAATGTCGTTATAGAATGGACCAAAAACGATTCCATCCCCGTCACCAAAGAAAATAGCTTGAGAATTCCAAAATGCGTTAGCATAGTTTGTTCCATAATGAATAACCGCATTAATATCAGCAGAACAGCCAAAAATTTGATCAATATTTAATTTTTCCTTAAAAAAGGTGCGAATAACGCCAATTGAATTAAATACTTGCCCCGCGGGTCTTGAGGGTGCTTGAGTGTCGTCTTCGCACATAATGACAGCATAATCATCATGTGGCATATGACTATCAGGAGAAAGCCCTGAACGTTCACAGATTGGTAGGTCGGAATGCCAGTGGTGCTTATATGGAACGGGGACTTGAGCGTCACGAATAAAGCGGTTATAACGCTTTCCTGTTGTATCTATAGGACAAGATGAAAGATTATTGCGATGAAGTAATGCATCTTCATGTGAATAGGTTCGGCTCATAATATCATTGATATGTGTGAGCGTTGATTTTAAGTCATTATGACCTGCTTTAGTTACTAAGTTGGCCAATAAACAAGGTGAGAGTAACGAACGGCCTAAAAATTGATTCATATTATAACTCCATTCAGTTGGGTGAAATGGAATCATAATCTGTTGTGATAATTTTGTAACTAGTTGATATATAAGCTTTAAAGTCAATTGCTGTTATTTTATATTAGAAAGGTAGAACAGTTATCTTTCTACCTTAATTTATAAACCAGTGTCATTAATTATGGCGAAACCCACTCTTTATTTAGGATTAAAAATTCAGTATAGAGAGCGGCCTCTTTGCTATTCGGTTCTGGGTGATAGTCATATTCCCAACGAGCAAGCGGTGGCATTGACATTAAGATGGATTCTGTTCGGCCTCCACTTTGTAAGCCAAATAATGTACCTCTGTCCCACACTAAGTTGAATTCTACGTAACGGCCACGGCGATATAATTGAAATTGGCGTTCTCGTTCACCCCATGAATACTCTCGGCGTTTTTCAACAATAGGCACATAAGCATCTAAAAAGCCATTGCCAACTGCTTGGGTGAAGTCAAAACAAGATTCAAACCCACCTTGGTTAAGGTCGTCATAAAATAGGCCGCCAACACCACGAGGTTCATTTCTATGTTTCAGGAAGAAATATTCATCACACCAATTTTTATATTTAGGATAAACATCATGCCCATAAGGACGACATAAATCACGAGCAACGGTGTGCCAGTGGATGACATCGTCATGAAAACCATAGAAAGGGGTGAGATCAAAGCCGCCACCAAACCACCAAACGGGCTCACAACCTTCTTTTTCCGCAATAAAGAAACGGACATTAGCGTGGGTTGTTGGAATATAAGGATTGAGCGGGTGAATAACGAGAGAGACGCCCATTGCTTGGTAGCTGCGACCTGCAAGTTCAGGGCGATGTGCAGAAGCCGATGCAGGTAATTTTTCTCCTTTAATATGCGAGAAATTCACCCCAGCTTGTTCAAATAGTGCCCCTTTAGTTAGTACCCGGCTGCGACCTCCACCACCTTCAGAGCGTTCCCATGTTTGTTCTAGAAAAGTTTCTTTACCATCTAGCTCAGTGATTTTTTGGCAAATTGTCTCTTGCAAGCTTTGCAAATAGCTTTTTACGCGATCAATATCTGGGTAATTCATTGTTTTATAATAGAACCATAGGTAAAAAATAATGGTTAAAGTATACCCTTTTGTACGAAGAAAGGCATATTGAATATTGATTGTGTCGTAAAAGCAGAGATAATGGCAGAAAGATTAGGTTAAGCAGGCAAATAATATGGAAATACGAGTCTTTCGGCAAAGTGATTATGAAGATGTCCTGACACTCTGGGAGCGCTGTTCTCTCAATGAATTTTCAGGGGATCCTGAGCTCGATATCGAACGCAAATTACAGTGTGGGGCAGACTTATTTTTAGTGGCTGAAGTTGCCGGTGAAGTCGTTGGCACCATTATGGGAGGGTATGATGGCATTCGCGGCACCGCTGTTTACCTTGCCGTTCATCCTGAATACCGTGGACGGGGTATCGCTAACGCACTAGTGAGCCGACTAGAAAAGAAACTGATCGCCAGAGGTTGCGGAAGAATAGAGCTATTAGTGAGTGAAGAGTCGGATGCGGCTATCTGTATGTTTGAAAAAATGTTGTATGAAGAAGAACAACCTGAACGTTTAATTTATTCGAAAAAATTAACGCACGAAACGGATTTTTAAGTTAATTGACTATTTATTTAACTATTCATGGGAATGTTTTAATAAATAGATTGTCACAATATGCATTATGCGACTCATAAAAGAGGATGATATGTCCCAACATGCAAAGTTGAATAGTAATAATGGATTATCGCCGTTGTTTAAGGCTTCTCTACTCTGTGGAGCAGCCCTGTTATCAGGGTGTGCGGGTGTGAAGGTTTTTTCACCGTCGACTTGGTTTAGTGGCCCGCTGGTGGTTTCTGACTCAGGGCTTGGCCAAGTGACAAATTTTACACCAATGCAAGCGGATATCATTAAGAAACAACTCAATGACCGCTATACATTACGCAGCGGTATGCAAATGGAAAGTGGGGATGTGGTCACAGTTTTCCAAGGAATGGATGATAATGAAGTAAAATTAGAAATCGTTGGCCCTGAACATGGTTATGTATCACGAATTACCGTGAATGACCCAGATATTATAACTGAATGGGGGCCTACGATTGGTACTGAATTTAGCGAAATTTATCAAAAAGCATTTGGTATCTGCGGCTTAGGTGAGCGTGTAAATGACGTTCCGACAATTGAATGTAATTCACCGCAATCAAGTAAAGTGGTTTACCGGTTTACAGGTAAATGGCAAGGTCCAGAAGATCTAATGCCTTCAGATGATGACCTGAAAACATGGCAAATATCACAGATTATTTGGCATAAATAGGTTCATTTCGTTAATGATATCGCCAGGACTATTCATACTGGCGATATTTTTCCGTTAGTATTTCTTTTTCCTTGTTTTCAAAGAAATTTCCCCTTTCTTAAATTTTCTTTCTTATAATAGACCGGAAACCTATATTCCCTTGCGTTAAAACAAGGTGAACATCATGACGATAAGATAAGCTATTAAAATCGTTTATATAAGAAATAGGTTATATAACATATTCATTTTACGAGGTTTACCGTATGTCTCATTCTCAAAGTGGTATTTTGAAAGAACATAGCCGTTTTGGTATTTTTATTGAAGCGCAAGTGCAAGAGGGATCTCTGGATGAAGTTAAGTCTGGATGTAAAAGCTTTGTCGAGGCTTTAACCAAATTACAAGCGCAATATCCAGACGATCGTCTTGGTGCCGTTATCGCGTTTGGCTCTGACATCTGGAAACAGCTCGGTAAGGCAAATAGTGCCCCTGAATTGAAACCATTTCAAACTCTGGGGAAAGGGCTTGCTCCCGCCACTCAGCGGGATATGTTTATTCACATTCAATCACTGCGTCATGATATTAATTTTTCATTAGCACAGGCAGCTTTAAAAGCATTTGGTAAATCCATCTCTGTGGTTGAAGAAATTCATGGTTTTCGTTGGGTAGATGATAGGGATTTAAGCGGTTTTATTGATGGAACAGAAAATCCACAAGGTGAAGAAATCGCGGAAGTCACATTAATCGAAGATGGTGAAGATAAAGGCGGAAGCTATGTTTTAGTCCAACGCTATGAACACGATTTGAGAAAATGGGATCGTTTTTCGGAACATGAACAAGAAAAAATGATTGGCCGTACGAAAAAAGATAGCGTTGAATTAGATGAAGATGTACGTAATGTTACCTCTCATGTCTCACGCGTGGTGATAGAAGAAGAGGGCGAAGAGCTTTCAGTTATGCGTCACAGCTTGCCATATGGCACAGCAAGCGGCAAACATGGTTTATTCTTTATCGCTTATTGTGCAAGGTTACACAATATTGAACAGCAATTATTAAGCATGTTCGGTGAAAAAGACGGTAAATACGATGATTTGCTGCGTATGACGAAAGCCGTTTCGGGGAGTTATTACTATGCTCCGTCGATTGAGACATTGACGTCTCTTTAGAGTTACTCGTCATTCTTTGTGTTACAGCGTTGTTGGCTACGTAAGATTACCCTAGTCACATACTATTGTATGCTCCTAGGGCTAATCTTCCTTGCCGCCTAGCTGTAACACAAATTATTTAGAGTCACTATTTATACTAGCAATTTAAACATAATGATTTGTATTTATTCTATTATTAACCCATTGTCATTAATGCCGACTGACTTCCTAGTAATGATTTAACTTATAGAATGCCCTTCCATTGAGTAATATTCATATCACTAACTAATTAAAAAATCAGTTAATTTTCCTGCTTATGACGTTCATTTCTTTGTTATTCCAATTTGGTATATAAAAAGGTGATTGATAGCTACACAGTTATAACCAAAACATATACAGTGGTTTTAATGTTAGCCATTTGGGTTTAGTTACGAACAGGTGTGGAATGAAAAAATCATTTTTGAAAAAAACAGCACTAGCGAGTTTAGCAACGGTATCATTACTTGGGAGCTCGCCATTAGTTGCCGCTGAACTACTTAATAGCTCTTATGATATTGCCCGTGAATTATTTGTGGCGTTGAACCCTTCATTTGAAAAGCAATGGAATGAGGCTCACCCTGACGACAAACTCACGATTAAGCAATCACACGCAGGTTCATCTAAGCAGGCCTTAGCTATTTTACAAGGTTTGAAAGCAGATGTCGTGACCTACAACCAAGTCACTGACGTGCAAATTTTGCATGAGAAAGGGAATCTGATCCCAGCAGATTGGCAAGCGCGCTTACCAAATAACAGCTCGCCTTACTATTCAACGATGGCATTTTTAGTTCGTAAAGGAAACCCTAAAGGAATTAAAACGTGGGATGATTTAGTCCGCGAAGATGTCAAATTAATCTTCCCAAATCCAAAAACATCAGGAAATGGCCGTTATACCTACCTTGCGGCATGGGGCGCTTTTAATCAGGAAAATAAAGATGATAAAGCAAAAACCCGTGAGCAAATGAAACAGTTTTTGAAAAATGTAGAGGTATTCGATACCGGTGGGCGTGGCGCGACGACATCATTTATTGAGCGAGGGCTCGGTGACGTCCTTATTAGTTTTGAATCAGAGGTGAATAATATTCGCTCTCAGTACGGTGAGTCAGACTACGAAGTTATTGTGCCACCCGTAGATATCTTAGCGGAGTTTCCTGTCGCTTGGGTCGACAAAAATGTACAGAAAAATGGGACTGAAGACGTTGCTAAAGCTTACTTAAATTATCTCTATAGCCCACAGGCTCAAGAAATCATCACTCAGTACAATTATCGAGTGAATGACAAAGCTGTGATGAATGCAAATAAGGCTAAATTTCCTGAAACTCAGCTCTTTACCGTTGAATCACAATTTGAGAGCTGGCCAAAAGTGATGGAGGTTCATTTTGCGACGGGTGGAGAGTTTGACCAATTAATGGCTGAAGGGCGCCGTTAATGGATCGTTCAGGAAAGCGCTTTTTGCCGGGATTCGGACTAACGCTAGGTAGCAGCCTGTTTTATACCTGCTTGATATTGCTATTACCCATGAGCGCATTGGTAATTCAATTATCAGAAATGACATGGCAGCAATATTGGGCGGTCATTAGTTACCCGCAAGTGGTTGCCGCGTATAAAGTGACGTTGTTGTCAGCGCTAGTCGCAAGCTTGTTTAATGCGGTGTTTGGCATGCTATTAGCGTGGATCCTAACGCGTTATCGTTTTCCTGGGCGTTTGTTCTTAGATGGTTTAGTGGATTTACCTTTTGCCTTACCTACCGCTGTCGCGGGGCTGACATTGGCAACCCTGTTTGCAACCTCGGGCTGGTATGGGCAATATCTTCAGCAGTTTGATATTAAAGTCGTGAATACTTGGCTGGGAATTGCGGTTGCGATGGCGTTTACCAGTATTCCGTTTGTTGTACGCACGGTTCAGCCAGTACTGGAAGAGCTCGGACCTGAGTACGAAGAGGCGGCTCAAACCCTGGGGGCTAACCGCTGGCAGACTTTCCGCCGTGTCATATTGCCGGAAGTTTCGCCGGCACTATTAGCCGGGACGGTTTTATCCTTTACACGTAGTTTAGGTGAGTTCGGTGCCATTATCTTTATTGCAGGTAATATTGCATGGCAAACCGAGGTGGTCTCATTAATGATTTTTAGTCAGCTACAGCAATTTGATTATCCGGCAGCCAGTGCTGTCGCCTCAGTTATTTTAGCGGTTTCATTGTTACTCTTATTTAGTGTCAATTTAGTACAAAGCCGCTTTGGTAAACGGTTAGGGGGCAAGTAATGGCGCAAATTACACCAATTCACACCGCTAGCCGTACTCAAATTAACTGGGGAAAATGGCTACTTATTGCAATAGGTTTATTATTTTCATTTTTACTGTTAGTCATTCCAATTGTTTGGATATTTATTACGGCTTTTCAAAAAGGGTTAGATGCCGTTTTACTGAATTTGGCAGACCCTGATATGTTACATGCCATTGGTTTAACAGTATTAATTGCTTTAATTACCGTTCCTGTAAATTTAGTGTTTGGCACCATGATGGCGTGGTTAGTGACGCGATTTCAGTTTCCCGGTCGCCAGTTATTATTAACCTTGGTTGATATCCCGTTTGCGGTTTCGCCTGTTGTCGCGGGTTTGCTGTACTTACTTTTTTATGGTTCAAACAGTTGGTTTGGTGGATGGCTTGAAGGTTTTGACATCCAACTGATGTTTTCATGGCCAGGTATGGCATTGGTGACCATTTTTGTGACTTGCCCATTTGTTGTACGTGAACTGGTGCCTTTGATGCTAAGCCAAGGTAGCCAAGAAGATGAAGCGGCAGTGTTACTGGGAGCCTCAGGGTGGAAGATGTTTTGGCGTGTGACCTTACCGAATATCCGCTGGGCGCTTTTGTATGGGGTCGTTTTAACTAACGCCCGGGCGATTGGTGAATTTGGTGCGGTCTCAGTGGTTTCCGGGGCTATTCGTGGAGAAACATACACCTTACCGTTGCAGGTTGAATTATTGCATCAAGATTATAATACGGTAGGGGCGTTTACGGCTGCGGGGATCCTAGCTGTCATGGCCATTATCACCTTAATTCTTAAAAGTGCATTGCAGTGGCATTTAAGTCGCCAGCAATCTGAATCAGGAGTCCATTAATCATGAGTATTGAAATTGAAAAAATCGGTAAGTTCTTTGGTAAAACCCAAGTACTCAACGATATTTCACTGGATATTGCATCGGGTGAAATGGTTGCCCTGTTAGGGCCTTCTGGTTCAGGAAAAACAACCTTATTGCGTATTATTGCAGGGCTTGAACAGCAAAGTCAGGGGTTATTGCGTTTTCATGGTCAGGATGTCAGTAAAATCCACGCCAAAGATAGGCATGTTGGTTTTGTATTTCAACATTATGCGCTATTTCGCCACATGACAGTATTTGATAATGTGGCATTTGGTTTAACTGTTTTACCTAGAAAACAGCGGCCATCAGCTCAGATTATTAAAGATAAAGTAACCAAATTGCTAGAAATGGTTCAACTTGGTCATTTGGCTTCACGTTACCCCGCACAGTTATCAGGGGGACAAAAACAGCGAGTGGCATTAGCAAGGGCTCTCGCGGTTGATCCGCAAATTTTATTATTGGATGAGCCTTTTGGTGCGCTCGATGCACAAGTGCGTATTGAGTTACGCCGTTGGCTACGCCAATTACATGACGAGTTAAAATTTACCAGTGTTTTTGTCACCCACGACCAAGAAGAAGCCATGGAAGTGGCAGACAGAGTGGTGGTGATGAGCCAAGGTCATATTGAACAAGTAGGGACGCCGAGCGATATTTGGCAGCGCCCAGAAACACGTTTTGTCCTTGAATTTATGGGGGAAATTAACCAGATTTCTGCCCATATCAAAGGTTCCACATTAAATATCGATGGGTATGAGTTCCCACTAAAGCATACAGGTGCTCAGCAAGGTGAAGTCGATGTATTTTTACGGCCTTGGGATATTTCATTACAAGCGGAAGTGGATGAGCAGCACCGCTTACCCGTTAGGGTTACCGAATCGGGGCCAAGAGGGCATTTTTGGCAATTAACTGTTCAGCCTTTAGGCTGGGGTAAAGAACCGTTGTCAGTGATTTGGCAGTCTGCTAAAACGATACCCACTCGAGGTGAATGTTACTTTTTAGGCAGCCAACAGGCAAAGATTTATCAAGGGGATCAGGAATTAATTTTTCCACCATTAGCTAAAAGCGCATGAATATAAAATTCAATAATTTATAATACTGATAAATATATTATTGGTGTTATATTTTCTATTATTCCCGCCATATATTACCAATGGTTAGGCTTTATATATGTAGATATTTAGCCTAATTTCCTTTGCGTCTTAATTTTATGTAACTAATTGATATTACGGCATTAATCATTGTATTTTTATGTGAAATATTGCTGGCAATTCTATAAACTTATTGTAATATAATATATCAATTAGCTATATCAGAAATGCTTATTAAGATAACCTATTTTTCTAATATTAATGTGAAGAGATTTCAACTTTCACGTGTCAATATTGGGGTAATATCTTATCTCTATTGTTTCTTATTTATATATAAAAATTATAAGGATGGTAAAGTGTCGGCTCTGGAACAGTTTATCGGTAATACCCCATTAGTAAAACTTCAGCGCTTAACACAAGGGATTGACGCTGAAATTTGGGTGAAACTTGAAGGCAATAACCCCGCGGGTTCAGTAAAAGATCGCGCGGCATTCTCAATGATTAATGAAGCGCAATTACGGGGTGAAATTAAACCAGGTGATACGCTAATTGAAGCAACGAGTGGAAATACAGGTATCGCACTTGCGATGATTGCCGCAGTAAAAGGCTACAAACTGAAATTACTCATGCCTGATAACATGAGTAAAGAGCGGCAAGCTTCAATGCAAGCCTATGGTGCAGAACTCATCTTAGTGAGTACGGCTGTGGGTATGGAAGGTGCCCGCGATTTGGCTAAGGAAATGGAACAAAGAGGTGAGGGGAAAGTTTTAGACCAATTTAATAACCCTGATAACCCGTTGGCCCATTTTAAAACCACAGGCCCTGAAATATGGCAGCAAACTAACGGAAGCATTACCCATTTTGTATCCAGTATGGGAACTACAGGAACAATTACAGGGGTAAGCCGTTATTTAAAATCCCAATCTTCAGATGTACATATTGTAGGTTTGCAGCCTGCGGAAAAGAGTCAGATCCCCGGTATTCGCCGTTGGTCCCCTGGTTATTTGCCCGGTATCTTCGATGACTCATTAGTCGACAGCGTACTGGATATAAACCAGCAAGAAGCGGAAGAGACTATGAGAGCTTTAGCTAAAGTTGAAGGTATCTTTTGTGGGGTGAGCTCTGGAGGGGCGGTTGCCGGTGCGTTAAAAGTGGCGAAGGCTAACCCTGGAGCGGTTATCGTGGCCGTTATTTGCGACCGAGGAGACCGTTATTTATCAACGGGTGTATTTAATGAGTAAGACCATTGAATTCAGCTGTTTTCAATAAAGAGCTCAGAAATGAAAAACCATCAGGCAAGGCCTGATGGTTTAAACTAAATATTGGCTGTTGAGTTATTTCTTAATACGCATGACAACAGTTTCACCGACAGTCACTGAGCCAGTCAGTTTGTTGAGTTCTTTGATTTCGTCCATATTAGAAATGACAACAGGCGTTAGAACTGATTTTGCTTTCTCTTCTAACAGTGCTAAATCAAATTCAATGATTAAATCACCTTTTTTCACCGTTTGACCTTCTTCAGCGATACGTTTAAAACCCTCACCTTTAAGCTCAACGGTATCAATACCGAAGTGAACGAATAGTTCTATGCCATCATCTGACTCAATAGAAAATGCATGGTTAGTTTCAAAAATTTTACCAATTGTGCCGTCTACAGGAGCAACGATTTTGTTACCTGCGGGTTTAATCGCAATACCGTCACCCACAATTTTTTCTGCGAACACAACGTCTGGAACATCTTCAATATTGACAATTTCACCCGATAAAGGTGCGATAATTTCAATACTGCCACTGCTACTTTTGTCTTCCGAAACGAGTGATTTCAGTTTATCAAACAGACCCATGGACCTTCTCCTAATCGTTTTATATGGGACCGAACTAATGTGCTGTTCTTAGCATAACGTTTTTTCTTGGATAAAGGTATCTACAAGTTTCATCAATTCATCCGCTGTTGGTTGAGCAAGTGCTTGTTCAGCCAAAGCTTGAGTATCAGTAAAGCTCGCATTGCGAATTAACTTTTTGATACGTGGAATTGAAATTGCGCTCATACTAAATTCATCCAGACCCATGCCAAGTAGCAATAAGGTTGCACGCTCATCTCCAGCTAACTCCCCACACATCCCAGTCCATTTACCTTCAGCGTGTGATGCATCGATCACTTGCTTAATTAAGTTTAGGACAGCGGGTGACATCGGGTTGTAAAGATGAGAAATCAGTTCATTACCACGGTCGACCGCTAAAGTGTATTGAGTGAGATCGTTCGTCCCAATACTAAAGAAATCAACTTCTTTTGCCAAATGGCGAGCAATAACCGCAGCGGCTGGGGTTTCAACCATCACACCGACTTCAATTGACTCGTCAAATGCCTTACCTTCTTCACGTAACTGCGCTTTTAGTATTTCTAGCTCTGATTTTAGTTCACGAACTTCTTCAACGGAAATAACCATTGGGAACATAATACGCAGTTTACCAAATTTAGAGGCTCTTAAAATAGCCCTTAATTGTGAGTGTAAGATTTCTTTGCGATCAAGACAAATACGAATTGCACGCCAGCCGAGGAATGGGTTCTCTTCTTTCGGTAAATTCATGTATGGCAGGTCTTTATCACCGCCGATATCCATAGTGCGGACAATAACGGCTTGGCTGCCCATTGCTTCTGCAACGGCTTTATAAGCTTGGAACTGTTCTTCTTCGGTAGGAAGAGAGTCTCTATCCATGAATAAAAACTCAGTTCGATAGAGCCCAACACCTTCTGCGCCATTGCGCTCTGCACCAGCGACATCACGGACGGTACCAATGTTGGCACAAACTTCAACTTGATGACCATCAAGGGTGATAGCTGGCAAATCTTTTAATTTTGCGAGCTCTTCTTTTTCTTGAAGATATTCATCACGGAAGGCTTTCAGTTTATCGATTTCGGCTTCAGATGGATTTAGGTGGATAGTGTTGTTAACACCGTCTAATACAATGAAATCGCCATTTTTAATTTTGCTGGTGGCATCACTCGTACCGACAATGGCTGGCAATTCAAGGGAACGCGCCATAATTGAGGTATGTGATGTACGGCCACCTAAATCAGTAATAAACCCTAATACTTTATCTAAATTCAGCTGTGCGGTTTCTGAAGGGGTTAAATCAGCTGCGACTAAAATAACTTCTTCGCTGATTGCACTTAAATCAACGATAGGAATATTTAAGATATTTTTTAATAAACGCTTACCGATATCACGCACATCAGCGGCACGTTCTTTAAGGTATTCATCATCAAGGGATTCAAGCGCTTGGGCTTGATCTTCAATAACAGAGTATGCAGCTGCATCCGCCGTTTTTTTGTCGCCTTTGATTAAAGTGACAATTTCTTGCTCTAGTTCTTCATCTTCCAGCAGCATTATATGACCTTCAAAAATCTCAGCTTTTTCAGCTCCAAGATTTTTTTCGGCTTTTTCTTTAATCAAATTGAGTTGTTCGGCTGACTTGTTTCGCCCCTCAATAAAGCGAGCGATTTCTTTATCAACCTGATCGTCAGCAATTTTCTTTGTGCTAACAACGATAGGATCTTCTTTGAGGATTAAAGCTTGACCAAAAGCAAAACCCGGGGATACTAAAATTCCTGAAATCATAATATTACCTTACTGCTGCTAGTGCTGGGAGTTCTGATGTTGCAGAGACGACAATGAATATAGCCGATTATACAAATGTCCCCGAATGACATCACTCAGGGACATTGAATGAAATCAGTAAATGCTATTTTCGTGCGAAATTATTCTAATTCGCCCATCAGTTTAACTAAATGCTCAACGGCTTCTTTTTCGTCTTCGCCTTCAGCAGAAATTGTCACAACTGTGCCTTGCGTTAGGCCTAACGTTTGTAATTTAAACAAACTTTTTGCGCTAGCGGATTTGCCGCCAGAAATTAAAGAAATGTCAGAAGAGAATGCTTTTGCTTCTTTTACAAATTGAGCTGCAGGACGAGTATGTAGACCATTTGGTGCCGTAATAGTAACTTCTTGCTGAAACATAGTATTTCCTCAATAACTTTCGTTTTTTTAATTACCCAGCCAATTGTAGATGAAATAGACTAGGTTTGCGTATAAGTTAGATTATTAACTTGAAAAAAGGTTTCCTACTTTGTGCGGTATCAACCCTTTTTCTATTTTTCTTGCTATCTCGCCACCTTTTCTCATTGATACATTATTTTAGTTGCCCTTGAGGTTGGCTAAAAAGTGATTAATTTCGAGGTGCAAAATAATTACTATGTTTAATACTAAACCCCGAATTATAAATCATCTCCATCCGTGCTAAAGTTTGATCCATACCACAAAAAAAGCACCATTTAGGTGCTTTTTTAACGATATTGTAACGAAATTATGTTACTCAGCGGAGATGTCAGCAAATAGGGCTGTAGACAAATAACGCTCACCCGAAGAAGGTAAAATAACGACGATATTTTTACCTTTATAGGCAGGATCTACGGCAATTTGAGTGGCAGCAGCAATAGCAGCGCCTGATGAAATACCCGCTAGGATGCCTTCTTTTTCCATCAGTTCACGAGCAGTTTTGATGGCTTCGTCATCGCTGATTTGAATGACTTTATCGAGTAATTTCAAATCTAAGTTACCTGGAATAAACCCAGCTCCGATCCCTTGGATTTTATGTGGTCCCGGTTTAATTTCTTCACCTGCTAAGGCTTGTGTGATAACGGGGGAGGTTTCTGGCTCAACAGCTACAATAGTCACATCTTTGCCTTTGGTGTTCTTCAGGTACCTTGCAATCCCTGTAATGGTTCCACCTGTACCGACACCTGCAACCACAACGTCGACATTGCCGTCAGTATCTTCCCAAATTTCAGGGCCTGTGGTTTTTTCATGAATCTCAGGGTTTGCTGGGTTGTTAAACTGTTGAAGTAATAGGTATTTTTTAGGATTGCTATTCACTATTTCTTCAGCTTTAGCTATCGCACCTTTCATGCCTTTTGCCCCTTCAGTTAAAACGAGGTTGGCACCCAATGCTTTGAGCAGTTTACGGCGTTCAATACTCATCGTTTCAGGCATGGTTAAGGTCAATTTATAACCTCTCGCCGCAGCGACATAGGCTAAAGCGATACCTGTATTACCACTGGTTGGCTCAACTAATTCTTTGTCTTTATTTAGGATACCTTTTTTCTCTGCATCCCAAATCATGTTCGCACCAATACGGCACTTAACACTGAAGCTTGGGTTGCGAGACTCCACTTTTGCTAAAATATTGCCATTACCAAAATGCTTTAATCGGACAAGCGGGGTGTGGCCAATGGTCAACGAGTTGTCATCATAAATTTTGCTCATGGGATATCCTTAAAAATCGGTTAGCCAGTAATGTAATCAGTATTGATTAAAAAATAATGAGATGGATTCAACATACGGAAAGAACAAATTAATGCAAATACGATTTGAGTATAAGCTTATAACGAAATGCTATTTTAGACCTAATAGTTCTAAGAAATTTTGCAGAAAATAGGTGAGAGAATTAATAAAAGAAGAGCGCAGGCGGTAAACCTGCGCAATGATTTAATAGATTAGTAGCGTGCGTAGCGGTCGCGATACCGGTCAACCCACATCAATGTTGCACCACAAACTGCAACAGGCATGATCACTAAGTTGACAAAAGGCACCATCATTAACAGGCTGATAACGCCACCAAATTGAATATTTCGCATCCGTTCTTTGGCAAGCGCTTGTTTCATTTCGCTAAAACCAACACGGTGGTTATCAAACGGGTAATCACAATACTGGATTGACATCATCCAAGCACCAAATAAAAACCACAGTACCGGAGCGACGGTTTGGCCAATACCAGGTATGAAAAATAGGATCAATAACCCAATAGCGCGAGGTAAATAGTAACCGATTCGGACAAACTCGCGTTTTATCATACGAGGTACATCTTTTAATAACTCAGCAACGCCAGTATCTGGTGACGGTTTACCTGTTAGCTCCGCTTCGAGTTTTTCTGATAACCAACCGTTAAAAGGTGCAGCGATAATATTAGCAACCGTACTAAAAAAATAAGTGAATACGAGCAAAATAGAGATAACAGCGATTGGCCAAATAACATAATCGAGCCATTGTAGCCAGTCAGGAATGTAAGCCATCACTTGGTCTATCCAGCCACCAAGCTTGGTATATAACCACCAAAATGCGCCGCCTAAGAATAAAATATTGGCTAATAGGGGCAAAATAACAAAACGTTTAATACCGGGCCGAGTGATTAGTCTCCAGCCTTGTGTAAAATAATAAAAACCAGAATGGTCTTTTTGTGTCGAAAATGTCGATTGGGTCATACTTCTTGTTCTCTCCTTTTCGGTTGACCATGTATCATATAGATATGAAATTAGGCTGACTAGCCATTATTCGCTTAAAAAAGCAGCAAATGAAAGCGGAATATTCTCTTTCTTGTAAGAAAATCGTTCTGGGGGTTGCACTTAGAGCAATTGAGAAATAATCTTAAGGTAGTTTCCGCCGTGTTGGCATTATCATTCATCAACTAGAGATAGCAGCGATGCAGGATTTGCGTCTGATATTAGTGGTCGTAGGTGCGATAGCGATTGTCGCTTTATTACTGCATGGTTTATGGACCAGCCGTAAAGAGCGCTCGAAGTTATTTCGCGACAGACCCGTAAAACGTAGAAAGAACGATATGCAAGAGAACTCATCAGAATATGATAGTTCTGCATTATTTACTGAAAATCAACCTACTCAGCAGGCACCTCTTCATCCAGCTGCCACTGAGCCTGTATATCCGGTAAAAAATGAGTCTCCAGTTGAACCTAATATACAGGCACAGGCGTCGGTTGAACCTGATATTGTTATGAATAGGGAGCCAGAGGCTAAATCAGCCGTAGATAGCGAACCTACGCCGCATCAACGTAATGAAGCTGTTCATGTTCCTGAGCAACTCACCATTAACATGAGTGAGGAAGTAGCCGTTGAGCCTGAACTTCAAACTCAACCGGTTACCAATGCCGCTACTGAACCACATATTGATTCAACTAAATTAAGAGAAGACCCCCAGTCGAGTACCTATGAACAAGAGACGCAGCATATTGAGAAGAAAGCTGAGCCGCAGGAAGATCCTGCTACAACAAGTAGCAAGGAGACAGTCCTGGTACTTCACGTAGCCGCTTTGCAAGGGCAGGAACTTCAAGGTGAGTTATTACTGCAAAGTATTTTACAAGCCGGTTTCCAATTCGGGGAAATGAAAATATTCCACCGCCATGTCAATCCATCGGGTACGGGACCAGTGTTGTTTAGCCTTGCTAACATGGTGAAACCGGGCTCATTCGACCCTGAGACAATGGCTGACTTTACTACGCCAGGGGTTTCCATGTTCATGATGGTACCGTCTTACGGTGATGCAGGGCAAAATTTCAAACTGATGTTACAAGCCGCTCAACGTATCGCATCAGATGCGGGAGGGGTAGTCCTTGATGACGAACGTAAAATGCTGACACCTCAAAAAATAGAGGTGTACCATGCTCGAATTAGAAATACATTAAGTTAAATAAACATTGAACAGAACCCCCATTAATTGGGGGTTTTTTATCTGTATGAGTGGATCATGACAACCAAACAAGAAATAGACGAATTAAAAAAACAGTTACGTCATCATGAATATCAATACCATGTATTAGATGCGCCTGAAATTCCAGACGTTGAATATGACAAGTTAATGCAACGTCTCAAAGAGATAGAGGCACAACATCCTGAACTTGTCACGAGTGATTCGCCGACTCAACGTGTTGGTGCCGCGCCATTAGCTGCGTTTGATACCGTACGCCATGAAATTCCTATGTTATCGCTAGATAATGTTTTTGATGAGGAAAGTTATCTTGCATTTGATAAACGGGTAAGAGACCGTTTGAAAAATCATCAAGAACTGACTTTCTGTTGTGAGCTCAAACTTGATGGGCTAGCGGTAAGTTTGTTGTATGAAAACGGTGAGTTAGTACAAGCTGCGACTCGCGGTGATGGGACTGTCGGTGAAAATATTACTGCGAATGTTCGAACCATACGCGCTATTCCATTACGTTTAACAGGTAACAATGTGCCTGATCGTGTTGAGATCCGCGGTGAAGTTTTCATGCCTCAAAAAGGGTTTGAAGCGCTGAATGAGCAAGCGCGTAAAACAGATGGTAAAGTCTTTGCGAACCCTCGTAATGCGGCTGCGGGTTCTCTACGTCAATTGGATCCACGTATTACCGCCAAAAGGCCTCTCACTTTTTATTGTTATGGTGTTGGGTTAGTAGAGGGTGGCACGTTACCAGATACACATTATGAGCGTTTGATGCAATTCAAAGCATGGGGTTTGCCGGTTAGTGATTATGTTCAATTACGTGTTGGTCATCAGGCTGTATTAGATTTCTATCGTGAAATTGAGCAAGTTCGTCCTGATCTTGGCTTTGATATCGATGGTGTGGTGATTAAAGTTAACTCGATTGCAATTCAAGAAGAGTTAGGCTTTGTTTCTCGAGCACCTCGCTGGGCGACGGCGTTTAAATTTCCTGCTCAAGAGCAAGTAACACTATTAAAAGATGTAGAATTTCAAGTTGGGCGTACCGGTGCCATCACGCCTGTGGCGCGTTTAGAACCCGTGCAAGTTGCCGGTGTAGTCGTCAGCAATGCAACGTTACATAATGCAGATGAAATTGAACGCCTTGGCGTGCATATCGGTGATACGGTCATTATTCGCCGAGCAGGGGATGTTATCCCACAAATCGTCAGTGTTGTCGTTGATAAGCGACCTGCCGATAGCCGCGAAATTGTTTTTCCAACCCATTGCCCTGTATGCGGCTCTGATATCGAACGAGTTGAAGGTGAAGCGGTAGCGCGCTGTACAGGTGGGCTGATTTGTGGTGCACAACGCAAAGAAGCACTGAAGCATTTTGTCTCACGCCGCGCAATGGATGTGGATGGCATGGGCGATAAAATTATCGACCAGTTAGTTGAAAAAGAGTATGTCAAAACACCCGCAGACCTCTATCAGTTAAGTGCTGGTATCTTAACTGGCCTCGATAGAATGGGGCCGAAGTCGGCACAAAATCTGGTTGATGCGCTCAATAAGTCTAAGCAAACAACATTGGCTCGCTTTATTTATGCCCTTGGAATTCGTGAGGTTGGCGAAGCAACGGCGGCAAACTTAGCAGCGCATTACACCACACTTGAGGCTGTGATGGCGGCGGATGAAGAGTCACTAAAAACCGTTCAAGATATTGGTCATGTAGTTGCGAAACATGTGGTCAATTTTTTCCGTGAACCTCATAACCAGGCGGTGATTGAAGATTTATTGACAAAGGCTAATATTCATTGGCCTGAAGTAAAAGTGGTGAATAGTGCAGAAATCGATAGCCCATTTGCAGGTAAAACGGTGGTGTTGACTGGCTCGATGAGTGTATTAACCCGTGATGAAGCCAAAGACAAATTGGTCGCTTTGGGCGCGAAAGTCTCAGGAAGCGTCTCTAAAAAAACAGATTTAGTTATCGCAGGAGAGGCCGCAGGTTCTAAATTAGCAAAAGCAAATGAACTCGGCATACGCGTTATTGATGAAAATGAATTGATTCGTTTGCTGAATATCCAATAGTGAACTATATTCAATTTGACTTAGTTGCCTACAATCATTGTAGGCAACAATTTTATACGCAGGTTGTTGTAAGTCTTAACTTAAATTTTCAGTAAAATTTCTGTGCAAAAAAAGCGAATGGTAGGAATTGTTATCGTTGAAACGTGATCACCTTCTTCTTTTTGCAAAATACACCTAGTAAGCTTTCATATTAATGTGACTCCCGTCTCATTTAAATGTTGTCTATTACATAGAATATGCACATAGACTGATTCTTAAATTTGTTGGAGTCGCATATGACCTCGATCCTGCATTTCGTTTTATCTTTAGTTGTAATTGCAGCACTTGCCATTTTAGCCAGTAGTAACCGTAGAGGGATCCGTCCTCGCTATGTTGTTCAACTACTCGTTATTCAAATTGCATTAGCGTATTTGTTCTTAAAATCGAATATTGGCGAATCTTTTGTTCTTGGTGTGGCAGGGGTATTTACCCACTTGCTAGGCTATGCAGCAGAAGGGACTAAATTTATTTTTGGTGGCATGATTGAAGGCAACTTAGCGTTCTTCTTCTTACAAGTGTTATGCCCAATCATCTTTATTTCTGCGTTGATCGGGATCTTACAGCACGTCAAAATTCTCCCTATCGTGATCCGTATCATCGGTACCGTGTTATCGAAAGTGAATGGTATGGGTAAGTTAGAGTCTTTTAACGCAGTCAGTTCATTGTTACTGGGTCAGTCAGAAAACTTTATTGCGTATAAAGACCAACTGAACCGGATGTCAGACCGCAGAATGTACACCATGGCGGCAACTGCCATGTCAACAGTATCTATGTCTATCGTTGGGGCATACATGACCATGTTAGAGCCGCGTTTTGTGGTCGCTGCATTGGTTCTAAATATGTTTGGTACTTTCGTCGTCCTATCACTGATTAACCCGTATCCACCTGAAGGTGAAGAAGATATTCAAATGAGCAACCTGCATGAAGGACAAAGCTTCTTTGAAATGTTAGGTGAATATATTCTTGCTGGGTTTAAAGTAGCGATTATCGTTTCAGCGATGTTGATTGGTTTTATTGCCCTCATAGCGATGATTAACGGTATTTTCTCCGCGGTATTCGGTATCGACTTCCAAACCATGTTAGGTTACGTGTTCTATCCGTTTGCATGGATGCTTGGTATTCCCGCCGATGAAGCCTTACAAGTTGGCGGAATTATGGCAGTGAAAATGGTCACGAATGAATTTGTTGCGATGGACGGCTTGCAAGCGATTGCTGGTGGGTTATCTGAGCGCTCTGTTGGGATCTTATCCGTATTCTTAGTGTCTTTCGCTAACTTCTCATCTATTGGTATCATTGCGGGTGCAATTAAAGGCTTAGATGAGAAACAAGGTAATACCGTAGCTCGCTTTGGCTTGAAATTACTGTACGGTTCAACTTTAGTTAGCTTCTTATCTGCAGCGGTCGTTGGGTTGGTTTTGTAATCCACGAAAACATGCTAGATTACGAAACGGCGTTCAGATGAACGCCGTTTTTTGTGCTTGATATGAAAGAGAACTCAGAATGGAAAAACAAGATCTCATTGATATGGCCAACACGTATATGCCATTTGGTAAATATAAAGGCTGTGTATTGATTGATTTACCCGAAGAATATTTATTATGGTTTTATAAGAAAGGGGAGTTCCCTGCTGGACGTTTAGGACAGTTAATGGAAATGACACTAGGGCTTAAAATTGAGGGCCTAGAAGGGCTGGTAAAGCCATTAAAACGGGGTTAGTTGACTGGCTTGGTGTTAAGCCCTTTTTAATCTCAATCGTTCTAGCACATCATATTATCCCCAAATATTTGATCTGGACTAAAGTTCACTCTGTATGCGGCTTACATACATTGTAGTAGGAAAAGCGTATCTTCAAGAGAATTTGGCTTTGTGACGATTGCATAATATTGAGTATATATTGATTTAAAATGGAAGAGACGAGTAGTGACGTTTAGTATTTAAATGATTGGTGGAGCTAAGCGGGATCGAACCGCTGACCTCTTGCATGCCATGCAAGCGCTCTACCAGCTGAGCTATAGCCCCAATCGAAATGTTTTGCATTGTGCCACCTAACAGGGAATTAGATGGTGGAGCTAAGCGGGATCGAACCGCTGACCTCTTGCATGCCATGCAAGCGCTCTCCCAGCTGAGCTATAGCCCCAAACAAAATCTTTTGGACGGGATGCATCATATTCAAGCTAAGTTAGAGTGTCAATAAAATAATCGGGTTTTAGGTTTAATTGCTGAAATATAGAACATTTTGCAGTCAGCTGAGTGGAGAAGGGGGATTGAGGTAGAGAACTGGCCCCCAATAAATTGGAGGCCAATCATTTTACTTATTGAGCAGAAGCTTCACGTTCAGCGATAAACGCTAAGGCTTTTTCAATACGAGCGATAGAACGTGCTTGGCCGATAGCGTGGACAGTGACATCCAGGCCTGGAGATTGGCCAGCACCTGTCACAGCAACACGTAAAGGCATACCCACTTTACCCATACCCACTTCTAATTCTGCTGCGGTTGCTTCGATGGCTTGGTGAACATTTTCAGCAGTCCAATCAGTTATCGCAGCTAACTTAGCTTTTATCACTTCCAATGGTTGGCGAGCGACTGGGCGCAAATGTTTTTTCGCAGCATCTGCATCAAACTCGTCAAAATCTTGGTAGAAATAGTGGCAAGATTCCGCCATTTCTTTCAATGTTTTGCAACGTTCACCCAGTAACTTGATTAGTTCAACTAATTGAGGCCCTGTGCTGGTATCAATATTCTGTTGTTCAATATGCCATGCAAGATAAGTTGCAACTTCTTCGGCTGGTAAGGTATTGATATAATGATGGTTTAACCATTGTAATTTTTCAGTGTTAAACGCGCTTGCTGACTTACTGATAGCATCAAGGCTGAAATACTCTTTCATTTCTTCAACAGTGAAAATTTCTTGGTCACCATGAGACCAACCTAAACGTACTAAATAGTTAAGAAGGGCTTGCGGCAAATAACCATCATCACGATATTGCATAACGCTAACAGCACCGTGGCGTTTTGACAGTTTTTTACCGTCATCACCTAGGATCATCGAAACGTGAGCATACACAGGCACTGGTGCCCCTAATGCTTTTAGAATATTGATTTGGCGAGGTGTGTTGTTGATATGGTCTTCACCACGGATAACGTGAGTGATTTCCATATCCCAGTCATCAATGACTACGCAGAAGTTATATGTTGGGGAACCATCAGTACGACGAATGATTAAATCATCCAACTCTTGGTTACTAAATTCAATTGGCCCACGTATTTTATCATCAAAAATAACAGAACCATCTTGTGGGTTACGGAAACGAACAACGTGTGGCTCATCAGGTGTATGATTGTGGGCGTGGTCACGGCAGCAACCATCATAACGAGGCTTTTCGTTATTGGCCATTTGCTCTTCACGTAACGCTTCTAAGCGCTCTTTTGAACAATAACAACGATAAGCGGTACCCGCATCTAACATTTGGTCAATGACATCATTATAACGATCAAAACGTTTAGTTTGATAGTAAGGGCCTTCATCCCAATTTAAATTCAACCAGTTCATACCGTCCATAATGGCGTCGATAGCTTCCTGAGTTGAGCGTTCTAAGTCAGTATCTTCAATACGCAGGACAAACTCGCCCTGATTGTGGCGACTAAATAACCAGGAATACAGAGCGGTACGTGCACCACCAACGTGTAAATAGCCAGTTGGACTTGGCGCAAAACGGGTTTTGATTTTACTCATCGAGATTGCCTTAATTGCAAAACATGTTTTTGAAGCGCTTATCTGTTCACGGTTAGGAAACTAAAAACAGGCACAATTAACTTGATAGCGAGTTTGATGTTCTAAGCAGTGAAATGTCTAAGCATTGCTAAAATGTATATCTATTCTATCATCCTACAATGATTCCTCAATCAAGTTATCAGAATAGAAGGCAAGAAATTAGTTTGTTTCGCCAAATTTGACATAAATAAATGCGCTTTAAAAATAGTTTCTGTTTTTTTCTTAAAAGAATAACGAGAAAATGATAGGTAATTGATTAAAAAGGCGGCTTTTCTGGCGAATATTGAAACATCTTGATTATTTTTGCAACGAACGAAAAAAATCTATTGAAAAAGCGTTGACTCAGAACTCAGTATCCCTATAATGCACCTCCATCGACGACGGGGCGATTAGCTCAGTTGGTAGAGCACCTCCCTTACAAGGAGGGGGTCAGTGGTTCGAGCCCGCTATCGCCCACCACCGTTGACGATGAAAAATAAATAATTGGGCGATTAGCTCAGTTGGTAGAGCACCTCCCTTACAAGGAGGGGGTCAGTGGTTCGAGCCCGCTATCGCCCACCAATTATTTATTACAATGTGGTAGTATAAGTCATGAAGTGGGCGATTAGCTCAGTTGGTAGAGCACCTCCCTTACAAGGAGGGGGTCAGTGGTTCGAGCCCGCTATCGCCCACCACTTCATTCATTACTCGCATTAAAATACAAATTTAGATGGGTCGTTAGCTCAGTCGGTAGAGCAGTTGACTTTTAATCAATTGGTCGCAGGTTCGAATCCTGCACGACCCACCATCTAAGCAGTAAAAAATAAAAAATTCCAAGATGGGTCGTTAGCTCAGTCGGTAGAGCAGTTGACTTTTAATCAATTGGTCGCAGGTTCGAATCCTGCACGACCCACCATCTAAGCAGTAAAAAATAAAAAATTCCAAGATGGGTCGTTAGCTCAGTCGGTAGAGCAGTTGACTTTTAATCAATTGGTCGCAGGTTCGAATCCTGCACGACCCACCATCCCAAAGTGGTAAATTCGAATACACCCCTAATCAAGTAAACATTCAGCCGCTAAGCCATGCCTCGATAAGCTGGTTGCAGGTTCAGCCCGTAGGGTAAATCCGAAGGATTTAAATCCTGCACGACCCACCATCTCAAAGTCGTAAATTCGAATACACCCCTAATCAAATAAACACTCAGCCGCTAAGCCATACCTCGACAAGCTGGTTGCAGGTTCAGGCCGAAGGCTAAATCCGAAGGATTTAAATCCTGCACGACCCACCATCTCAAAGTTGTAAATTCGAATACACCCCTAACCAAATAAACACTCAGCCGCTAAGCCATGCCTTGACAAGCTGGTTGCAGGTTCAGCCCGTAGGGTAAATCCGAAGGATTTAAATCCTGCACGACCCACCATCTCAAGCCATTTCTAAGTGAATCAAACATAACTTCATTACAGATTAAATCTAACGGATATATACTTATTTTGTTGATTACATTTTCTGAGTTGCATGGTAAAGAATTTGACAATTAATGATTTTGCGGCTCACTTTATATGCATAATAACCCAGTATACACCTTATAAATACCACCTAGCACTTATATCGATATTTCAATCTAGCAATAACAGAATATATTTGGCTAGTTATAGAATAGAATGTTTTCATTATACATAACTGGCAAAATAAAACGGTGGAAATGAATGTTTCGTGGTTACTTGTAGAATAGAAAAAGTAAATATAATTTTTTATAAACAAATCTTATCACATAGTAAATGGAAAGCGCTATATTTCAGTTTAAAACTCTAAGATTGTGTTTGCTTTTGAGTTTTTGTATTGATTTTCACACGGTAAAAAACAAAAAAAGTTAAATCAAAAATGGATTATCGATGAAATTTATTTTTCATAATTTTGTGATATTCATCTAGTAAAATGAATAATAAGCTTTCTTAACGTTATGGTTTTGTTATGTTTGGTACTTGAGCATAATAAATCGCTGTCTCGCTACTTTAAAAATTTGCTAATTGTAACAGCCTCGCTGTTTTTTTAATGTACTAATATTTGTCAAATTAGAGATTTTTAAAGATAAAATTGATTGTTTTTACTATTTTTTACATTAAAGCGCCATGAATACAGGGGTTATCATTTCTGGTTATGTTAAATTGTATCAATAACATTAATATTGTTACAGTGTTAAATAATTCTGTTTATTTCCTTTATTTTTAGGTTATACATCGGCAATGTGGGTCTTTTTTAGATTAATATTCCATAAGGAGAGATATATCTTTTGGGCGACTATTTAAAAAAATTACGCACATTTAGTGTAACTGAGTGATTTTAAAGCGGTATTTCGCTTTCAAATGCAAAATGTATAGCATGAAACACTTTGTTACATAGTTGCAATGTCAATTTAGGACTAGTTGAAACTAATTATAAGGGTAGTATATCATTCTTTCCGATATATGCTGAATCGTCTATAGCATTATCACTGTTATACACATAAATATAAAAATAAAATCTGCAGATAATTATCTGTTAATTTTTATTTCCTTAATAATAAATTGAAGCGAGAATGTTTATGAACACGAAATATCCTGTCGCTTGTGCAGTTGGACAAAAAATAAAAGCCCTTAGAAGAGCTCAAGGCTTTACTGTTTTTCAGTTAGCTAAAGAGATAGATATAAGTGAACAGCAGCTATTTCGTTACGAGCGTGGTGTTAATCGTATCGATATAGATTGTCTTGTTCGAGTACTAAAAGTTTTAGACGTTAACATGGGTGAGTTTTTTAGTGAAGTCCTACAAGAGGATACTCAAGTAGATGAGGACACAGGTAATAAAGGGTTTGAAAGTACTGCATATACCCTTATATAGCCAGATATCGATATTGTCCCAGAATGAAACATAATTGATTTTCATTCTTAATTGTTTAAATTAGGAACGTAAATTAAACACAATTGCTGTTTATAGTTTAAATCAGACAATAACTATTATTATTCCATGTTTCATAAAAGAACAAATAAAAGCCCGAAAGGGCTTTTATTTTTTATCGTTGAATTCACTATTACTTAAAATGGGAGTCATTATCTCTGGCACATTTGAACATAGTCAACCTTCCATCTCTTTAATTGGTTCTAATATTACGGTTATGATGCGTGTCCCTATCATTTCCCCAATTTTTAATTGCAGTTGTTCTAATTTCAAGACGGTATCTTGTAAAGGTTCTGATATAGAAGCATAAATAAATTGGTTAAGCGTTCTTTCATCGCCATTATCAATTTGGATACCATAAGATGAGTGGATCTCATTTAATCGGGTCGTTCCTTTTAAACTTAATCCTGTTTCGGGTAGTTCAATAGGCGTGTTTTCAGAGATGTTTTTTTCTGAAAATAAATGCTCCAGAAAAATACGATTCTCAGGTTTAAGAACAACAAATAAATGGTCATCGGCATGAAGGATAGTTGACCCTCTTGGAGGTAAAACACTTTTTTCTCGCGTGATCATTGCAATAACAGTTTGGTCAGGTAATGCAAGTTGCGATAATCGACGACCTACTGCAGAGCAATCCTCACCTAATGTATATTCCACTAAATCTGCATCTATTTGGTCTACAGCGGTAATATCTAACGTTGCCGCAGGGATCAATGGCGGTGGCTGCATTAAATTTAATTTGCGTGCAACATAAGGCAAGGTTGAACCTTGTAAGGTCGCTGAAATTAATACCACAAAGAAAACTACGTCAAAAATTAGATGAGCATTAGGTAAACCATAGATAAACGGAAAAATAGCAAGAATAATAGGGACAGAGCCACGTAATCCTACCCAAGAAATTAATGTAATTTCAGGTTTAGGGAAACCAAATAATTTTAGAACCGGTATTACAGCCAATGGCCTTGCGATAAACGTTAAGACAAGGGCAATAATCAAACCTTCAAGCCAGACTTCAATTAGAGAGCTTGGGTTGACAAGTAACCCTAACATAACAAACATGATAATTTGGCTTAGCCATGCTAATCCATCATGGAACAAAAATGTATTGCGTTGAAAAACAAACCGATGGTTACCAATTACTACACCAGTAACAAAAATAGATAAGAAGCCACTACCTTCTAAATTACTTGCGAGACCGAAAGAAAGCAGCCCACAGGCAGCGACAAGCACAGGATATAACCCAGTAGCTATTAGTTTAATCTTATTGATAATTTTGACTGAAACCCAGCCTACACTCAAACCAACAACTGTACCTATCCCCATCTGGCTAAAAAATAGCAGAATTAACTCACTACCTGAAGCTTGTGGATTCATTAAGAGTTGTAATAAGCCAACCGTTAAGAATATAGCAGTGGGGTCATTGGTTGCACTTTCTATTTCTAAAGTCGATTGCAGGCGTTCATTTAAATAGATCCCGGCGTTGCGCAGTAAGGAAAAAACGGCGGCAGCATCCGTAGAACCGACGATCGCGCCTAACAATAGACCTTCCAGAAGAGGAACGTCGAGGATATAAGCCGCCGCGAGGCCAGTCACCCCAGCGGTTACAAGAACGCCTAGTGTTGCTAGTGTAAAAGACGGTTTCCAAACTAGACGAATAGATTTTACTGATGTTTGAAGACCCCCATCAAATAAAATTAAAGCAAGTGCGAGAGAGCCAACGGCATACGAAACATTAACGTTATCAAACGTAATTTTACCTATCCCATCTTCACCCGCTAACATGCCAACAAATAAAAACATGACAAGCATGGGTAAACCGAGTCTAGCAGACAATTTACTAGAGAAAATCCCCAAAAGAATAAGTATAGAAATCAATAAAATAAGTTGTTCAATAGTTGGCATAATCAGTTTAATCTGTAAGTGAATAAAACGCTGACGATGCATCGTAAAGCGCGCGTAGAAAGCAAAAAACAACAAAATGATTAAATATACATTGAGAACAGATTATTTTAGCAAAAAGCAGATAACATCCATTAAAATATATATCTACATGATTATAATATAAATAAATTTAAATGATTTGATTATTTATCGCATTTTTCACTATAAAAGAGCACTAAAATACGTAAAAAAATGATAAATATGAATAAGTAAGCGCGAGAGTGAGTTTTATTGTTAATTTTTTCTATTAACGATAATTATGGTGTTGGGGCTGCCGCAAGTATTAAGGATGATAATCGACACTTATAAAGTCAGGTAAAAGAGAAAAGGCCGAATATATTTTCGACCTTTACCACGAAACTAATGGAAGCGTGCTTTTTTCGCTAAATAGTCACCAATAAATTGCATGCCTTGTACGATAATCACTAATGTGACAACGGTGATAGCCATTGCTACATTATCAAAACGTTGGTAGCCGTAGTTTAGGGCCAAGTCACCGACACCGCCACCACCAACGGCTCCTGCCATCGCGGTTGCACCAACTAAAGTAATACTGGCAGCGGTTAAACTGAGAATTAATGATGACTTCGCTTCAGGTAAAATGAAGTGCCAAACAATCTGCCAATTTGTTGCTCCCATAGAATCAGCCGCTTCAATAATACCTGAATGTACACTAAGTAATGAGTTTTCAACTAAGCGTGCAGTATAGGGAGCAATAAAAATGACTAATGGCACAATGGCTGCAGTTGTTCCTATTGAGGTTCCTACCATAAAGCGCGTAAGGGGGATCATTGCAACTAATAAGATGATAAAAGGCAATGAACGAATAATATTAATAATCGGGTTCACAATGCGATAAATACATTTATTTTCCCAGATACCTTCTGGCCTCGTTACAACAAGTACGATACCTAATAGGATCCCAAATATAGAACCTAATACAAGGGCAATGCTGACCATCGTAAAGGTTTCTGACATCGCTAATAAAAACTGTTTCGTCGTTAAAGCGGTTTCAAATAATTGTGTCATAGCGCCCCCTGATTGACTGCAACTCCACGTTGGCGAAGAAAAGCAACGGCTTCATCAATTTTTTCTTTATCACCAATAAATTGGACAAACATACTGCCCAGCACGACACCACTGATCTCTTTCATATTGGCAAATAAGATATTTATTTTGACAATTTCTTTGAGTATTAACTCATTAACGACAGGTTGTTGCGCGGAAGCCCCTAAAAATTCAAGACGATAAACATCTTGTTGATGTTCTAAGTTATGTAGAACGCGTTCTGGAATTTCTTCGTTTAATACGGTTCCTACAAATTTCTTGGTTGTGTCTTGGCGTGGGTTGGCAAAAATATCAAGTACAGTTCCTTCTTCGACAATTTTGCCAGACCCCATAACAGCAACACGGTTACAAATTTGTTCAATAACTTCCATTTCGTGAGTAACTAGCAAGATAGTAATGTGTTGCTCTTGATTGATCTTTTTTAGTAATTGCAAAATTGAGCGCGTCGTTTGTGGGTCGAGTGCTGAAGTGGCCTCATCACATAGTAAAATTTGTGGGTTGTTGATCAACGCACGCGCAATCCCCACACGCTGCTTTTGCCCACCAGATAACTGCCCAGGGTATTGGTTTTTTTTATCGCTAAGCTCGACATATTCAAGAATACTATCAACTCGCCGAGTGATTTCTTGTTTATCGACACCTGAAAGTAATAAGGGCATCGCAATATTTTGAGCAACAGTTTTCGTTTCTAGCAAATTGAAATGCTGGAAAATCATACCGATGCTTTTTTTATGTGAACGAGTTTCTGCAGGGGTATGTTCAGCAATATTCTGGCCATTGATAATAACGGCACCACTGGTTGGTTTTTCTAATTGATTCACCAAGCGGATAAGTGAACTTTTACCCGCTCCGCTATAACCAATAAATCCAAAGATATCACCTTTATTGATATGCAAATTAATGTCTTGCAATGCAACTAAAGACTGCCCATCTTTTTCATAGACTTTTTGAATATTTTGAAAGGTAATCATGATTTACTCTACATTATCAGTTAATTGCACGCGTTCTGAAGGTGGTGCAGCGGGTTGCCACTCATCACCTAATAATTCAGCCTCTTGGCTATTTTTGACTTGCTCAAGGTGTTGTTCTTGATGGCTCAAGTACAATTGAGCTGCAATATGGTCAGCCAATCGTTCTGCCCCAATATTCGTTCCAGGGATTAACCCTATGACCGGGCCCATACTGAGCGATGCACTTAAGTTAAAACAATATAACTGATTGATTTTTAATGTGTCTTGCTTGTGTTTAGCTTGAAACTCAAAGTGATTACCTAAATAAGGATGTGAAGCTAACTCTGTATTTTCTTCATGAATGGATGGCGTGTATGCATCTCCCCACGTTTTAACTAGCGGAGATAATTGATGAAAGGCACCGTGTTTGGCCCAATTAATCCGATAGCCAGTTGCCAAGATTAAATAATCTAATACGAATTTGTCTGTCGTTGTTGTGACATGCAATTTTTTATTTTTCAATTCAATAAATTTAACTTGGGTATTGAAATTGAAATAAGCATTTTTATGGCGAGAAACTCTCAACGTACTGCCATGGGGAGCTGGCGTTTTGGCTTTGGCAACATAATCGGTGTAATGCCATTTCTGAGCATCTGTAAAATAGGCATATGCATTGGTAAAACCTGCACTTCCGGCAACTTTTCCTCGATTTACGCGGGGCATGTCGCTAGCGCGGATCAAAATCTCAACTGAATTAGCGCCATTTTCTAATGCTGTTGCTGAACTATCCATCGCACCGGCACTATAACCCACAACACCAATGTCTAAGCCTTTAAAACGACGATAGTCAGTACCTGCATATGAATGTTCCCAATAGGTTGTTGGGATATCATTCATAAAATTAGGGATATTAGCTTCACTAAAAGACTCCATACCCGTCGATAAAATAACATGTTGTGCTTGATACCTGACAGTACCGTTAGGAGTATCAAAAATTAATTCACGGTAGTTATCGTTTAATTGCACATCGACTAATTGGTATTGGTTAAGTACAAAGGGTTTTGTCATGGTTTTATACCATTGCAGGTATTCCCCCCACTGCAAACGTGGAATCTTATCGAGTTCATCCCATTTTTGAATGCCAAACTGGGCTTTAAACCAAGCTTGAAAAGTTAAAGAGGGGGATGCAAGCGCAGGGCCAACCACATGTTTTGGGGAACGTAATGTTTCCATTAATGCAGGGCTTTGCCATGGGCCTTCTTTGCCTACAGGGGCTTGGTCGAAAACAACGGCATTGATACCACGTAACTTCAGAGCGAACGCAGCTGTGATCCCGGACATACCCGCACCAATGATAGCGACATCAATAGTTTGGTTTTCAGGGTCATTTTTTGATAATGACCAAGACGTTATCGGTAAATTTAAATACTGCAAATCTTGTTTTATTTGCGCTTCTAATACCTCTAAACCCATAATCAGTTCCATTGAATTACTCCTTGTCCTCTACTATTTCAAAGGGCTCACCCAGCGATAACATTAAGCGGTTCGCCCATGAAAAGAAGGCCGTGGATTGAACTAAATCAAGTAATTCAAGTTCAGATAACCCCAAATTTTTTAACTCTTTAATTTGTGATGGTGTGGCTTGGATGGGGGTTGCAGATAAAGAGGCGACTAAATCTGTAATGGCTAGGAGTCTGTCATCAAAACCTTCAGCAAGTACTGAACCCGTCGCAGTTGCTAGTAGTTTATCAACATCAGCGCGTCGTTCTTTTGCATACTGGCTGGCTTTTCTCGCATGTACAGAAGCGCAGTATATACAGCCATTAACTTTGCTGGTTACGGCTGCAGCGAATTCACGTTCCCAGCGAGGTAACCCTTCTGAGGTATAAAATACGCCACGGTCAATTAAAGTTCGTAACTCTAAAATCTTACTTTGATGGGCGAGTAGTAAAAAATACTCAGAGTTTAATTGACCAAATTTTTTCATGATTTGGGCTTCTTCAGCGGATAGCGTTTTTGCATCCCTTGCTGAAATCCAAGCTTCCCATCCTAAATTATCTTGTGTAAAAGCCGTTGGGGAAGGTTCTCCTTTGCGGGTTAATGGTTGGTGGTTCCATTTGCCAGCCACCACTTTAGGTGAGTTATGTGCAAGATGACTATTATTCGTCAGTAACAGAACCCCTTCGATTAGACGCGCTTGATAGGTGACATAAGTTATTAATTGAGCAAGTAGAATGATGTCACTTTGTTGCCAACCTTGTTCAGTTAACGCAGTCATTAATTGGTAATGGGTATCTTTAGGTGATTGTGTTAAAACTTGCAGATATTCTTTTGCTGTAGCCAGTGGTTTGCTAAGCGGTTCATCAGGCATTGAGTCTATTAATTGAAAATAAAATTCAGTGAGGCGGGGACTCCCTGTCACTTTTGCAACTTCATAGGCAAAATAATATTTCACATCATTTGTGAGAAGTGTCGATGGCGTAGAAAAAATAGCGTCAAATACGGCTTGAGTATTTTCAGTCGCCACTGCGCGTTCATGGCGAATTTTAGCTAGGCTGGAATCTGGTGTTAAATTAGTTAAAGAATTAATTACATCATTATAGGAAAGACTCATAAAGCAACTCACTTTTTTAAATGTTTTTTATCTCCTTCATTACATATCAATCACATTACTAATCGAACGATCTATTTGTTATATACTTATAACTAAAAGGAATCAAATGCCATTCTTATATTACTTTAGTATTAAGTTATAACGATATAGTCTAAGTTGTACTCGCTAATTATGATTATACTGCCCAAAATATCTTTACAGGGTTGTTATCTATGTTAAAACAAAAATTAATAAATTTATCTTTAATTACTGCAGCTTTAGCGGTGCTGGCTGGGTGTGGCGATAATAGCGAAAAAGATAATCCGAATAAAAAACAAATTACAATAGGTTTTGGTGTTGGCAATTATATTGACCAAGTAGACAAAGGTATCGTACCGATTTTAGAGAAAAAAGGTTATACCGTTAATTTGCGCCAATTTTCCCAGAATAGACAAATTAACCCTGCTTTTGAGGAAGGCTCTATTGATGCATCTGTAAACCAAAGCCGCGCCTATATGGAGGCTTATAACAAAAAGAATAATATTAATATGGTGGCGTTAACAGACTCACCGAGTGCACCTCAAAGTCTGCGGTCAAATAAACATAAAACACTGGATGAAGTGAAAGACGGTATGATTGTTGCGTTATCTAATGACTCCGTTAATGCAGAGCGTGGCGCGAGGATCTTGGAAAAGTTAGGTTGGATAAAAATTAAGCCAGATGTGAGTACATTAAGTTTTAGTGTTAATGATATCTCCCCAAATGAATATAACTTAGATATTCGAGAAACCGATGCGGCACAAGGGTTGCGATTATTAGATGATGTTGATTTTGTTGTTGTGAATGGTAACTATGTGGCAAGTGCCGGCCAACGTATTGCTGATGGTTTAGTTGTAGAAAATTCACCGCTAGAGCATCGCGTTATTGTGACTGTTATGCAAAAAGATTTAGATGCTCAGTGGGCAAAAGATTTGAAAGACGCTTTTGAGTCTAAAGAGTATGCAGATTATATTCGTTCGCAGCGTATTTATGATGGCTTTATTGAACCTGAGAGCTGGAATAAATATCCTAAATAAAATCCTAGTTTATTTTTTATTTTGATTATTATGTTGACCACTAATTTTTATTAATTAGTGGTTTTTTCTATATAAACTAAATATCTTACTTATTTAATATGAAAAAGATTCGTGTTGAATTTGTAGACAACAGAATGTTTTTTCGTTATTTAATAGGTTAGGAAAGGCATTATAAAAATAGTTTGTAGATAGGTTTATTTAGACAATAGAACTGACAGGGGCAAATATGAGCAATGAATTAATTGATGCATTTAATATAATAAAATCTAAAAAATGGGTCGATTTGACCCATAGTTTCGATAAAGACTCACCGCATTTTTTTATGTTTGACTCTGCCGAATTTAAAACATTATTTGGCTACCCAGAAGGCTTTTTTGCGCAGCAGTTTACATTTCCAGGGCAATATGGCACCCATATTGATGCACCTTGCCATTTCGTGGAAGGAAAACGTTATTTACATGAGCTCGAATTAAAGGAACTTGTTCTGCCATTAATTGTTATTGACCAGTCTGAGAGAGCAAAAGAAGATCCTAATTTTGCATTTTCTCTTGATGATATCCTTAATTTTGAAGCGAAAAATGGCCGAATTGAATCTGGGAGTTTTGTCGCATTACGCACTGACTGGAGTAAACGTTGGCCATCACAAGAGCTTATGGATAATAAAGATGACGAGGGCAATAACCAAATACCGGGTTGGGGTATGGACGCACTCAAATTTTTATTTGAAGAACGCGGTATAAAAGCAATTGGCCATGAAACATTTGATACTGATGCCGCAAAAGATTTTCGAAAAAATAATGCATTACTCGGTGAGTATTATGTATTAGAACAAGATACCTACCAAGTTGAATTACTCGCTAATTTAGACCAAGTGCCCACACGTGGCGCGGTAATTTTTAATATCGTCGCAAAACCCAATAATGCCAGTGGTTTTCCTGTTCGTTCTTTTGCGATCCTGCCATAGAAAATATCATGATAACCAATCTGCCAGTGTGATAGCAGATTGGTTAAAACGACTATAACGCAAGTAAAATCCAAGCAGCGGCTAATAGCATACACAATAGCGCGACAATTCCCCCTGATTTAGAGAACTCACCGAAAGAAATTTTCACGCCATATGCCGCTGATTGCTCAACGACAATAATGCCAGCAAGGCTACCGAAGACCAGTAAGTTACTTGAAAAACCAGAACCCAATACGAGAGCAGCGCCTAACGAATCGGCATTGCCTTCAGGTGTTAAGAAAGGAACAAGTAGCATGACGGAAGGATTATTTCCAACAATAGTACTTAGGACACCGGTCACTAGAAATAGGGCTAATGGATTATTGAGGTCCACACCGTAGTTTCGCAAATCAGTTAATAATTGCTGAGGTAGTCCCGTGGCAGCAAAAGCGGCATTGACAACAAATAGCCCCATGATGAGTAATAAAAGATTACCATCAACGAGTTTAAGCATATCACTCGAGGCAATAGATCGATTTAATAATAAAAATCCAGCAGCCGTTAATGCAATAAGTTCTTTAGGAATATCAGTCACAATAAAGGTAATGATGACTGCGAAAGTAATGACACCTGCTTTTGCTGTCTCCCAGACATCTAATGTTTCTTGGGTTGATTTAGGGGGAGTTGAGAGCGTATTTTCTTTAGTCAAATACCAACGATGACGATATAACCAAACGAGTACTAACCATGTTAATGGTAAGGAAAGTAGGGCTGGTATTGCTGATGCCTGTAATAAGCCAACAAACGAGATATCAAGCCCTTGTGCTGCGATCATATTTTGTGGGCTACCAATTAATGAACCTGCAGCTCCGTTATTCGCTGCGAAACAAAAGCCAAGTAAAAAAGGAATTGGGTTTAAACCGCGAGATAAACTAATTGATACTAATAATGGAGTCATCGCGACAACAACAACATCATTCGTGAGCAATGCGGAAAGAAAGCCACCAACAAGAATTAAAACAGCGAGTAATATAGGGGGCGAAACTTTTAGCATTGCGACTTTATTTGCGGTCCAGCTATAAAAACCAGACACAACAAAAGAAGCTGAAACAACCATAAGCCCGAATAACATCCCAATCGTTCGGTAATCGATAGCATTCCATGCATGAGGAGGGGTAATACTACCAATAGCCATCATAGCTAGGGCACCAATAACCGCAGCGCCAGTTCTATCAACTTTAAAGCCGGGTAGCTTACCAAAGCCCATCGCAATATAAACCAAAAGAAAAACAATAATGGTTAACGTCATGATATTCACATTTTAATTAAGAAAATTAGAGGTAATTTATCGGTGAAGACCAGACTAAGCAAGGTTAAATAATGTATTGATAATAATACGTTGTCGTTAATTCAGTTTAAGATTATCGCAAAAAGACGGTAGTAATAATGAAATAGAAAATGAAGTTTTCACATAGCAATAACAGGCATTGACTACGAAAGACGATAATGTGATTTATTGCAGCATGCAAAGAAAAATGAAGAAAGTGCGTTTAGTAATTTTATTACAAAATATAAAAAGTGATTTGTACAGTTGGATAATTGATATCAGTCCACAGGATAAAAAAGATAAATAGAAAATAAATTGTGATGTTCTTCACTAATTGAAGATAAATAACGAGTTTTAAACTGTGACTAACATCACTAAAAATGGTTTTTTTGTGTGAAAAAAGAGCAATGTAATTTAGTAACATGATTTTTATGTGATCTTCATCAATATAAAGGTGGGGTAAGTCGGGGGCTAATAGTGATCTTGTTCACATAAAGGCCCACGTGGTGCGGATCTGATAAAGCTCATGCTAGAGTGAAAGAGTTGAAAAAATCACAGACGTTATTTGGCGATAACGTTACAACTTTATCATTCTCGTACCACGGGGTTCTATCATGGTAACATCAAATATCAAATTAAAGGTACAGAATTTTGGGCGTTTCCTCAGTAATATGGTTATGCCTAATATCGGTGCTTTCATCGCTTGGGGATTAATTACCGCGTTATTTATCCCAACGGGCTGGTGGCCTAATGAGACATTAGCTCAACTTGTTGGTCCTATGATCACCTATTTACTCCCTCTATTAATCGGTTATACCGGTGGCCGTTTGGTCGGTGGAGAGCGGGGTGGAATAGTTGGTGCAATAACAACAATGGGAGTCATTGTTGGTGCTGACATGCCGATGTTTATGGGGGCAATGATTGCTGGCCCATTAGGCGGATATGCAATAAAACGTTTTGATTTGTGGATTGAAGGCAAGGTTAAAACAGGTTTTGAAATGTTGGTGAATAATTTTTCATCCGGCATTATCGGCATGTTATTAGCTATTTTGGCTTATTTAGCGATCGGTCCTCTTGTTGCAGGGTTATCCAAAATATTAGCGGCTGGTGTGAACGTGATGGTGGAGAATAACTTACTTCCACTCACGTCTATTTTTGTTGAACCTGCAAAAATCTTATTTCTCAATAATGCTATTAATCACGGTATTTTTTCACCGTTAGGTATTCAGCAAGCATCTGAAACAGGTTCCTCCATCTTTTTCTTAATTGAAGCAAACCCCGGACCAGGTTTAGGCGTTTTACTCGCTTATATGTTTTTTGGTAAAGGTAATGCCAAGCAATCTGCACCAGGGGCCGCAATTATTCACTTTTTTGGTGGGATTCATGAGATTTATTTCCCCTATGTCTTAATGAACCCTCGGTTAATTCTTGCTGTTATTCTGGGCGGGATGACAGGAGTGTTTGTTATGAACCTTTTTCATGCAGGGTTAGTCTCCCCAGCATCACCGGGTTCAATATTTGCAGTTCTACTGATGACCCCTAAATCATCACTTATTGGCGTTATTTTATCAGTCACCAGTGCTACAGTTGTTTCTTTTATCGTTTCAGTACTTTTATTAAAACGAACACGAATTGGCGATGATGATGAGCTCGAAAGTGCGACGAAAAAAATGCGCAATATGAAAACGCAATCAAAGTCATCAGCAACAAGCTCAATCAATAAAGATACCTCTATCAATTTAGCTCAAGTGCGCAGCATTATTGTTGCTTGTGATGCAGGCATGGGGTCAAGTGCAATGGGGGCTGGGGTATTAGCCAAAAAAGTGCGAGATGCAGGGTTAATCGATATTACCGTCACTAATATGGCAATTAACGACCTGCCAGATAACGTTGATATTGTCATTACTCATAGAGACCTAACACAAAGGGCACAGTCATTTGCACCAAATGCAATGCATATTTCTTTAACAAACTTCTTAGATAGCCAAACGTATAATGATTTAGTCACCAATTTAATAGCTAAAAAAAATCCTAAAGCAGCAAATGATGGACGACTGGTTAAACAAACGATTATTGCAGCAAATGATGAATCCTATGAAATGGAAGATCATGATGATGCGATATTTACATTGAGTGCAAAGCATATTCATTTAAACCTATCTGCACAGAATAAAACGCAAGCCATTCAATTTGCAGGGCAAAAATTAGTTGAGGGTGGCTATGTTGAGCCTGACTATATTGAGGCGATGTTAGCTCGCGAAAAACTGACTTCAACCTATCTAGGTGAATCTATTGCTGTTCCTCATGGCACCATAGAAGCAAAAGATCGTGTATTAAAAACCGGCATTGTTATTTGCCAATACCCTGAAGGCGTACAATTTGGTGAAGAACCTGATGAAATTGCCCGCTTAGTTATTGGTATTGCAGCACAAAATAATGAGCACATTGAAGTTATCACACGAATTACTTCCGCGTTAGATGAAGATGGGGTTATTGAGCGTTTATGTGAAACCCAAGATGTTCAGGAAGTACTCGAAATTTTAGCGTCTCAAAGTGCAGCATAAGGAGAATAATAATGAAAGTCATTCATTTTGGTGCAGGAAATATAGGCCGCGGTTTTATTGGTAAATTATTAGCAGACGCAAATTCACAAGTAACTTTTACTGATGTCAATCAGCCATTAATTGACCAACTCGCGCATCAGCAATCTTATAATGTTCATGTTGTTGGTCAGGAAAATCGTATCGAGAAAGTCCAACACATTCACGCTGTTAATAGTAATGACCCTAAAACGATAGAGTTTATTGCAACAGCGGATATGCTTACAACTGCTGTCGGGCCACAAGTACTTGAAAAAATAGCGTCAACGATAGCTAAAGGCATAATTTATAGAAAATCGCAGGGAAATAACCAGCCACTCAATATAATTGCATGTGAAAATATGGTAAGGGGAACTAGCCAATTAAAACAACATGTGTTGGTTCATTTGCCGGAAGAATTACATCAATGGGTTGACCAACATATTGGTTTTGTAGACTCCGCAGTTGACCGGATCGTTCCTCCGATGGATGCAGCGAATGATGACCCACTTGATGTTACTGTCGAATCCTTTAGTGAGTGGATTGTTGACCGAACACAATTTGTTGGTGATATTCCTATTATCGATGGAATGGAATTGACGAACAATCTAATGGCATTTGTTGAACGTAAATTATTTACATTAAATACAGGTCATGCAATGACAGCGTATTTAGGGCAGCGATATGGGTACCAGACAATCAGCGAGGCAATTGGAGATTTGAGGATCTATACTGTTGTTAAATCAGCTATGCAAGAAAGCGGACAAGTTTTAATTCAACGTTATGGTTTTGATTCACAAATACATAATCAATACATAGATAAAATACTAAGTCGCTTTTCAAACCCATATTTAAAAGATGATGTCAGTCGAGTAGGGCGGCAGCCTATGAGAAAATTAAGTTCTAATGATCGCTTAATTAAGCCGTTGTTAGGCACATTAGAATACCAATTACCAAATGAAAATCTGATCATAGGAATTGCTGCCGCATTACATTTCAGATGTGAAGCCGATCCCCAAGCAAATGAAATGGCAAAGCTAGTTGCTTGCAAAGGTATATATCAAGCGGTTGTTGAGCTTTGTGGGTTAGAGCAATATCCAGAGATAATTGATAGAATTTGTACTCAATATCAATTAATGATGCTGAATAATAAGTAATATTACGGGTAATGGATTAATTTTTGAGGTTCAATCACTTTATGGCTATTTGCTATGTGAGATAAAGTAATATAGCTATAAAGTGATAAAAGAAGCTAATATGGAAAATAAACAAAACATTGAAAATCAAGTTCTTGAACGGTTAAATCAACGACCGGAGGTGCATTTATTTGTCCAGGAGGTTGTTATTTTAATCTCACAAGCTATTGATAAATTAATGTTAAAAGTTTTTAGAAAGGATGATTATGCAGTAAAATATGCAGTTGAGCCTCTTTTGACTGGAAATGGCCCATTAGGTGAGTTATCAGTTCGTTTGAAACTCCTATTTGCATTAGGGGCTATTTCTCGAGAAACCTATGAGGATATAGAATTATTCCTTGCTTTGAATGGATCGTTATCAGTAGAAAACGTGGATCTGAATTTCACCGATGATGAAATTTTAGGCAGTATTAAAATGCTTCATTGTATGGAACCTTTACCAGAAATGATGAGATTCAATCAACCAGAGGATCTTGTCGATAACCAATTAATTGAATTACAAAAACACCGTTTTCAGCAAATGATCAAATCCTCATTGGTATTGTCTGTAACGGCTTTAATTACCCAAATTATAGAAACTGATGTATTTTAAAATAGCATATTCAATCCTCTCCTATTTTACTGTTTACTTATCAAAGTAAATATGTTTGAAATAACACGTTATTAGCCGAGTATTAACAGAGCATCGAATGAATATTATTATTGCACATGAAATCACCACTGAAGATAAAGAAGAACTCCTTGCAGGGTTACGTAGTTTTAATATCCAATATTTGAATGCAGAACGTTTTGGTGAGCTAGGCGTTTATTTTAAAAATGACTCTGGTGTTATGCTTGGAGGATTACTGGCTTCTGTGAAGGCGAATTGGCTCTGTATTGATTTTTTATGGGTGAGTGAGGACGCCAGAAAAATGGGGTTAGGCAGTAAATTGATGAAGGCTGCTGAACGGGAAGCAATCAAAATAGGTTGTATTCATAGCTTAGTTGACACCTTCAGTTTTCAAGCCTTGCCATTTTATGAAAAATTAGGGTATGTGAAACAAATGTCATTGCCTGATTTCCCTGAGACAGGCATGGAAAGGCATTATCTCACTAAAATTGAATTATCATAATCATATTTACTGCATTTAATCTGCTGTAAGTTGACATTGTTATCATTTGTATTAATACGATAAAAAGCATTTAGAACAATAAGTAGAGGGTATTTTGAAGAAGTTGGACTAGCTTTATTTAATACGAAGAATAACTCTATTTGACTACTAATTAGCTCACCAAGCATTAATGTACAGCTGATGGTATTGGATTTTTTATCTATTAAAAGTGATTATTTTAACTTATTTATCTAATTAAATTGTATTCTTATTGTTAAATATTTTTTAACTCCCTATGCGTGTATTAATAACGGTCGAATGTTTCAAAATGTTTTTATTTGAAACCAAGCATGTCAAATGGAAGGGAAAATACAATAATGTCATGAATCATTTATATTAATTTAAATCTTATTTAGCTATGGTTTAAGTTTCTGTTAGATGAGTATGACTGATAAGTTAATGTTCACGATAACATAAAATGAAAGGAAATGAAAAATAATGTAACAAAATATATCATCAAATTTAGAATGTTTACGTATGCAGGGTATTTATTTATTATTTGCCGCCTGTTTTTTTGATTTGTTAAATATGGTGGAATATATGAAATTAAATAAAAATATTGGCTTATTCATTCGTGGTGCGAGGAAATCTAGAGGGTTATCAGAAAAGGAATTGGCTAAGTTGATATTTGTCAGTCAGCAGCAAGTTTCAAGATATGAACGTGGTATTACATCCATGAATTTTGAAAGCATTTTAACGATATTAAATGTGCTAAATGTATCAGTAGACGAATTTATTGAGCATATCATTAAGCCTGAGCAAGAAAAGATATATAACAAGATGATTGAAGAGCTTGAAAATGAAGGTGTTATTAATATAGGAAGTGTAAACTGTATAGATACATCCTCACTATAGTAACGGTATTAGAGTAACTTTTTATTTGTATATACTAATGTATTTAATAAGCTATCCTAGCTATAAAGACTAACAAATGATAAACATTTACCGTGAACCATATGGGAATGTGCTGTATTTATGGTTTAAACAGAAATAGTTTTGCAGAGGAGATCACAGAGTACAGAAATTTCTATTTTTAAATCAGCTTGCTTAAACACATTATAATAATTATCTATCATCTATTAAGTAAAGTAGAAATATTCTTACTATAAATAACTTCAAGAGGATTACACTCTATTCTCATTATCAACTTTCATAAGTAGTAATTGTTTTGAATTTTTAAAATTACAGCAATTCACCGTTAATTAAATAGTGACTTTATATTTAAGAAGATATGGTTGAAAATGGAAGCTGTATGACGATTATCCTTATCTAGCTAACTCATTATTAAAAATAGAATGAGTTGTTTTCTTGGCTTTATGCCAAATTCTTATCTCCTTTCATATCTAATTCGATAAAGACGATATCATAAAAGCTTAAATGTATATTAATATACTTTTAACGCCTATTAAACTATCTCAATTCCACCTGCTGCTCAATATTACAAACACATATTTAACCGAAGTAAATACTATTTTACCCGCTCCACGCATATTAAATAACTTATGTGATTTTGTTAACAATAGGTTGTTTTTACTAAAGGGGTAACCATTGAAATCTATTTTGATTCCCACACTGAAATAGTTAATAAATTTTATGTCGAAATGAGAGTGATAAGTATCATGATGAACCTTCCTTATTTACATGTAGAAATAAAAAATATCAGAATCTATGCTCATTATTATTGATTTTATTTTTATTGTTTAATATCAGTGTATTGCAGTGATTATTTTTTTGGTTTTTAGAAATAATATGATACATATAAACTATTTTAATAAAATATCCCATTTTATATAATTTGCACGCAAGCTGATTAGTTAACTATATTTATGTGAACTGTAAATTATAGGCACATACATATTTTATTATTTTTGAATGTTCAAAACGAAAACAATTTGGAGTTAAGTTATGGAACTAAGTTCAATATTTAATCGTAAAACTTTATTATCGACAATACTTGTTAGTGGGGGGATCCTTTCTAATATGAGTATAGCGGCTGTCCCTGATGGAAAGATAAGTTTTATAGGTAGTATTCGTGATGCTACTTGTATTATTGAAGGAGGAAATACAGAAGGTGGTGCTACGACTAACAATAATTTCACTGTTAATATGCCAGTTGCTAATGTAGCTGATTTTAGGAAGATTAATGATAGAGCAGGTAGCACTTCATTCTTCATAAGATTAAAAGGTGAAAATTGTCTTGCTGGAGAAGGCTATGCAATTAAATTCGAAAGTTTGAATAATGCTGAATTCATTGATACAGCTACGGGTTATTTAAGAAATATGAAAGAAGATGGAATTGGCGGTGCAAAAGGAGTACAGCTGGTTATTACTGATGAAGTCGATAATGATTTTGATTTTAAGAAAGCTGAAAATATTTCACCTAAGAAAACTCGCGTAGAGAATCAAGATACACAATTTGATTTTACTGTTAATTATATTTCAATTAAGGAAAATGTAGCCCCAGGTGCAGTCGAAGGTAACCTTTTATATAGTGTAGTTTACCCATAATAAAATAAGGCTTCAGGAAATGAAGCCTACAATAAAAAATCAAATATTAAAATAAATCAGCACTAATTAGCATTAATTTAATATCTATAAATATTGGATGATAAAATGAATAAATTAATTATTTTATTTATCGTACTAATGCCCTTATCGTCATTAGCTACAATTCAAATAAATACAACGAGAGTTATATTTGATGAATCGGAAAATGAGCAAACATTTGAGGTGAATAATTTAGGTAAAAAGACAGCATTGGTCCACGTTTGGTTATCTGAAAATGAGAGTAATGATAAAATAGCTGATTCGAAATTTATTATTACACAGCCTGTATTTAAGATAAGACCTGAAAAATCAAAGGTGGTAAGAATTATAGGAACTAGTGAGCTTAAAGACTCATATCCTAAAGATAGAGAAACTATGTTGTGGTTGAATTTTTTGGATATACCACCTGAAAACAGTCAGTCAGAGAATTCTCTTAATATTGCCATTCACACTAAAATTAAGTTTTTTTATTTGCCTAGTAACATCAATATAAATAGGCAAGATGCGGGGGATAAATTAACTTGGAGAATGGAAAATAGTGGTAATGATAGCTATTTGGTTGCTACAAATAAGTCACCAATATATGTTAATTTAGGAAGTGTTTTAATTGATGATAATGCTGTAAATATGGATTCAAGTTTTATTTCTCCATTTAGTGAGACTAGATTTAAATTAAAAAATAAGACGAATGGAAAAAATATAAACATAAAATATAGTTACATAGATGATCTTGGGGCTTACATATCAAAAGAGGTCATTGTGAGCTGATATGAAAATAAAAAAATATATATTACCAGCTTTGTTTGTTTTTTTTGCTAATGAAACTACCTATGCTAATGAAACTAAGAACTCCAATGATAGGTTTAAAACTAGTTTTTTAACATATTTAGGACATAATGAAAACATTATATTAGATGAAGTTAAAAAACCAGGCAGATACTATGTGGATATTTATGTTAATCATAAAAAGATTGGCCTGGAAAATATTAATTTTAAAAATGCCAATGGTGAATTAAAACCGTGCTTTTCACAGAAAGATTTAGATAAATTAAAACTAAATTATGAAATGGTTTTCTTAGAAAGAGAGCGGTTATTAGGTTGTACTTATATAGATGAATTATTAAATGGAGCATATACGGAATATAATGATGAGGAAGAAAAATTAAGTATTAACATACCTCAAATTTATATATCGACAAAGCCAGAGGACTATATTTCTCCTGAACAATGGAGTAAGGGAGTCAATAGTTATGCTATTTCATATGATATGAATTATACCAATATAAGGCAAAGCAATTATAACAATATGCATTTATATAGGGGGTATTTCAATCAACATTTAAATTTATCTTCATGGCATATATATACTAGCAACGTATTAACAGCAAAAAGTAATAAAGCAACAAAAAATAGATTTAATGATTTATATGCAGAGTATCCAATTGCTAGCTTAAAATCTGCTTTAACTATCGGGGAGATGACAACAGATAGTCAATATTTTAGTTGGGCTAAATATCGGGGAGCAAAATTGGCTAGTGATAAGAGAATGGAGCCAACATCACTAAGTGGTTTTGCACCAGTTATCAGAGGGATAGCTAATACACCTTCTTTACTCAGTGTTGAGTATAATGGTCGTGTTATTTATGAAAAAAACATACCTGCTGGTGAATATAATATCACTGATTTACCAATAACTTATGGAAATGGTAGTTTAGATATCATATTAACGAATGTTGAGGGAGAAAGAACTGTACAGGAAATTCCTGTATCTACTATTTCTAATCTTCTGAGGCCTGGCAAGTATGAGTATAGCGTAGATGTTGGTGAATTAGATATGAATTATTCACAGAATTATTGGCTAACTCAGGGAATTATAAAATATGGAGTAAATAATAATCTTACCATATACAGTGGTGTACAAACTATTTTTCCCAATGATTATATGCAGGCAATGGTTGGAGGAACAATAAATTCATCTATTGGTGGTATGTCAATGGAATACTCTCGCTCAAAGAGTGATGTAAAGCGGGCTCTTGATTCATCGTGTAGTGTATTTTGTAATGACAAAATAAGAATGAGTTACGAAAATGATATTCACCCATTGGATATCTATTTTTCATTATCAATGTCACGTTATTTAGATGAAAATTATTTGGAATTGGAGCAATTTCTTACAGAGAAACAAGTTGATAATAACAGAAACTTTTTTATAAATTCGAGCCAAAAACAGCTAACTGATATATCTATAAGTAAAAATCTTCCAGAAGGCTTTGGTAGTATATCTATGTCTGGTTACTATTCACAGCCATGGAGTAGTAATTATAAGGATAATTATAGTTATTCTATTGGTTTTAATAATCAATATAAAAGAATAAACTACAATATGTCAATTTTTAGATATAAAAACAATATGGACAAAATTGATAATACACTATATTTAAGTGCAAGTATTCCTATTTATACTAAAAATAAAAATGTTAATCTCAGTTCAAGTTATTCAAATCATTCTAATGGGTATAATACCAGAGTTGCAGCTTCGATAAATGAAAAAACACGAAATGCAAGTTCTATAAATATTTGGACTGATAAGAATTCAAATACAACTCCTGGATTTGGATTATCAGTAGAAAATAATAATGGCTATAATACGAAATCAGTAGGCTATTCTCAAAGCAATAATAGTAAAATGTTATATGGTAATATGAAAGGAGCCGTTGTTTTACATTCTGGTGGCATAAATAGAGTCTCAAATATAGGAAAAACTTATTCGATTATAAAAGCAGTTGGTGCTGAGGGCATGAAAGTATCATCAAATAGTAATATTGAAATTGCTGGTAATGGCTATGGTATTTATCCAAACTTATCACCGTATAAAAAGAATTATATCCTATTGGATTCTAAAAAAAGCAAAAATAACGCTGAGATAGAAGATAATAATTTAATGGTTATTCCTGTTTCAGGCTCATCGCCATTAGTTGAGTTCAAGGTAAACAAAGTATTTAATAAAATACTTAAAATTAAGAGTGATAAATATAAAATTCCTTTTGGTACGAAAATAATAGATGGGGAAAATAATAGCTTAGGCATTACAGATCAAAGTGGTTTTGTATTTATATCAGAGCCTAATATAAATGAAGTTAATGAAAACCCCTGGAAGGCAGTTTGGAGTTTAGATGGGGAAAAGTATGAATGTATATTAAATACTGATGATTTAAAAAAGGATATGTCTACAACACAATCGCAAATTGACATAAATTGCTATTAAAAGAGATTCTAATGAAAATTTCAATATTTTTAATGTTGTTTTTCGTTTCTATAAAATGCTTTTCAAGTGTATATACAGAAAATATTTATTTAAATGATAATAAAATTATAGATTACCATGATAAACCATTGGGGGCAGTTTTATCCAAAAGCGAGCATAAAATAAATACAAAAGTAATAAATAGCACGACTAATAATCAGCAAGAATTAGAGCTGATAGGTGTTTATTCGGATAGAGTTAATTTTGGAAAATATGATAGAGATACGATTAAAACATCAATTCCTGGTTTAGGGTTACGTATTTATTGGCCAACAAGTGATAGCTCAGTAAATTCATCAACTAATTATTTTCCATTTAATAGGCAATGTAAAACTCCTTGTAATGTTAGCCAACAATTGGTTGTCGAATTTGTAAAAATGAGTGGAATTAGAACAGGGAAAATATCAAAAAATACAGAAATAGCAACTGTAGTAATAAGGGGAAGGGATAATGATGTTAATTTTATGCGTATAGTTTTGGATGAAGATATAGAGACAAAAGCCAAATCTTGTTATGTGAAAGATGATGTGATTGTTGATCTTGGAAATTACAGTATTGATGATTTAAAAAGTGGTCGGTTCAATAAGGGAGGGGAAAACTTTCAACTGGAAATTTATTGTGACCAGACGCAATACGTAGGTGTTTATTATCAAGGGAAATTTGGAAGTACAGGGAAGTTGGAGAATTTAGGAACCGCAGGAAAAGGAGGCGTTTCTATTAAGCTTATGAATGAAGACAATTCTATTGTTTCCCGTACTGAGCCTGGAGATCAAATAAAAATAGAAAATGGAATACCTTATTTACTTAATTTAAAAGCAGCTATAGAGATTGAAAGTAAAAGTAAGCTTTCAATCGGAACTATTAATGCTGATGCGTTTATAACACTTTCGGTCAATTAGTATGAAAAATAAATATATATTAGTGGTATTGTTTTTATTAATATTTTTATGTGGTTATTCAATTTATTCTTTAGCTAATACGGATGCGGGGAATATGTCAGATTCTACAAGGGAATTAGATAAACTGATCCGTGAAAGAAATATTGACAATATTAATAAAGAAAAATGGATTAATCGAGAGATTAATAATAATAATAAAAAAATAATAGAAAAAGATTATGAATTAGAAAAAGAATTAGATAACGTTAAGTATCTTATCACATCAATTGTGATAGAAAATGATGATGTATTTGCTAACTCAAAAAAAAGAAATAATATACTCAAAAATTATACTGGTAAAGAGTTAGGTAAAACCGAAATTTTAAAATTAATAGGTGATTTGACTAATTTTTATATTGACAAAGGATACACTACAACACTTTTAACTATCCAAGAAGGAAATTTAAACTCAAAAGAGCTTCGGTTAATGGTTCTTTGGGGAAAAATTAATGATGTATTAATTGATGGTAAAAATCCTACTTTTTTTCAAAAGATGAGAGTGAACAGTGCATTTCCTTTTTATAAAGGAAAAGTATTAGACATATCTGATGTCGATCAGACCTTGGATAACCTTTTAAGAATATCATATAAAGCAAAGATCAGGGTGTTAGCAGATGATGAAATTGGATTTTCCAATTTAGATATTGAAAACCTAGAATATGATTATATTAATGGCTCTTTGAAGTTAAATAACTCAGGAAGAAAGGAGTCAGGGTGGAATCAGTATAGTGGGAACCTTAGCGTTAATAACTTTATTGGCTTTAATGACATTCTAGGTTTTTATTACGGCTACAATGAGTTAAAACAAAAGGCAGATACGCAAAATTCTTGGTCAGTATCATATTCAATACCATTTGGTTACTCATCTTTTGATGCATCTTATTATCGTTCAGAGTATGAGAAATTAATTGGTGGAAACTTTGGTGGATATAAAAGCGATGGTAATTCAGAACGTTATTCATTTAAATTTAATCATGTTGTTTTTCGAAACAGTGAGCATAAATTATCACTTTATACTGCTTTAGATGTTAAAGATAACCTAAATAGAATACAGAATTTAATAATTGATGTAAGTAGTAAGCGTTACAGTAATATTTCTATTGGGATGAATGACGTTACAACAATATGGGATGGTGGAACTTATTGGGATCTATCTTTTACGAAAGGAACGCCTTGGTTTGGCTCTGCCTGGGTTAATGATCCTGATTTAAAAGGTTTTGATATTAATTTTGTTAAAATGAATGGTTTGGTTAGTTGGTCGAAAAATATTTATCAATTTGATAGGTTTTCTATTAGCTATGATTTAAATACATCATTTCAATACAGTAATAATATATTAGTTAGCGATCAAAATATCACCATAGGGGATGAATATTCTGTTAGAGGTTTTAAGGAAGAGTCTATTTCTGGAAATAATGGTGGATATATTTCAAATACTCAAAAATTTCCATTTTATTTTAATGGTTTTGGCGGGGTTATGGCAACACCATTTTTTGGTTATGATGTTGGTTATATTAAAAATAATTGCAGCATCTATGTAAATAAATGTTCTGGGGAATATATATCAGGAGGGGCTCTAGGCCTTAGATTAAATCAAAAATATTTTTCATCATCTTTGTCAGCAGGGTGGCCTTTAATAAAGCCGAAAAGCTTACGTAACAGGGATGTTGATAACCTTGCAATATACTATCGTATCGGTGTCAATTTTTAATAATTTATTTTAAACAAAATTAATTTTTATTAGGAATCTAAATTGAATAAATCTAATTCAATAGCTTCTTCTTATTCTGCGAGTAAGAAGTTCTTTAAGCTATCTCCAGTTTACTTGGCTATTTTTACAACCGCATTTCCTATTCAGTCATTATCTGCAATTATACCTGGCGAAGGAGCTGGTGATCTTAATGTTAATCAATCTGCAAATGGAACACCTACTATTAATATTGTAGACCCAAATTCTAATGGTATTTCTCATAATAAATACCAAGAATTTAATGTCGATAAAAATGGTGTGATTTTTAATAATAGTAAAAACGATGGTGTGAGCCAGACGGGTGGTTTTGTTATAAAAAATAACAATTTAAATAATGAAGCTAATGTTATTATAAACGAGGTTGGAGGTGTTAAAGGTACTCAGTTGAATGGCACGATGGAAGTATTTGGTAAAAGTGCTGACCTTATTATAGCGAATGAAAATGGTATCGAAGTTAATGGTGCTAAGACATTAAATGCAAATAATCTCACATTGAGTACTGGAAAGGTTGAACTATCTGATGGGCAGTATTTACTGAATGTCAATAAAGGACAAGTAAATATAACAGGAAATGGTATTTCTACCGATGGTTTGTCAAACTTTGAGATTATCAGTCGTGCTATTAAACTAGATGGGCAGATAGCAGGAAGTGCGGATGTTAAATTATTAGCAGGAAGTAATAAATATAACACCTCAAAAGGTACGTATGTTAAAACCGGGGCTAGCGGAGAAAATAAACCTGTTGTTGCCATTGATGGTAGTGAACTCGGTTCTATCTATGGAAATCGAGTTGAGCTTATTAGCACTGAAACTGGTTTGGGGGTACATCATAAAGGAAGTATAGTTTCTCAGTCTTCATTAGATATTACAGCGGATGGTGATTTAAAATTAACGGCTCTGCAATCTAAAAATAGTTCAGTTAAACTTAACGGTGAGAATATCACTATCAGCAAAAATAAAGCAGGCTTAGGTGGAATCTCTGCAAAAAATAATGTTGATATTCACTCTAAAAAAACGTTGACGCTTGCTGCTGATTTAGTTTCTGAAGAAGGAAAAATAGATATAGCAGCAGATAGATTTTTACAGCAATCCGCAGGTATTTTTGTTAAAAATTCTAAATATCCAACTGAAATTGATAGCATCATTATCAATGTAAAAGGGGAATATATTTTAGAAGGGCAATTATATGCCACAAATAGTAAAGGTGAGGTTATTCCTAATGCTAAAATTAATCTTCAAGATGGTAATTATGTTGTATATGATGGTAACGGGACAATTGTAAAAGATGCAATGATTTCCTCTACTTCCACAACTATGGCGGATTCAGGAAATATTAATGTTAAAGCTGGTAGTCTGACAAACAACAATGGTGTATTTATTGGAAGGTCAGGAAGCTTAGTTTTTGATATCACCGATATTTTTAATAATGATGGAGTTCTTTCTGCATCTGGTAATCTGCATATAACATCAAAAACTCTAAAGAATACGAGTATGCTAACTTCTCAAAATTCGGTGACATTAGAGTTAAATAATTTATTTAATTCAGGTGTGATTGTAGCTGAAGAAGTTAATGTTAATTCTTTAGAAATGAAAAATGATGGTGAGATAGTTGCAAAAAATGGTTGGCTGAACCTCAAAGTAAGCAAAGAAATTGATAATTCGGGACTTTTACAAGGACAGAATGTTAACATTAATACTAAAGATGGTCGCCTGATAAATAAAGGTACCATTGCTTCAGGTAATAATCTTAATATTAACTCTAAGGAAATTGATAATAGCAATAAAATTAATGCTAAGAATGAGTTGAATATAACATCTACGGGTAATATTAATAATTTTAAGGGTTCCGAAATAATTTCAGGAAATAAGCTTACTCTGCAAGGTGCGGGAGAGAACAGCATTAATAACCAAGGGAGGTTGCAAGGTGAAGATATAGATATTTTAAATTTCAACACTTTAGAAAACTCCGGAGCTATTATTTCAAATGAAAAATTAGTTATTGATAAAACTAATTCTATTAAAAATAAGGGAAGTGATGCTGTTATTCAAGGGAACTCAATCCTAATAAGTAATGCCAATCATTTAGTCAATGAACAAGGATCTAAAATCAATTCTAAAGACAAATTAAAGATAAATAAAGTCAGTGAGTTAACTAATAGTGGTGCTATTTATGCGGAAAATCAGTTATCATTAACTGATATTAGAGAAATAAATAACCAAGATGGAAGCATAGTTTCTGGAGGAAATCTAGAAATAAATAAAGTAAGTAAATTGATAAACAGTTCTGCTAATTCCAAAGATGGCGGTATCTATTCTAATCAAAACTTAGTGCTTACAAATGTAGATGTGGTTGAAAATAAATTAGGTGCAAAAATAGTTTCTGAGAATGGAAATGTTTACTTAGAGGATATTAATGCTATATCAAACTTAGCGGGGAGTTTGATCGCAGCCAGCAATAACATTAAATTTAACAATATAAAAAATATAGCTAATTCAGGAGAGATTTCCGCTGAGAATAATATTAAATTTAGCAATGTAGATACATTGAAAAATAATGGTGGTGTCATATTGGCAGGTAATGACTTAATTCTAAGTAACATTTCTGACTTATTGAACATACATGAGGGGCACATAAAGGCTGGTAATATAAAAGCTGATGATATTCTATATTTAAAAAATGAAGACTCTTTTATTGATTCTGATGGAAACATTTATCTAAATGTTAAACGAATCGATAATATATCTACAAATAATAATTTTAGAGTGGATGCATATATTTCAGCTCAAAATTCAATGCATATTGTAGCAGAGGATGTTAATAATAAAACAGCTTTAATTGATGCGATAAATGAATTGGAGATTAATGCTGCAAACTCTATCTCAAATACGGAAGGCTCTGAAATTTATGCCGATAATAATGTTGTAATAAAAACCAATAACCTACACAATAATAAATCAAATATAAAGTCAGATGGTAATACTCATGTTGAAATTTATCAAAATATAACAAATAACGATGGTTATATTATAGCAACGAATGATTTATATTTCAAAATTAACAATGATTTTATCTATGACAAAGATAGCGGTTATTTTCAAGTCAATGATGCTAATGGAAGTATGAAACTAGAAAGTGAAGGCTCAATAACGGTAAATAAGGTTTTAGAGTCCTCTGCTGCTATTCAGCTCTATGCTACAGGTAGTATTACTAATACTAGCGGAATTTTAAGTGGTAATAATGTTCATTTGGAAGCGAATGGAGATATCACCAATGAAAAAAATGCGCTGATTTTCTCTAGTAAAGAAGTTAATATTATTACTGAGAATGGAACATTTTCTAATAATGAAAAAGCAAATGTATCTGCTATAAGTGATATTAATATTACAGCAGAAAATGTAATAAATAAGGGAGGTAAAATACGTTCTGAAAAAAATATAAATATAGAGTCTAAATATTTGAAGAATGAAACAACTATATATAATAAAGATGGTGAGTGGGATTACAGTAATAGCCAGCAAATTAATGGGCAACATACACAACCGTCATGTGGATGGGGAGGGTTTGCTACTTGTAGCTATTATATCTCCGGGAGTATTCCAAATCCTGTAGGAATTATTGAAATAGACGATCAAGCAACTATTTCTGCAAAAAATGAGCTTAATATCAACAAGCAAAACAAATATGAAGGTGGCCAAAAAACGGAAAATAAAGGGGGAACAATTCAATCTGGTGGAAACATGTTCATCAGAGGGGATTTGACGAATGAAGCACTTAGTATTTCTATAGGTTATGATTCAATTTTAGATAAGCAACTAAGTGATCCATTAGTGGCAAAGTATCATTGGTCAGCGATTGGTAGTAATACAGAAACGCAAGAGTTTTCAACACTTCACGAGTTCATTGACTTTATTTTATCACCAGAGTCCGATGAAAATTACTTAAAGGCGACAAAAAAAGTTGGTGATGAGACGATATTTTCTGCACATATGTCACAGTTGTTTGGCGCATCTTGGAAAGCGAAAAACAAAGAGGATTTACAAAATGATTGGCAAAAATTAAATCAACGTGATCCAGTAACAGGTAAACCAGAATACTCCAACCTTAAGTTTTATGCTGTCTCGGAGCAAAAAAGTGTTATTGCAGCTGGCGGAAATTTGCAACATGTAGATGGCAGTTTTAATAATGGATTAGATAAAGAGCTCGCAGTTGATAAGCAAAGCAATGAACATGTTGTTATAGAGAAAGTGGGTGATCAGGAGATTAACGTTAATAATTCTTCTTATGATGTGACAACCAGTAAAAAAGATATTTCTAGGCTTGAAAACCAATCAGGAATCACAACTTCAAATACTTATGAAGAAATGGCAAAGATGCCGGGATTATTTGATAAAAACAATGACATAGTTGGTGGCTATGCGAATCTACAACCCAGTCCTGATCCAAGTGAAAATATACATGTGTTGTATGAGACTCGTCCTGAGTTTATTAATCAGGATGCGTTTTATGGTTCCGATTATTTCTTTCAACAAGTCGGTTATGAACCTACTGAACCCGTTATTGTTCTTGGAGATAACTATTTTATTAGTGAAGTAATCCGTCGTGAAATTGATGATTCTGTCGGTGCATTTTTCTTAACTCGTGATGGGGTAGAAGGTGCTGATTTAACTAAACAATTGATGGACAATGCAGGTACTGTGAATGGTGCAGATGAATTTGTTATTGGTGAGCCATTGACCCCTGAACAAATTAACAACCTTGATAAAGATATTGTTTGGTTTGTAACAGAAGATGTTGAAGGTGTCCAAGTATTAGTTCCTAGAATTTATTTAGCTCCTTCAACACTAGAGGAAATTAAGAATGACTCATCTAACGCATCAGCAATTGTTTCTGCTGGTGGAGATGTGCAAATTGATGCAACAGAAGTTAACAATGTAAATGGTTCGATTAAAAGTGGCGGTAATGTTGATATTAAATCGGAGAATAATATTGTTAATTCATCGGTTGGCCAAAATGGTGGGATAGTAGCTGGTGGTAATATATCTCTTGTCTCTGAAACTGGTGATATTCATAATTCAGGTGCAGCGCTAAAGGCTGGAGAGAATATAAAAGTAGAGGCAAAAGAAGGGGATGTGACTTTAACGGCCAGTACTGGATATAACGACCAAGGTAAGAAAGTGACACATCGTTATGATGATGCTGTAACTGCCGGAGGCAATATTGATATTAGCGGAAATAATGTCACTGTTAATGCTGTTGATATTGAAGCAGATAAAGATATTTCGCTAACAGCCAAAGATGGTGATGTCAAATTTAATAATCTCTATGATGTTGATTCTAGTTATGATTCTGAGTATACATCATCAGGACTACTGACAAGTACTCTCAAGGAAACCACGACGTCTGAGGCAAAAAGTGTTGAGTCTACGGTTAAGGCTGGTGGAAATTTAACTATTAATGCCTCAAACGATATTGTGATGAAAGGAGGGGAATATAGTGGGGAGTCTGGGAATATCAATGCAGGTGGTAATATTGATGTTCAGGCTACCCAAGATTATAGCTATTCAGAACAAGTTGATTCTTCTTCAGGTTTCGTTCTTGGTGCTAAGGTGTCCGGGTTCGGAAAATCTGCAGAGTATGATTCCTATAGTGCAGAAGGCACTAATACAACAGCTGAAAATGGGACTCATAATAATAAAGAGTCGCAAGTTTCGAATGCGGGAAGTAAACGACCAGGCTCTGCGCCAACAACTGAAACCGGAGGATTTCAAGCAGGGTTTAAAACTGAAACTACTACCACGACAGAAAACAGTGTGACGAACAATAATGCTTCACTGAACTTCGGGAATGACCTTACGATTAAAGCAGGTGACACTGTGGATATTGGAGGGGGAGACTTTGAAAGTGATTCAATCAAAATAGAAGCGAATGAACTGAAATCCACTAAATATGAGGATACGACGAGTAAAACGGTTACTCATGAGGAAACATTCATAGGAGTCAAAGCTGAAGCTCATTCAGATGTTATTGATGCATATGATAAAATTGGTAACAAAATTGAGCAAGATAAAAGCGGTAAAGAAATAAACGCAGGGCTTACAACTGCAGAAGTTGCCGGAGAAGTCACAAATGTTATTTTTGGTGATATTGCGGGTACTTCAGTTAGTGTTGGAAAAGATAAAACATCTGATACGACTCAATCAACAACCTCTAAAGAAAATATTACGACGATTAAAGGAAATAATATTGAAATTAACACCAAAAGTGATGCGGAATTAAATGGTGTTAATATCACGGGTAATAATGTTGATATGGATATTGGTGGCGAGCTTACTGTTAACTCTGCGAAAACTGAATACACAGAGTCTTCATCTTCAAATTCTTTATCTGTTGGTTTAAGTGCTGGAGCATCGGTTGGACTGACGGGAGGAGGAGTTGGTGTTTCTATCGATGCGAGTGAACAGAAAAGTTCATCTAAAGAGTCAGGAACATCTTATACAAATAGCAATATTACAGGGGATAACGTCACGATTAAGACTGGTGGTGATTTATCATTAACTGGAGCCAATATAAACAGTAATACTGCGGATATTGATGTGGGGGGTGATTTAAATATTACCAGTGTGCAAGATACTGTTAATCGTAATGATAGCAGTGAACAGTGGGGAGCATCTATTGGTTTAGCTGTTTCAACATCAGGTGTGATACCGACAGCTTCGGGAAGTTATGGCCAGGGAAGTGAGGAATATCAGTCAAAAACGACATCTGAGCAGTCAGGGATTAAAACGACAGGTGAGTTGAATATTAAGACTGGGAATGATGTCAATCTGACAGGAGGTCATATTGTTTCTCAATCAGGGGAAGGTAGTGTTGATGTTGGTGGTGATATTAATGCAACAACCTTAACTGACACAATTAAACAGGATGGCTTAACGGCTGGTGGTGGTGCTGGCGTTTCAATGAAAGGGATGCCAACAGCGAATGGTTATGTAAATACGAGTGATACCATTGACTATGAAGAGGATCAAAAGGCGACAATTTCTGTTGGCCAGCCAAATCTCGATAAAATTAATGGTGATCTTAATACAGATAAAGATAACATGAGTGAAGTTACCAAGGATGTTGTCATAGCTGGAAATGATATCTCGTTTACTGTTGGGAGCATTGGGTCAGGGAAAGATAAAAAACCTAGTGATTCATCTACGACTCCAAATAAGAAACCGACAACACCGGAGAAGAAACCGACAACACCGGAGAAGAAACCGACAACACCGGAGAAGAAACCGACAACACCGGAGAAGAAACCGACAACACCGGAGAAGAAACCGACAACACCGGAGAAGAAACCGACAACACCGGAGAAGAAACCGACAATACCGGAGAAGAAACCGACGACACCGGAGAAGAAACCGACAACACCGGAGAAGAAACCGACGACACCGGAGAAGAAACCGACGACACCGGAAACTAAACCGACAACACCGGAGAAGAAACCGACGACACCGGAAACTAAACCGACAACACCGGAGAAGAAACCAACGACACCGGAAACTAAGCCGACAACACCGGAAACTAAACCAGTTACTAAATGGCCCGAAGTTCAGCCAACAAAACCCGTGATCACCTCACCGGGCAGTTCAAGTAGTATGCCGGGGTTTGTGCCACCGAAAGGAAATAGTTCGCAAAGTGGAAACGGGCAGAATGAGGCACCAAAAGCCAATGGCCAACAAGGGCAAGGTTCGACAAGCGGTACTAAATGGCCCGAAGTTCAGCCAACAAAACCCGTGATCACCTCACCGGGCGGTTCAAGTAGTATGCCGGGGTTTGTGCCACCGAAAGGGAATGGTTCGCAAAGTGGAAACGGGCAGAATGAGGCACCAAAAGCCAATGGCCAGCAAGGGCAAGGTTCGACAGGCGGTACTAAATGGCCCGAAGTTCAGCCAACAAAACCCGTGATCACCTCACCGGGCAGTTCAAGTAGTATGCCGGGGTTTGTGCCACCGAAAGGAAATAGTTCGCAAAGTGGAAACGGGCAGAATGAGGCACCAAAAGCCAATGGCCAACAAGGGCAAGGTTCGACAAGCGGTACTAAATGGCCCGAAGTTCAGCCAACAAAACCCGTGATCACCTCACCGGGCAGTTCAAGTAGTATGCCGGGGTTTGTGCCACCGAAAGGGAATGGTTCGCAAAGTGGAAACGGGCAGAATGAGGCACCAAAAGCCAATGGCCAGCAAGGGCAAGGTTCGACAGGCGGTACTAAATGGCCCGAAGTTCAGCCAACAAAACCCGTGATCACCTCACCGGGCAGTTCAAGTAGTATGCCGGGGTTTGTGCCACCGAAAGGAGATACGGTAGCGTCGTCAGGTAATGGCAAATGGATACAACTTTTTAATGATACAGAGTTAGCGTAATTGCGGGTATGTAGCCGCATGTAGTTGAGTATAAGAGGACGACGGGAGAAATCCCGTCTCCTACACGATTAAAATTTAATATTAGGTGGGAAAAATATCACTGTCATTAGTGGTTATTAGTCCCTCCATATAAACAAACTGGGTATAACCAAAAAGGGACGTTTTTACAGTCTTGAATACATGTGCGCTGTCCCCACATTACGCAAGAAAAAGCGGGTGTAGTGGACAATAGTAGTACAGGGATTAGTAGGGTATAGAGTACTTTTTTCATAACAATCTCCGTAGAAACATAAAATATGGTTGTTATCTATTAAATACCACTAACATGAAGTAATAATCTAAATCACCTCAATGATTGAGTTAAATATAAAGTGGGATTAAATGCAAAAAAATACTCAAGTAAGAATCAAATTTAATAAGAATGAAATATTATTGTCATATTACTGTTATCTTTAGGTATGTAGAGCCACTCTTTAAGAAATGAATAAAAATGGTTGAAATAGTTCAGTAGAAAAATATTAATATTATGGGGTTACCTTATAATAAGGTATTAGATATTGGGTTAGGCTACAAGATAAGATCAGTGTATCTATCTAGCAAAATAGAGTAAAACCGTAATAGTTCGTTTGTTAATCAAAGGAATGATACAAATATTAATCAAGAAAGGAATCTCTTAAAAGATATTCACTAGATTAAATGCATGAGTTTTAATATCTAAAAAGAGAGTGTAGCGGTAGTTTATATGTGCATTTTCTAGGTAATTTCTGATAATTTATTCAAAATTGATACTATTAGTTTATAGAGACTGTACTGCGGGTCTAAAAACCGTTTATCGCGCTACAACAGAAGCTCTCGCACTGATATTGTTGGCGAAACTCACTTTAATCTGAGATGAAATATACTCAAAAATTAGTGAAAGTTGGTACTCACTCTGAGAAAACGTGAATACATTTTTACTTATCCTGATGATATCCGCAAAGCGATTTATACAACCAATGCCATAGAGCCATTAAACAGCGTTATCCGTCATACGATTAAAGAACATAAGGTCTTCCCCAGTGGTGACTCTGTGCGGAAAGTGATTTATTTAGTAATTGAATCAGCTTCTAAAAATGGAGTATGCCAATTCAAAACTGGAAACAGTAAATGAGTCATTTTATTATTGAGTTCGGTGACCGTCTAGACGGCCATATTTAATAAAAAGGTAAATACATAGAATTACTTGCAGGGTTTATTTATACTCTTAATTGAGCACGTATCGCTACTCACGGTACTACTAATAATGCCTTCTCTTTCTAATTCAATTATCATCTTATTATATAAAGCTTCCTGCTCTGGCTTTATTATCTTCTCGACAAAGTCATCTATAGGAATATTTAATATATTCAATATATTAAAAACAACTTCGAGACTTATCGTGTTAATACCCCGTTCATACCTTGAAACTTGTTGCTGACTTATAAAAATAAGTTGTGCTAGTTTTGCAGCTGAAATTCCTTGACTTTTTCTTACGTATCGAATGTATAATCCGATTTTTTTATTTAATCTCATATTATCTATCTATTTAAGTGATTTACTTTTCAGGAGTGGAAATAATAGTTAAAAGTCACAATTGTGTAAACAATCATAATTGGATAAAAATATATTTTATTTATTTTTTAACGATGTTTTTGATTTTAATTTTCTTTAAAAATATAAGGTTAAGTTAAGTTGTAAATAAAGAAAAAATTATGTGTAAATTTTATTACATTATGGTTTGTTGGATTGTTTATAAGTTTGAATGAAATGGCTTTATATAAAAGCTTAAATTTCATTTTCTTTTTTTGATGGTTAATTAAAGCGTAAATGATGTTTTGTTGTTAATTTTATTCTTACGCTGATTGTCATAATTAGTAGCATTGCTTCTGGAATTAGTTTATAAGCAATAAATACTAAAAGATATGTTTTATTTTTGTAAATATAGTATTTATTAATATTTTAATTTTAATTTTATATTCATTCATTGGGTTGATTTTTAATTGTTTTTATAATTTGAGTGTCTTTTTTTTAAAAAAGTCATCTTTTAACGAATATTGCTGGATGTGTTTTTTTTAATTATAGTTATTAACGGGCCTAATACTTCATTGGGTTCATTTTCTCATTATTAATTTAATAAATTTACTGGCTCATTAATTTGAGATGAATGTCTTATTTCCCTAACCTATAGTTCTGATATCAATTATCAGAGCCTAAATAAACTATATATTAAACATTTAACATGAGTATTAATTTATGCGTAATTTAACATTTTTAGTTCCAACTGCTTTGATTTTATTATCAACTTCAGCTTTATCTAATGCGGCATCAAATGCGCAAATGACGATCACCGCTAATGTTGTTGCGGCGACCTGTGATGTGTCTGTATCTGCTGCGAATTTGGATTTAGGTAACTTTGCTCAATCACAATTTGCTACCCAAGCTGTGGCAACTCCGCTTTCTGCAAGCGTTAAAAACTTCACTATTGGTTTGAGTGGCTGTGAAAATCCCAAAGCCATAGGCGATACTGCAAATGTTGTGGTATCAGGCCAAACACTGGGAGGGAATACCAATATGTTTAATAGCACAGGAACAGATTCCGGCATCATGCTGAGTCTAGCGGGATCACCAACAACCTATATTACGAACCAAGAAAAAATTGAAATTGCGGATGCAAGTACTACGAACGCAAATGAGTTCAATGGAAAAACATTAGCATTTCAAGCAGGATTAGCAGCGACATCTACTACACCTCAAATTGGTGTAGTAAATGCACCAATTTTATTTAGCTTTGCTTACAACTAATTAAGTATGTAGTGAGTTTTTATAACTCACTACACTTATTTTTTGAGGTTTTTGAATGCAACGTATTTTTTCTACTATATTTTATTCTTTTATTGCATTGGGCGCGATGTGTTGTTCAATTCTTTCCTATGCCAACGGTTTTGGTATTAACGCCACTAGGTTGGTATATCCCGAAAGGAGCAAAGATATTAGTACAACAGTACGAAATACGACTGATAATGTTGTTTATTTGGTACAGGCAGGAATAAGTCGGGCTCAAGATAGTATGGTGTCTGCTCCTTTTACGGTGACACCACCCTTATTTCGTTTGGAACCAAATAGCGTTAATCTAATTCGGATTACATTAAATGCAACTGACTTACCTAAAGATAGGGAATCTGTATTTTATTTACATACATCTGCATTACCAGCCAGTAAAAAAATAAATAATGAGCAGGCATCCGATGATATACCCGCAGCGATTCAATTTGCAGTGGGCAACATAATTAAGGTGTTTTATCGTCCAACCAATTTATTAACGACTTCAGAAGAAGCGCAAAAAAACCTGAAGTTTTTAGTCATGGAGAACGGATTAAAAGTTGTTAATGATTCCCCCTACTATGTCAGCTTATCTTCACTAACCGTCGGAGGAAAGAAAATACCATTAAATACTCCTGAAGAATTAATGATATCACCGTTCAGTAACCATGTATATCCAATGAAAAATACAGCCGGAGTTATTGAGTGGAAAACAATAAATGATATCGGAGGAAATAATGCTTATACAAGTCATTAAATGTATTTTAGCGGGAACTCTAGGCTTATTTTTAGTAGTACCACCTACATCAGCAATCATATTAAATTTTTCGGCAACAATTAATGAGGGTACTTGTACATTAAGTTTAGATAAATCAGCCCTATCTTTAGGGGATATTAGCCAGAATTCACTAACTGTAGAAACATTGGTGTCAGCTGAACCATTTACCTTACAAGTTACTGATTGTCAGGGAAGTAGCATCAAAGGTTTAGTACCAATCGTTAAAGTGACGGGGACGGGTGTGACTCAAGACAATAAGTGGCTATTTCGACAGGATACTAGCTCGTCATCAGGGGCAGGTATTTTGGTCATTCAAAGTAATTCGGTGCCTAATTATAGCCAATCTGAGGTTAAAAATGGTGCAACATACCCGCTCGCGGCAGGGGGGCAAACACCTTTAAATCAAGAGCTTTCTTTTTATGCCGGAGTCAGTTGTGGTGGCAATAGTGGGTGCAGTGTCGTTAATACTGGAGTGGTAACGGCCAAGCTTCTATTTGAATTTAATTATCAATAACACAAAATGTGTAATATAAACCTTAGATACAATAAAAAAAGATTTTTTCTTATTATATTGATGTTATTAACACAGACTGTATATGCAAACTCGGGAGGAATTAGTCTCAGTCAGACACGGGTTATTTTTAATGAAGGTAAAAAGTCTGTTCCATTAACAGTGAAAAATACGAGTGAAATAAACTACTTAATTCAAAGCCGAGTTTTAACCTCATTAAAAGAGACTATATCAAGTGATTTTATTATAACACCGCCATTATTCACTTTAAAATCGGAGAGCCAGCAGGCATTACGAATTATAGCGGATAATTTGAATTTACCGACAAAACAAGAATCACTATTTTATATATCGGTAATTGGCATTCCTGCACAAAAAAAAGAGGAACAGGATGTGACTAAATTATCGATGGGTATTGCATTTAGTATTAAATTATTTTATCGGCCATTAGGCCTAACTGCTCCAAATGAAAAAATATATTGTAGCTTGTTGTTCAACAAAAAAAACAATGAAACAGAAATAGTCAATCCAACTCCCTATTATCTCACTATAGGGGAGCTAAAAATGAATAACCAAAAAATTGATTTGAGCTATGACGAATCAATGATTTCACCATTTGGTCATTTAAAAATCCCTGAGGATTTTTTAGGGAAAACAGCTGGATGGAAAATCATTACTGATGCTGGTGGCTTATCACCTGAATGTCATCACCGTATTTGAGGGGTATGAACGTGAAATTAAAATATATTTATCTGTTTATTTTTTCACTGCTGTTTTCTTCTGGCGTATTTTCAAAAAACAATGCTAAAGAAGAAGAGAATGGTGGTATTTCATTTTATGTATTACGCGTCATTTATATGCAAAGTGATAAAAATGGTGTGGTGTTGAAAATTCATAATAAAAGTAACAATGTTTATCTTCTTCAATCAAAGGTAGTTAATGTTATTCCAGAAACAGGGGACGCAGATATAGATAATACCTTACAGCAGGATGTTCCTTTTATTGTTACGCCACCATTGACACGTCTTGAAGCTAATAGTGAGTTAACACTTCGCATCCGTCGAAATAATAACCCAGTACCAGACGATAAAGAATCTGTTTATTACATCTCGATGCGAGCAATACCCGCTCAGGAAAATAAAACTAAAAACGATATCTCGATGGTGGTTGTGAATAATTTAAAGCTGTTTTACAGACCAGATGGTTTAAATAAACGTGGTGTTGTTGAAATGGCAGATAAATTGCAATTTTCAATCCGCAGTAACCAATTACAGGTTAGAAACCCAACGAAATATCAAGCGACATTTTCAGCTTTAAAGGTTGGTGATTATGTATTTGATAAAGCAGCATTGCGCCGAATGGTTCCTGCACAAGGAATACAAACTTATTCATTGCCAAAAGCGGTACAAGGGGAAGTGACTTGGCAATTAATCGATGAAGATGGCTGGAACACCAAAACCATAAGCCAAGCACTATAACCTTTAGTCAATCATCCAGTTTAATTATCGGAATTTATGGACGTCATCCCATGATGAAGAAAAAAAATAAAATGAGACTTTATCCCGTACTTATGGGGGTTTCTGTTTATACAGGGGCATCTGGTGTATTGGCTAAAGATTACTTTGACCCTAATTTATTGGCTCTGAGCAATGGGCAAACTGAAATTGCTGATTTAAGTTTCTATGAAACGTCAGGGCAAATCCCCCCTGGAACGTACTCTATCACGCTATTGGTTAATGGAAGTGATAAAGGTCAATATGTCATTTCGTTCAAACCTAACCCGCAAGGTGTTGTGGAACCAGAAATGACGCCAGCATTATTAAATAAGGTCGGCATAGACACCGAACATTTACCTGCATTTCAGGGATTGGCGGTGGATAAACCTATCAATGATTTAAAGCAACTTATTCCAGATGCATCTTGGTCTTTTGATTTCCCTACATTGAGTTTTAAGTTGAGTATCCCACAAATTGCTATGCAACCTGCGGTACGTAATTATGTTGACCCTGAATTATGGGATCAAGGCATCCCAGCATTCATGATGAATTACAGCTTTAACGGTGGCCGTAACTGGCGTGATAGTGGCAAATATACGCCTTCATCTGAGCAGACAAACCTCTATGCCAATATTCGCAGCGGGCTAAACTGGCAAGCTTGGCGTCTTCGCAGTGATATGGTTTATAGTCGTAATGAAAACGCTACTAAGGGCCAAGGAACGAAAACCAACCAACGAACCCAGTTCAATAATACCTACGTGGCGAGAGATATTCAGCCATGGCGATCTGAAATTTTGATGGGGGAAAATAGCTCTGGTAATGATGTGTTCGACAGTATTCCATTTCGTGGCGTTAAGCTCAATTCCAATGAAGAGATGTTGCCTAACAGTTTAAGAGGCTTTGCACCTGTTATTAGTGGTGTAGCACAGTCTAACGCACGGATCACTGTCACACAAAACGGCAATATTGTTTATCAAACTTTTGTGGCGCCGGGGCCTTATCGCATTGATGATTTATACCCAAGTGGGCAAGGTGGCGAGTTAACGGCAACGATCACGGAAGCGGATGGTACGGTGAGAACACAGGACATTGCATACTCTTCACTGCCGATTATGCAACGACCGGGTGGCTTTAAATATGAAGTTACCGCAGGGCGTTATAATGGCAATATCACGCACGGCTCTCGGGAATCGGATTTTGCGTTGGCAACGCTAGTTTATGGCCTACCCTATGACATCACGCTTTATGGCGGAAGCTTACAGGCTCAAGACTATATGTCTTTTGTGGGCGGTGTAGGGTTATCGTTAGGGGATTTCGGTGCTATATCCTCTGATATCACGACTTCACGGGCTAACGTAAAAGCACAGGCTAACACCCAATCTGGGAATTCATATCGGCTACGTTATTCCAAAAGCTTATTAAGCACAGGAACTTCCATTGATTTAGCCGCTTATCGTTATTCCACTCAAAATTATTATAGTTTTGCGGATTTTAATAATACAGGTTATCAGTTGAATGAAGACCAAGTTCCGTGGCGGCAATATCACCAGCGTTCAAACTTTCAGGTTCGTGTAAATCAAAATTTGAGGAATTACGGCTCCCTTTATTTATCTGCATCGCGTCAAGACTATTGGAATAATGGCCAAACTAATGACCAACTTTCTGCTGGATATAACAGTTCACTATATGGTGTGAACTATAGCCTGAATTACAGCATTGATCGGATAAAACAAGACAATAGCTGGCCTGAAAATCGACAATTTTCATTGAACCTTCAGGTACCTTTCAGCTTGTTTACCTCCACAGGTTCATTGAGTAACAGCTATGCCAATTACCAAATGTCACATAACAGTCAGGGAGATGTGCAACAACAGATAGGGCTAAGTGGCTCAACACTGGATAATCGCCTGTCTTATAACCTGAGTCATGGGCACAGTAATCGCGATATTGATGATACCAGCACGTTAAATCTCGGTTATCAGGGCAGCAAAGGTTCAGCCAACATGGGGTATAGCTACAGTAACCAATATCGTTCACTCAATATGAGTGCGAATGGTGGGGCGATCGTGCATTCAGAGGGGATTGTTTTCGGCCAAACCATCGGCAATTCAGCAGCGCTTGTGAGCGCGCCAGATACCAGTGGAACCTCGATTATGAACGGTAATATTAAAACGGATAGCCAAGGGTATGCGTTGGTACCGTATTTGTCTAATTATCAAAAAAATAGCATTAATTTAAACCCTGCCACTTTACCTGAAGATGTGGATATCACTCAGTCAAGTGTCAATGTTTATCCAACGAAAGGGGCCATTGTGCGAGCAAACTTTAATACGCGGGTCGGTTATCAAGCATTAATTACGTTAAAACATCGTGGACAATTGCTGCCATTTGGCGCCGTAGTGACAGTGAAAGACAGCTCTCATGAGAATAGTACTGGCATTGTCGGTGATGCAGGGCAGGTGTACTTGAACGGTTTAAAGGATAGTGGAATATTGTCCGTTAAATGGGGAAACTCAGCATCTCAGCAATGCCAATCTGCATTTAATTTTGCCGCAATGGGTGATGCAATCGCGAGTCAGTCGATAAAAACCTTTAGTTTGGATTGTGAGGTAGAGAAATGAAAATAATAAAATTAGCAGCATATTGCTGGTTAGGGGGATATTGCTTGTATATTCCAACATCTCAATCCGAGATGATAACAATTGGCAAAGGTACAGGGGTTGTGTGGGAAGGGATGCCTTTTAGCGAGCGGATTTCCTCGTCTATAACTACTCCTAATATAACTGAGGGTCATGGGCTTGTTGGTATAAATGCAACTCAGTATATATGTATGCCCAACACAAGGTTAACCTCCATTGCAGGCATAGATGCACTCCCCATTACTGCAGGGGTTGGGCTTGTTCCAAGAGCAACAGCATCAGGGCTTTATCAGGTACAAGCTGAGCATAATAATGAATTATTTACAGCCACTATAGGCTTACCCACGACGGAAGGAACATTTAAAGGGGTTCATTCCACTGCAAATTCAATTACCCCTTGGTGTCTTTCTCCTCGAACAGGAAATGTGAGCAATTTTTATAGGGATCCAGGAAATGTATCATATAATATAACAGGGACATGGGTTATTGTTGCTGATGGCAATCAACAAAATGCTGAAATTATTATTCCAGCTCTTTTTGCTGGACACTATCAACCTAATAGCCTATTTAAGCAGATCTTTCCTAGCTACATTACCCTACGGGTTTCCACATTAGAATGCACGGTAGACACAGTAACAGCAATTAATTTCGGATCGGTAAGTAGTAACACACAGCAAAACAGTGAATTGGCAACAGTAACCGCTCCATTGAACATAACCTGTGGTCAACCGACCGACCAAATAGATGCCAATATTAATGTGCAATTTCGTGCTATATCTGGGCTTTATAATAATACACCGACACAATTGAGCCTAGACCAAGGTGGTGGCTATATTACTGGTGAAATTAATAATGTAACAGGTAGCGGTGATTGTGGGTTAACTAGCGGAATCACTTTTGATAACCAACAAATTAAACTAGGCAATATTACCACGGCAGATTCAACGAAAGTATTGAATAATAATGTGACTTGGCGATTATGTTCTGGTGGAAGCAATTTACCAGTAGGGGATGTAACCGCTTCTACGGAAATGTTAGTGACATTTAACTAATCACATCCCATCACTTTAATTAGCTAGCAATAAGGGCTTGAATGGAACAAGCCCATATTTAAATTCAAATTCAGATTAAATTTAATTTTATGGTGCTAGATCCCACTAGAAGTTACTAGACCTTCTTGGAAGTCAAAAACAATTAACTGGTTGTTTTTGTTTGAAAAATTGGAAGTCTTGGAGGTCTTTAGAAGTCGTACTGGTGTCCCCTGCAGGAATCGAACCTGCAACTAGCCCTTAGGAGGGGCTCGTTATATCCATTTAACTAAGGGGACTTTTGGCGTCGTAATTACGACAGCGAAGGCATTTTACTGTTCAGGTCTAATTGAATCAAGTTGTTACGGACAAATAATCGAATTTATCTTCCATAAATATTTATTTGGCTGTTTTTCATTCGAAAATAGGGTGGTTATCATCTTTATGGTTGAGTGGGCACATTTCTATTTTGTACTAATTGTCCAATTTTCTTATAATAAGAATATTATTAAATGGCGTATAATTAACCTTTATGATAATCGAATAACTCAAAAGGATTAACATAATTCTTTTTTTCGCCTTACTATAAGCAAAATAGTTATTACAGTGGAAAAGTACCGCAGTAGGACGGTACAGGGAATGGAGAAGTGTTATGAAGTTTCGCATGACGGGCGTTTTTCTGGCAGGGGTGCTAATTGCAGGTTGTGCAAGTAGCATTGACCCAGAAACACATGAGCGTTCAGACCCCTTAGAAGGGTTTAACCGAGCAATGTTTAATTTCAACTATAACGTCCTTGACCCTTATGTTTTGAGGCCAGTTGCTGTTGCTTGGAATGATTATGTCCCGATGCCTGCCCGTAATGGATTAACCAATTTTTTTGTTAACCTTGAAGAACCTGCAAGTATGTTAAATAGCTTTCTGCGCGGGGAAGTGACTCAAGGTTTCAAACATTTTAACCGCTTCTTCCTTAATACTGTCTTTGGTATGGGGGGACTCATTGATGTGGCGACAATGGCAAACCCTCAATTAGCGAAAGAAGAGCCAAAACGTTTTGGTAATACTTTAGGCTATTACGATGTGGGCTATGGTCCTTATGTGGTGTTACCGGGGTATGGCAGTGCAACACCGAGGGAACAAGGGGGTGACTTAGTTGATGATTTATATCCAATGCTAAGTTATCTCACATTTTGGATGTCAGCAGGTAAGTGGGCACTAGAAGGGATTGAAACCCGAGCAAGGTTATTAGATTCAGATGGATTATTGAAGAACTCTTCAGACCCGTATTTAATGATGCGAGAAGCTTATTTTCAACGTAATGATTTCTTATCAAGTGGTGGTGCGTTAAAAGCCATGGAAAACCCAAATGCAGCAGCAATTGAAGACCAGCTTGATTCGATAGATTAGTAAATTGAATTGTTTTGGAAGGTTTATCACTCTCTTGTATACGCATGATACTAGAGAGTGATAAATAAAAAACTAATCATTGTCTCGCTTTCCTCGTTGAGAGACGGTGTCAATCAAGGCTATTACCCCTAATACACCAATAAAACCGACAGTAAACAGTGTTCCCATACAGCCTCCTAAGTTTTCGTCATTGTTGCCTCTTTTACACGCCTTCGCGGCAGTAGCCAATAATAGAATATAGCGTTATTAATACAGTTTGATGAAAGGCCATATATATTAGTGGGTATCATCAATATAAATTATGCTATTGAGTTGTACTTGCAAATAAGAACATTCAGAGAACGAATGATAATCTAATGAAATATAAAACGATTTATCTTAAAAATGCGATAGTGTGTATTTTATAAAGAAATGATGAGGTGAACTCATGTGATTAACATTTAATTTACATATGATGCGGGTTAGGGTCAAGAAAATTTATGTTAAGTTTTGAAAATGAGTGGGATGGAGCAATTGACATTGATAATAGTATCAGGGAGAGGACTCCCCGATACTTAAAAATTCGATTAATTAGAACGTATAGTTGAAGTTTACACCGTATAACCAAGCAGAACCTTCAGATTTGAAATGATATGCTGGAAGGATACTTTCAGGAACATCTTCACTTAATCTTTCTTTAATATCCACTTTTTTACCGTGCATATAAGAAATCCCTACATCAACAGACGCATTTTCATTAAATGCATAAGTGGTACCAGCACTTAACCAGTAACGGTCTTGGTCAGGAATAGAAATAGAACGGTAATCTGAACGTACAGGCGTTTGGTCGTAGGCAATACCGGTACGGAATGTCCAGTTATCATCATAAAAATAGGTGGTACCGAGTGCTAAACGCCAAGCATCTTTAAAGTGCTCAGGTTTATGGAATAACTGTTCGCCATCACTTTTTCTATAGGCGGTTAATTCTTTAAATTCACTCCAGCCAGTATAGGCAACGCTATAGTGTAAAGCCCACTTAGGCGCAACTTTATGGTACCCAGAGAATTCCCAAATATCTGGTAAATTAAGGTCTAACTTACCTTTGATTTTTTCGCCCCCAGTACCATGCAACTGAGTTATTGATTTAGGTATGTCATTGGAATATTTGCCATCTTCAAACTTAACTTTAACTTTAGAACGATAGCTTAAACTTAAACGGTTATCATCATTGATTTCATACAAAATACCCGCATTCCAGCCATAACCCCAATCATCCCCTGTTAATTTGGCCATAGTAGTACTGGCAGGAAATGCAGGAAGGCCCATTCCTGGAAGCCTAGGTGCTAGAGCGCCAAGGTCACCTGCATGACGAGTAATTTCTGCATCGGCATATACCGCGTTCACGCCCAAGCCAAAACTGAAATTGTTATTTACGCGGTATGCACCACTTAGGTTCAGGTTAACAGTTTTTAGGTCTGTTTTACCACCGATAGGGCCTGCAGCATAATTTTTATTAAAATCAGTGGCTAAACCAAAGTTGGTGGTCATTGAAGTACCAACCGCCCATTTGTCATTAACTGGGAAGATAAAGTGAGCATTGGGTACTACAGCGCTTGGCGCAATATCATTTGCTGTTGTATTACTACCAAGTAAAGAGCCTCCTTTACCTTTAATATCAACGCTTGGGTCAATATAAACGGCACCAACAGAAAGAGAAGGACGATCAAACAACATCATGGCAGCAGGGTTTCGGCTTCCCTCACTTGCGTTGTCGCCCATTGCACCCGCCCCAGAAAACGCGCGTCCCAGTGCGGATGTAGAATATTCATTAAGCAAAAAACCAGCCGCGCCTGCGTTGGATGATACAATTGCCACTGCTATTGCTAAAGCTGATCTAGAAAACAGGTTTTTCTGGCTCATGACCAAAACCCTCTTATGTTTTATTTTGAATAAAGCGACTTCTATCGCAAGAAGCGCAGAATTGTAGGGTCCCTTGCCGTTATGACAAATCAGACCAGTTACTAGAGTATAGGTCTGACCACCTGATATGTTGCAAGCTTGTTTTGCAGTTATTGTGACTTTGTTTTCAAAAATGCGACATATTTAACAAAATGGCAACATTGACTGACGAATTGGGAGCAAAAAGTATACGAACACGGGGTAAGATCAAACTTATGTTTAATTATTAGTGATATATTTTGATACACACTAGTTTTTAGCACTTTTTCAGCGTTATGATAGCGACTTAACAGTTTGTTTATTTGGAGAGTAAAATGACTGATGCGATTAACCGTTGTAGCGCGGATGAAACCGCAGCCTGCTGCTGCGTAGATGTGGGAACAGTATTAGATAATAAAGACTGCACTGCCTCGTATCAGCATGTATTCGCTACACAAAATGAAGCGGAAACTATGTTGAAAACACTCACAGAGAAAGCAAAATCTGTTGAGTCAGACCCTTGTGAGATAACCCATTCTATTAAGTCTGTAGAGGGTGGCGTTGAGCTGACGGCTGAGTTTAGTTTTAGCTGTGAAGCTGAAAGCCTGATTTTTCAATTAGGCCTTCGCTAATCAATCGTTTGAATTTGCTCTGATTTGCCTTTTATCACTAAAACGATAGCGTAATTAACGCTCAGTGATAAAAGGCTTCCTTTATTCCTCTCTGTTTTCTTCTGCGATAATTTGCTGGGTTTTTACTCTAAGTTGCGTACCTGCTCGCATTTTTTATTAATACTCATTGATAATTGTGAAATTTATGTTAACAATCACTACAGGTCAGACCTCTTTGTCCGCTTAGTGAGTTAGTTAACTATAATTTTCATTTTTGCTTTTAGCAGGAGCGACCATGAATCAACATCTCAACCATGGTGAAAATACAGATAAAACAAATGAAAGGATCGCCATTGTCAGTGGTCTACGCTTGCCTTTTGCAAAGCAATCTACGGCATACGCAGGAATCCCAGCCGTCGATCTCGGTAAAGCCGTAGTTGCTGAATTATTAGCCCGTAATGATTTAGATAGAAACCTGATTGAGCAACTGGTATTTGGGCAAGTGGTACAAATGCCTGAAGCACCGAATATTGCGCGGGAAATTGTTCTTGGAACAGGGATGAGTGTCTCAACGGATGCTTATAGTGTATCCCGAGCTTGCGCCACCAGCTTTCAAGCAATTGTTAACGTTGCTCAAAGTATGAAGGTTGGCGATATTTCTATCGGTATTGCTGGCGGAGCTGATTCATCCTCTGTGCTTCCAATTGGCGTATCAAAAAAATTGGCAGAGACATTATTAGCATTAAGCAAAGCAAAGTCTGTTGGGCAAAAATTATCACTGTTAGCGAAATTACGCTTGAAAGATTTAGCGCCTGTTGCTCCCGGGGTTGCGGAATACTCTACGGGGCTGCGTATGGGAGATACTGCGGAGCAAATGGCGAAAAGTTATCAAATTAGCCGAGCTCAGCAAGATGAGCTTGCTCATCGCTCGCATATGTTAGCGACCAAAGCGTGGGAAAATGGTGCGTTAAATGATGAAGTTATGACCGCGTATATGCCCCCCTTTAAGCAAGCCTTTTCCCAAGATAACAATGTGCGTACAAACTCAGTATTATCATCCTATGCGAAATTAAAACCGGCCTTTGACCGTAAGCACGGTAGTGTGACCGCGGCGAACAGCACGCCGTTGACGGATGGTGCCGCAGCAGTATTGATGATGACCGAGTCTCGAGCAAAATCGCTGGGTTATACGCCGTTAGGTTATATTCGAAGCTATGCGTTTTCAGCGATAGACGTATGGGAAGATATGCTTTTAGGGCCTTCTTATGCTACCCCGCTTGCGTTGAAACGAGCAGGGTTATCGCTGCAAGATTTATCCCTGATTGATATGCATGAAGCTTTTGCAGCGCAAACGCTCGCTAATTTACACATGTTTGGTAGCCGTAAATTCGCTCAAGAAAAATTGGGAATGGATAACGCGATTGGCGAAGTGGATATGGATAAATTTAATGTCTTAGGGGGCTCTATCGCTTACGGGCACCCATTTGCAGCCACAGGCGCACGAATGGTGACACAAACCCTAAATGAATTGCGCAGACGGGGTGGTGGTTTTGGTTTAACAACAGCTTGTGCTGCGGGTGGTTTAGGTGCAGCTATGATCTTAGAGGTGGAATAATGGCTCAAAATTCTGCTATAGAAGTTGCAAGAGAAAAAACACAACAGGCTTTCCGTTTAGAAATTTATGATGAAAACGTCGGGGTCATCTTCATTGATGTACCGAATGAAAAAGTGAATACATTAAAAGCGGAATTTGCGGAGCAATTCCTTGCCATTTTACAACAAGCGCAGTCTACCTCTGGTTTAAAAGGTTTAGTTATCACCTCAGGGAAAAAAGACAATTTTATTGCAGGCGCAGATATTAGCATGATAGCTGGCTGTGAAAGTAAAGCCCAAGCCAGTGAGTTGTCAAAAGCAGGCCACGTACTATTTGATAAAATCGATAATTACCCATTGCCGATTATTGCTGCAATACACGGCGCGTGTTTAGGCGGCGGGTTAGAGCTTGCCTTGGCATGTCATGCGCGGGTTTGTTCCCATGATGATAAAACGAAATTAGGCTTGCCCGAAGTACAGTTGGGGTTATTACCAGGTTCTGGGGGAACGCAGCGTTTACCTCGGTTGATTGGTATTCCACATGCATTGGATTTAATGCTGACAGGCCGCCAGTTAAAAGCAAAACAGGCGCTGAAAATAGGGTTGGTTGATGATGTCGTTCCTCAGCCTATTTTACTCGACGTTGCAGTGAAGATGGTGAAAAAAGGGGGCGTTCAGCGTCCCGCTATCCATTGGCAACAGCGTTTATTAAGCAGTAAATTATTACGTAATAAAGTATTCGATAGTGCAAAGCAAAAAGCGCTCAGCAAAACCAAAGGCCATTATCCAGCCCCCGAAAAAATTATTCATGTTGTGAAAACAGGTATGAATAAAGGTTTACAAGCAGGTTACGCAGAAGAAGCGAAAGCCTTCGGTGAACTCGTGATGACACCAGAGTCTGCCGCATTACGTAATTTATTTTTTGCGGTCACTGCGTTAAAAAATGAAACAGGGGCGCAAGCCGCACCCTTGAAAATTAATCAAGTTGGTGTGCTTGGCGGCGGGTTGATGGGGGGTGGAATTGCTTATGTCACCGCTTTTCAAGGTAAATTGCCGGTTCGTATTAAAGATATTTCAGATAAAGGTGTCACCCAAGCTTTGCGTTATAGCTGGGATCTACTGACTCAGCGAGTTATCAAGCGGCGGTTATTAGCCCGAGAACGTGCCGCTATTATGGCTAAGGTATCAGGCACATTGAGTTATCAAGGGCTTGAAAACGCAGATATTGTTATTGAAGCCGTGTTTGAAGATTTGGCTCTAAAACAAAAAATGGTTGCTGAAGTTGAACAGATGTCGAAACAACAAGCCATTTTTGCTTCTAATACATCATCTTTACCTATTCACCAAATTGCAGAGAATGCGACTCACCCGGAAAAAGTCATTGGTCTACACTATTTTAGTCCAGTCGATAAAATGCCGTTGGTTGAAGTCATCCCTCACCAACAAACAGACGAAACAACGATTGCAACCGTTGTTGCTTTAGCAAAACGTCAAGGTAAAACAGCCATTGTCGTAGGGGATGATGCCGGTTTTTATGTAAATCGCATTTTAGCACCTTTCTTGTGTGAAGCTGCCCAATGCCTTGTTGAAGGCGAGTCAATAGAGCACATTGATCGCGCTTTAGTTGAATTTGGTTTCCCTGTCGGGCCATTTAATCTATTAGACGAAGTCGGTATTGATGTAGGAACTAAAATTTTACCGATTTTAGTTGAGCGTTTTGGTGAGCGTTTCAAAGCCCCTGATATTCTCGATAAAGTCGTTAAAGATGGCCGTAAAGGTAAGAAAAACGGCAAAGGTTTTTATGAATATGGTCATCACACTAATAAGTTGTGGTTTTGGAAAAAAGCCAGTAAACGTCAAGTCGATAAAACCATTTATTCACTGATTGGCGTAGTTCCCAACAATACATTGACTAAAGCGGATATTGCACAGCGCTGCGTCATGATGATGCTTAACGAAGCGGCCCGTTGCCTTGATGAAAAGATTATTAAAAGTGCACGTGATGGGGATGTAGGGGCGGTATTTGGTATCGGATTCCCGCCATTCTTTGGTGGTCCGTTTCGGTATATGGATAGCTTGGGGATTACTAAGACTGTAGATACGCTACGCAACTTAGCAATGCAATACGGCGATAAATTTAAGCCTTGCGAGTTATTGTGTGATATGGCTGAGAGTAATCAAACATTTTTCCCTGATCATATGGAAGAATAAGAGCAAGTAAAAAGCGAGAGAGTAGGTCATTGAAATGGTAGCGGTTTAACCGTCAATTCAATGGCCTAATGCCTGATACTGAACCTGTTTTTAGTATTAGGTTTCTCTGAACGTGCAGAGCGATTATCCACGATAATAAATTGCCTGTATTAACTTTATGATATTAAAAAAATAAATCTGTTTTTTGTCATGTCTGCCGATAAAACATAGACAAAAATCCACTCAAATCATTTTCTTTATTGAACATTTCATGCAGAATCACCTTTCACCCCAACTGATGGTTACTTTTACAACAATTATCTTAACAACAAAAGAATAGCCACCTTAATCAGGTAGGTTACTCAGATGGTGGATTATGCAAGTTTACATTATGCGTCACGGTGATGCAGCGATACAAGCGCCTAGCGATGCTGAGCGCCCATTGACTCAAAAGGGAAAAGACGACTCAGTATTAATGGCTCAATGGTTACAGAACCAAGGTATTAAGATTGATTCGGTGTTAGTGAGTCCCTATCTAAGAGCCGAACAAACTAGGCAGGTTGTGAGTCAACACCTTGATTTACCAGCAAAGTCGGAAGTTTTAAGGCAATTAACGCCAGGTGGGAATGCCGCATTTGTGGCTGATCATATTCGAGACCTTGCTGTGCTAGGCGCTAATGCGATATTAGTTGTATCTCATTTACCGCTGGTAGGGTATTTAGTGTCGGAGCTATGTCCACATAAAGAACCTCCGATGTTCACCACATCAACAGTGGCATGTGTTGATATTGACGTGGCTCATCAGAAAAGTCATTTAGAATGGATGTTGAGTCCATCACAACTATTATTTGCAAAATAATACAGAACGGATGAGCGCTTAACGGCGAGCGCTCTCTGCAGTTTCAATGAGTAGTAATAAGGCTGCATTCCCCCCCCATTCTTTAGGTGCTTGGTGAAAAGCAATAATATCAGGGTGTTGGGCTAACCATAATGGTGTTTGTTGCTTTAAAACATGTTTACCATGGCCGTGCATAATGCAGGCGCAATAGACATTTTCACGCTTACATGCCGCAATGAGCGCACCAATTTCTTGTTTTGCTTCCATTTGTGTTAAGCCATGTAAATCTAAAAATAATTCGGGAACATAGTCACCCCGACGAAGTTTTTTTAATTCATAAGGGTTAGCGTCGGGCCTCAAATAACGCGTTGGGCCTTCATGTTCAAGTTGAGGTTGAAATTCATCTGAAAAATAAAAAGAGGCGTCAACCTGTTCTTGCATGACTTTTTTATTTGATGGTTGTGTCACCTTGGTGCGAACAGGTGCGTGCAGGACTTGGTCCTGGTGGATCTTTTTTGCTCCACTAATGGCTTCTTTGAAAAGACGGATCTCTTCATCTTCTAGACCAAATTTTTTTTTCATAATGTTAATCGTGTATTTTTGTGATCAATTTTTCTGGTTGGTAGTGTAACTCATTTTTGGTGAATGGTGATAATCGCAGATTGTTCGCGCTAAGTAACATATTTATAACCTTTTTGCAGGTAAGCATTGACAAAAGGGGACTTGCTAGTCTAATTGTATATACATATCTATACTATTTATGAATCAATGAGTAAAACTCAGTTCAATAACAATAGGAAAAACGATGGTATTCAAAACACACTCGCAGGATGTTGTTTGGCGTAATGGCCGTATTGCCACTATGGATCCAGAACTGCCTGCCCCTTATGGACTTATTAATCACCATGATTTAGTCGTTCGTGATAATAAAATAGTTGCAATTGTTCCTACTCAGGAAATTGAATTAAATGACTGCCAGGTTATTGATGTAAAAGGTAAATTAATAACCCCAGGATTAATCGATTGCCATACACATCTCGTTTTTGGTGGTGACCGCGCTTCTGAATGGGAACAGCGAATGAATGGGGTTTCTTATGAAACCATCAGCGTTCAAGGTGGTGGAATTAATTCTACAGTGCGAGAAACACGTAAGATGAGCGAGAACGAATTATTTGAGCGGGCAAAACCAAGGCTCGAAGCATTAATTCGAGAAGGGGTGACAAGCATTGAAATGAAATCGGGCTATGGTCTCGACTATGAAAATGAAGAAAAACAATTGCAAGTCGCAAAACGGTTATCTGCACAATATCCTATTTCAGTCAGTTCAACATTACTCTCCGCTCACACAGTACCCGTTGAATATAAAGATAAGCCTGATGACTACATTGATTTGATTTGTCAAAAAATTATGCCTGAACTATGGGAAAAAGGCTTGTTTGAGGCAGTCGATGTTTTCTGTGAAAGCGTGGGGTTTTCCCTCGCCCAAAGCGAAAAATTATTTTCAGCAGCTCAGAAATTAGGCATTCCTGTGAAAGGGCATATGGAGCAGTTATCAAATTTAGGTGGGAGCGAATTAGTTGCTCGATACAAAGGTTTATCGGTTGACCACATTGAATATCTAGATTTAGAAGGGGTTAAAGCACTTAAAGCGAGCGGAACCGTTGCAGTCTTACTACCGGGGGCATTTTATTTTTTAAGGGAAACCAAGTTGCCGCCTATTGAATTATTGCGGGAATACAATGTCCCTATGGCGGTTTCAACAGATTTTAACCCAGGCACCAGTCCCTTTGCTTCATTGCGTATTATTATGAATATGGGTGCTGTCTTATTCAAGCTGACACCTGAAGAGGTATGGGCTGGCGTGACACGTCACGCAGCGAAAGCGTTAGGCCGTGAAAATAGCCATGGGCAGTTAAAAACGGGCTTTGTTGCTGATTTTATTGTGTGGGATGCGCAAGAGCCAGTCGAAATGATTTATGAGCAAGGGAGCAACCCATTGCTCATCAGAGTCCATGAAGGCAACATTACCCATCGAAACGGTGATATGTGTGACCCATCAGTTTATCCACAGAAATAACAATAATTGATAGCAGTGAATGAGGATGTTTGCTGCTATATACCTTAAATGTTTTCTGTTTGTTTTTATTGAAATAGCATCGTTTAATTATGTAAATGCTCACTAATTAAGCATGATGTTTTTATTCGCGACTGTCAGGATAAAAAATGTCCGATAGCACCCAGGTCGTGTTGTATGCTATTTAATAAATAGCATATTAATACTTAAGATTTTAATCATTAAATTGGAAATGACTGTGACAGCCGATAAAAAGGATAAACAAGGGGCACCGCTCCCACTGTATTTGCAAGTAAAACAATCGATAATTCAAAAGATCCATACCGCAGAGTGGCAGGCAAATGACCGGATTCCATCTGAGGCTGAGTTAGTCACGCAGTTTCAATGTAGTCGAATGACGGCAAACCGAGCACTACGTGAATTAACTGCAGAAGGGTTGTTGGTTCGTTTGCAGGGGGTAGGGACGTTTGTGGCTGAGCCAAAAGGTCAATCTGCACTATTTGAAATTCACAGTATTGAAGCGGAAATACTGGCAAGAAACCACAAATATAGTTGCCGGATAATTAAACTCGAAGAAATACAAGCATCACCCGCACTCGCAAATGAGTTAAATATCAGGCCGGATACGGTAGTGTTCCACTCTATTATTGTTCATTTAGAGAATGATATTCCTGTTCAAATTGAAGACAGATATGTCAATGCGTTAGCAGCGCCTGATTATTTACAGCAAAATTTTTTATCGATCACACCCCATGATTATTTGTCTCAAGTAGCTCCTTTAACACAAGGGGAGCATATTGTTGAGGCTGTAGAAGCTGATGAGCGTTCAGCAAGGTTATTGCAAATAACCACCGGCGCATCTTGTTTGCTAATTACAAGGCGTACTTGGTCCCAGTCTTTCACGGTGACAAGTACCAAGCTATTGTTTCCTGGCCACCGCTATAAGCTTAAAGGTAGTTTCACGTCATAAGTTATTTCACCACGTAAATATATGGGCGGAATGATATACAACCTATTTTCCGCTTATCGTATCGAGCTATTCTCTTCCATACCCATTTGGTGTGAATTTATTGTAAATTAAATGTGACTTGGTAGGCATATTTAGAATAAAGAAAACACACCAAAATATCAATCTTGTTTTTTATCTAATTGTTTTATCTAAACAAAAATATCTTTATGTCACATTTTTTTAATCTTTATGTTAAAAGATTGATTGATCCTACATGTATATACAACTATATCTATAAGAACAGTAAAAGGTCGTTAATGGACAGATAAAAGAGGGTATACAAGTGACAGGACTGAATAATAAATATCGAAATATCGAAATTAGGGCGCCGCGGGGGAGCACATTAAGTGCCAAAAGTTGGCTCACTGAAGCCCCATTACGTATGTTAATGAATAACCTTGACCCGGATGTTGCAGAAAACCCTCATGAATTAGTGGTCTATGGTGGCATTGGGCGTGCGGCACGGAATTGGCAATGTTATGACCAAATTGTTGAGTCCCTGAAACAGCTCGAGAGCGATGAAACACTGTTGGTTCAGTCAGGTAAGCCTGTCGGCGTTTTTAAAACCCATGAAAATGCTCCGCGTGTTTTAATCGCCAACTCAAATATAGTGCCACATTGGGCAAACTGGGAACATTTTAATGAGTTGGATGCGAAAGGCCTCGCCATGTATGGGCAAATGACCGCAGGTAGCTGGATTTACATCGGCAGCCAAGGCATTGTGCAAGGAACCTATGAAACCTTTGTTGAAGCCGCTCGTCAGCACTTTAACGGTGATTTAACCGGGCGCTGGGTACTTACCGCAGGTTTAGGTGGTATGGGAGGGGCGCAACCTCTTGCTGCGACACTGGCGGGTGCGTGTTCTTTGAATATTGAATGTCAACAAAGCCGCATCGACTTCCGCTTAAGAACCCATTATGTGGATGAACAAGCGACCGACCTTGATGATGCGTTAGCGCGCCTTAAAAAATACACATCGGAAGGAAAAGCCATTTCTATCGCACTGTGTGCGAATGCCGCTGAAGTTCTTCCTGAGCTTGTCAAACGTGGTGTAAAACCGGATATGGTGACCGATCAGACAAGTGCTCATGACCCATTGAATGGTTATTTGCCAATTGGGATGAGCTGGGAAGAGTACCGTGAACGCAGTGTACAAGACCCGCAAGCCACCGCGTTAGCGGCAAAAAAATCCATGGCGGAACACGTTAAAGCGATGCTGGCATTCAAACAGCAAGGGATCCCCACCTTTGATTATGGGAACAATATTCGCCAAATGGCATTGGAAATGGGCGTCGAAAATGCGTTTGATTTCCCCGGTTTCGTACCGGCTTATATCCGTCCGCTATTTTGCCGTGGTGTTGGCCCATTCCGTTGGGTCGCGTTATCAGGGGATCCTGAAGATATCTATAAAACGGATGCAAAAGTAAAAGAACTGCTACCGGATGATAAGCACTTGCACCGCTGGTTGGATATGGCGCGTGAGCGGATCAGCTTTCAAGGTTTGCCAGCGCGTATCTGTTGGGTCGGGCTTGGGGATCGCGCTAAATTAGGTTTAGCATTCAATGAGATGGTCAGAAGCGGCGAGGTTTCGGCTCCAATTGTTATCGGCCGTGACCACCTAGACTCAGGTTCAGTAGCAAGCCCAAATCGAGAAACAGAATCTATGAAAGATGGCTCTGATGCTGTTTCAGACTGGCCGTTACTCAATGCGTTATTAAATACAGCCAGTGGTGCGACGTGGGTGTCTTTACATCACGGTGGTGGCGTAGGCATGGGCTTCTCTCAGCACTCAGGGGTAGTGATTGTGTGTGATGGAACGGATGAAGCTGCAGAGCGTATTGCTCGAGTATTGCACAATGACCCGGCAACTGGTGTCATGCGCCATGCTGATGCGGGCTATGACATCGCGATTGCCTGTGCGCAAGAAAAAAATCTTAATTTACCAATGATTAAAACACGTTAAGGAGTGCCATTAATGACTAAGTTAACTATTCACCCAGGAAAAATGACACTCGAAGACTTACGCGTTGTTTTCCAGCAAGCAGTAACTGTCTCTTTAGACAAAAAAGCGCATACGGCGATTGAAAAAAGTGTCGCGACAGTAAATAAAATTATTGAGGAAGATAGAACCGCTTATGGTATCAATACGGGGTTTGGTTTACTTGCCAATACCCGCATCGCGACTAAAGATTTGCAATCATTACAACGCTCTATTGTGATGTCTCACGCAGCGGGTGTTGGCGAGCCGTTAGATGATGACCTCGTGCGTTTAATCATGGTGCTCAAAATTAATAGTTTGGCTCGCGGTTTCTCTGGTATTCGCCTTGAAGTCATTAATGCCCTGATTGCATTAGTGAATGCGCAAGTTTATCCATTTATACCGGCTAAGGGCTCAGTGGGGGCTTCTGGCGACTTAGCGCCATTAGCGCATATGAGCTTGATTTTATTAGGTGAGGGTAAAGCACGCGTTGAAGGTAAATGGATTTCAGCGAAAAAAGCCCTTGAAAAGGCTGGGTTAAAGCCCCTGAAATTAGAAGCGAAAGAAGGCTTGGCATTATTAAATGGGACGCAAACTTCCACCGCTTTTGCACTAAAAGGGTTATTTGAAGCAGAAAAATTGCTGCTATCTGGCATTGTCTGTGGAGCGCTGAGTGTTGAAGCCACACTGGGCTCTCGTAAACCGTTCGATGCACGCGTGCAAGAAGTTCGAGGGCAAAAAGGGCAAATTGATGTTGCGGCGATGTTCCGTGATATTTTATCACCGACGAGTGAATTGGCGAAGTCCCATGAGAACTGTGTGAAAGTGCAAGATCCGTATTCATTACGTTGCCAACCACAAGTCATGGGGGCTTGTTTAACTCAAATTCGTCAAGCAGCTGAAGTGATATTAATTGAATCCAATGCGGTGTCAGATAACCCATTAGTCTTTACTGATAATGGCGATATTATTTCGGGCGGTAATTTCCATGCAGAGCCTGTTGCGATGGCGGCAGATAATATTGCGCTTGCGTTAGCGGAAATTGGTGCGTTATCCGAACGTCGCATTGCATTATTGATGGATACCCACATGTCGCAGTTGCCACCGTTCTTAGTGAATAATGGGGGCGTGAACTCAGGTTTTATGATAGCCCAAGTGACGGCCGCTGCATTAGCCAGTGAAAACAAAGCATTAGCCCATCCTTCAAGTGTCGATAGCCTACCAACGTCGGCTAACCAAGAAGACCATGTTTCGATGGCACCTGCAGCGGGGCGTCGATTATGGGAGATGGCAAAGAATGTCACGGGTATTTTAGCCATTGAATGGCTTTCTGCGTGTCAGGGTATGGATTTCCGTGAAGGTTTGAAGTCGAGTGAAACCTTGGAAAAAGCACGTAAAACATTACGTGATCAAGTGACTTACTATGATAAAGACCGTTATTTTGCCCCTGATATTGAAGCGGCAATTAATTTAATTAACCAATATAAACTGTCTGCGCTCTTCAAGGCTGGCGCAGTCTTCCCTAACTAATATATCAAGCAAATAAAAGGTGGCCGGCAATGTACTGGCCGCCTGAAGTATTTATCTGCACGACAATAAAATAATACGAAGGATAAATCATGCAAAGCACATCACAACTTGCGCGAGGGCTTTCTGCGCGCCACATTCGATTTATGGCTTTAGGTTCTGCGATTGGTACAGGTTTGTTTTATGGTTCAGCGAAAGCAATAGAAACCGCGGGTCCCGCGGTATTGCTCGCCTATATTATCGGCGGTGCCGCAGTGTTTATGGTTATGAGAGCACTGGGTGAAATGGCGGTTCATCGACCACTTGCGGGGTCGTTCTCACAGTATGCCAGCCATTATTTAGGGCCGAGAGCCGGTTTTTTTGCGGGTTGGACCTATGTTTTTGAAATGCTTATTGTTTGCTTGGCGGACGTGACGGCATTTGGTGTTTATATGAAGCTGTGGTTTCCAGAGGTTGCACAGTGGATCTGGGTGTTAAGCATTATTTTCTTTATTGGTGCGATAAACCTATGTCACGTGAAAACCTTCGGTGAAATGGAGTTTTGGCTGTCAATCATTAAAGTTATTGCGATTATTGCAATGATTGTCGGTGGTGCCGCCATTATGATGTTTGGTTTTGGCCAAGCTGCAGACCATGCGGTTGGGGTATCAAACTTATTTATTCACGATGGGTTTATGCCAAATGGTATTGGTGGGGTGATTGCATCCTTTGCGGTGGTGATGTTTGCGTTCGGGGGAATTGAAGTTATTGGTATTACCGCGAGTGAAGCGAAAAACCCTGAAACCACGATCCCAAGAGCGATTAATGCGGTGCCAATTCGTATCTTATTGTTCTATGTCCTGACGTTATTTGTCTTGATGTGTATTTATCCATGGAACCAAATTGGGCAGCAAGGTAGTCCATTTGTGCAGATCTTCGATAGCTTAGGTATTCAATCTGCAGCGAATATCTTAAATATTGTGGTGATCACAGCAGCAATTTCGGCAATTAACAGCGATATCTTTGGTGCAGGGCGTATGATGTATGGCATGGCACATGAAGGACAAGCACCAAAAGCCTTTACCAAGCTGACAAAAAACGGCGTGCCTTGGATGACGGTATTAGTGATGGTCGCGGTATTACTGGTGGGCGTAGTATTGAACTATGTCATTCCTGACGATGTGTTTGTGGTGATTGCGTCAATTGCGACGTTCGCGACGATTTGGGTATGGTTGATGATTTTACTGTCACAGTTTGCAATGCGCAAAAAAATGTCGCCAGAAGAAATTAGCCAATTAAAATTCCCTGTACCGATGTGGCCTGTCGCTCCTATTTTAGCCATTGCATTTATGGTGTTTGTTTTTGGTGTCTTGGGGTATTTTGAATCAACACGAATTGCACTCTATGTAGGCATTGTTTGGTTAGTATTACTGACTATCGCCTACGCACTTTGGGTAAAAAAACCTGTGAAAGAGGCGGAAATCGTACTGCAAAACGAAAGCTAATATTGTTGCTTCTTTGCTGAACTTGTTATTTTCCTCACGCCCTTTAGCTAAATAAAGGGCGTTTTTACGTCAAAACATGCATTAATAAGCGCGATGAGCCGATCCCCTTGGCAAATTTTATTACATTAATCTGCTGATTTGTCTTTCACTTCGTGGCAAACTTTAGTTATTCATATATTCCCTTTCAAAATACAGGCTGGAGAACCCCTTCTTGGAAAAGATTTTCGTTGATGAAGCCGTTGCAGAACTTCATACCATTCAAGATATTTTACGTTGGACGATGAGCCGCTTTAATGCAGCCAATGTGTACTATGGCCACGGTACAGATAACCCATGGGATGAGGCGCTACAATTGGTGTTACCAACACTTTACCTGCCTCTAGACCTGCCCGATGAGCTGTTAACCTCACGCCTAACGCCAACGGAACGCCACCGCATTATTGAGCGTGTTTTGCGCCGTATTAATGAGCGTATTCCAGTCGCATACCTGACTAATCGCTCATGGTTCTGTGGCCATGAGTTTTATGTTGATGAGCGCGTGCTTATCCCACGTTCGCCAATTGGTGAATTAATCAATAACCATTTTGTTGGCTTAGTGGCGGATGAACCACAAACCATTCTTGATTTATGTACAGGAAGTGGTTGTATTGCGATTGCTTGTGCGTATGAATTCCCTGATGCAGAAGTCGATGCGGTTGATATTTCAAGTGATGTGCTAAGCGTTGCTGAGCAGAATATCGCCAATCATGGTTTGGAGCATCGAGTGATCCCTATCCGTTCGGATTTATTCAGGGAAATGCCAGAGGTTAAATACGATTTAATTGTCACTAATCCTCCGTATGTGGATGCGGAAGATATGGACGATTTACCAGAAGAATTCCGTGTTGAGCCTGAGCTAGCACTAGCCGCTGGAAGTGATGGTTTGAAACTGGTGCGTCGTATCTTAGCCAATGCACCGCGTTTTCTGACAGAAGAAGGCGTGTTAGTGTGCGAAGTGGGTAACAGTATGGTTCATCTGATTGAACAATATCCTGAAATTCCATTTATTTGGTTAGACTTTGAATACGGTGGTGACGGGGTGTTTATGTTAACGCGTGAACAACTTGTCGAGCACCACGCACATTTTGAGCTTTATATCGATTAATCAACAGTTGCGTGATGTTTCAAGATCATGTAATCAATAATAACGACACAACGATATAATAATTAACAACCAAAATTCTTAGTAAAACAAGAATGGCTTAGAATAGGAAACTCCGATGGCAGGAAATTCAATTGGGCAACTTTTCCGCGTAACCACATTTGGTGAGTCACACGGGGTTGCATTAGGTTGCATCGTCGATGGGGTTCCCCCAGGCTTAGCACTGACAGAAGCAGATTTACAAAAAGATTTAGACCGTCGTCGTCCAGGAACATCGCGTTATACGACAGCGCGTCGGGAGCCTGACCAAGTCAAAATCTTATCTGGTGTGTTTAATGGTGTTACTACGGGCACCAGTATTGGGTTATTAATCGAAAACACCGATCAACGCTCGCAGGATTATGGCGCGATTAAAGATGTATTTAGGCCCGGCCATGCGGATTACACTTACGAACAAAAATATGGCCAGCGTGATTACCGTGGTGGTGGTCGTTCATCAGCACGTGAAACAGCCATGCGCGTTGCAGCAGGTGCGATTGCGAAAAAATATTTACAAGAAAAGCTCGGTGTGCAAATTCATGGTTGTTTAACGCAAATGGGGTCAGTCGCTTGTGAAATTAAAGACTGGTCAATTGTCGAAGAAAACCCATTTTTCTGTCCCGATCCAAGCAAGTTAGACGCACTTGACGAATTATTGCGTGGTTTAAAGAAAGAAGGTGATTCGATTGGTGCTAAAATTACCGTCGTTGCAGAGCATGTCCCTGCGGGCTTAGGTGAGCCGGTATTTGACCGTTTAGATGCCGATCTCGCTCATGCGTTAATGAGTATTAATGCTGTGAAAGGGGTGGAAATTGGTGATGGTTTCGGGGTTATTGCGCTTAAAGGTAGTGAAAATCGTGATGAAATTACCCGTAATGGTTTCACCTCAAACCATGCAGGCGGCATTTTAGGTGGTATTAGCAGCAGCCAGCCGATTATTGCGCATATTGCGTTAAAACCGACATCCAGTATTACCGTTTCAGGTAAAACATTAAACCGTGATGGTGAAGAAGTTGAAATGATCACCAAAGGGCGTCATGACCCTTGTGTAGGCATTCGCGCGGTACCAATTGCAGAAGCGATGATGGCGATTGTCCTGATGGACCACTATTTACGTCATCGAGGCCAATGTGCGGATGTGACACCAGTAATGGAACCGTTTGAGTAACTGTTTTTACTGTGTTTATGTAGTGACAACTGAGCGGCCTATAAGGTCGCTTTGTTAATGATGAAGGTTCGGATGAAGCCTCCTAAAAATACCTCATCTAGGTTGTGATATTACCAAATCTGATTGGCGATATATTCACATCAACATCATGATATTTCTTCTTTTTGGATAGTAAAATGGATTGGCTAACTGCCGTTGCACCTGAAGTTTATGCTTTACTCTTCTTTGTTGCGCTGTTTGCAGGGTTTATTGACTCTATCGCTGGTGGCGGGGGGCTATTAACGATCCCTGCCCTGTTATCTGTAGGAATAACGCCTGTTGAAGCTTTAGCGACCAATAAATTGCAAGCGGTTGGCGGTTCGTTCTCTTCAACACTCTATTTCGTCAGGCGTAAAGCAATAGATTTACGAGAACAACTGTTTCCGTTCATTATGACGATGATTGGCGCCATGTTGGGTGCGATTGTCATTCAAATGATTGACACTGCGTTCTTAAAACAACTGTTGCCTATTTTGGTGATTTGTGTCGGTTTATACTTTTTATTAACGCCATCAATTGGTGTGCAAGACCGCCAACAACGTATTAGTATGCCATTTTTCGGGGTGGCAATTGGGATGACTCTGGGTTTTTATGATGGAGCATTTGGTCCCGGAACCGGTTCATTTTTAGCGTTAGGTTATGTTTTGTTGCTTGGCTATAACCTTGCCAAAGCCACTGCACATGCGAAGTTACTTAATTTTGCCTCTAATTTCGGCTCTTTAGTGTTTTTTATTATCGGGGGTCATGTTCTTTGGGCATTAGGTTTTGTTATGCTAATTGGCCAAATGGTTGGCGCTCGCTTAGGTGCGCGTTTGGTATTAACCAAAGGACAGAAACTGATCAGGCCGATGATCGTGGTGATTTCGTTGCTGATGAGTATTAAATTACTCCATGATAGCCATGGTGACGTGATTAAAGCTTGGTTTCTCTCATTATTTTAAGATGATTTAAATTATTCATGAGTACACATAATTATCAGGATCTAATCAATATCTTTGATGAATGCTTTGGTGTGACATATAACACTAGGCTGGTAAAAGGGGATGATGAACCCATTTATTTACCCGCAGATGAGGCTGTGCCTTATCACCGAATTGTATTCGCACACGGCTTTTTCACCAGTGGATTACATGAAATCTCACATTGGTGTATCGCAGGGGAAGCAAGGCGCCAACAAGTTGATTACGGCTATTGGTATTGCCCTGATGGGCGAGATGAAAAAACACAGTGTGAGTTTGAAGTGGTGGAAATCAAACCTCAAGCACTTGATTGGTTGTTTTGTGTTGCTGTTGGCATTCCATTTAATGTCAGTTGTGACAACTTAGAAGGGGATTTTGAGCCTGACCGCATTGCGTTTATGCGCAAAGTTCATGCCCAAGTGATGCTTTATTTAGAAAATGGCATCCCTGAGCGCCCATTACGCTTTATTAATGCGTTACAATTGTTTTACAATACGCCACCTCTTTGTGCAGAAGCTTTTCCTTACCCGGAAGATATTTTTGCCTAATGAACACACAATATAGTAAGGATTAAGCATGCTTGCGGATTTAGAAACACGCATACTAACGAAAATTGATGATATGGTTGAACACGCGAGTGATGATGAGCTCTTCGCTGGCGGCTATTTGCGTGGTCACTTAACCCTTGCTGTAGCTGAACTGGAAGAAGAAAACGAAACCAGTTCTGAAGCATTATACCAACGTGTTGAAGTCAGTATTCAAAATGCCATCAAAGCAGGCGAATTGACGCCACCAGACCAAGTATTGGTATTAGATATGTGGAAAAACTTATTAAATAACGCAATTTAATTTTATAGAGTTCTGCATGAAAAGCGGGGAAACCCGCTTTTTTGTTAGCTAAATTTTGTTGTAGGTAAACATTATGGCGAATATTCGTTTAGCAACCCCCTTTGATGCCAAGCACCTTCCTGCTGTAGAAGCTTCTGCAGGGCAGGCGTTCTCGAGTGTCGAAAAATATCAATGGCTTGCTGAGGGAGAGGGACAAACAGAGCAAGACCACCTCGGCTTTATTTCAGCGCAATTAGAATGGGTTGTGGTGAATGATTGTGATGAACCAATTGGCTTTATCAATGCTGAAAATCATCATCATAGCCTGCATATTTGTGAGGTTTCTGTTTGCCAGCAATGGCAAGGTCAGGGGCTGGGTAAAAAGTTGATTAAGCAGGTTCTTGATGCCGCTTTGGCACGCAAGATCACGGTAGTGACATTGACCACTTGCCGTGATGTGCCTTGGAATGCACCTTATTACCAACGCTTAGGTTTTAAAATTCTTGAAATTAATGAGCTAACCACCGAGTTACAGGCTATTTTACAATCTGAGGTCGATGCAGGGTTTGCAGCTGAAGACCGCTGTGCAATGGCTATTTCATTAACTTAATGTATTAATAAGGGAGTTTAATAGGGCGACCTAATAATAATTTCCTTACCCAAAAACGGTTTGGGTTGAGTTCTGCAAGGGTTTCATCGTCAAATGGGAGCACTTGCCCAAAAATTTGGGCGGCAAGTAATTCTGCACAAAGTGGGGCGGTTGATAACCCTCTTGACCCTAATGCACCAAAAATAAATAAATTTGGGTGAACAGGCGCTAGGGCGATGGGCTGTTGCTTGGCGATTTTAGTCGGTAAATCATGATAGTGCGCCAAATGTTGCTCGAAATCAGGCACATTTCCTACCAAAGGGAAGTGGTCACGAATAACACAACGAATACCTTGGCGTGAATGTTGCTGGGAAATATCGATATCCCTAGGCCAAGTCACATCGGGTAGGTTATCAACCAGTTTTTGGCGGTTTCCTTGTTGTTCTTCCTCACTATAATCTAAATCAAGTCGTTCACGCTGATAACTAGCGCCTAAGCAATGTTGCGCGCCAGAGGCATCGGCTGGCGTTAAATACCCTTCAAAACACAAAACATTTTTCAGCTGTTGTAGCGTATGATTGGTTGGAATATGGCTGACTTGCCCACGCACAGGTGAAATGGGTAAATTAACGGTTTGTGTAAATTGGCGCAACTTGTGCCCATTAGCAATGATGACTGTTGAGTGAACACGTGTTAGCTGTTTGTATTGTGCCGTTTCAATTAATAACTGCCAATCTTGTTCCGTTTGTTTTAATTCAACGACACTATGTTCAAAACAGAAGTTGACTCCCTGTTGTTGCAAATATTGTTGCAAACTCTCACACAGTTGAGCAGGGCACAGCCATCCTCCAGAAGCATAATGAATGCCATCATGGTTGACATCAACGCCGCAAATATCACTCAGTTGCTGACGATTTTTACCAATCGCAAAATCAGCCGGCCACTCGGTTTCTAACATTCCTGCTATTTTGCGAGCCACTTTGTCGTTATAGGCTAATTGGCTCACACCACACCATTGACCTTCAAATGCGAGCCCTTGTTTGGCCAGCTGATGATAAAAACGAGAGGCAAAAGGGAAAGCGCTGACAAAAAAGCGTTCAAGGGGGTCGTTAGTGCCAGTGAGTAAGGGGTAAATAGCCCCTTGGCGATTACCTGAAGCATTCTGCGCAACTTGGACGTCTTGGCAATATAGGGTAACTTTTGCACCGCGATGATGAAGGGCGTAGGCCGCTGCTAAACTGGCGAGCCCACCACCAATGATAGCGACATCAGCTGGGTTATCTGCTTTTCGTCTTGCAAACCAAGGCGTTGGGATATCAATTTCTTTTTCGGCTAATACACCCGTTAACATCTCTCGCTTGTTGCCAAAGCCTTTGACCTTTTTAAGGGTGAAGCCAGCTTGTTGTAGGCCTCGCTTGACCGCGCCTGCTACGGTAAATGTGGCAAAAGTCCCATTAAGGCGGGCTAAGTTTGCCATGTTAGTGAACAGCTGTTCACTCCACATTTCGGGATTTTTTGAGGGGGCAAAACCATCTAAAAACCATGCATCTATCTTATTGTTTAAATTATTTTTCAGTAAAGAAATGTGCTCATTAACATCGCCAAACCATAAATCTAATATGACATGGCCATTTTCTAATATGATCCGCTGGTTACCCGGTAAAGCTTGTGGCCAGCTATCACAAAGGGATTGCGATAAGGCAGCAAGTTCAGGCCAACAGTGATGTGCTGCGATTAAATCTGTTTTTGTTAATGGGTATTTTTCGAAGCTGATGAAATGCAATTGCTGTAATGTTGCATTGGGGTTTGCGGCTTTAAATTGATTAAAAGATTGCCACAATGCTAAAAAATTCAAACCGGTACCAAACCCTGTTTCGGCAATTACACAGGTTGCAGAAGGGTGCGTAGCAAAACGGCCAGGAAAATGATTTCCTTGCAAAAAAACATGGCGAGCTTCTTCTAAGCCATTTTGGTTAGAAAAATAGATATCTGCAAACTGTTCAGACATGGGGGTGCCTTCGTCATTCCAACTTAGGCGTGCGGTTTGTACAGCGTTCTTTTTCACGATAAGCCTACATTGTTTATATAATTCCTAAATTTTACCGCTGATATCGGTGTAAGGCTACCTTCATAAAAAAGTCTCATTCGCGTCACAAAGAAAAAAATACAAATATTTACCCTGATCGGACTTGTTCAGCGTACAAGTGTAAGCTAAAGTGACACCCTGTAATCCCGCAATCATATAATTATAGACATGAGGTAACGAATGAAGCGTGCAGTCATCACTGGTCTAGGTATTGTTTCCAGCCTTGGTAATAACCAGGAAGAAGTACTGGCTTCTCTGAAGGAAGGTCGTTCCGGGATCACTTTCTCAGAAGAATTCAAAGAGGCAGGGCTACGTAGCCATGTCTGGGGTAATGTCAAAAATTTAGACCCAAAAGACTTAATCGACCGTAAGATTTTCCGTTTTATGAGTGATTGCTCCGCCTATGCTTATTTATCGATGGAACAAGCGATTGCGGATTCAGGTTTAGCTGAAGAACAAGTTTCAAATTTACGCACAGGTATCGTTGTAGGCTCGGGTGGTGGTTCTCCACGTAACCAAGTAGCGGGTTCTGACGGTATGCGTGCGAAAGGTTTACGTGGTGTGGGCCCATATATGGTGACCCGTGCAATGGCATCGGGTATTTCTGCCTGTTTAGCAACGCCTTTCAAAATCAAAGGTGTAAACTACTCAATCAGTTCTGCTTGTTCAACATCAGCGCACTGTATCGGTCATGCGGTTGAATTAATTCAATTAGGCAAACAAGATGTGGTTTTCGCAGGTGGCGGTGAAGAACTGAGCTGGGAAATGACCTGTGAGTTTGATGCGATGGGCGCATTGTCGACTAAATACAATGAAACGCCAGACAAAGCATCAAGAACTTACGATAAAGACCGTGATGGTTTCGTTATCGCAGGTGGTGGCGGTATCGTTGTTGTCGAGGAATTAGAACATGCGTTAGCGCGTGGTGCACATATCTACGCTGAAATTGTCGGCTATGGTGCGACCTCTGACGGTGCAGACATGGTTGCCCCTTCAGGTGAAGGTGCGGTGCGTTGTATGCAAATGGCAATGCAGGGCGTTGATAAAATTGATTATATCAACACACACGGTACGTCAACGCCAGTGGGTGACACCAAAGAGTTAGAAGCTATCCAAGAAGTGTTTGGTAGCCATTCGCCTGCAATTTCTGCAACGAAAGCGATGAGTGGTCACTCATTAGGCGCTGCGGGTGTACACGAAGCGATTTACAGCTTACTGATGTTAGAGCACGGCTTTATTGCACCAAGCATTAACGTCGAAAACTTAGACGAGAAAGCTGCTGGCTTGAACATCGTGACTAAACCAACGGAACAAGCACTGGAAACCGTCATGTCTAACAGCTTCGGTTTCGGTGGAACTAACGCCACATTAGTGATGAGCAAATACAAAGCGTAATTTGTATTAGCCTAAGGTATTAAATAAGCGAGAACTTCGGTTCTCGTTTTTTTGTTTAATCACTACCTCCGCCATCAGCTCCCCCTGAATCGGATGATGAACAATCAGAAATTGAGTTATCATTAGAACAATAATGGCTACTTGAGCGGTGGTTATCATCACTGGATGCGCAGTCATAATAAGGGGGCGTGTAGCTTGAACTCGAATTATTTGAATTCACTCGATATGCAGTTTCTTTCACATTTTTACGCACTTCAAATATTTGACTTTTGCCTTTCGACCAACCAATAGTCACCAAAGTGGTATTTTTCTTTACGCTGATATGCAGAATTTTACCACAAAAAATATGTATTTTACCCAGCGCTTTTATTTCGATATAACCGCTGTCTTTTTCCGTGATAGTTACGGGTTTTTGGCTATGAATAGTGTAACGGTCGCCATAGACATCAATGGTACGCGTATACGCTAGCGGTTTCGGCTGGATGTTAAAAAGGACGAAAAGTAATCTATCGAACATTGTGTTTTATGTTTTAATAAATGAGATGACTAAAATAATTGATTGACGCTATTCAATATATCGTCATTATCTTAATCAATGACTTATTAATGACTGAGTGAAGATACATCATTTTATTAAATTTTTTTATCCAAAACAGTGACATGATATTAGCTCAATTTTTAGATGAATAGAGGAAATTATATGAGTGTAACAAGGTTTCATGCGGCTATTTGGATGCAGGATTTTAAAATTTTAGGCAAGGCATTATCTCGTTATATTCGCAGTAAATTTAGTAAAATGATTAGTAAAATACATAATATTGAGAATCCATTTCCACTACATAGAAATGCTCCATAGCGGCCAAGTACTATCACTAGTTCGCCATCAAAGTATGTCTATTATGGCGAGGGAACTCGTGATGAAAATGTGGTTTTACTTAGCTATATAAGACTCTCTACTTATTAATAAAAAATGCCCCAAATACACTGGGGCAAAGTTTTACAGAGATTGTATGAACACTTAATTACGATGAGACAGTGGATTGTTTACGTTTACGAATACGCTTTATAATCGGTGGTAGAATTAGTACTAATACCGCAAGTGTTAATAAACTTTGAGAAATCGTACTGCTCCAAAGAATATCGAAATTACCATTACTGATGGACAGTGAACGGCGTAAGTTTTGTTCTAACATTTCACCGAGTACAAACCCTAAAATTAATGGTGAAAGTGGGAAGTTCATTTTTCGTAGAATAAACCCAAATACACCTAGCCCCATCATCAGTAACAAATCAAACGTTGTACTGTGAACGGCATACACCCCTACAGCAGAAATGCAAGCAATAGCAGGGACTAAAAACCATAATGGCACCGTTAACATACGCGTGAATAAGCCAATTAATGGAATATTCATGATGAGTAGGACTACGTTAGCAATCAACAGAGCCGCAATTAACCCCCAAACAATATCAGGTTGTTCAGTAAACATCCCTGGGCCTGGGGTGATATTGTAGAGCGTTAGCGCCCCCATCATGACCGCTGTGGTTCCTGAACCCGGCACACCAAGGGTTAACATTGGGATAAATGAGCCACAGGCAGAGGCATTATTGGCCGCTTCTGGTGCTGCGACACCGCGAACATCGCCATTACCAAAATCCCCTTTCTCACCACTGATTTTCTTTTCCGTCATATAAGTGATAGCGCTGGCAATGGTGGCTCCCGCTCCCGGAAGAACGCCAACAAAGAAACCGATAAAAGAAGAACGTAAAGCCGGGCCAGCACACGCTTTAGCTTCTTTGCGATTGAACAGCATTCGGCCTGTTTTGCGGATCAGACCTTGGCCTGTCGCTGTGCCTTCGAGCATCAATAAAATTTCGCTGACAGAGAACAAACCAATAACTACGACGATAAACTGCACACCATCCGATAAATGTACGCTATCGAACGTAAAACGATATTCCCCAGAGTTGGCATCCACTCCGACTGTGGCGAGTGATAACCCCATTAAGGCCGCCAATAGTGATTTGATTGGGTTTTGGCTCATCATGCTACCTAAGCAGGCAATGGCAAAAACCATTAAGGCGAAATATTCGGCAGGGCCAAAGGCGAGTGACCATTGCGCAAGCAAGGGAGCGAATAGAATTATCCCTACAATCGCAATTGTTGAACCAATGAACGAACTGACCGCAGAAATAGAGAGCGCGACACCACCTTTTCCTTGTTTTGCCATAGGATAACCATCTAGCGTGGTCATGATGGCAGCGGCATCGCCAGGAACATTGAGTAAGATTGATGATATACGTCCGCCATATTCACAACCTAAATAAACTGTGGCGAGTAAGATTAATGCAGATTCAGCAGGTAATTTCAGTGCAAAAGCCAACGGCAGCAAAATTGCGACGCCATTGATAGGGCCGAGGCCGGGAAGCATCCCCACGATAGTCCCAATAAAGCAGCCGATTAAGGCGATCAAGATATTTTGAGGAACCAGTGCGACCTCAAAACCTTGAGATAGATACATCCAAGTTTCCATGATTTCGCTCCTTAACTTAGCAAGCTGCCAATAGGCAAGGTTACATCTAGCCATTTATCAAAGGCATAGAACAAAAAGATACCTAAGATAGGGCCTGAAATAATCGCGGCGATGGGCGTCGCACCAAATAGCAGGGCAATACTGATGGTGAGTAAAGTGGTTGCAATTGGGAATCCTAACCATTCAAAAGCCCATGCATAGATCACGAGTGCAACGACTAATAAAACTAAACGGCGTAATACATAGGGTTTTGGCCACTCAACGGCTTCTTGCTTGCCAAATAATAAGGCAAGAGCACAAAGCGCCATTAAGGAGAGTATGACAACCGGAAAAGGGCGGGGGCCCAGTGGTTCGTAGGTAAACTCACTTTGGATCCCCCAGCCAATATAAATTCCGATAGCACACAGTATTAGCCAAACTATGGCAAATATGCGTTGGCTCATCGTTCACTCCGTTATTTGGCTAAACCGAAAGCACGGGCTTGTTCACGATACTGCTCGATCTCTTTTTTGACATAGCTATCGAGTTCTTGCCCGGTTAAGTTGTATTCAAATAAACCACGCAGTTCGCGTTGTTTTTTGAATTCGTCGGTTTGTTGCAATTTTTGGAAGGCTTCAACCCATTGGTTATAATCTGCATCAGACACTTTTGGACCCATATAGAAACCGCGAATGATTGGCCAGACAATGTCATACCCTTGTTCTTTTGCTGTAGGGATATCGGATAACCCATCACCAAGGCGTTTGTCTGCGTAGACGGCAAGGATACGAATTTTACCTTCATTGATATATGGCGTCATTTCGCTGATATCCCCTGAAAGTACCTGAATATGGTTACCCAGCAGCGCGGTTAAGGTTTCACCGCCTCCTTCAAAAGCGACATAACGCATTTTGCGAGGGTCAATGTCTATCGCTTTTGCGAGTAAAGCCGTTTTCATCCAGTCTTGGCTACCAATAGATCCTCCCGCCCCAAATACGATGCTATTAGGGTCTTTTTTGAAGGTATCCATTAAATCTTTGAGATCTTTATAAGGGGAGTCAGCTCGAACGGCAATCATGCCGTAGTCACTGCCAACGCTGGCAAGCCAACGCACATCATTTTCGTTATAGCGGCCAAATTTACCTTGTGCAAGGTTGAGCAATGACCCCCCGGAGAACGCAACGATGGTGCCGGGTTCCGCAGGGCGCTGAGCAACAATCGCGTTATAAGCGACCGCGCCAATACCGCCTGGCATATAGGTCACGCGCATCGGTTTTTCAATTTCTTTGGTTTCAAGAAGAGATACTTGTACTAACTTACAGGTTAAATCAAAACCACCGCCAGGTTTGGCGGGGGCAATACATTCTGTACGTTCGGGTAGGGCGTTTGCAGAGTTAATGCCAACTAAAAATATTGCTGTTGCTAAGGCCTTCAGTGTGAATTTTTTCATTCTTTTTTCCTTACTAAGACAATAATTAGAGGTAAAAATTGCTTACTTCTTGTTGTATTCGTATGACATCATTGCCCGATGAAGCTTTCATTTACCTTTCATTAACAAATATTATTATTTTTATGTGATATATATCAGATTGTTTTGTATTTTTACTTTTTTGTTATGTTAATTTAATGTTAAATTAATCACGTTAATAGTGTTTGTTAGCAATAGTTGTGATGGACACAGTAAAAATGGTCACATTTGCTTTCCATTCATCCAATGGAATGCCAACGTATACTGATAAATAATTATAATGAGTATGCGGCATGAGAATTTTATTGGTTGAAGACCATGACGAATTGTCATTATGGTTACAAAAAGCGTTATCATCATCTGGGTTTGCGGTTGATGTTGCCAGTGATGGCGCAATAGCGGACCAACTATTGCAGACTGAGCACTATGAATTAGTCGTGTTAGATGTATCACTTCCGAGAATGAGTGGGCTTGAGGTATTAGCGCAAATGCGTAAACGCCATCAAGAAACCCCTGTTTTGTTATTAACGGCGAATTCAGACGTGGCCGACCGTGTACAGGGGCTAAATGCGGGGGCTGATGACTACCTGACAAAACCTTTTGACATTGCGGAATTAGAAGCGCGACTTCGTGCTTTATTGCGACGCAGCCAAGGGAAAGTCAATGAGTCACAACAGTTTGGATTACTGAGTTACCATGAGGATGGCTATTTTTTATTAGGCGAAGAGCCTCTCGGCTTAACACCAAGAGAATATGCGGTGTTAAACACATTATTTCATCGGCGAGGACGTCCTGTTTCTAAAATGCAATTATTTGAACAGGTCTTTTCGTTATCTGATGAAGCCAATTTACAAAGTATTGAATTATATGTTCATCGTGTAAGAAAAAAGCTTGCCGGTTCAGATGTTAATATCAATACTTTACGCGGATTGGGATACCGATTAGAGCAGTGTAGTGTATGAAATTAGTCTCTCATCCACGCTCTCTCTTTCATCAGTTGCTGCTCTTTTTCGGTATCCCCCTCATTTTATTGGGCAGTTTTTCGGTTTATACCCACTATTACAGTGCAAAAAATGCCGCAAATTTAGCCTATGACCGAACCTTATTAGCTTCAGCACGGACAGTTGCAGAACGTTTGCAAGTAATCGATGGGCACCTCTCTGTGAGTGTGCCTTATGTCGTGCTTGATAGTTTTGAACTAAATAATAATGACCGAATTTTTTATCAAGTAATCTCCCCTGACGGTGAAACTATCTCCGGTTATGACGATTTGCCGCCAATTCCCGCTTATTGGATGCGTTCACAGCATTATACTGCGCTAGTTTATTTTTATGATGCGCAGTATAAGGGCTTGCCTATCCGTATTGCTGCGTTTTATCAACCTATTAATGAAGATGGAATAACGGGGATGGTTGAAATCCGTGTAGCGGAAACGGTCTATTCACGACAAGATCTCGCTAACCAATTGTTAATCTCTGCTTTGATGAGCCAAGGCACAGTGGTGTTGTTAACCTTGGTTCTTGCCTATATCCTATTGAGTAAGTTACTGGCACCGTTGAAAAAATTGTCTCATTTAATGTTAGGGCGTTCTGCTAATGATTTAACGCCATTGCCAGATTTACTGCCGTGGTCTGATTTATCACCGCTTATTGATGCATTAAACCGGTATATTTCCCGCCTAAAGCGGATGGTTAGACGACAAGAGCGATTCAGTGCAGATGCTTCTCATCAGCTTAAAACTCCACTTACGGTGCTTAAAACGCAAGTTTCTGTGGCGATTAATAGTACAGATGAAACCCAACGGCAACAGAGTTTACAAGCCATTGAAAAAACACTCGATAATACGATTGTTCTGACTGATAGGCTTTTGCAGCTATCGCGATTAAAAGCTCATGAAAAAGAGGCCATTGCACAGTACCGAGCCATAAATTTGGTCGAAATTGTTCATCAAGTCTGTTTTACTCGGCTATCCCAAGCAGAAAGCCAAAATATTGACTTAGGCTATGAAGGCGCAGAAACGGCATGGATCAAAGGAGAACCGATTTTACTCGCAGAGATGTGTGCAAATTTAATTGATAATGCCATCAAATATACACCTGAAAATGGGGAGGTCACCGTCCGAGTGGTCAGTAGTGACGACCATTTTCATTGGGTCTTGGAAGTGGAGGACTCAGGGCCAGGGATCCCTGATGCTAAAATTAACCGTTCAATGGAAGCATTTACACGTTTAAATAATGCATTAGGGAAGGAAGGCGCGGGGCTTGGATTGGCGCTCGTAAAAGATATTGCGCGCTATCATGGTTCTGAACCTCAATTATTAAAAAGTAAATTACTTAATGGATTATTGGTTAGAATCGCATTTAAAGCCAGCCAAGCGCCGTGGTAAGAAAAGCGCCCTTACTAAGGCGTTTCTCTGGTGACAAAGTCTAAACGCAGTAAAAGCTAGATACGTTTAGTTGCGCATTGACATTAGTATCTGCGGTAGTTTGTTATTTGAAAGTTCGTGTTTAAAATCACAGGTTATCGTGTTTTGTTCGAGGCTTGCTATTGAGGATGATAATAATGATTCTGAATCTAACGTATTGTCTTCATTAAGAAAAATATTAGCTATAGCTAGCGCTGTGTCATTTTCTAATTTATTAATAAATGTCTCTATTGATTCTATTTTTAGATCTGTATTGTAGATTTCATCGAGCAAAGCTGATATGTCTTGGGAAATCAAATTTGAATCATTATTTTCTGAGTGGTCTTGAATGTATGTCACGAGGTCATTTTTTGTATTAGCAAGCTTTTCTTCTAGTAAATATGTAGTATCAACAGATTCTGATTTCAATTTTTGTATTTTATTTAATTGTAAGCGTTGATTAGTGATATTTAACAATGCATATTTAATCGTTTGACAATAGTTTTCCTCGCTGACATTAGATGTGACAGATTTTAATGGAATATAATTATATACGTTAGAAATAAAGTTATCTCTTACTGCAGTTAGATATTCTTTCTCACGTAATATCTCAGATATATTAGTATTATTTTCACTCTGTTGTAATTCTTGGTTAGTATTTAGGGTTAAATTTGAAATCATAGTAAACACTCCATGTTAATGGTTTTTAAATGTTTCATCACTGTGGTCGTAGTTAATTAATATAACCTACTTAAAATGATGTGACTAATTTTTATTTGGTATGAAAGTATTATTGATATCATTTGAAATATTGTTTGGTATTCAAAGATGATTTTTAAAATCTAACTATATATTTAAAAGTGGAACGATTTTATTTGATGGGTTTTTTATTTCAATAATATTCAGATAGCTCCGCGGCTTGTATAAGTAGAATTGTAATTTGGAATGCCCCCCTAAAATTAACCGTTCAATGGAAGCATTTACACGTTTAAATAATGTCTTAGGGAAGGAAGGCGCGGGGCTTGGATTGGCGCTCGTAAAAGATATTGCGCGCTATCATGGTTCTGAACCTCAATTATTAAAAAGTAAATTACTCAATGGATTGTTAGTTCGAATCGCATTCAAAGTTAGCCAAGCGCCTTTTTAAAAAAAACCACCCAATACGGTAGGTGGTTTCAATCGCAGTGAAATAGTAAATCTAATGAGAATACGCGTTAATATTGTGATGGGGCAAATATAGGCATTGATTTATTATGCAAGGGTTGGTGGTTAACATCACTCGCAATCGTGTCTTGTGGAAACTCAGCGATGATCGATGATAATAACGCTCCTAGGTCTTTATCATTTCCATCGTTATCAACGACGTTGAGGTTGATTTTATCCGAGTTCTTGTTAATCGTGGTTTCAATTGATATGATTTTTGTTTTTTTGTTAATTAATTCAATAAGTAAAGGTGTAACTTCTGAAGAAATTGATTTTTTGTCTTTATTTTCTGAGTGGGTATAAATGTATAGAGATATCTCTTTCTCGGTCTGAGCAATTTGTTTTTCTAAAGCATGTATATCATTAATGAATTCGCGTATTTCTGAATGTCCTTTTGAGTCGTACAGTTTTGATAACGCGCCTAATTGCTCAGTTAAGTTTAATAAGGAATACATTTTATATTGAACCGTTTGATAATATGTATTTTCATCAATTGTAGACGACGCTGATTTTAAGGGGATCTTTATACGAATGTTAGAAATTAAACTATTTATTTCATTTTTCAATAGCTTCTTTTCCACGGCTAGCATGTAGATATTATCTGTATTTTCACCAAAGTTATTAATGTAAGAACCTAGCTTATTTTTTGGCTGAGAAAATTGTTGTAGATGATTATTAAACTCTAAATTAATAAATTTTTGTAGTGTTTTTGTTCTAAGAAATTCATCAGAAAACTGGGTCGCTAACTCTTCAATATTATCACGGGTATTTTTCTCCTGAGCTAACAGTCTATTTTCAATGATGTAATTTTCTAAATCTTCTTTTATATTTAGTATGTTTCTTTCTAGCTGAGACCGATGGATCAAATATGTGGACTGGTCGTAATATAAACCGGCGTCTTTTTTCATTTCTATGTTGATACGTAGTTCAATTTTGTCGAACAACTTTTCTAATTTATTTTGAATGTCTTGTTGGTATTTTGTTTGTCGGTCAGAGCCATATGTGAATAGCGCATTAATGGATAAGATATGATTATCTAATTTTTTTTGGGCATTAATTTTTAATGTTTTTAAATTATCAATGGATTTTGATAACTCAGTAAGTAGCTTAAACTCCTTATTGTTTTTGAAATTCTTTTCAAGGTAGTTACTGTTAAAACCGTTGTCTTGTTCAATGTGGTTATGAACATCATCCAAGTATTCAAAGCTTTTTATTTTATCAAAACTATGGTGTAAATATTGAATTTTTGCATATTGAGTATTTAATTTTGTCGTATGTTTTATCAATTTATTGATAGTATTATTGCTAGCAGAGTGCATTACTCCATCATTATTAAGTTTCTTTAGCAATTTTTCTACGTTGTTTTTACTTTCTTTAGCATCATTGTATAAATTATGTATATCTCCTTCTGCGTAGAGTGCTTTTTGCATCAAGGTAAGCTTAGACTGCATGTTTTCAGTGGTTTTATGCAGATATTTTCGCGATAAATGGTAACTATTATTTAGGTTAGCATTAATTTGGTTAAGTTCTGAACTGATGGCATTTAGAATAATAGGATTTTTTTGATGTGAAATTTCATCAGGTGAAATAAAATGGTCTTCCATATCATTCTGTAAACTCAATAAATCGGCTTCATATCGGTCAATTAAATGGGACTTATTGAGACTCATAGACTCTGAAATTTCTGAAATCGTATAATAGCCTTGCTTGTTTGTCTGTTTACTGTGTAAAAACTGTAGCGCTTCGAAGTTTTTTTCTTGGTTTTCGGCTTGTACGGAAAGTGTATGTTCTATATTTTTTAATTCATTCAATTCATCAGAACCCGCCGTTTTAAATTTACGTTTTAAATAATCAATTTTATTCATTAAGTGGCGAATGTTTATACTATTTTGTTCTACGTTTTCTCGAACACTTTGATATGTTTTTTCTAGGTAAATGGTATTTGTGGGTGGTTTTTTACTAATAGATAAGATTGTTGAATAGTCTATCTCCTTATATATATCTTGGCTTTTTATACTTCCCAATGATTTATGCGATTTATTAAATGTTGAAATCATAGTAAACACTCCTTGTTAATAGATTATTTAAATCTGCCGATATGCAGACGCAAATAAAATATAATCTAACGATGGGAGGAGGACTAATTTTTATTTAATATGAAAATTTAATTAATATAACTCAAAATCATTAGCTAATAATTTTTTAGTTATATTATAAGTAGCTGCTATAAAAGACGATTTTGGTGGATGTAAAAATGATGATTGTAGATGGATGAAGGCGCTAAAGTTAATTAGCGCCTTAGCGTTATGGCTTATTGATTTAACATACTAAAGTCCCATTCTTTTAATGCTTTGATTGAGTCTTTGTCGAGGTATTTAGCACCCAGTTCAAGGTAGTCATGGGCTTTTTGGATATCTTCTTTACTTTTGCTACCGACCCAGCCGTTATAATACATATAAGCAAGTTTGTATTTTGCCATTGCATGGTGGGTGCCTTGTTCTAGGTCTGTTATATCGTAGTATTTAGCCGCTTTAACATAGTCTTTTGGTATGCCTTGGCCAAAGTAGAGCATATCGCCGGCGAGGTGGGCCGTGTTACTGTCATTTTGTTGTGCGCCTAAATCAAAGTAATAAAGCGCTTTCGGGAAGTCTTTTTCAATGCCGCGCTCGTTATCTTTACGATACAGATTACCTAAAATGTTATAAGCGCGAGGATAGCCATTTTTCCCTGCTAATTCATAATAATAGATCATCTTTTGCGTATCTTCAGGCACGTGCTCACCACGGGCATAGGCGATACCTAATGAGAAGGCTGACATTTTATCGCCTGCCTCAGCTTCGACACGCTGTTTTTCAATTTGCTCGGCAAAGCGGCCATATTTCTCATAGGCTTTTTCATCGGCAACTTGTTGCTCAACCGCTTGTTTATCTTGCGCTGAAAGTGTATCCATTAGCTCAATAGAACTTGGTTTTTTATCAAGTTGTAATGCATAGTAATAGGCTTGCTTGGCATCGCCTTTTTCGACATAAGCCTTATAAATCGAACCAAGTGCATGAGTAGGATGGTAATTTAGCGAAATTTGGTACCATTCGATGGCTTTGTCGATATTTTGTTCAACATTACAATCGCCTTTTAAATAGGTGGTTCCCATCTCTTCGGAAAGGCTCTCAGGATAATGAATATAATGTTTGTCGGTATTTTTCTGGAAATTGCTTTTTTCAATCCATTCCTTCAAATATCGGCTCGCTTTATCCATATCCACATTATCGCTGTTACTACAATATTGGCCGGGATAATAGATTTGATAGAGTTTTTTCGTTGCCGCTAAATCACCCTTATCGTAAGCCCGTTGTAAATAGGTTAAGGCTTTAGCGTTATCACTATTTACATAATAGTAATAAAGGTCAATTAAAGCTTGGGTACGAGTATTTTCTTCACTTAACAGCAGCGCTAAGTATTTTTGTTGATCTTTGGGACGATTGAGCTCCCTTTTTTTATCTTCAATTCCATTTTTGTATAAATCCCCCAATGCATTAAAGGCTTCATTCGAAAGCTTATTATCGCTTGATTTCATTCCTTCTTGTAGATATTGAATCGCTAAATCATATTCAGGAGAGTTCGTGAGAATTTTGTTATCATATAAATACGTTTCGGCTAATTGAACTTTAGAGAAAAGGTCACCTTTCGCTGTGCCATCAATATAATTTTGGCGTTTTGTTTGGTTATCTTCAGTCACGGAATCAAGAGATTGATAAGCAGCTAAATTGCCAGCGTCGATACTTTTCTTATACCAATCTTGCGCTGCGAGATCTCGGCCGCGCGTACTATACCAATCGCCAAGTTTAATATAAGCGCTTATATCGCCTTTTTGGGCAGGGACCACGAGGGTTTCATAGGCTTCAATATAATCACCAACCCGTTTTGGATTAGAATGTTTTCTTAGATAAACAATAGCTTCATCCCAATCAGGTTCCATTACCCAAGCGTTTTTTTCTTCATTCAGTACGCCCATATATCGCATTTCACTATAGAGTGCGATGGCGTAGTCATTACCTTCATCACTCGCTTGTTTTAGGTACTTAGCCGCTTCCCAAAAGTCTTCTTTGACACCTCGCCCATAGAAATAAGCTCGACCCACTTTGTATTTCGCAGAAGGGCTGTCATTGAGCATTTTCATGCCAATATCATAATCATCCATATACCTGATAAATTCATTGCCCCAACTTCCTGCTTTCAGGTAATACTCACGTGCTTTTTGTCGATTGATATCAACAAGCTGGCTGCCTTTTAAATATTGGTGTGCCAGTTTACGGGTATAGTCTTGACTACCAATAGCGGCTAATTGGGCGTAATAACCTAAGATTTTGGCTTTATTTGTATTGATAAATTGATCTTGCTGGTAATAATCAATAAGTTCTTCAAGTGCACTTTCTTGATTGAGTTTTGCACTTTTCTCTAGATATTCAAGCCATTTTTTCTGGTCGATTTTCTGCCCATAGTTACCATATTTATAAGCATTTGCGAGTGTACGTAACGCATCTGGGTCATTCTGTTTCACTTTTTCTAGAATATTGGCAAATGAAGCTTTGGATTTTTCAATTTCTCTTTTACGTGATTTTAAGAAGCTAAAATCAGGATCAGAAATCTGATTGTAATAGAAAAGGGCAGTATCATAATTGGCATCTTCCCCGTAGTTACCTTCTTGATAAATTTCCCCTAATTCATATAAACAACGGTTGTTCTTCAGTGCCGCACATTTTTTATATTGAGGAATTAAATCTTTTACGGTAAGCCCAGTAATTTGTTGGAAGCGAGATTTATAATATGCCTTATCATTGTGGTAAGTGACGCCATCAAGGTTCTGTGCGATATATAAATAAGCTGATGAACTACCTAATTCTCCGGCTTTTAAAATATAATCGTACAATGGTTTTATTTCAGCATCACTTAAAGTGTCAACATTCGTTAATTGATTAAGTTTGTTTATCCCATATAAATAAGTGATATCAGCATCATTATTAATAAGCGGTTCAATTAATTTTTGTGCTTCGGCATGGTTATCGTATAACGCCATTTTTACCAATATTGCTTTTGTATCAGCGCGATTTAAACCCACTTTTAATAAAACATCTTGGGCGGTTTGTAGCTCATGTGGACGTAATTCAGCTTGTGCTTGAGATGAATAGAGTACATTGCTAATCAGGTTAGCGATTTTATCGATCTCTGTTGGTCGATATTTTAATAATGCAGCAGCATAATAAACCTGGCTATTATAATTTTGTTTGATTGATTTTTCATATAAATCAAAAGCCTGATCACTATTTTTCTCAGCATCTTCCTTTAGTAAATAGTCAGCATATAAATAAGCTAAGGAATAATTTTCGCGTTTAATTATATCTTCTTTGAGGATATCAATAATCGTTTTTTCATCGATAAGTGCTTTAATATCATAGCGATAATATATTTGAACCAATAAGCGCTCAGCGGTTGATGGGTAACCGTTTTCATTAAGGTTGTCGATGAGTAATTTAGCGGCTTTCTGCACATCCTGCTTAGTACCAAAAGCATTAATATAATAACGCGCTAATTGCATCTGAGCATCATAATTGGGGTCAATGCGATTTGCTTTTTCTAACGCGGCGAAGGCTTTTTCTGGCGAAAATAATGGGCTACCTTTAACACTATAAACATCACTTGCCGCCTCTAACGCTTCTGCGGAGTTCGGGTACTTTTCCATTAAAATAGGGGTATATTTGGCGACAATATCACTCAGTTTTTTGTTTGGAAAATCGTAACTGGAAATTGCTCTCTGGTTGATGGTAACAAGTGCGTTTAAATCGCCAAGGTCTGCGGCAGCGGTGAGATATTTTTCAGCTAAAGCATCATTTCGCTTAACATCGCTAAATGTACGGCCAGAATACACGTTATAGGCTTGATACATCGCGGGAGGATATTGACCATCAGCGGCATCAGTTAAATCTTGAATACGATCTTTGTCGGCTTGGTAATTTAAAAATAAGGCTTTAGGTTGTTTTGCGTCTACAAGGGGGCGGATATAAGCCATTGCACGGTTTTTATTTCTCCTAACACCATCGCCAGTCATGTATTTTTGGTACAACACATAGATGGCGTTCTCATCACCACGGCTCGCCCGTTCCTCTAAATTAGTAATGACCGCTTGCTTCTCTTCTTCTGTTTGTGAACCATACAATGATAAAGGCCCTGGTTCTAATTCATCTGCGTCAGAAATGTATTCTAATGCAGAGGAGAAAGAGAGGCGTTCGTACTTTTTAGCGAGTAATGGGTTCGGTGGTACACCGTTACCGCCATCCTTATAAATCGAGGCAAGCAGCATAGCGGGTAAGGGAAAATCGTTGCTGACAAGTGGTGTTAATATATCAACGGCTTTCTTACTGTCATTGTCAAAGTCATGGGCGATATAACCTAAAGCAAATTTGGCCAGTTTTGAGCCTTGGTCAGAAGCTAAAGTGAAATATTGGCGAGAAAGTTCAATATTTTGCGGAACTTCTTCGTATTTATCAGCTAAATAAATACCACCAACCATTTCTTGTGCTTCTTTTACACCGAGGTCAGCGGCTTTCGTTAAAGAAGTTAACCCGTTTTCATCTGTAGAAGTGTCTTCTATCATGTGCTTATAGCGGAAAAAACCAAGGTTATATAATGCATTTTTATTGTTAGCTTCTGCTGCCTTAATTAACCAGTGTTGAGCTGCCACATCATCGACATTTGTACCAATACCGTCTTTATACATCATGGCTAATGCAAAAGCGGACTGTGCGTCTTGCTCTGCTGTTTTTTGGAACTGTTCAAATGCAGCTTGAGACTCACCTTGTTGATATAAATCATAGCCTAATTGGGAGGGAGAGGATGAGTTGGTGTTATTGATAAAATAAATGCCAGTGGCTACAGCAATTATTATCAATATGAACAACCCAACTTTAAACGCCTTAGTCATTGTTATTCCTTATTATAGTGGTTACTTGCCACGCTCCATTTAGGTTTATCGCGTTATCATGGCTTATTGAGTGGAGTTGCTACTCCTAAAGAGGTATTTGATTTTGTTTAAGTCTAATTGTAATCCTAGAAGATTCAATCGGATTTTCCCTTATCTGGAACATGGTAATCCGATAAAACATATCAATGATGAGCGAGTTAAAGGTGAATTGAAGATATTTTAAATGTCACAAAGTATGAATGGTGAAGAAAACTAACGGGAAAATGAAGAAAAAATAGAGGGGATTTCAAACATAGCCCCACGGTGTGGGGCATATGAGTGACGACATTGCATTTATTGCTTTTATAATTCTATTCTACTGGCAAGAATCCTCTTGAACCACCTTTTTTTCACGGCGGAATAATTCTGTCAGTGGAGTGCGTAATTGTTGCGCTAACATGACCCCAAGCAATACCACTCCACCACCGATTAAATGGTAGCTTTTTAATTCTTCACCTAAGGCGAAAATAGCGATAATGGCAGTGAAAACAGGGGCGAGATTCATAAAAATAGAGGTTGTATTCGCACCAAGACGCATGACACCTTGTATCCATAAAGCAGGTGCAATAATGGAAGCGGCAATACCCGCAAACATCACTAAACCAATATTTTGGCTGTTCAGAGAGACATCTTCAGCGAATAAGAAATTAGGGAGTAGCATGATCACGCCAAAGAAAATTTGAACGTAAAGTGCATCCCAACTCGATAACTGAATTGACCAACGCTTAGTCAGAACACCGTACAGGGCGTATGCTGCAGAGGCAACCAACATCATGGCTTCCCCTTGGCCTAAGCCTTGAGAGAATAACGCACTTGGGCTTCCTTGGCTCACTAGCCACACTAATCCACATAATGAGAGAATTGAACCGAGCACAATCCCTACGGTAGGAATAACGCGTAGCACAAAGATACTAATAATGACGGTCAATAATGGGATCATCGAGTTCATAATTCCCATGAAGGTGGCGCTCACACTGTGTGCGGCATAATAAGCCAAACTTTGGTATAGCATCATCCCTAAAGCGCCTAAAATGGCGAGTTGCCACCAATGTTTCATGACCATTTTAAAATTTCGAAGCACAGAACGTAATACAAAAGGGGTCATGACAAGAAATGCCAGTGCCCACCGGTAAAATGAGATTGCCGCAGGGTCAATGGCAGTTGACGCCGCTTTGTTAACAATGGCGTTAACTGACCATAATAAAACCGCAATGAGCGGAAAAAGAAGATTTTTCATTAAAACACTCTCCCATATTGAATGGGCGCTAGTATACATCTGTCCGATTTTTTATATATACTGATAATCAGACAATCGATAACGCTTTTCAGACAGGACTATGGAAAACTTAAAATCAGACATCTGGCAAATTAGTGAATGTAATATCGTAGAGCCCGAATTGGTGGCTTTTCGTCACGAGCAAACAGCGGCTCTCACTGAGTATAAATCCCATTCACATCCTTTTGGACAAATGCTGTATGTGGTTTGTGGCATCATGGAAATGGAGGTGGCAGGCCAACATTATTTAGCGCCACCAGAATTTTGCATTTGGATCCCTGCCAACATCTCCCATGCTAGCTTTAATAAAGAAAGTGTCAAATTTCGGATCATAGATTTTTCACATGAATACAACCAAGTGCTTGCTCAACGGCCTTGTGTGATTAAGCTTAGCCCTATATTTCAATCAATTATGACGGATATGTACCAACGCGGTATTGTTCAACCTGAAACCGAGCAAGACCTGCGTTTGGCGCATGTGTTGATTGACCAATTTCCATTGTCTTCCTGCCAAGACACCTATTTACCAGTTTCAAAAGACAAATTTCTTGCCCCCATTTTATTAGAGTTACAAAGCGACCCAGCCGATAACACGACATTAGCACAATGGGCGAAACGCTATTACACATCGGAACGCACGTTATCAAGACGCTGCCAACAAGAGCTAGGGATGTCATTTAGTGAATGGCGCCAACGCTTGCGATACCTACATGCGGTTGCAGGGCTAGAAAAAGGGAAGAGTGTACATGAAGTCGCACTTGATGTTGGATACAGTTCGGCATCCGCTTTTATTGCAATGTTCCAGCAAATATCAGGGGTGACACCAGACCGTTTTCGAGTGAAAGAATTTGCCGTAGAAGGCAACCTCTAATAGGCATCTGGCTTAAACCGTGGCAAAATATTGTTCCACCTATCTATATAACGACACAATACAAAAAAGTGATTGATTGGGACAACAGCGTGAAAATTTTAGTCGATGAGAATATGCCCTATGCTCAAACTTTATTTAGCGAGCTTGGTGAAGTGAAAGCAGTACCGGGACGTCCTATACCAGAACAAGAATTAATTGATGCGGATGCATTAATGGTGCGTTCTATCACTAAGGTCAATGAATCACTGCTCGGTAATACGCCAGTTAAATTCGTTGGAACCGCGACAGCCGGTTTTGATCATATTGATACCGAGTGGTTATCAACGGCAAATATTGGTTTTTCATCAGCGCCGGGTTGTAATGCGATAGCCGTTGTTGAATATGTGATTTCCTCACTATTATTGCTAGCGGAACGCGATAACTTTGATTTGCGTGATAAAACCGTTGGCATTATTGGCGTTGGCAATGTCGGAGGGCGCTTAGCCGCTAGGTTATCGGCTTGGGGCGTCAAAACATTACTCTGCGACCCACCGCGAGCAGCCAAAGGGGACGAAGAGCCATTTGTTTCTTTTGAAGATCTCCTTGAGCGCGCTGATGTCATCACCTTCCATACTCCGCTGAATATGTCAGGGGAATATCAAACTTTCCATTTAATGGATGAAGCGCGTTTAGCAAAATTACGGGCTGGCACCATTTTGATTAACGCAAGTCGGGGTGAGGTAGTGGATAATAAAGCACTATTATCTGTACTTAACCGCGGAAAAAAGCTCAGTGTTATCTTAGATGTGTGGGAGCCAGAGCCTGATTTAGACACAGCACTTTTAGCATTAGTGGATATCGGCACGCCGCATATTGCAGGTTATACGCTAGAAGGCAAAGCGCGAGGAACCACGCAAGTTTATGAAGCTTACTGTCAGTTTCTCGGCAAATCGTCACAAGTTTGCCTTTCATCCTTACTGCCTAAGCCAGATATTAATCAATTGACTTTCAATGGTAAATTAACGCAAAACCAGCTCAAAAGGTTAGTGCATCTCGTGTATGATGTGCGCCGAGATGACGCTGCGTTAAGAGCGGTTGCAGGGGGCAAAGGCGAATTTGATAAACTGCGCAAAAATTACCAAGAACGCCGTGAATGGTCATCCCTTGAAATTATTTGTGATAATGAACAAACGGCATCGCAGCTGAATGCGCTGGGTTTTAAGACTCGTTTAACCCACGCATAATAAATGTAGTTAAAATGAACATCTAATTAAATAGCCCCTAATAATTGGGGGTTGTTTGATTTTTTTTATTTTTTAGAGGAATAGCCATGACTGAAGGTTGGAATATTGCAGTATTGGGCGCAACCGGTGCTGTAGGTGAAGCGATTATTTCACTGTTACAAGAAAGAGAATTCCCAGTCGGCGAATTGTATTTACTTGCCAGCGAGCGTAGTGCAGGGGAGAGCGTACGCTTTAATGGTAAAAGTATTCAAGTTGAAAATGTGGCCGATTTTGATTGGTCACAGGCACAAATAGCCTTTTTTGCTGCCAATGAAGGTGTGAGCCTAGAATATGCCGATTTGGCAGCGCAAGAAGGGTGTATTGTTATCGATACTAGCGGTGTCTTTGCCCAAGAACCGGATGTGCCGTTGGTCGTGCCAAATGTGAATCCGCACGTGCTAGCTGATTACCGCAACCGTAATATTATTTCATTGGCAGATAGCTCGGTAAGCCAACTATTAACAGCGATTAAACCGCTGGTGGATGCCGCAGGGTTAGGGCGTATTACCTTAACAAATATGCTGTCGGTTTCCAGTTATGGTAAAGCTGCCGTCGACGAACTGGCCGGGCAAAGTGCGCGTTTATTGAATGGTATTCCTGCAGAAGAAGGTCGTTTTAGTAAGCAACTCGCGTTCAATATGTTGCCATTACTGGCTGACATGGAAGGCAGTGTGGTTCACGAACGTCGTTTGGTTGAGCAAGTGCGTAAGGTACTGCAAGACGATGGTTTGCCAGTGGCGGTGAGTTTTATCCAATCCCCTGTTTTTTATGGTAATGCACAAGTTGTTCATTTAGAAACATTGCGCCCAATGAGTGCAGAAGAAGTTAACAATGAACTTGAACGTTTTGACGATATTCAGGTCTCAGAAGAGGGAGATTATCCTACACAGGTAACTGAAGCGTCAGGTCATGATCAACTCAGTATTGGTTGTGTACGCAATGATTACGGCATACCTGAAATTTTACAATTTTGGTCAGTGGCTGATAACGTGCGTTTCGGTGGGGCATTGATGGCGGTAGAAACAGCAGAAAAACTGGCTCAGGAGCTGTTTTACTAATGTCTGAGTCTACACAGTTGTATCGAATCGCATTAGGTATTGAATACAACGGCAGTCGTTACTTTGGTTGGCAACGTCAGCAAGAAGTCAAAAGTGTTCAAGGCTGCTTAGAAGAAGCTTTATCAAAGATTGCTGCGGAGCCAATTAGCGTGTTTTGCGCAGGGCGTACCGATGCTGGTGTGCATGCCACAGGCCAAGTGGTGCATTTTGAAACCTCGGCCATCCGTAAAGAGGCGGCTTGGACGATGGGGGCTAATACCCATTTACCAGCAGATATCGCTGTCCGCTGGTGTAAACCTGTAGCTGAAGAGTTTCATGCACGTTTTAGTGCAACAGCGCGTCGATATCGCTATGTGATTTTTAATCATCGTTATCGGCCTGCAATTTTATCGAATGGCGTAACGCATTTTCATTACCCACTCGATGAAAAAAGAATGCATGAAGCGGCACAGGCGCTATTGGGTGAGCGTGATTTTACCTCATTCAGAGCAGTCCAGTGTCAGTCGAAGTCGCCATGGCGTAATGTGATGCATGTGAATGTCAGCCGCCACGGTAATTATGTGGTGGTAGACATCAAAGCCAATGCGTTTGTTCACCATATGGTGAGAAATATTGTCGGAAGTCTGTTGGAGATTGGTTGTGGCAATCAAAACATTGATTGGATGGCGCATCTTCTTGAGTTAAAAGACCGTACCAAGGCAGCTGCAACCGCAAAAGCGGAAGGGTTGTATTTAGTGAGTGTCGATTACCCAGAGAAATTTGAGTTGCCTCAGAATGTGATGGGGCCGCTTTTTCTGGCAGATGAACTGATGTAAAGCGAATTTTTATTTATCTCATAATTTTTGTAAATAGCATGGATGCTATTATCAATGAGGATTTTATGGAATTTATCACGTTTATTATCGACTTTATTTTACACATCGATGTCCATCTTGCTGAACTGGTCAGAGATTATGGTACATGGGTCTATGGTATCCTATTTCTGATCCTATTTTGTGAAACAGGGTTAGTGGTCACACCATTTTTACCTGGAGATTCGTTATTATTTGTTGCTGGCGCGATTGCGTCATTAGACAGCAATGACCTGAATGTCCATTTAATGGTCGCTTTAATGATCACTGCGGCAATAATTGGTGATGCGGTGAACTACACTATCGGGCGTATTTTTGGTGAAAAATTATTCAAAAATCCAGACTCGAAGATTTTTCGTCGTGTTTATTTAGATAAAACCCATGCTTTTTATGAAAAACATGGCGGTAAAGCGATTATACTGGCACGCTTTGTGCCGATAGTCAGAACTTTTGCACCATTCGTTGCAGGAATGGGGAAAATGTCTTATCGTCACTTTGCTTTTTATAATGTGACGGGCGCGTTTATTTGGGTATTATTATTCACTTATGCGGGTTATTTCTTTGGTGAATTACCGTTCGTGCAAAACAATTTGAAATTACTGATAGTCGCGATTATCTTTGTTTCAATTCTGCCGGGTGTGGTTGAAATTATTCGTCATCGTCGAATAGCGGCGAAAGAAAAGCGTGCGGCAGCGCAAAAAATCGATAACCGCTAAGCGGTTTAACAAGTTTTTATCTACAGTGAGATATCATTGTGGTTTAATGGCAAAAAATTACATACTGGTGATAACCAGAGTGAATCAGACAAAAAGGTCCATTAATGAGCTGGATTGAAAAAATTTTAAAGAAAGGTAACTTGACCCAATCACACAAAGCCAATATCCCAGAAGGGGTTTGGACTAAATGCGATAGCTGTGGGCAAGTATTATATGGTGCTGAATTAGAACGTAATTTATCTGTGTGTCCTAAATGTGACCACCATATGCGAATTCACGCACGTCAGCGCTTAGAAACCTTCCTTGATGAAAACTCAACAACGGAATTAGGCAGTGAGCTTGAGCCAAAAGATATTCTTAAGTTCAAAGATTCAAAAAAATACAAAGACCGTATTGCTGCAGCGCAAAAAGAAACGAGTGAAAAAGATGCGATCATCGTGCTAAAAGGCACATTGAAAGGCATGCCTGTTGTAGCAGCAGCATTTGAATTCGCCTTTATGGGCGGTTCAATGGCCTCTGTTGTCGGTGCGCGTTTTGTACGTGCGGTTGAGCAAGCACTGGAAGATAACTGCCCATTGGTGTGTTTCTCTTCGAGTGGCGGAGCTCGTATGCAAGAAGCCTTGTTATCATTGATGCAGATGGCAAAAACCAGTGCCGCATTAGCAAAAATGCAAGAACGTGGTTTACCTTACATTTCAGTATTGACCGACCCAACCATGGGGGGAGTGTCTGCTAGTTTAGCGATGTTAGGTGATATTAACGTGGCAGAGCCGAAAGCATTAATCGGTTTTGCTGGGCCGCGTGTTATCGAACAAACGGTTCGTGAAAAATTACCACAAGGCTTCCAACGCAGTGAATTCTTACTTGAGAAAGGCGCGATTGATATGATAGTTCGCCGCCCTGAGATGCGTGACCGTTTAGCTGAAATATTGGCGATGTTAACCAATAAACCGAGCTTTAATGAGACACCTATCATTGTAGCGGAAACGGTTGAAATCGATATTGATGCCGTTGATGAACTAGATGCCCAAGAGCCAAAAAAGGATTCTGAAAAGCATAAAAAAGATGATGAGTAATCTAATCATTCCTAACGCCAAGTCTCCTTTGGAGGCTTGGCTTTCTTATCTCACCGACTTACATAGCCAAAATATTGATATGGGGTTGGATCGAGTCGGTCAAGTTGCTAGGAAAATGAACCTAACGCAACCTGCTCCCAAAGTTATCACAGTCACTGGAACCAACGGCAAAGGAACAACGTGCCATACACTAGAGTCCATTTTTATGGCTTCTGGGTTAAAGGTTGGGGTTTACAGTTCACCGCACCTTATTCGTTATACCGAACGCGTTCGTATTCAAGGCCAGGAGCTCCCTGAGTCTGATTTTTGTGAGGCGTTTGCCATAATTGAAGCACAACGTGCAGATATTTCGCTGACCTATTTTGAATACGGTACCTTGGCGGCTTTACAATTATTTAAGCAAGCTAAACTCGATATTGTGATTTTAGAAGTCGGTTTAGGCGGTCGGTTAGATGCGACCAATGTCGTTGATGCGGATATTGCGGCGATCACCAGTATTGCCTTAGACCATACAGATTGGCTAGGTGCAGACCGTGAACATATTGGTTATGAAAAAGCCGGTATTTTCCGCAAAGGTCACTATGCAGTGGTCGGTGAGCCGGACATGCCAGCCTCAATTGGCGAAGTGGCTGAGCTGCTTGGTACACAGCTATTTCGCCGAGGTACAGATTGGCAATACAGTGAACAAGCGAATAGTTGGTCATGGAAAGGTTCACAGCGTGAATGGCATAATTTACCGTTACCTAATGTACCTTTAGCGAACGCAGCAACAGCGCTGGGTGTGGTGAGTTGCTTACTGGAAATTGACACTGATATTGCCCAGATAGTGACTGAACCCGCTATTCATCAAGGCTTGAAATCGGCTCAATTACCGGGACGGTTCCAAATTATCGGTGAAAAACCGTTAATGATATTGGATGTCGCTCATAACCCACATGCAGCTGGGTACTTAGTCAGTAAATTAGCTACCTTACCAGAAACTAAAAACCGTCGCATTCGCGCGGTGGTTGGGATGCTAGGCGATAAAGATATCAAAGGGACGCTTGAGTGCTTGTCTCAACAAGTCACCGACTGGTACCTCGCGCCACTCACTGAGTTTAGGGGAGCCGATGTGGCCGAACTTAGTCAATATTTACCAGCGGCTAACCAGTTTGACAGCGTAGAAAAAGCGTGGCAACAAGCTTGCATCGATGCGAACGAGCAAGATGTGATTGTGGTGTGCGGGTCATTTCATACCGTCGCTCACGTCATGATGTTATTGGAAAATCAAGAAGGATAGTGCCGGTGGCTAGTAAATTTCAGAATCGACTTGCTGGCGCCATTGTGCTTGTTGCAGTGGGGGTCATTGTGCTTCCTGCTCTGCTTGATGGCGATAAGAAATACAATGAAAATGAATTTGCGGCCATTCCTATTATCCCTAAACCGGGTGATGAAGAAGATATTGAGGCAATAGCGCCTATTGTGAGTACGACAACCACCGCTTCTTCAGAAGGGGCTTCTGAAGCCATGTTGTCAGAAGCCATTACGCAGCAGCAAAATGAACGGGTTGAAACACGGCCATCGGCAACAGTCCCTGCACCGAGCGTCGTTGAGCCAGTCAAGCCAGAACCTAAGCCCGAGCCAAAACCTCAGCCGCAGGGCAAAGCATTTGTGGTGCAAGTGATTGCATTGAACAATGCAAGTAAAGTTGAGGAGATAGTCGCTAAACTAAGGTTGTCTGGTTACCAAGTGTATACGGTTCCCGCAAAACCGGTGAATAATAAACTCACACGTATTTACGTAGGGCCAGAAGCCTCAAGGCAGCGCTTAGAAGCAGCTTTACCTGAATTGAACAAGATTACGGGAACAAAAGGAATAATTCAAAGCTATAAACCTTAAAATAGAATTTCAATAATCCCTAAAAGGTAAGGGGATTTAGTAACTTACTGCGGCGATTATGATTTTTTCTTTTCGCCGCTATTTTTTTAAATTTGATAGAAAAATGGTTACGCAAACGTTTTCGTTTTCTGTTAGAATGCACTTCGCTGATGTCGTGAGTGCGAATTTTGGAATAAAATATGGTCTGGATAGATTACACAATTATCGCCATTATTGGCTTCTCGGCACTAGTTAGCTTGATCCGTGGGTTTGTACGAGAGGCGCTCTCATTGGTTACATGGGGCTGTGCTTTTTTTGTTGCGAGTACATTCTACCCTTATTTAGCGGGCTATTTTACTCGCTTTGAGGATGTACTGGTTAGGAATGGCATTGCTATCGCCGCACTGTTTATTGCCACATTAATTGTTGGCGCGGTGGTGAACTATGTGATTAGCTCGTTAGTACAAAAAACCGGGTTATCAGGCACAGATCGGGTTCTGGGGATCTGCTTCGGCGCGTTGCGTGGTGTACTGATTGTTTCGGCATTGCTGTTTTTTCTCGATACATTTACACCATTACCTCAAAGTGAGGATTGGCAACGTTCGGAACTTATTCCGCAGTTCAGTCATATAATCAGGTGGTTTTTTGACTACCTGCAAAATGCGTCAAGTTTCCTACCGGAGAACATTTCTCCGTCTGGCTGATGAGGAAAGACTAAATGTGCGGTATTGTCGGTATCGCCGGTGTTACACCGGTAAACCAATCAATTTATGATGCTCTCACGGTGCTTCAGCATCGTGGGCAAGATGCAGCAGGTATTGCCACAATTGATGGCAAAAATAATATTCGTTTACGTAAAGCGAATGGCCTTGTAAAAGACGTCTTTGAAACCCGACATATGCTCAGACTACAAGGTTGTATGGGGTTGGGCCATGTTCGTTATCCTACAGCAGGCAGTTCGAGTGCATCAGAAGCACAGCCTTTCTATGTAAACTCACCTTTTGGTATTACCCTTGCACATAATGGTAATCTGACAAATGCGCACGAATTAACGCGAAGCTTATTTGAAACCGCTCGCCGCCATGTTAACACCACCTCTGATTCTGAGATATTACTGAACGTATTAGCGCATGAGTTGGATAGGTTTGATCATTTCCCTCTTGAGCCAGACAATGTTTTCAGCGCAGTGTCTGCCATGCATAAAAAAATACGCGGTGCATATGCATGCGTGGCATTAATTATTGGCCATGGCATGTTAGCCTTCCGTGACCCTCATGGAATTCGCCCATTAGTACTAGGGCGCCGCATTACTGAAAGTGGTGAGCACGAATACATGGTCGCTTCAGAAAGTGTTGCACTCGACACTTTAGGCTTCGAATTTTTACGCGATGTGGCTCCGGGTGAGGCGGTATATGTGACAGAAAAAGGGCAATTATTTACACGCCAATGTTCTGACAACCCACAATTAACCCCATGTATCTTTGAGTATGTCTACTTTGCACGCCAAGACTCTTTTATTGATAAAGTGTCGGTATATAACGCAAGATTACGTATGGGACAAAAACTGGGCGCCAAAATTGCCCGTGAATGGGAAGATTTAAATATCGATGTGGTGATCCCTATCCCAGAAACATCGTGTGATATTGCGCTAGAAATCGCACATATTCTTGATAAACCCTACCGCCAAGGTTTTGTGAAAAACCGTTATGTAGGCCGTACATTTATCATGCCGGGTCAGCAAGAGCGTCGTAAATCCGTGCGTCGTAAACTTAATGCGAATCGTGCAGAGTTTCGTGATAAAAACGTCTTACTCATCGATGACTCAATTGTGCGCGGAACAACATCAGAGCAAATTGTTGAGCTAGCACGCGAAGCTGGAGCAAAAAATGTTTACTTTGCCTCAGCGGCACCCGAAGTGCGTTTCCCGAACGTATATGGTATTGATATGCCAAATGCTAATGAATTGATTGCACACGGTCGTGAAGTGGATGAAATCCGCAAGCTTATCGGTGCAGATGGCCTAATATTCCAAGATTTAAGTGATTTGGTGGATGCTGTCAAAGAAGAAAACCCGGAAATCACGGAGTTTGAATGCTCAGTATTTGATGGTATTTATGTGACAAAAGATATCGACCAAAGTTATTTAGACTACCTAGAGAATTTACGTAAAGACGATGAGTTAAAGCTCAAAGATCAGAGTGAAGTCGAGGATCTGGAGATTTACAACGAAGGCTAAATTTTCGTCAATTTTCGTCATAGTGTAGGCTACAGCGTTGTTGGCTTTATTCAGCTACCCAAGTCACATACTTTTGTATGCTCCTTGGGATAGCTTCATTCGCCGCCTAGCTGTAACCGAAACTATTTAGAAAATGAGTTATAGTTTTTAACTATGACTTGAAACGAAAGAATAAGTTACAGTTATATCTGATTTAAAATACGTAAAAATCGAGTAGTCTAGAGGGACATTAACTGTCTATTTGGAATGCTATATGGTCGACTTCAATTCCCTTCCTGATGTGATTAAACCTTTCGCAGATAAAATTAAAGCCACTAAAAAACAGTTTGTAAAAATGGCCTTAACCCCCGTTGATAATTATGTGTTATGGGAGAGCCGAGTCGGTGGTATGCCATACTTGCCTTTGAATGAAAAATACCCAACCAATAGTGAAGGAACGCCTTTAAAGTTGTTGGCGCAAATTAATTTTGCACAAATGCCCAAACTTGAAAATTACCCAGAAAAAGGTATTTTGCAGTTTTTTATTGGTGGTGATGATTTATATGGTGCAGATTTCGATGATAGACAAAACCAAGAGGACTTCAGAGTCGTTTATTGGGAGGATATTATTGAAGACCCAAACCAATTAACCCAAGATTTCTCTGAGGTTATTGCGGCACACAACGATGATTATTATACACCGGTAGACTGTCAATGCCGTATTGAATATGTGCTCGCGGAACAGTACATCAGTATCGATGATTTCCAATTTGGTCAGAAAATTTTAGGGGTCGATAACCTCTACGATTATGAAGACCAATTTGAAGGTGAAGATTTTTACGACGAATGGGTTGAACCTTATAGTGATGCATTCGCGTCAGGTGCTCACTGTATTGGCGGTTATCCATTTTTTACCCAAACTGATCCGAGGACGTATGAGGAAGAAATTCAACAATATGAATTACTCCTACAAATAGATAGCGACCATGAAGTTGACATCCTCTGGGGGGATATCGGTGTGGGTAATTTCTTTATTCACCCTGATGATTTGAAAAAACGTGATTTTAGTCGGGTCGTGTATAATTGGGATTGCGGCTGATAGCCAAAAAATTCGTCATAGCTAGAGCTACAGCGTCGTTGGTGTCTGCCATTCTAGTGTGATTTGTATATAATACGGTGAGTTATCGTGAATAGGGCAGCGAAATGAAAAAACTGATCATTGGGTTAACCGGGGCAAGTGGGGCGATTTATGGTGTCCGCTTGCTTGAAGTGTTGAAACCTGTCAAAGAGGTAGAAACCCATTTGGTGATGAGTGCGGCTGCCCGCCAAACATTAGCATTAGAAACAGATTACAGTGTCAAACAGGTTCAACAGCTCGCTGACCATAACTATGATAGCCGTGATATCGCAGCTGCAATCTCTTCGGGCTCGTTCCGTACCGCAGGTATGGTGATCATGCCTTGTACCATGAAGACGTTATCAGGCATTGTTCATAGTTATACAGATACGTTGGTCACTAGAGCTGCGGACGTAGTGCTGAAAGAAGGTAAAAAATTACTCTTAGGTGTCCGTGAAACGCCATTGCACGTTGGGCATTTGAAACTAATGGTTCAAGCTGCAGAAATAGGAGCCGTGATCATGCCCCCAATGCCTGCGTTTTATCACCAACCTGAAACAATCCAAAATATTATTGACCAAACGGTGAATCGCATTCTTGATCAGTTTGATATCGAACTGGAACAAGACCTATTTCACCGTTGGCAGGGGGCGAAATAATATCTACTGATCAGCCTGTGGAAGAAGCAAGTCAGTAAGCGCTTCTTTTAATTCGATATGTTCAAATTGAAAGCCTGCCTCTTCTAATCGTTTGGGGATCGCCTGTTGGCCACCCAAGACCAGTGCTGCAGATTCCCCCATAATGGCTTTAATCACAAAAGCGGGTGTTCGCACAAATGAAGGGCGATTGAGAACATCACCTAATGTGGCAGAAAATAAGTCATTATGAACCGGATAAGGTGAGGTCATATTAAAGGGACCTGATAGCGTTGGGGTGTCTAATAGAAAACAAATCGCACGCACCATATCGTTGATATGTATCCATGGCATGTATTGTTTCCCGTCACCAATTGGGCCACCCGCACCCATTTTAAAAATGGGGAGAATTTTGGCAAGTAAACCGCCATTCGCTGATAACACTAAGCCGGTGCGTAATAAACAAACGCGTGTTTTTTCTGATTGCGCATTAGCGGCTAAAGCTTCCCAATGCTGTGTGAGTTGGTGAGTAAATTCATCGTGGGGCTGTTCGTCTTCTGTGACGACTGATTGGCCTTGGTTGCCATAATACCCAACGGCTGAACCTGATAAAAATACGCTAGGTGGTGTTTCACTGGCCGTAATTAATTCACTAAGCTGTTGAGTTAATTTCCAGCGGCTGTCACACAGCAATTTTTTCTGTTCCTCTGTCCAGCGTTTTTCCGCGATGGGTTCGCCAGCAAGGTTAATGACAGCATCAAATTCATTTAAGTGAGTTTGGTCATTGAGAGTCGTCCAGCACTCAACAGCCTTGCAAAAATGGCTATAAACTTTTTGTGGAGAGCGGCTTAATACAGTAACCTGATGCTCTAGAGAGATCAGTTTTTGGATAAGTGGTGTTCCGATTAGCCCGGTGCCGCCTGTTATGAGTATCTTCATCGCTATCCCCGTCATATTTCAAACCGCAGCGTTGTTGCTTACGTTCTGTCACCTTAGTCACATACTTGTGTATGCTCCTAAGGATGCCATCTCTTAGCGCCTAGCTGCAATTTGAACTATTTAGGGGATACCCCTTGTCAATATACTCAAACCGCAGCGTTGTTGCTTAGTTATGATTTAACTATAGCATTTGTGAACACAATTTGTATGATTTGCTTGGAGTACCTTAAAGAAACTGGCTCTCATTAGCATTGTAATAAAGAAAGAAGTGCTTTTTTATGATGGCAACCCATCACAAATTCAGCTAGGATCGTTTCTATAGTTGTGGATCAATGCAGATTATTATTGTTTGGCGCACAATAATAATCAGTCTAATGATATAAGCAGTTTTAGCTTAAAAATAAAAGGTTTACAGGATGGAACAACCAACCGAAGTCGTTGAGTGGGTCGATATTGTTGATGAAGACAATACGGTGATTGCTCAGGCAACACGTAGCCAAATGCGAGCAGAAAACCTACGCCATCGTGCAACTTACATCGTTGTCCATGATGGAATGGGAAAAATACTGGTTCAACGACGCACAGATATTAAAGATTTTCACCCCGGTTTCCTTGATGCAACAGCAGGAGGCGTCGTGACAAAAGGTGAAAATATCCTTGATTCTGCAAAGCGCGAAGCGGAAGAAGAGCTGGGTATTGCAGGTGTTCCTTTTGCTGAACATGGCCATTTTTATTTTGAAGATGCGCATTGTCGTGTATGGGGCGGGTTGTTTAGTTGTGTAAGCCATGGCCCATTCGCTTTACAAGAAACTGAAGTGGCTGAGGTCAGTTGGTTGACTCCGAAAGAGATCAGCGCACGTTGTGACGAATTTACGCCAGATTCACTTAAAGCGCTTTCTTTATGGTTAACACGTAATAATGAGTTAGAAAAAACCATCACTTGTGCTGAAAACTCATAACTACTCAGATTTAAATGATTAAAGGGCTAATTTATTTAGTCCTTTTCTTTATTTTCCCTAAAATCAAATCTCTAGCAAAGTTAATTTCAGGCTAATATATAACTATTAGTTATAAATAACTTGCATGTTAAACGATGTATTCATTTCTACACTAGATATAATGTGACAGATCTTAACATTTATCGTTTGCGATATGATGCATTGCGTGATGTAGATAGACGCTTCGAGAGAATAAAAATGACAATTGATAAACAGAATACTTTTTTGAAACAACAACACCTTGAGAACGTAACTCATAAAGCCCGTGAGATTATGGAGCGTGAAGGGATTGAAGCATTAATCGCAACAGTGGGTGATAATTTTTATCACTTAACCGGTTTTGCGAGCTTCTTTATGTATACTTTCAGGCAAACCGGCTCTGCTATCGCAGTTATTTTCCGTGATCCTTCTATTGAATCATTGGTTATTATGAATGAATTTGAAGCGGCGAATTTATCACTTCAAATGCCTAATGCAAAGATTAAAACATTTCCAATTTGGGTGGATGTAGATGACCCTTACAATCCTGAAAATGGCAAAGTAATGAAGGCAAGGCCAATTAATAGCCCAATAGAAACGATTTTTAATATACTGAAAGAGGCGCTGTCAGATGCGGGCGTTTATGGGAAACCAGTTGCGATTGAATTAAACCAAATTACCCATACTGGGAAAGTATGGCTGGATAAGGTTATCCCTGGGCTAAATTTGGTTGACTCTTCACCTCTATTTAATGAATTACGCATGATTAAAAGTGAGTGGGAAATTGCTCACCTCAGAAAGTCTGCACAAATTACAGAAGCCGGTATCGCTGCTGCGAGTAAATTAATTCGAGTTGGCTGTACTTCAGCAGAATTAACTGCAGCTTTTAAAGCGAAAGTGATGGAATTTCCAGAAACGAACTATAGCCGTTTCCATTTAATTTCAGTTGGCAGTGATTTTTCCCCAAAATTGATCCCAGATGACCAACCGGCAAAAGAAGGCGATGTAATTAAATTTGACTGTGGCGTTGATGTGGCTGGCTATGGCGCGGATATTGCACGCACATTTGTGGTTGGTAAACCGGATGAAAAAGTCGCTGCTATTTATCAAACCATTTTAAAAGGCCATCAATATATGTTAAGCCGAGTTGCACCCGGTGTCGCATTAAGTGATGTTTTTAATGAAACCATGGCACTTATTCGTTCCTCGGGATTGCCTTATTATAACCGTGGGCACCTAGGCCATGGTGATGGGGTGTTTGTCGGGTTAGAAGAAGCCCCATTTGTGAGTGCTGCAACGACAGAAGTATTTCGAGCCGGGATGGTTATGAGTTTAGAAACGCCATATTACGGGATTGGTGTGGGCGGTATTATGATTGAAGATATGCTACTCATCACTGAAGATGGCGTTGAAATGCTAAGTCATCTACCCCGTGAATTGGTTTCTTTAGGGTAATGGAATAAGGAATTTTCTATGAAGTGGTATCATTATTTAGTTATTTTCCCAATTCTAGCATTAACCGTGGGCATTTATTTCGTTAACCAAGTCGAGCCTTTTGTGATGGGCTTGCCATTTTTAATGTTTTGGATTGTCGCATGGGTGATTGTTACAGCTTTGGTGATGTTACTAATCAATGTATTAGATAATAAAAATACTAAGGAAACATCATGAGTTCCGCATTAATTATCATCACTGCATTTTTCTTTTTTAGTATTTATTTAGCTATTCGCGCTAAAAAAGGAAAAACGATGGATCACGAAGGGTGGTCTGTCGGTGGTCGTAGCTACGGGGCTCTGCTGGTTTTTTTACTCAGTGCAGGGGAAATATATACCACCTTTACCTTCCTCGGAGGGAGCGGTTGGGCTTACGGAAAAGGCCCTGCAATCCTATATACCTTAGCAGTCAATGCGTTTATGGGGATCTTTTTATATTGGGTACATCCAAGAGTATGGCGCTTTGCTAAAGATAATGATGTCAGAACGATTTCTGAATTGTTTACCAAGAAATATCAAAGCCCAGGTTTAGGGTTCTTAATTAGCTTAATTTCTATTGCTGCGATGGTGCCTTTATTCGTTTTGCAGCTCAAAGGGTTAGGTATTATTGTTTCTCAAGCATCTTATGGCGCAATTCCTGCAGATATTGCCATCTGGATTGGAATTATTGCTGTGACGCTGTTTGTGATGATTTCAGGTATTCATGGTTCTGCTTGGACATCTGCCCTGAAAGATTTAATGATTTTAATTGTGGTGGTGTTTATCGGTATTTATATCCCACTACATTATTACGGTAGTTTTGGGGAGATGTTTAAAGCGATAGATACGGCGATGCCAAGCTTTTTAACCTTCTCCGAAACAGGGTTAAATATTCCTTGGTATATTTCCACAATATTCTTATCTGTGGTTGCCTATTTCTGTTGGCCACATTATATGGCCGCAGTGTTTACTGCAAAGGATGAAAAATCACTGAAACGTAATAGTATTCTGATCCCAGCTTATAGTTTGATTATGCTATTTGCTTTTTTTGTCGGTTATGCGTCTATATTGCAAATTCCGCATCTTGAAGGGGCCGCGGTGGATTTATCGCTGTTTGAGATATCTAAAAGCACCTTCTCACCGATTGTGGTCGGTTTTATCGGTGCAGCAGGGATGTTAACCGCATTAGTCCCAGGGTCGATGTTGTTGCTAACCACCTCCAATATGTTAGCCGGCGTTGTGCAAAAAGCGATGGGTGTAAGTGAAGAAAAACGCCAGTCGGGTGTTTATGCGCGTTTTATGGTGCCAGTTGTTGCGTTAGTCAGCTTGTATTTTATTTTCCACAGTAACGATACTCTCGTAGCGATTATGTTACTCGGGGTAAATATTGTCGCACAGTTTTTCCCTGCGTTATTGATGAGCTTTAAACAACAAAATCCAATGACACCAGCAGGGGCGATTTGTGGGATTTCTGCGGGGGTTTTATTCCTTGCGGTAACTTATATCGAGAAAATTTCGTTAGCACAACTGTTCCCTTGGTTGGGGGAAAGTTTAAGTTTCATGAATATCGGTATTGCGGCATTTATTCTGAATATTATTGTTGCAGTGGTAGTTTCATTATTTACGCGTAAAAGATAGTCTATTAAATTACGGATGGTAATTTAATTTACCATCCGTAATGGCATATTATGCGTTTGGAACAACTTCATCCGCGATAATATCAACAGCGTCCTTTAAATCTTCTAAGGTAATCACCTGCTCTGTATTGCTTAATTGGTTCCCACTGTTTTTCCTAATGGCTTCATACAAAGGTAATTCAGTTTGTGAGTCAGTGACTTTCCATTCGAAATAAATATTCGTGTCAGCATCTCGGCTTCCTACCGCAAGTTGGGTTCCAGCTATCACTAACATGACAGGTAAAACTTCATAGGGTTTGAGTTCTTCGGCAGTTGCGCTAACAGAGGTAATGACACCTGAAAATTGTAATGTATTAGGCCCTGGTGTTTGAGTTAATTCAAAGTGCTTTTCTAACTCTTTTTTGACCTGTTGATTCGTGTAATTAAGTAGAACCGTTGCGAATTTTTCATTTATTTTATTGTGTTCATTAAGAGGCTTAAATTTTATTGGGGTAAAAATAAGTTTATTCTTTTGGGTTATATTTAGTTGGTCTGAACGCCATGCTTTGATTATATTGCCAGACGGCGTTTTGACTTCAGATAAACGCTCATAGTTACTCAAAAAATTTGATTGTTCTGATGAAGACGGAAGGCGACTGGAGCAAGACGCTAGGAATAAAGTCCCGATTATGATTATAAGATTTTTAGTTAGGTGATTCATATTATTACCATCGCTATCATGTGACACAAAAAATTTGTGCGAATGCTATCATCGGTAAATTTGATATAGTTAATAAAAAATGCGACTAATAAACTTGATGATAGTTTTAATGGTAATTAATTTGTTTATTTGTGCCATTGATTTCAAATATAAAAAAAAGCGCTCTATTGAGCGCTTTTTAGCATAAAGAGATAAATTATGCGTTTTCGTTTTGTACTGCTTGGATTGCGGTTAATGCAACCGTATAAACGATATCATCAACTAATGCACCACGAGATAAGTCATTGACAGGCTTACGCATACCTTGCAGCATTGGACCAATAGATACCAAGTCAGCAGAACGTTGTACTGCTTTATAAGTGGTATTACCGGTATTCAAGTCAGGGAAGATAAATACGGTCGCTTTACCTGCAACTGGCGAGTTAGGCGCTTTAGATTTAGCAACGTCAGCCATCACTGCCGCATCATATTGTAATGGGCCATCGATGATTAAGTCTGGGCGTTTTTCTTTCGCTAAACGTGTTGCTTCACGCACTTTTTCAACGTCACTACCTGCACCTGAATCACCAGTAGAATAAGAGATCATCGCAACGCGTGGGTCAATACCGAACGCTTTTGCAGAATCAGCAGATTGGATAGCGATTTCTGATAGTTGCTCTGCAGTTGGGTCTGGGTTGATAGCGCAGTCACCATAAACAAACACTTGTTCAGGCAATAGCATAAAGAAGACGGAAGAAACTAATGAGCTGCCCGGTGCTGTTTTAATTAATTGCAGCGGTGGACGAATAGTATTTGCAGTCGTATGAACAGCACCAGAAACTAAGCCATCAACTTCGCCTTTTTCTAGCATTAATGTACCTAATACGACGTTATCTTCTAGTTGCTCTCGAGCAACAACCTCGGTCATTCCTTTGTTCTTGCGTAATTCAACGAGGCGAGCAACGTACTCTTCGCGTACTTTAACTGGGTCGACAATTTCAATGCCCGTACCGAGCTCAATACCTTGTGCTGCCGCAACGCGACGAATATCTTCTGGGTTACCTAACAGTACACAAGTTGCGATGCCGCGTTCTGCACAGATAGATGCAGCTTTAACGGTGCGTGGCTCGTCGCCTTCAGGAAGAACGATACGTTTGCCAGCTTTACGTGCTAATTCAGTTAACTGATAACGGAAAGCAGGTGGTGATAGGCGGTTAGGGCGCTCAGAGTCTGCAACCAGTGATTCGATCCAATCGCTACTAATATGACGGGCCACGTAGTTTTGGATTTTTTCAATACGTTCATGGTCATCAGCAGGAACTTCTAAGCTAAAGCTTTGCAGATTCAGTGATGTTTGCCATGTATTGCTTTTCACCATAAACACAGGTAGGCCTGTTTCGAATGCTTGTTCACACAGTTGGCGAATAGGCGGATCAATGTTGTAGCCACCTGTTAGTAGAACCGCACCGATTTCAACACCATTCATTGCTGCTAATGATGCAGAAACTAACACATCAGGGCGATCTGCGGAGGTCACTAATAATGAGCCAGGGCGGAAGTGCTCAAGCATGTGCGGGATACTACGTGCGCAGAAGGTAACAGATTTAACACGGCGAGTTTTAATTTCACCTTCGTTAACAACTTCCGCACCTAAGTGTTTTGCCATGTCAATTGCACGAGTGGCAATTAAATCAAAGTTCCACGGAATGGATGCAAGAACAGGCAGATTTAGTGCAGAAAGTTGCTTAGTATCGAGGTTAGCCACCGTCGCTTTCGTTGAATCATCAAAGATTTCAGACAGGTCAGGGCGAGTACGACCTTGCTCATCAACAGGTGCATTCACCTTGTTGATAATAACACCAATAATATTTTTATTACGTTGGCCACCAAACTCGTTGCGTACTAACTCTAAACGCTCTTGCATTTGCGTGATTGAGCTGTTGCCTGGTGCAGTGACGAAAACAATTTCTGCGCCTAATGTTTTAGCAATTTCATAGTTTAATGATTGAGCAAATGAATGTTTACGCGTTGGCACTAAACCTTCAATTAAAATTACTTCCGCATTTTTTGTGTGGTCATGATAGCGAGCGACAATTTCTTCCATTAACACATCTTTTTTGGAAGAGGTCAGTAGCGATTCAACGTATTCCATTGTTAGGGGCTCAACAATGGTGGTAATACTTGAATGAGAGCGCAGGACTTCAGTGGTTTGGTCTTTATTGCCAGAGACGCGTGGCTGTGCGATAGGTTTGAAAACGCTTAATTGAACACCTTTTTGTTCCATTGAGCGAACGACACCTAGGCTAACGCTAGTTAAGCCAACGCTGGTGCCAGTAGGTATTAACATAATTGTACGGGACACGGGAACCTCTTTATTTCGGTTACTCTAATGACAAAACGATACCGCCAGCAGGTTGCTGGCGGTAGAAGTTGCTTATGCGGTTAAACGCGCAGTATCTTGGGCGATAACCAACTCTTCATTGGTTGCGATAACCAGAGCAGGGCGGCTGTTATCGGTGGTGATTAAACCTTCTTTACCGAAGCGTGCTGCCAAGTTACGTTCATGGTCATATTCGAAACCAAGGATAGCCAGTTTCTTCAAAGTAATTTCACGAACTTGCGCTGAGTTTTCACCAATACCACCTGTGAAGATGATAGCGTCAAGACGGCCTTCCATCAGTGCACTGTATGCACCAACGTATTTTGCTAAACGGTGGCAGAAAACATCCATTGCGCGAGTGGCATCTTCTTTAGTGCCGTAGTTGTCTTCAACGTAGCGGCAGTCGCTAGTTACGCCAGTTAAACCTAATAAACCAGACTCTTTGGTTAGCATTTTGTTGATTTGATCAACGCTCATGCCTAAAGAATCATGTAAATGGAAAATAATTGCAGGGTCGATATCACCACTACGAGTTCCCATTACCAGACCTTCTAATGGCGTTAAGCCCATTGACGTATCTACACATTTACCATTAACAATAGCAGTAACAGAACCACCGTTGCCTAAGTGACAAGTGATAACATTTAGCTCATCAACCGATTTGTTGAGCTTTTTCGCAGCTTCACGGGAAACATAGTAATGGCTTGTACCGTGCGCACCATAACGGCGGATACTATGCTCTGAATATAATTCGTATGGCAATGCATACAGATAAGCTTCCTGCGGCATGGTCTGATGGAATGCGGTATCAAAGACAGCGACATTTTTGTTGATCAGATGCGGGAAGGATTTTCTTGCTTCTTCAATACCGATGAGATGAGCAGGGTTATGCAATGGCGCGAATGGAATAGCCGCTTCGATGCCTTCAATCACATCATCTGTGATTAATACAGAAGAGGTAAATTTCTCACCACCATGAACAATACGGTGACCGATGGAGGTGATTTGCTCTGATAGCTCAGGTTTTTCAGCAAGAATAGTGTTAACAATGAAATCCAATGCTTCGCTATGCGCTGCACCAGCACCTAAAGGCGCTTCTTTCTTAGCACCATCCATTTTCCACTTAATACGGGCTTCCGGGAGGTTAAAGCACTCAGCTAATCCAGATAAAAATTCATCGCCATTAGTTGGGTCGATGATGGCGAATTTCAGTGAGGAGCTACCGCAGTTTAGAACCAGTACCAGCTTACTTGACATGGAAATACCTATCGTTAATTGTTGTTGTGAAGCCTTTTAAACAACATGAAAAGACTCAGATTAAAAATATACAGCTAAAGCCTAGCGTATTTATGACCTGAAACATCATGATTGATATCATGTTAAAGGCGAAAAAGTTAAAGATCGTGAGATCCCTATGGAGTTGATAAAACAGACGCTATTTTTTTCAGCAAAAGCCTATAAAAGTAAACCTTTGCACCTAGTGTTGAAATAACGACCAATAACCCCAATATATATAACTGTTGTCTATCTTCTGTTTTGAAGATGGATAAAGCTAAAAAGTAACAAATGCAACAGCAATTCTAAATGCGGTAGATTCTACTAAAATTATTTTATATTTTATACGTTTTTTTTAAAAATAGGCGCTTTGATTGATTAAAATCATAAGTGACGTATAAAGTGGTATTATAGCACAGGGTTACATTGCTATTAGAATAGCTGATATTGAGTAAAGTGACTTAACTTAAGGTAAATGTAATGAAATAATTTCGTTATCTTAAATGTGCTATCATTTTACTATCGTGCAATTTATAAATTATTGCCCCAGTTTTTAAGAAGTCGATAGGAAACGTTTCATGAGTACATTGCAAAGTACACCGCCCGGTTTTTTTAAACGCTTTAGATTAGGTAACCACTATCTGAAGACTTTTCCTATGGAGAAAAAACTGTCGCCAATCTTCCCCGAAATTCGCATTAACAAGGCGGTTCGCTTTGGTATTCGTTTTATGCCGCCCATTGCAATTTTCACATTAGCATGGCAAATCGCGTTAGGTGGGCAACTTGGTCCCGCCATTGCTACGGCACTGTTTGCCTGTAGCTTGCCAATGCAAGGTTTATGGTGGTTAGGAAAACGTGCGGCGACGCCTCTGCCATCGAGCTTGTTGAGCTGGTTTCACGAGATCCGTGATAAATTTACCGAAGCGGGTATTGTCATGGCACCGGTTGAACAGCAACCTGATTATATGGCGTTAGCTGATTTGCTAAAACGTGCGTTTAAGCAGTTGGACCGTTCCTTTTTGGAAGATATCTAAGGAATGATTTCCATTAAAAGGTAGATTTAACAATAAGTAATGCAAAAAACGTGTTTAGATCAATAAAAGCGATGTTTTCACTGTCTATGATTGATGTTGAATGCGAAGATAAGCCATACTTTTTAGTGGGAGAACCCTGATGGAAATGACTAACGCACAACGCTTGATCTTATCTAATCAATATAAAATGATGACCATGCTTGACCCCGATAATGCAGAACGTTATCGCCGCTTACAAACCATTATTGAACGTGGTTTCGGTTTACAAATGCGTGAGTTAGACAGAGACTTTGGTCATTTAAGTGAAGACACCTGCCGTACGGTTATTGATATCATGGAAATGTACCATGCGCTGCAAGTCTCTTATAGCAACATGGCTAACAAAGAAGACATTGATGGCCGCCGTGTGCAATTTTTAGGCTTTGATGCCGCAACAGAAGCGCGTTATCTGAGCTATGTCCGTTTTATGGTCAACACAGAAGGGCGTTATACCCACTTTGACAGCGGAACGCATGGGTTTAACTCACAAACACCAATGTGGGAAAAATATAATCGTATGTTAGCGATTTGGCATGCATGTCCAAGGCAGTATCATTTATCAGCAGTAGAGATATCTCAAATCTTCAACGCTTAGTACTCGTCATTCTTCGCGCTGTAGTGTTGTTGACTACATTCGGCGACGCGGGACACATACATTTGTATGTTCCCCGAGATATCTTCTCTAGTCGCCTAGCTACAGCGTGAATATTTAGAGCATATTTGCTTGTCATTAGTAAAGCAGCAACACGTGATACTGATATGCGAGCTATATGAGCAAGTTAAAACACATTAACATTTAGCCTACAGCAACAAGTACACAGCCCCCAGAACATCCACAAGCGACTTTGTGACCTTCTAATGCAACAGGGATACCATTAATTTTCATTAAGCTATCGCCTTCAACGATAGTCCCTGTTTTTTTACATGAAGGACAATAAACAGAGTCGCCCACACAGGCGATTCCTTGGGTTTGCTTGGCGAGAGAAGAAGCCGTTAGAACCGTGCCACCAGTATTCGTCGTATCACTTTTTAAAATGAGTTTTCTGCCATTCACAAGACTACGCATTGCGTTTTTTCTCCTGATCAAGCTTTGCTAAAATCTGTTCGACCTGTTGCTCAAAATCAGTAGGAAGTGGGTTTTTACCAAAAAACAAAAAGGGTTTACGAGCTTGGTAATCGACAGACGAAACGGCATCTCGCCCCTCTTGCATATAAGCATTGAGAAACGTGATAAAACGATGGTTTTCACTGTCGGTGCTGGTCAGGAAACTGGAGTAATGGGAAACATTTGGCTTGTAAAGTATGGTTTTCAATTGCCCTGTTTTTTCATCAATGCCATACAGTTTAATCGCCAGCATTTTACCTGCATAGCCGAATTGTGCATCTTCATAGCGCGTTAAACGTACTTTCCCCATCCCATAGCTATACAGTATTCCTCTTTGCCTATCCGCAATAAGGTAAACCGGAGGAGTGAAGAAAGAGAGATAACCCAATAGCCACAAAAAACCGGGGAAAAAAATTAGCCAGCCGATTATTAAAAATATTTCCGCTTGGCTATTACGGCTAAGTTCACCAGAATAATATGCTTTAATATAGGTCCATATGCTTATTTTTTCTTTGTTAAAGTATGGAACATATTTATCTAAATATTTTGGAGGGCTGCTACCTTGTTCATTATATGAGTCATAAATGCTTTTGTTATAATTAATTGTATCCTGAAATGTATACATTTTAGATGAGTGTCTATCCATAAAGCCCCAGAGTGTATAACAAGCCATTACTAAAAGTACGATAAAAAATGGGATCGTATTAGTAAGTTGGCTATTCCGCTGTGGGGAGTTAATCACACAACGCTGTTTATTGACCGTATCTAAAAATACCAGCTTTTGAGGCTCCAACGGATCATCGTAGTGATGACTTTCTTCAATCAATGGCGTGGTTTCTAATTGCTCTGGGTGCTTTGTTGCCGTATATAAACTCGTCATTCGGTGCCTTCCTCATCAATACAGCCATAAAGTTTATCATTAGGATCACCGTTTCGGTAACGCAATGGCGCAATTTCGCCTTTCAGACGATCCACCAAGTAGTACCAATAAATGGATGGAATAGATTGCCCCAGAGGATCACCTGCAAAAATACCCGCTTCGACTTCAAAGCTCAGCACAAGCTCTCCATCACGCAGTGCCGTACAGGCTAACGCATCTTGCAAAGCTGCCTCAAACGCTGCATTAAATTTTGTTTGCTGTGAAGCCAAATATTCAAGGGGTTGCACACTGTGATGGGATAACCGATAACAATATTATTGTAAAGGTTATCTGCGTTACCACTCGACACCCCAACCCCCATCGTAATATGAGACGGATAAGCATCTTTATGATGAATTTCTGGCTTATCCTTACATAGTGGCTCTATCATGGCATATCCTATTCCCCAAATTAAAAGTGATATTTAAAATTTGAAACGACAGAAAATAGCAGTTAGTTTTTTATTTTTGTGTCATAGATTCTGATATCGCGATCAATTTTTTGTATTCAGGAAAAAGCCATCTGGTTTTTTCTTTTTCGCCATTTGAGTAAATAAAAGTTGCAATTTCATTATTATCTTTATTTTTAATTCCTATCCGATAAGTTTTTATGTCGGATTTGTAATCAACATTAACATTGATATTCTTGGTGTTTTTTACTTTATAGGTCATGGTTTCGTATTTTGCGATTAGCCAGAATGACTTCTCGTGACCACCAATAAAACTTTCTGTAATTAAAGGGAATAGTGTTAATGTTTCATTAAAATCCCCTGATTTTTGTTCATAACCTCCATCAAATGTGGCTGGCGAGTTATTGTCTAATACAAAGCTAACTTTTTTACCTAAATTATCTGATATTAAAGGATCAATTTTTGACGGATCTTTAAGTGTGACTTCAAAAACAAAATTGCTGAGTTTCCAATCACATTTTCCTCAACCAGACTGAGGGATATTCGCTTCCAGTTGATTCGAAGCATTCATCGTTAGGGGGTATTGCTTACGATAGTATCCCGGAACCGTGTAGACCTCCATATTGGAGGTTCGGTTTTCTTTGCGGCAGATTTCAGAACGATAGGTAGCTAAAATGGGTAAGGCCTCTAGTTCACTAGGTACGGTGGCGGTGAAATGAATGCTTTCACCGTCTAATGGGGGTGAAAACGTACTGTTATTGGCTGCACAGCCATGTAAAAAAAACAGGCCGAGCAGCATAACCAATACCGTTTTATTCGCTTTAAATTTCATGCGTTTTATCCTTATAGCGTTCAAGTGCCTGTTTCAATACATCATCTTTTTCTGTACTTTGTTTAACCTCATTCTTAAGGGCGTTTTCAAGCGCGATAAACGTCGTATTACGCTGCGCGTTTAACGGATAATCATCTTTATGATGAATTTCTGGCTTATCCTTACATAGTGGCTCTATCATGGCATATCCTATTCCCCTAATTAAAAGTGATATTTTAAATTTGGATCGATAGAAAATAGCGGTTAGTTTGTTTATTCTTTAATCATGGATTCTGATATTTCAAGCAGTTTTTCATATTCGGGTAAAATTTCTCTGGTTTTTTCTTGTTTACCATTAGGGTAAATAAGGGTAGCCATAGAGTCACCTTTATTTTTAATCCCATACCAATAACTTTTTAAATCAGATTTATAATCGATATTAATGTTGATTTCTTTAGCTTCTTTTACTTTATACGTCATGGTTTCATATTTTGCAATTAACCAAAATTGTTTTATGTTTTCATTGGGATATCTTTGACTAATCATAGGGAATAACGTTAATATTTCATTGAAATTCCCCGATTTTTTTTCATAGCCGCCATCAAAAGTCGCTGGTGCATTGTTATCAAGTACAAACGTTGCTTCCATACCAAAGTTTTTTGATATTAACGGATCAATTTTTGATGGGTCTTTGAGTTTGACTTCAAATTTAATATTACTGAGTTTCCAATTGCATTGGCTGCCCCCTGACTTAGGAACGAGCGTTTCGACTTGGTTTGATTGCCCAATAGTCAGTGGGTAGTTGGCATGATGAAATCCGGGAATGGTATAGGTTTTCATGCTTGAGTTTCGCCGTTCTTTACGACACGTCTCAGAACGATAAGTGGCTGAAATGGGTAAGGCTTCTAATTCGTTAGGCACAGTGGCGGTAAAATGAATATTTTCGCCGCCTAATGGGGGAGAAAACGCACTGTTATTGGCTGCACAGCCGTGTAAAAAAAATAGGCCGAGCAATGTAGTCAATACCGTTTTATTCACTTTAAATTTCATGCGTTTTATCCTTATAGCGTTCAAGTGCCTGTTTCAATACATCATCTTTTTCTGTACTTCGTTTAACCTCATTCTTAAGGGCGTTTTCAAGCGCGATAAATGTCGTATTACGCTGCGCGTTTAACGGATAAGCATCTTTATGATGAATAAGTTCTTCAAATCGCTGTTTTGAAGCGCTTAACTTAGGCGTTTTTGTGGGCTCTAACACACTCAATAACTGATTATTCATAATCATTTGGTATTTACTGGCCATAAAGTGGTCGGTTGCCATGGTCATAATCGTGTCTAACGATGGGTTGTTACCTTTAGGGAATATTTCATCGATAAGAGTCCGGTCTGCTTTGATGGCATGAATGTAATTTTTTTGGTCTTGTTCTAACTGACCATTTAATTTATTGGCAATATCAGGGACTAAGTAAAATTTGTAGTTGCCATTCATACGCCAACGGGCGCGAACGGTACCAGCTCCATCCCCGACGGGATGTTTTGGATCTTCACCGATTTGTCTGGCTTCAAAGAAGCTGACGGTGTTGCCGTGGTGGAAATAAACCTCCCCCATATCAGGGAGTGCTTTTTGCAGTGGAATAGTTGGTGATGTTGCCAGCGTCCAGCCAAACCCAAAAACAGTGCCCAATGGACCATAGAGATTAAATAGCCAGTTATCCATATTGGTATCGAATGGTACACTGGTAACGGTATCCGCATCATTGACATGCCTAAAATGAGTGACGGATGTTAAAGCGTTAACGCCACTGCCCGTAAAAACACGCGGGCTACCATAGGTGTATAAGAGCGGATTATTGTTTCTTAATTCGCTGGCGTGCAATAACGCGAGTGCGCCCCCTAAACTATGACCGGTAATAAATAATTTTTTGTGAATTGATATATTTTGAATTTTTTCAATTTGCGTACTGAAATATTTTTCAACACATTGGTAGGCATCTAAAAAACCTTTATGTACTTTGGCGTTTTCGGCGGAAAGAATGCTTTTCGGGCAGGGAATGGGCCGATACGTTGCATCGGTGAGCGCGTCTCTTACACCAGCGGTACCTCGCCATGCGGCAATAATTTGCGTGTCGTTTTCCACAAAAAACATTTGGGTGTCATGTTCAAACTTGGGTGCGTCTTTCACTTGTTGAAGGTCTAAGTAAATTGCAGGGCGATAGCGCTCTTTAAAAGGAACATCTGTCACAATAGCAGGATAATCGTGAAAGTCCGCCATGATAGGGGCGGTCGATAAATCAAAACACTGTTGATAGAAAAAAGACGTGGTGGTATCCGGTGTGTTGATAAATTCCCGCATGTTTTCTTCTTCATCTGGGTCAACCATGGTCTCATCTTTATACACGAGCAATGACATTAACCCTAAATTATAAGCATTGACCATATTATAGTTTGGGGAGTGATTGAGAATTAGCGACCATGCTCTAAATGGACAGACTTCTATCATATGACGCTGATTAAAATCTTCTCCCATGAATTTCAACCCATTAAATTCGTCTTCTTTGGGAAAATGATAATACGGCAGCCCAAAACGAGCAGATTCCCATTTATCGATATCCGGGGCTTTATCGCATAATTCCCCGATAACCGCATACCGATAGGAATAGCCTTGTAATAGTGCATCCGGTTTGACGGTCGAGTGATCCTCCCCTCGAAGTGTTCTCAGTGGGCGCTTTTCCATTTCATCGGTGAGTTTTTGAGACTCAATGGTCAATGTTGCCACCGTACGGGGTAAGTCTTCTTGCCTCAAATACCCTTGCGCATCAGTAACACCTTTTCTAATGACACCGTTGCGGACTTTTAAAGTATACGCCATTTCTGCTAACGGTTGGTTAAATTCATCAACCAGCACGCATTCAATCCATGCCTTGCGCTTAGAACAATCTGCACAATAGGGATCATTATACTGATACGGCATTGGCACTCCTTGTCATGTCGGGTAAATAGCCATGTTCATCAAGGTAACGCAAAAATAAATCATCAAAGAGATACGCGGTGTCTAAGCGCTTTTGTTGACACTCGTCCATCCATTCACGGATAAGCCCTATTAGCCGTCCTTCGGGCTCATCTAACGGGTCAGCTAAGGTCGGATGGTTTTCCCAAAATTGAATATAAAAATTATCAATCACATTCAGATAGGCTTGTTCTGAATTTCGCCAGACCTTAATCAACGCTTCACTGAGAATATAATCAGCAGGGCTAATGAACGGCTCTGCATATGGAGGGCGTGAATAAATCACCTTCGTTTCACTCTCTTCAATAAAGCAGTTCTCAACGGGCATCATCAGTAATGCCCAGTCGCCTCGGCCTAATTTAGGTAACAACGTACGCGCAATGCGAGCATCAAAGAAGCGAAAAATGATTTTCTCCTCCCCCATCCAAGCGAACTGGTATTTTTGCCAGTGGGTGATTTGGGTACGCCAATCCAATTGACTTTGATACGCCCAGCCCCAACTGGGGTCGCTGAATGGCTCACTGTCTAACATTTTACCGAGGTGAAATAATTTTGACCGTTTTACTTTCACGAGCCAAGGACTCACCTCAGCCAAATGTGCCAATGCCGTTCCGTGGTAAATCGGGAAGGCTTCCTCAATCCAATCATGGGCATAGAACCGTTTAATCGGATTGGGGTCAGATAGGGTATTAATCAAAAAATACACATCATTTTGTGGGGTAGCCGTTAACCAGGATAACCAGGTTGAGCATGGGGTCGAAATTGATGTTTGTGTGAGTGTCTGCTGTTGCATCAGTGTCTGTGGCATTACTCGTCCTCATTCGGCTTCACGGTTAATCCCCCCGCTTGCTGCGCCGCCATCGCACAGTATTTTTTGACGGGGTACGGTGGCTGTTCAAACGGCGCGACGCCGTCTGGCAATTCCAACGCAACTGGGGCGCCACTACCTGCACTGCCACCGCCGACCACCATATCGCTAGAGGTAAATATCGTGCCGGGGGTAATACGAATAAAACTGCCACCCACTTTCAATGTGATTTCCGTATTTGCTTCCAGTATGATTTTCCCTCCGCTGACTAAATGAGTTTGCTGGCTGCTTTCATGCACCGTTTTCCCGTCAACTTGTGTCTGCTGGTCACCTTCGATATGCAAAGAGGCGCTGCCTGTAATATTTTCTTTTTGGCTGCCTTTAAGGACTAAGTGCTCATTGCCCGCAATTTCTGTAAAACGGTCATTATCAATACGATGTTTAGCGTCATGCTGAACATGCCAATGCGTATCGTGTTCAATGTGCACATTCATGTCGCGCTGGGCATGGAAATAAATTTCCTCTTGGCCGGCTCTGTCTTCAAAACGCAATTCGTTAAAACCATCCCCTTTGTGGGTTTTCGTTTTAAACGTGGTACGGGTCATCTCATTGGGGAGATTTAACGGTGGCACATTGCGCCCATTATAAGTACATCCCGTGATAATCGGCCTATCAATATCCCCATTTAGATAGCTGACAAGCACTTCCTGACCGATTCTGGGTATCGCCATAAACCCATATCCATCCCCATTCCAACCTTGTGCGACACGTACCCAGCAAGAGCTGCTTAAATCAGGTTCACGATATCGGTCCCAGTGAAAATAGATTTTCACTGCCCCGTCTTTGTTCGTGTAAATTTCTTCCCCATCCGGCCCAACCACAGTCGCCAATTCATCCCCATCAGCGGTGGGTTTATGAATAAACGGTGGGCGCCAATCTAGCTCACTCGGAATAAAAGTCAGTTGATTGGATAAAGTCGTACCTTCGCCACCACTGTTATCTGCTAAAGGTTGGACTCCGTGATGAGAAACCGACACCACTTGCCAAGGGCGGTTCATATCAAGGCTAGGGTGGGATGACAACGAGAAAATTTTGCCCGGCATCAAAGCAAAGCAGTTAGTGGTCGCACTGCCAACACAACGGAATTGCTGACTCCCTTCATGACGAAGCGCCGTAAAGCGGTCTGCATCCTCTTGGGTTTGAAAACGTCCATAACTTTCGTAAAAGGGGTGCTGACCATGGATATCCCCTTTTAATTCATGTTCTAATGGGTAAGAGGGGCGCTCAGGATTGTAATCCTTATAGAGGGTTTTGCCAGATAGCAACGACTCGCGATAGCGCCAGTGATAGGCAGTATGGTCTTGGGTATCGGTATCGTACTGGGGGTTATACACCAAATCAATTCCCGACGTCATCCCTAAATGAGAATCGCTGTAAAACAGCCGTGGCTCTCGTCCTGTATCCTCAAACCAAAAACTAATCCCTTCCTCGGCGGCTAAACGACAAAAAAATTGGTAGTTGGATTCGCGTTTCTGCGTGATGTAATCGCGTTGCGGGTAAGGCGTTTTTGCGTAAAACTTGCAACTTGCTTTAATGTGCGATTCTGACAACAACTGTTGAAGCAAATCCGGCACGGTCATCCGACGAAAAATGCGACTATTTTGCCCTAATGACATGACCCAAATTTCAGGACGAATAATAAAATGATACCACGTTCGATTACCGTCCGTATTTTGTTGCTCTGCGCTGGCGAGTAACCCGCGTACAGTGCGTACTGGTTTACCATTGCGCGTCACAGTTAATGAACAAGCAAACCCCAACATGTCATCAAACGGAATGGAAGGAAGCGCGCTGACAGCGGTTAGCGATAAGGTGAACAACTCCGACAAGTGCTCTGTCAGTTGAAACTCAGTCACCGCAAACGTATCGGGTGGCACACCTTTAAATTGACAGGTAAAAACCAATCCATCCATACCGAAATACCTTTATAAATTCAACAGAAAAAACTCAACACACCAAGCGATTAGCCCCGTAGGGACAGCCACATTGCACAATCGAACCTTCAACAACAACACGACGTCCGTGTAATATCATGCTTTCCTCTCCCGTTACCAACGTCCCCTCTTTTTTACAGTGTGGGCAACGTGTGGCTTTATCACCAACCCATAATACACGAGTGCCATCATTGGTAACCGTTGAGATACTGGCTAGGCAGGTTGCTCCTGTGGTCGTTTTGTCTTGATGTAACCCGACTTTTTTTCCTTGCACAGTAGTTCTTGCCATGCAAACCCTCCCACGTAAAATGCGCGAGCCACACAAGAGTCATCACTCACGCATTAGAACAGGCTATTGTCAATTACGCTTCGAGCGGCGCACGCCAGTCATCGGCACCGGATGTGCCTGCAACCGTATGTTCCCAATCGATTTTACGGTAAGACAGAGAGACTTCGATTAACTGCGTGAAATCCGCTTTCGCCGGGTCTTGGCAGTGTGGCATTTGGCAATCGATATTAACGATAGTCGCATCGGTCAGTGTGGTGGTGAAGAAATGCTCTTGCTTGCCTTCAACGGATGTGCGGTACCATTTCAGTTCCACTTTCGGCAACATTTCGCCAGACGCTAATGCGTTATACAGCAGCGGAACGGCTTTGTTTAACGCCACGGTGAAACGGAACGGCTTGTGCGCACGTTGGCCGGAAGGCTGGCCGGATTGTGGGTCAGTCGGCACAGTCACGACGTGAGAAAACTCTTGCACTAACATTTGGTCTTCATGACCTTGTACATAGATGTTGCCCACAGAATCCGCAGTAAATGCACCGGCAGTGATGTTGCCTTGGGTTTTTCCTTCAATGGAAATATAACATGGAGTTGGCATAGCGATATCCTTTATCCAGAATGACAAATTGGGTTAAGTCGACATAATTATCGATTAATTTCCGTCATCTCAGCCCGTGCGCACGGTAAGATTTGAGTTAAGGATGATAAAAGCAGATGAATAGCGTGTAAATACACGTACTACTTACGTATCTCTCTAGGATAAGTGACTTAGCGTAAACTGGTTGAAATATCGCTATATAATGCTAACAAAAACACCCTGAATAAGCAAAAACAGAATAATCATCGGACAAAAAACAGACTAAACCACGATAAGCCCAGTAAGTTCTAATGTACATAGAAATAAACTATGTTACTAAATATTACAGCTGATAGGCTTGATGTAATGCATTGATTTAAAATAATTAAAATGAAAATCGTCAACTAATTTCACTATCAATGAAATTAACGGTCTAATTTGATAGTGTATTTAACTAGGTACTGCGCAATTACTAGTGATTAATATCGAAAGGTACTTTAGCAAACTGTAAATTTGTATGTTTTCGGAATAATATAGACGCTTCACAATGATTTCGTAAAAAAGCAAATACAACAGAAATCAACATGTCGTTCAAATCATTCAAAAAACACAAAGATCAACAGCCCTCGTGCATTCAAGTTTACGTCTTAGGCTCAATTCTTAACTATTTTTAATATTGAGGTTGCGTATGGGCGTCTATTTAGCGTTAACTAGTGGGCTAGAATCGATTCAACTTTTTATGTTATGCGAATTGCAAAATTAAAGGGGTAGATGTGAAATTAAAGGCAAAAGGGTTTCTATTTGATTTGGATGGCACATTGGCGGATTCGCTGGCAGTAGTTGAGCGTTGCTGGTGTAAATTTGGTGAGCGAATAGGGAAAAGCCCTGAAGAAATCATTAACTTTATTCATGGAAAACCTGCATTAACCAGCTTGCGTCATTTTCTGCCCGATGCAAATGATGAAGAAATTATGGGGTATTTTCGCTGGTTAGAAAAAATGGAAAGTGAAGATGTGGAGGGCGTTGTTGCTTTGCCCGGCGCTATTGCTTTGCTATCACGTTTAAATGAAATCGGGGCTCCGTGGGCCATTGTTACCTCTGGCACAGTGCCAATTGCACATGGTCGTCAGCAAGCGGCAGGCCTACCAGAACCTAAGCACTGGGTGACATTTGAGAAAGTCACAAATGGGAAGCCTGATCCCGAGCCGTTTTTACTTGGGGCTCAAGCACTTTCTCTTCCTGCAAAATCCTGCATTGTCTTTGAAGATGCGCAGGCTGGCATCCATTCTGCATTAACGGCAGGCTGCCAAGTGGTCGCAGTCCATGCGCCAGAAGGCATGCCACGTCGTGATGAAATCCAAGTAATTGTGAGTTCATTAGCACAAATCTCCGTTACGGGGCCTGACAATAATGGTGATTATGAACTTTTCGTGTCTAATTTGACCTAATGGTGATTTAATCAAAGAAATTCTCCGTAAAACATGCTTAACTGAATAAAATTCTTAGCAATGTTTTTTTTCGTCGAAAGGGGATATTTTGAACGGAGAATTGCTGTGGGTCTTGACCCTCCTATTAATTGCGATAGTTTTATTTACCACAAATAAGATCCGTATGGATGTGGTAGCGTTACTTGTCATTGTCGCGTTTGTATTGAGCGATACTTTAACGCTAGAACAAGCTACCGCCGGTTTTGCTGACCCTAACGTCTTGCTAATTGCCGCATTATTTGTCATCGGTGATGGCCTTGTTCGCACAGGGATAGCCTATCAAATGGGAGACTGGCTTGTTCGCGTTGCAGGAAGCAGCGAAAGCAAAATGTTAGTTTTCTTAATGCTTACCGTCGCTGGGCTAGGGGCTTTTATGAGCTCTACGGGGGTGGTGGCTATTTTTATCCCCGTCGTTTTAAGTGTCGCATCACGCATGAAAACATCCCCTAGCCGGTTAATGATGCCATTAGGCTTTGCCGGGTTAATCAGTGGGATGATGACATTGGTAGCAACGCCACCTAATATGGTGGTGAACAGTGAATTGGTACGAGAAGGGATCAAAGGCTTTCAATTTTTCTCTATTACCCCGATTGGTATTTTAATTTTATTTGCGGGTATCGCCTACATGTGGCTGACAAGGCGTTGGCTAGGCAGTAATGAAACTGATAAACAACCAGTTAAATATCAGCGTACTTTCCGTGATTTAATTCGAGATTACAAGCTGACGGGCAGAGCTCGCCGTCTTGCTATCCGCAAAGGTTCCCCACTTATTGGCCATACTCTTGATGAGCTGCATCTTCGTTCTCGTTACGAAGCTAACGTGGTAGGGATAGAACGTTGGCGTAAATTTCGTCGTGTAATGGTCAGCGCTACGGGGGGAACGGAGTTACGCGAGCGAGATGTCTTATTAATTGATATTTCTGTGAGTGATGACGACTTACGTCAGTTTTGTAGCGAACAACTCCTTGAACCCATGATTTTACGAGGTGATTATTTTTCAGAGCAATCACGAGACGTAGGCATGGCTGAAGTATCGATGAACCCAGATTCCGAACTATTGGGTAAATCGTTAAAGGATATTAAATTTCGTACTCGTTATGGTTTGAACGTTGTTGGTATTCGCCGTGATGGTAAAGCATTGGATGGAAAGTTAGTTGATGAACCGCTTAGGCTGGGGGATATTTTATTAGTCATTGGTGACTGGAAATTAATTCGGATTTTATCAACAAAGCCGCGTAACTTTATTGTCCTGAATCTCGCTGCTGAAGTCGAGGCTGTTGCACCTGCCGCCTCTCAAGCTCCTCATGCTTTATTTTGTTTGGCGCTCATGGTCGCGATGATGGTGACCAATGAAATTCCTAATTTTATTGCTGCGCTGATTGCCTGTTTGCTTATGGGAAAATTTCGCTGTATCGACATGGAAAGCGCGTATAAATCCATTCACTGGCCGAGTATTATATTGATTGTTGGGATGATGCCTTTTGCGCTCGCATTGCAAGAAACGGGCGGGATAGCACTTGCGGTTGATGCATTAATGAAGATAGCTGGGGGGTTAGGGCCGCATGTTATGTTGCTGTGTTTATTTATTCTTTGCGCCACGATTGGTTTGTTTATTTCCAACACTGCAACAGCGGTATTGATGGCGCCAATTGCAATTGCCGCAGCACGTCAAATGGAGGTTTCACCGCTGCCATTTGCCATGGTTGTTGGTATTGCGGCATCAGCTGCTTTTATGACGCCAGTGTCTTCCCCCGTGAATACCTTAGTTCTTGGTCCTGGTGGTTATAAGTTTTCTGATTTTCTGAAAATTGGAGTGCCTTTTACCATTATTGTGATGTTCATTAGTATTGCAGTCATTCCCATTTTATTTCCTTTCTAAATTTAAAATACGATATAAACATCGGCTCTATAACTGAGTTATTTAATCAGTTATAGAGTGCGTTATAAAATATTAATTTATTACTCCAATTAAGATTGGAAAAAAAACTTCTTTTGATAGCATCAAGTTATTCTTAATGAATTTTTTTATTCAATAGGAATAAATGGCTAATATTTTTTACAGTTGACTAAAACTGACTCTGTGAAATATAAAAAAGAGGTTATTTAAAATGCAACAAGATAAACATACGGATTTATATAGATTTAAATTGGGTATTTGTGATTTTGAAAATTATTGGGGAGAGCGATTAGTATCAGTTGAAATTATTCATTTCTTATCAGGTATATTGAATAGAAAAGAACAATATAGTGTTTCAAAGACTATCGTGGACATTGCTGATAAAACAAAAGTTTATCATGCGTTATCATTTCCACATCTTAATGGAATAGCAGAAAATTATGATTATTGGCGGGTGAAAATGACGACAGAAAGTGGCAAAACCTATAAAAGCCAAAATCGGTTCTATTGTTCATTATCTGAAAGTGATAATAACAAAGTTATATTAGGTGTTAATGGCGAAGCAAAAACACTTTACGTGGCATTCCCATCATCATCAGGCTGTAGTACACCATTAGTATTGGTCTAATGAATGTATGTAGGAATAGAAGTGTATTCCTACATGTTATAATAGTTACTAATTGCTAATTTCATCTAATGAAAGTGTAAAGCTAGGCACAAAGACTTTCATAAAGTATTCCATTTCTGGGCTATTTCTTTCCGCTAACATTTTTTCTAGGCGCCTTTTGGCTAACTTAAATTCACTGTTGCCTGCGGATAGCTCTTCTAAACATTTTAAGTAGGCACACAGCGTATCCGCTTGCTTAACAATAAAATGCTCTTCTTCTGATTGTATGTCTTCTATCAGCAGCGCTTTAAAATCCTCTTGTAACTCCTCTGGGAGCATATCTAATAGCTTTTGCTGAGCGAATTTCTCTATTTTTTTGTATTCATGGGCAATTTGCTGATTATGATATTTAATCGGTGTTGGTAGGTCACCGGTAATCACTTCGCTAGCATCATGGTACATCGCATACAATGCGATTTTTTCGGCATTGACATTCCCTGAGAATTTACGGTTTTTAATGATTGCGAGCGCATGGGCCACCATGGCTACTTGAAGGCTATGTTCAGAGACATTCTCGATTCGGACATTGCGCATTAACGGCCAGCGGTGGATTAACTTCATTCTAGCTAGGTGGGCGAAAAAGTAGCTCATAAGTCCTCTTTTATGGTGTCTGCAAACAACAAAAATTATAACGGAAATAATGTGACTGTGATATAAATTTATTGTTTTTTAATAAGTTACTATTCAAAGATTATATTTTAACATTTATCAATCAAACTAAGATTATCTTAATAATAACATCTAATTTAGATTGTAAGTTAACTGATATTTTAATTGTGTTGAATTATATAATCAAAAAAATATAATGAATGTTCAATCCAGAAATAAAGAGGCAGTATGAAATATTTTCCATTTATATTATTGGGTTTTTTCCTGGTGGCAATTTATTTTATTTCCATTCTTTAATCATCAGAATAATACAGTCTATTAATGATGGCTAGATTTAGAATATTAAAAGCCTCCAGAATAGGAGGCTTTTATTTTATATATTGACGCTAATTTTATTGGCGATAACCTTCAAGGAAACGGCCAAATTTGCTAATCGCCATTTCAAGGTCGTCCGCATAAGGTAATGTGACAATTCTAAAATGGTCGGGTTCAGGCCAATTAAATGCGGTCCCCTGAACTAATAGCACTTTTTCTTGTAATAACAGGTCTAAAATCATTTTCTGGTCGTCATAGATATTAAATCGTTTAATATCTATTTTCGGGAACATATAGAGAGCACCTTGCGGTTTGACGCATGAAACGCCCGGTATTTGGTTGATCAATTCCCATGCACGATTACGTTGCTCGTATAAACGCCCACCCGGCTGAATGAATTCGCTAATGCTTTGATAGCCGCCAAGTGCAGTTTGAATAGCATGCTGCATTGGAACGTTAGCACACAGGCGCATCGAGGCCAGCATTTCTAAACCTTCAATATAGCTTTTAGCATGTTTTTTCGGGCCGTTTAATACCATCCAACCTTGGCGGAAGCCAGCGACGCGATACGTTTTAGATAAACCATTAAAGGTGATGGTTAATAAATCAGGGGCGAGGGCTGCAATCGAGTGATGTACGGCATCATCATAAAGAATTTTATCATAAATTTCATCAGCATAAATAATAAGGTTGTGCTGACGAGCCAATTCGACAATTTCCATTAATAGATCTTTACTGTAGACCGCACCAGTAGGGTTATTTGGGTTGATAACTACAATACCACGTGTTCTTGGGGTGATCTTTTTACGAATATCTTCAATATCAGGCATCCAACCTTGCTGCTCATCACACATATAATGAACGGCTTTCCCACCAGAAAGGGAAACTGCAGCAGTCCATAGTGGATAATCAGGGGCAGGCACTAACATTTCATCGCCATTATTAAGCAGTGCTTGCATTGCTTGGACGATAAGTTCAGATACACCATTACCAATGTAAACATCTTCTACCGTCATTTCGTGAATACCACGAGCTTGGTAGTGCTGGACGATAGCTTTACGTGCAGAATAGAGCCCTTTGGAATCACAATAGCCTTGAGAGCTTGGCAGATTACGTAAGACATCGACTAGGATTTCATCCGGGGCTTCAAAACCAAACGGGGCCGGGTTACCAATATTGAGTTTGAGGACTTTGTTGCCTTCTTCTTCTAGGCGCTTAGCTTCTTTTAATACGGGCCCACGAATGTCATAGCAAACATTATCGAGCTTACTGGATTTAGTTAGATTATTCATAGTTATCTCATTCCCCTAAGGGTTATATTGGTCGAACCGACTTTATTCCTTTACTGTACTCTTCCCTCAGAAGCTTTTGAAGATGCAAGGTTATTTTTGGTGTAAAAGGTTGGTTTACGCGTAAATGTAATGTTTGGTATCTTATTATATCGCTTAAGTAGGTTATTAGTTCTTAAAATGTGCGTTTAGTTGAACTATAATTTTAATATTCTTTGATGTTTTGGAGTATAAAAAGAAAAAAAAGCATAAAAATGCTGAAGAAGGAAAAATTGTATCAAAATGTAATATTAAGCATTGAATGGTTAAATCAGACATGGTTTTTTTGCTGTAATGGCCTTTTTTTATAATAATTAGTGTGTTTTTGTTAGTAATATTGATTGTTTCGAGGTGTTTTTTTTTAACGAAAAGTGCTGCTTAAAATTTTAACTATTTGATATTTATATCTATTATAAAATAGTGAAACGAATTTTATAATGTGCTTACATTAAAATAATTGCGATTACATTAAATATGTTACTATTTAGGCGAATCTTATAAAGCACGTTTAGCTTGTTTTTAGTAAAACCTCGCCTTTTTATTAAGATTATTTGATTTTTGGAAGTATGCTATTTGTACACATGGCTTATTATCAATGAATAACGAGCAGGGTGCAAAAAAGTAAAATAATGAGAAGTTATTGCAGATCTATGGATTAGAAATGCACTTGCTTAGTAGTCGCTATAAACTCGCTGATTCTCATGGAGGAGAGCAGAAACACCAGGTAACATAAAATTATATAAGAGAATGAACGATGATAAATTCCAATCGTCCCATCATGAACCTAGATCTTGATTTGCTACGTACTTTCGTTGCTGTCGCTGATCTTAACACATTCGCAGCTGCGGCTGCAGCTGTTTGTCGAACACAATCTGCTGTGAGCCAGCAAATGCAACGCTTAGAGCAATTAGTTGGCCGTGAGCTTTTTGCTCGTCATGGGCGAAATAAGTTGCTCACTGCACATGGATTACAATTACTGGGTTACGCAAGGCAAATACTGCGTGCCAATGATGATGCAACAGCATCATTAACTTATAATGACGCAGATGGTGAATTGCGTATTGGTGCATCTGATGACACCGTCGATATCTTATTACCTTTCCTGCTTAATCGTATCGCGTCTGTTTACCCAAGAATTGCGGTTGAGGTGCGTATTAAACGGGCTCAGTTTATTGAGTCAATGCTCGATAACCATGAGATAGACCTTGCTTTAACAACGGCAAGAATTAGCCATCATCCCAAAACGGCTTTAAGAACAGTGCCTGTTTTGTGGCATAGTGCACCAGATTTTCAATTACGTCCTAATGAGCCTGTCCCATTAGTGGTTATGGACGAAACTAACCCATATCGTAAACTTTGTACAAGTGCACTTGATGACGCAGGTTTGTCATGGCATGTGGCGTATGAAGCCGCTTCTTTACCTGCTGTTCGCGCAGCGGTAAATGCAGAAGTTGGGGTAACAGCAAGGCCTATGGAAATGCAAAATGCGGATTTACGCATCTTGAATGAAACTGATGGGTTGCCACGTTTACCTGATATTCAGTATTGGTTGTATAAGAATGCAGATGAGCAAAAAGATTTTGTTCTTACGGTATTCGATGCGATTGAAAACAAAAAAATCCCTTATGTTGCAACCCCAGTAAGTGAATTGGTGGATATCAACGAAGAAGGTAATTAACTTAATCGATTCAACTTATTACATTAAGCATAATATTTAATCGATTTAGTGTACTGACGGCAATTCCAATTATTTTGGGATTGCCGTTTTTTTATATTCTTTTTGTCCGTTTATTTCTGAATCACTTGTTTGTGATCAATGTGTTATTGCCCGTGTTCAAATAAAATCAATGTGTTAATCACAGTCTAAATAAGCTGCTACTGAGATTGAGATGGCTTTCATTGGATGAATGACTCCCTCACGAGTAGGTTAAGCGGTTTGATGCAGATGAACGTGGCTCGCTGCCGATGACTGAAACGATTATCTCATACAGTGAAACAAAATTTTCAATATTGGGAAATCGCATCGAGAAATTTGTGCTTGCGGGTGTTTAAATAATCCTCAGTGATATTTTTAATAGGTTATCAAATTCAAATTTATCAATTTTTTATCGATATTTGGTCATAAAAAAAACAATTAACCACTTAATAAGTATGGTTAAATAAGAAAGACCATGAAATAATTGTGATGTAGCTGGCATAACCTGAATTTCATTGTTTAGTTAATGATTTGTTATGTTGTTAACAATGTTTTTTTATTGAATAGATAAAATAGCACTGGAATGTCAGGTAGTTACTTGAAGTCATGCGTTAAAAAGAGTTAAGAAGACTTAAAGTTAAATTGAATGCTATGTAAACAATTTGAGTACTTTTTCAATAAAAGTGTGCGTTAGATCAAATAAAAAGCGCAATTTTTCATCTGTTAAGACAGGTTTTTCCTGAGATAATGGTGTAGTAAAAACGAATAATCAGTTAAACTAGTTTGCGTGTTTACTTGAGTATCATTACACTGACACGTTTTAGCAGATTATGGGTACTTTTTGTTGTTCCGTTGTTTTTGTAGTGTGAAGTTTTTGTAACAAATACGGGTTATTTTACTTAATTTAAGTAAGGTAAATTGTAATGAGAGAGGACAAACCAAACGCAGTCAACAGACTGATTTAAGTTTGGTGATATTTTAGTTTGTGATCAATTTTGGTCTTTCTTCTCGATTAACTGGGCAATTGTGGTGCAATACTGCCGTGATGTAAAAAAGAGCAGTTAACACACCATAAGTAATGAGTAAGCAACGAGTATGTCTACATCAATCCTAGCGTTAGCCCATAACTGGGCGTTTGCGATATTCCTTATCGGCACTATCGGTCTTTGTGCTTTCATGTTGGTCGCGGGTCACTTTTTAGGTAGCCGCGCCAAAGCCAGAACAAAACACGTTCCTTATGAGTCAGGTATCGACTCGGTCGGTAGTGCACGTCTCCGCATGTCCGCTAAGTTTTACTTAGTCGCCATGTTTTTCGTTATCTTCGATGTTGAAGCCATGTTCTTATTTGCATGGTCAGTTGCCATCCGCGAAGCCGGTTGGGTAGGTTTCATCGAAGCCGCGATCTTTATTTTGGTATTGTTGGCGGGACTGTTTTATCTCGTCCGCGTTGGGGCATTGGATTGGACTCCAGTCCGTTCCCGCGGAAAAGTAAAGCATCCTAGTGAAGTTATTAAAATCAGCAATCGTCATCCGCAGTAAAAAGCGAGGCATTATACAATGGATTATACGCTCACCCGCATAGATCCGAACGGTGAGAACGACCGTTACCCACTGCAAACCCAGGAAATCGTAACAGATCCACTGGAGCAGCAAGTTGAAAACAGTGTTTACATGGGGAAACTTTCTCATGCACTTCACGATGTGGTTAACTGGGGGCGCAAAAACTCTCTCTGGCCATATAACTTTGGTCTTTCATGTTGCTATGTAGAAATGGTGACTTCGTTCACGGCTGTTCATGACGTCGCCCGCTTTGGTGCAGAAGTACTGCGTGCTTCACCTCGTCAAGCCGATTTCATGGTAGTAGCAGGTACTTGTTTCACAAAAATGGCACCTGTTATTCAACGTCTGTATGACCAAATGCTTGAACCAAAATGGGTTATTTCCATGGGTTCATGTGCCAACTCTGGTGGCATGTATGACATTTATTCTGTTGTACAAGGCGTCGATAAATTTATTCCTGTGGATGTATATATCCCAGGTTGCCCACCACGCCCAGAAGCCTATATGCAGGCTCTGCTTCTATTGCAAGAATCTATCGGTAAAGAGCGTCGTCCGCTGTCTTGGGTCGTTGGAGACCAAGGGGTTTACCGTGCCAATATGCAATCAGAAAGAGAAAGAAAGCATGGTGAGCGTATTGCAGTGACAAACCTGCGTACACCAGACGAAATTTAAGGCTTAAAGCCATACAGCGTAACAGAGCAATGTTGTTGCGAAATAATAAACCTGATCAAGCGTTATGGTGAAGAATGATGACAGATCAGATAGCGCAAGCGAGTAGTAACCAGCCAGGATGGCAGACACAGGATCACTTAAACGACCCTGTGCTTCTGGAACTGCGCAATCAATTTGGGCCGGATGCCTTTTCTGTTCAAGCAACTCGCACTGGTATGCCAGTGGTTTGGGTTCGCCGTGAGCAGTTGCTGGAAGTGATTGATTTTCTAAAGAAATTACCGAAACCGTATGTCATGTTATTTGACTTGCATGGGGTAGATGAACGTCAACGAATTCACCGTCAAGGTCTGCCAGAAGCAGATTTTAGTGTTTTCTATCACATCATCTCCATCGATCGTAACCGCGATATCATGTTAAAAGTCGCTCTTAATGAGAAAGACTTAAACGTGCCTTCTATTGTTTTACTGTTCCCGAATGCGAATTGGCATGAGCGTGAAGTGTGGGACATGTTCGGTATAACGTTCCAAGGTCACCCGAATCTACGCCGCCTTTTAATGTCACCAAACTGGGAAGGTCATCCACTGCGTAAGGATTACCCTGCGCGTGCGACTGAGTTCGACCCTTTTGTGCTGACTAAGCAGAAACAAGATCTGGAAATGGAAGCCTTGACTTTCAAACCAGAAGAGTGGGGCATGGCACGCGGAAATGAAAACGAAGATTTCATGTTCCTGAACTTGGGGCCAAACCACCCATCCTCTCACGGTGCGTTCCGTATCGTACTGCAATTGGATGGCGAAGAAATTATCGACTGCGTACCGGATATCGGCTACCACCACCGTGGTGCTGAAAAAATGGGTGAACGCCAGTCGTGGCACAGCTACATTCCTTACACTGACCGTATCGAGTACCTCGGTGGTTGTGTGAATGAAATGCCATATGTGTTAGCCGTTGAAAAATTGGCAGGCATTGAAGTGCCAGATCGCGTCAAAACGATCCGTGTCATGCTGTCTGAGTTATTCCGTATCAACAGCCACTTACTGTACATCAGTACGTATATCCAAGACGTTGGTGCGATGACCCCGGTCTTCTTTGCGTTTACTGACCGTCAAAAAGTCTACAACGTGATTGAAGCGATTACTGGTTTCCGTATGCACCCTGCATGGTTCCGTATCGGTGGTGTCGCTCACGACTTACCGCGTGGTTGGGAAAAACTGCTGCGTGAATTATTAGACTGGCTGCCAAAACGTTTAGAGTCTTATGTCACTTCCGCACTGAAAAACTCCATCTTAAAAGGTCGTTCTATTGGGACAGCAATGTACTCAAAAGAAGAGGCGTTGGCATGGGGTGTAACAGGGGCTGGATTACGTGCGACAGGCGTTGATTTTGACGTGCGTAAATGGCGTCCATATTCAGGCTATGAAAACTTTGAATTTGATATCCCTATCGCTCATAACGGTGACTGTTATGACCGTGTGATGATCAAAGTTGAAGAGATGCGCCAGAGTATTCGTATTCTTGAACAATGTTACAAGAATATGCCAGAAGGCCCATTCAAAGCTGACCATCCACTGACAACTCCGCCACCAAAAGAGCGTACGTTGCAGCATATCGAAACCCTGATCAACCACTTCTTGCAAGTGTCTTGGGGACCGGTGATGCCAGCAAATGAGTCATTCCAGATGGTTGAAGCGACGAAAGGTATCAACAGCTACTACTTAACCAGTGATGGCAGCACAATGAGCTACCGTACGCGTATTCGTACGCCGAGCTATGCTCACTTGCAGCAAATTCCTGCGGTTATCAGAGGTAGTTTAGTTTCAGACTTAATCGTCTATCTGGGTAGTATCGATTTTGTAATGTCGGATGTGGATCGCTAACCATGCATAATGAACATAACGAAAATGAGAAGCACAACGAGCTCAATGTCGTGAATGTGTTTGAACCGCAAGTCAATCATGGCTTTGTCTTAACCGAGAAAGAGCGCGAAGAGATTGAAGGTGAGAAACACCATTACGAAGATGCACGTGCTGCCTCAATTGAAGCACTGAAAATTGTGCAAAAAAACCGCGGTTGGGTTGAAGATGGTGCGATCCATGCTATCGCTGACGTCTTAGGTATCCCAGCCAGTGATGTTGAAGGGGTGGCGACATTCTATAGCCAAATCTTCCGCCAACCAGTGGGTCGCCACATTATTCGCTATTGCGACAGTGTTGTTTGCCATATTACAGGTTATCAGGGCTTAGAAGCTGAAATCATTAAACAGCTTAATATTCGCCCGGGTCAAACAACAGATGATGGCCGCTTTACGTTGCTGCCAACCTGTTGCTTGGGTAACTGTGACAAGGGTCCAACGATGATGATCGATGATGACACTCACAGCTACGTGCAGCCTGAGAATATTCAAAAATTACTGGAGCAGTATCCATGACAAATTCTGTTAATCCAGTGATCCGTACTGCCGAAACTCATCCTCTAACATGGCGTTTGCGTGATGACAATCAGCCTGTTTGGTTAGATGAGTACCGCAGTAAAAACGGATACAAAGGTCTTGAGCGTGCGCTCAAAAGTATGGCACCGGATGAAGTTGTGAACCTTGTGAAGGACGCTGGCCTGAAAGGGCGTGGCGGTGCGGGCTTCTCAACGGGTCTGAAATGGAGCCTGATGCCAAAAGACGAGAACATGAAACTGCGTTACTTTTTATGTAATGCGGATGAAATGGAACCGGGTACTTATAAAGACCGCCTATTGATGGAACAACTCCCTCACTTGTTAGTTGAAGGGATGGTTACAGGTGCTTATGCACTTAAAGCCTACCGTGGTTATATCTTCTTACGGGGTGAATACGTTGAGGCGGCGCAGCATTTACGTCGCGCTATCGAAGAAGCCAAAGCGGCAGGTCTATTAGGCAAAAATATCCTCGGTTCGGGTTTCGATTTTGAACTGTTTGTTCACACCGGCGCTGGGCGTTATATCTGTGGTGAAGAAACTGCATTGATTAACTCCTTAGAAGGTCGCCGTGCTAACCCGCGTTCTAAGCCACCATTCCCTGCCACATCAGGTGCTTGGGGAAAACCAACTTGCGTAAATAACGTTGAAACCATCTGTAACGTGCCAGCCATTTTAGAGCACGGAGACCAATGGTATATCGATTTAAGCGCAGGTAAGAGTAAAGATGCGGGTACTAAACTGATGGGCTTCTCTGGCCGAGTGAAAAACCCGGGTCTGTGGGAATTGCCATTTGGCACCACGGCACGTGAAGTGCTGGAAGATTACGCAGGTGGTATGCGTGATGGCCTGAAATTAAAAGCATGGCAGCCGGGTGGCGCAGGGACAGACTTCCTGACCAACGACCACCTCGACTTACCGATGGATTTCGAAAATATTGCCAAAGCAGGAAGCCGTCTTGGGACTGCATTGGCGATGGCGGTTGATCATGAGATCAACATGGTTTCGTTAGTGCGTAACCTAGAAACCTTCTTTGCCCGTGAATCCTGTGGTTGGTGTACACCGTGCCGCGATGGTTTGCCATGGAGTGTTAAAATTTTACAAGCGCTAGAAAAAGGCGAAGGGCAGCCGGGGGATATTGAAACCCTAGAGCAGCTGTGTCGCTTCTTAGGGCCGGGTAAAACTTTCTGCGCTCACGCACCGGGTGCGGTCGAACCGCTACAAAGTGCCATCAAATATTTCCGTGATGAATTCGAAGCGGGTATTTCGCAAAAAGATCTGCGTAACATTGTGCAGATTGCGGGTATCCAGCCCAACCTGCTGAAGCAGCGCTGGTAATTATTTAGCGATTGAGCAACCGCTAAAGAGATTTTTCACGAAGAACGTATTTTTGATTAACGCCTGCTTTATGCGGGCCTTTGGGAAGCATGCTGACTATGGCTACAATATATGTAGACGGCAAAGAATATGACGTAAACGGGTCTGAAAACCTGTTACAAGCCTGTCTTTCTCTCGGGCTAGATATTCCTTATTTTTGCTGGCATCCGGCGCTGGGAAGCGTTGGCGCTTGCCGCCAGTGTGCGGTTAAGCAGTATCAGAACGCAGATGACACTCGCGGTCGCCTAGTAATGTCTTGTATGACACCCGCAACGGAAGGGACTTACATCTCAATTGATGATGAAGAAGCCAAACAATTCCGTGAAAGTGTCGTGGAATGGCTGATGACCAACCACCCTCATGACTGCCCAGTCTGTGAGGAAGGCGGTAACTGCCATCTACAAGATATGACGGTGATGACCGGTCATAATATGCGTAAATATCGTTTTACGAAACGGACTCACATTAACCAAGATCTCGGTCCATTTATTAGTCATGAAATGAACCGTTGTATCGCGTGTTATCGTTGTGTTCGTTACTACAAAGATTACGCAGATGGCACGGATTTAGGGGTTTATGGCGCACATAATTATGTGTATTTCGGTCGTACTGAAGACGGTACGCTGGAAAGCGAATTCTCCGGTAACTTAGTTGAAGTTTGTCCTACTGGGGTATTCACCGATAAAACCCATTCAGAGCGCTATAACCGTAAATGGGATATGCAATTTGCACCGGGTATCTGTCAACAGTGCAGTATCGGTTGTAACACCAGCCCAGGTGAACGTTATGGTGAAATCCGTCGCATTGAAAACCGTTATAACGGCTCGGTAAACCACTATTTCCTGTGTGACCGTGGTCGCTTTGGTTATGGTTACGTCAACCGTAAAGACCGCCCTCGCCAAGCCGTACTCAATAAAAATGGCGTTAAGAACGTGATTTCGGCTATCGAAGCGATGCAAAGTGGTGCGCAAATTATCAATCAAACGAAAAAAATGATTGGTATCGGTTCGCCGCGTGCTAGCGTTGAAAGCAACTATGCATTGCGTGCGTTAGTCGGCGCAGAAAACTTCTACTCAGGTATTTCTGCGGGTGAGCAAAGCCGTTTAGCACTGATGCAAAACATTCTGCAAAATGGGGGGATCTATACCCCAACACTGCGTGAAGTGGAAGGCTATGATGCGGTACTGGTACTGGGTGAAGATTTAACTCAGACAGGCGCACGTATGGCGTTATCTGTTCGTCAAGCAGTGAAAGGCAAAGCTCGTGAAATGGCGGCAGCACAGAAAGTGGCTGACTGGCAAATCGCGGCAATCATGAATATTGGTCAACATGCAAAATACCCGCTGTTTATCACCAACGTTGATGATACTCGCTTAGACGATGTGGCTGCCTTTAATTACCGTGCACCAGTTGCTGACCAAGCGCGTTTTGGTTTTGCTATCGCCAATATGATAAACGGCGAAGCCCCTGCGGTGAATGATTTACCGGCAGACTTAAAAGCCAAAGTGGAAACCGTTGCTCAGGCATTAGCGGGCGCGAAAAAACCATTAATTATTAGTGGTAGCCACAGTGCAAGCGAGGCAATGATCCAAGCGGCCGCTAACGTGGCATTTGCACTGAAAGCGAAAGGCGCGAATGTTGGGTTATCTTACTTAGCGTCTCATGCTAATAGCTTCGGTCTGGCAATGATGAACGCACAACCACTAGACAGCGCATTAGCTCGTATTGAAGCGAATGAAGCTGATGTGGCTGTTGTTATCGAAAACGACCTGTACCGTCATAGCAGCGTGGATGCCGTCAATAGTGCATTAGCGAAATTGAGTCACTTGATTGTTGCGGATCATCAGCAAACTGACATCATGGATAAAGCAACATTAGTTCTGCCAGCAGCAAGTTTTGCTGAAGCAGACGGTACGTTGATTAACCAAGAAGGTCGCGCGCAACGTTTCTTCCAAGTTTTCGACCCAACGTATTACGACAAAGCTATCGTGATGAACGAAAGCTGGCGCTGGATGCATTCACTGCAAACGGAAGCGCAAGAGCGTGATGCAGATTGGTCTCAACTGGATCACGTTATCGCTGATTGTGTTGCCGCAATGCCACAATTCTCAGGTATGGTTGATGCTGCTCCGAAAGCATCTTTCCGTATTCGTGGTCAAAAGCTGGCGCGTGAACCACATCGTTACAGTGGTCGTACAGCGATGCTAGCAAATCAATCTGTCCATGAGCCTCGTCAACCGCAAGATATTGATTCTCCATTTGCTTTCTCAATGGAAGGGAACAACAGCCCAACCGCGCCACGCCAGCAAATTCCATTTGCATGGGCGCCGGGTTGGAACTCACCGCAAGCCTGGAACAAATTCCAAGCCGAAGTGGGGGGACATCTATTATTTGGTGACCCGGGTATTCGTTTGTTCAATTCAACAGAAGGTAAATTGGCTTACTTCACTGAAATTCCAGCGGCTTATCAAGCCAGCGAAGCGCAGTGGGTTGTCGCACCTTATTACCACCTGTTCGGCAGTGATGAAATGTCACAGCGTTCAGAGGTGATCCAAGAGCGTATGCCAGAGCCATATATCATGCTGAACACGCAAGATGCTGCGTCACTCGGCCTGTCAGCGGGGACTAACGCTGAGTTTAGCTATGCAGGTCAAGCATTTAACTTGACTGTACGCCTCAGCAATCACTTGTCTACAGGTCAAATTGGATTACCGTTAGGGATGCCGGGTATCGCACCTTCAATGGCTGGCGTGTCAGTCAATAATCTGCGGAGGGGAGCATGATGGATTGGATTTCGCCTGAAGTGATGGAAGTGTTAATTTCCATCCTTAAATCTGTCGTCATTTTATTGGTTGTTGTGACTTGTGGGGCCTACATGAGTCTGGGAGAACGCCGTATTCTCGGTCTATTCCAGAACCGTTATGGTCCAAACCGCGTTGGCCCATTTGGGATGGGCCAGTTAATCGCGGATATGTTCAAAATGCTGTTTAAAGAAGACTGGATCCCACAATTTGCGGATAAGAAAATCTTTACACTAGCACCCGTTATTGCATTTTGTTCATTATTCCTCGCGTTCGCTATTGTGCCTGTCAGCCCGACTTGGCACGTGGCAGACCTGAATATCGGGATTTTATTCTTCCTGATGATGGCAGGTCTGGCGGTGTATGCGGTGTTATTCGCCGGTTGGTCAAGTAACAACAAATACTCATTATTAGGTGCGATGCGTGCGTCAGCACAAACCGTGAGTTACGAAGTGTTCTTAGGGCTTTCTTTAATGGGTGTGGTTGCACAAGCAGGTTCATTCAACCTGATTGATATTGTGAACTCCCAAGAAGGCATGTGGAACATTATTCCTCAGTTCTTTGGTTTTGTGACCTTTGCGATAGCGGGCGTTGCGGTATGTCACCGTCATCCGTTTGACCAACCCGAAGCAGAGCAAGAGATTGCGGATGGTTACCACGTTGAATACTCAGGGATGAAGTTCGGTCTGTTCTTCGTCGGTGAGTATATCGGTATCGTAACGGTTTCAGCCCTGATTGTGACGCTGTTCTTTGGTGGCTGGCATGGTCCATTCCTGCCGTCATTCTTGTGGTTTGCTATCAAAACTGGCTTCTTCATGATGATGTTTATCTTGATCCGTGCCTCTTTACCGCGTCCACGTTATGACCAAGTGATGTCTTTCGGTTGGAAAATTTGCCTGCCGTTGACACTGCTTAATCTGCTGGGTACTGCAGCAGTGATTTTATACAACGCTCAGTAAGGGGTGATTGAACCATGACATTAAAAGAGTTATTGGTCGGTTTCGCCACCCAAGTACGTAGTATTTGGATGGTCGGCCTCCATGCGTTCGATAAACGCGAAACGCAAATGTATCCAGAAGAGCCGGTTTATCTGCCACCCCGTTACCGTGGGCGTATCGTGTTAACGCGCGACCCTGACGGTGAAGAGCGTTGTGTTGCGTGTAATTTGTGTGCGGTTGCTTGTCCAGTGGGTTGTATTTCACTGCAAAAAGCCGAGCATGAAGATGGCCGTTGGTACCCTGAATTTTTCCGCGTTAACTTTTCGCGCTGTATTTTCTGTGGTCTGTGTGAAGAGGCTTGCCCAACGACGGCAATCCAATTAACACCTGATTTTGAAATGGCCGATTGGAGACGTCAGGATCTGGTTTACGAGAAAAATGACCTGTTGATTTCAGGTCCGGGTAAATATCCTGATTATAACTTTTACCGTAAATCGGGTATGGCGATTGCAGGTAAAGACAAAGGTGAAGCGGATAACGAAGCGAAACCGATTAACGTCAAAGACCTGTTGCCATAAGGAGCGATATTCATGGAATTTACATTTTATATCGCCGGTCTAGTTGCCATTTTAGCAACTTTAAGGGTGATAACGAATACAAATCCGGTGCATGCACTGTTGTATCTGGTTGTTTCTCTGCTGGCTCTGTCAATGGTGTTTTTCTCCCTAGGTGCATATTTTGCTGGGGCGTTGGAAATCATCGTGTATGCAGGTGCCATTATGGTTCTGTTCGTGTTCGTCGTAATGATGCTCAATTTAGGGCGTTCTGTTCAAGAACAAGAGCGCGCTTGGTTGACGCCAAAAAACTGGATTGGCCCTGCGGTGTTATCTGCAGTTTTACTGGCTATCTTAGTTTACGGCATTACCTCGTTGTCTTATCAAGAAGGCATTGAGGGAACCATCATTGGTGCGAAAGAAGTGGGAATTAGCCTATTTGGGCCGTATGTTCTGGCTGTCGAATTGGCATCACTACTACTGCTAGCGGGTTTAGTCGTCGCATTCCACGTTGGACGTGACCGTAAAGAAAACGGTGCTGATCTTGTCAGTGACCGTAATGCGGAGGAGCAAAAATGATACCTCTTCAACATGGTCTGATTTTAGCGGCAATTTTATTTGTAATGGGACTTAGCTGTCTTGTTATTCGCCGTAACTTGCTTTTCATGCTGATCGGACTGGAAATCATGATTAACTCAACTGCACTGGCATTTGTTGTTGCAGGGAGTTTCTGGGGGCAACCAGACGGCCAAATTATGTATATTTTGGCAATTGCACTGGCTGCAGCGGAGGCGAGTATTGGACTGGCGTTGTTACTGCAACTCCATCGTCATCGTCAGAACCTGAATATTGATAAAGTCAGTGAGATGCGCGGATGAACCTACTCTATTTAACTATTCTGTTGCCTTTACTGGGGTCGGTGTTGTTAGCCTTCTCCCGTGGACGCTGGTCAGAAAACGTTTCGGCCATTATTGGTGCGGGGTCGGTCGGCTTAGCGGCCATCGTCGCATTCTATGCTGGCAATGAATTTTTAGCTCAAGACGCAGGTAGCGTTTTCATCCAACCACTTTGGACTTGGATGTCTGTCGGTACCTTTAATATCCCATTCACCCTAATGTTAGATGGTCTGTCACTGACCATGTTAGGTGTGGTAACGGGTGTGGGCTTTCTTATTCACGTCTATGCGTCTTGGTATATGCGTGGCGAGGAGGGTTACTCACGTTTCTTCGCTTACACTAACCTGTTTATTGCGAGCATGGTGGTTTTAGTTCTCGCTGATAACATGATGCTGATGTATCTCGGCTGGGAAGGGGTAGGGCTGTGCAGTTATCTGTTGATTGGTTTCTATTATACCAATCCAGAAAACGGTAAAGCCGCAATGAAAGCGTTCTTTGTCACGCGTATCGGTGACGTGTTCCTCGCCATTGGTATGTTTATTCTGTGGAATGAACTGGGCACACTGAATTTCAGCGAAATGGCGGTGCTAGCACCTCAGAAATTTGCTGAAGGTTCGAGTGCGATCAACTGGGCGACCTTGATGTTATTAGGTGGCGCAGTCGGTAAATCAGCACAGTTACCATTGCAAACGTGGTTGGCAGATGCGATGGCGGGTCCTACGCCAGTTTCAGCATTGATCCACGCCGCAACCATGGTAACGGCCGGTGTGTACTTAGTGGCTCGTACCCACGTTCTGTTCTTATTAGCGCCAGAAGTTTTACATTTAGTTGGCGTTGTGGGCGCGGTGACATTGGTACTGGCTGGGTTTGCTGCACTGGTTCAAACGGATATCAAACGTGTACTTGCATATTCCACCATGAGCCAAATCGGTTATATGTTCTTGGCACTCGGTGTACAGGCGTGGGATGCTGCAATTTTCCACCTGATGACACATGCTTTCTTTAAAGCGTTGCTGTTCCTGTCAGCGGGTTCGGTTATTTTGGCATGCCACCACGAGCAAAATATCTTCAAAATGGGTGGGTTGCGTAAGCAAATTCCATTTATCTACGCAGTGATGTTGATTGGCGGAAGCGCACTGGCAGCATTGCCACTGTTTACTGCTGGTTTCTACAGTAAAGATGCCATTTTGTGGGGTGCGCAGCTTGATGGACAAACTGTATTGTTGTGGGCCGGTATCCTCGGTGCATTAATGACCGCAATTTATACCTTCCGTATGATTTTCATCGTGTTCCACGGTGAAGCAAAAATCAAAGCGCATAAGGTTAAAGGCATCACTCACACATTACCACTGGGTATTTTGGCTATCCTTGCAACGTTTGTTGGTGCATTAATTCACCAACCACTCGAAGGGGTATTCCCTGCAGAAGCGGCTGGCAGTGAAGACGGTAAAGTCTTACTCGAAGCGATTTCTGGCGGGTTTGCTATCGCAGGTCTGTTGATTGCGGTATTCCTCTACCTGTTTAGACGTTCAATAGTCGATGCTATCGCAAAAACTGCAGTGGGTCGTTTCTTCAGCGCATGGTGGTATCAAGCGTGGGGCTTCGACTGGCTGTATGACGTAGTCTTTGTAAAACCGTTTAAAGGTATTGCATGGCTACTGGAAAGCGATCCGATTAACTCTCTGATGAATATCCCTGCACATCTTTCACGTTGGGCAAATAAAGGGCTTGCAGTGAGTGAAAACGGCCAAATCCGTTGGTATGTTGCCTCGTTGGGGCTGGGTGCAGTGCTGATTCTTGCTCTGCTGCTTTTGGTTTAATTAAGGGACACATTGCGCCATGCTATTACCCTGGCTAATACTCATTCCCTTCATCGGAGGCCTGCTAAGCTGGCAGGCTGACCGGTTCAGTCATCGCGCACCGCGTTGGATTGCACTGGCGACGATGGGAATAACATTGATACTTTCCGTGCAATTGTGGTTACAAGGGAATTACTCGCTTGTTAATCCACAAGGTATTCCACAATGGCAATCTGTTTTCTTGATGCCGTGGATCCCGTCATTGGGAATTGACTTTCATTTAGCAATTGACGGTTTATCACTATTGATGGTCGTATTAACGGCTATCATGGGGGCTTTCTCGATTCTGAGCTCTTGGAGTGAAAACCAGAAGAACCAAGGTGCGTATCACTTTAACTTACTGTGGATTATCACAGGGGTGATGGGAATTTTTACCGCGGTTGACCTGTTCTTATTCTTCTTCTTCTGGGAGATGATGCTGATCCCAATGTACTTCCTGATTGCCAATTGGGGACACAAAGGGTCAGAAAACAGACAACATATCAAAGCTGCGACTAAGTTCTTCATCTATACGCAAGCGAGTGGTTTGATCATGCTGGTCTCCATCATTGGATTGGCACTAGCAAACTACAATACTTCAGGTGTATTAACATTCGACTATAACCAACTACTGGGAGCAGAGCTCTCTAGCAACGTTGCGTTTATGTTGATGTTAGGCTTCTTTATCGCCTTTGCCGTTAAAATGCCACTGGTTCCATTCCATGGTTGGATGGCAGATACTCAGGAACAATCGCCAACAGCGGGTTCTGTAGATATCTCCGGTATCATGTTAAAAACCGCAGCATACGGTCTGTTACGCTTTACTTTGCCTCTGTTCCCTGAAGCCTCTATCCAGTTCACGCCAGTGGCGATGACGTTGGGTGTGATCAGTATCTTTTACGGTGCATGGTTGGCGTTCAAACAAACGGATATTAAACGTCTGGCGGCGTACAGTAGCTTATCCCACATGGGGTTTGTGACAGTCGCTATTTACGCGGGTTCAACCTTGGCTTACCAAGGTGCGGTGGTCCAGATGATCACCAACGGTTTGTCCGGTGCAGCCCTGATTATTATTAGTGGTCAGTTGTACGAACGCACACAAACCCGTGATATGCGTATGATGGGTGGATTATGGAAACGCATTAAATGGTTACCAGGAATGTCCCTGTTCTTTGCTGCGGCAACGTTAGGAATGCCAGGTACAGGTAACTTTATTGGTGAATTCATGATCCTGTTCGGTAGCTTCAGCCAATTCACGTTAGTCACCTGCATTATGGTATTTGGTGTGGTATTTGCTTCAATCTATTCCCTATGGATGATGCAGCAAACTTACTACGGCACACCAAAATCAGAAAAAGAAATGAAAGGGTTAACGGCGCGTGAGTTTGGTGTGCTGCTGGCTCTGGCTGCTTTACTGGTTATCATTGGCTTCTATCCACAACCCATTTTAGATACATCAATGGGTTCTATGGAAACATTGCATAACCTGTATTCTGCTTCACTTACAACATTAGGGCTGTAATTCGCCATGACAATAACTCCTCAAGAACTGATCGCAATACTGCCACTGATGATCGTCGGGTTGACGGCAGTGGTTGTGATGCTGTCCATTGCGTGGCGACGCGATCACCTGACCAGTGCCGCGCTGACAGTATCTGGTTTTATTATTGCGTTGCTTTCACTCATTTGGGTGGCCGACGGCTACCTAATGGATGTGACTTCGCTTATCCGTGTTGATGGCTTTGCGCTGTTCTATAGTGCATTAGTCCTGATAGCGGGTATCGGAACGACTATCTTTGCTTACCACTGGTTAGAAGGTTTTGGTGATAATAGAGATGAGTTCCACTTGCTCGTTGCTATTGCAGTGGCGGGTGGTGTGCTGTTATCTATGTCAAACCATATGGCGTCGATGTTTATCGGTATTGAACTGATTTCATTGCCACTGTTTGGCTTAGTTGCCTATACCTTTGAGCGCAGTCGCACATTAGAAGCTGGGATCAAGTACATGCTGCTATCTGCAGCAGCGTCTTCATTCCTGTTATTTGGAATTGCGTTACTGTATGCAGAATCGGGTAGTTTAAGTTTTGCTGCGGTTGGTCAAAGTCTTTCTGATAACCAAATTCACGCACCATTGGTGATGATTGGTTTCGGTATGCTCATTGTAGGCTTTGGCTTTAAACTGTCACTGTTTCCATTCCAACTGTGGACACCTGATGTTTACCAAGGTGCTCCTGCACCAGTGTCAGCCTTTTTAGCAACGGGCAGTAAAATCGCTATCTTTGCCGTATTAGTACGTATCTTTCTGGAAGCACCAATCACCAATAGCAATACATTGTCGATTGTCATTTCAGTAATTGCGATAGCCTCTATTCTGTTTGGTAACTTGCTGGCTATCACGCAAAAAAGTGCAAAACGTTTACTGGGTTACTCATCTATCTCACATATGGGATATTTATTGGTTGCTCTGGTTGCGCTTCGTATCGATCCGGTCGCTTCGCAAGTCACTATCGCAATCTACTTAGTGGGTTATCTATTTGCGAGTTTAGGGGCATTCGGTGTTGTGAGTATCATCTCAAGCCCTTACCGTGGTGATGACCAAGATGATTTCAGTGCATTCCGTGGGCTGTTCTGGCATAAACCTGTTCTCGCAACGGTAATGACGGTGATGATGCTATCACTAGCGGGTATTCCAATTACATTAGGCTTTATTGGTAAATTCTATGTGATTGCATCCGCGGTGAATGCAGAGTTATGGTGGTTAACAGGTGCTGTCGTTGTTGGTAGTGCAATTGGTTTATATTACTACCTACGCTTTATGGCTAGCCTATATAGCCGTGATGCAGAACATGCAGAACGTTATACAGGCCCTGAAAAAGCCACGCTAGGGACAGTGGTTGCTGTTATATGCGCCATTGCGGTTATCGTCTTTGGTGTGTGGCCACAACCCCTTATTGATATGACATCAACAGCGCTTGCTGTACTTAATTAATAGCTTCAAAAAATACTATTGTTAATAAACCGGTTACTTTAGAGTAGCCGGTTTTTTTTAATCAGGTAACTGGCGTTGATATTGATATTCCATGTCATCTAAGAATGACATAAGTACTTGACTTGCCATATTGACCTCTTGAATATTCAATGTTTTTTCAGACGATTTTTCATTAATGAAATGACACCATTCCGACCAATAATCTTTAATTAAACCTATCTGAGTGATAATTGACAGTTTTTGTGAGTCTATGATTGTTATTTGGTCAGCTAATAACATGAGTTGGGCTAGTTTAAATATCGTTTTATCAATGTGATTAACCTCTTCTTTTAACTCTAAAATTTGGTTTCCTAAATCTAATCTGACCTCGACAAGCTGTGCAAACTCTAAACCATCATCAATGACTGATAATAAATTCTTAATAAAGGCAACAGCTGATTTTAATATTTGTTTTTTATTCATTGGCATATCAATTGAATCAATTAATTCATCGTTTAATAAATGTTTTTTTAAAAAATCCGTGATTTTAGATTTTAAGATGATATCTTCTGCTGCGGTAATAACGGAGTGTTGTTGGTTGATTTCATTTATCTTTAAGGTTTTATTGTTTTTAGATGTGACGAGAAGTTCTTTTTGCTCAGTATATTGATGTAATTTATGTTGATTGCTTTCTTCTAGGTGAATGAGTGATAAAGAATCAGTGGTATAACTGAATTTAGTGATTATTCTTTCCAGTTCTAATTTGAAGTCAGTTAAATCCTCAATAAAACTTGTGACTAAAGATCCCTCTGGAATATTTGTATTTTCATTATTTAATTCACTTTTTAAAATGTAATTCAATTTTATTTTTAGCTTTGGTATCGAGTTTCTGATAGTCTCATTAATATTAAAGGTTTTACTTGCTATTTTTTGTATTTTACCGTGGATGATAAAATCATAATGTATTATATTTTTATTAAATGCGGAAATTTCATTTGACATATTCCTTAATTGATAAATATCAATCGGGGGCAATATGGGTAAGTCTAGCTTATCTTGCATATTAGTACCTTTTATTGAGGAGGGGTATTACTTAGTTGTGTTTCATCAAATAATTTTATTAAGTGTGTTGAGTACTCTTGAATGGTATGCCATGATGCAATCACCCGTTTAAAGTGGGTGATGAATTGAATAAGTTTGTCTGCATTATTAATTTTTTTGAAAACCTCGATTGATTGAGTTATTTCAGTGAGAAGAACGAGCCACATATAGTCTAAATGGTCAACAGCGAGTCGGGCATCTTTAAAAAGACCATCAATTTTGTGGAGATTGATTTGAATGTCAAAGATAACTTTTTTGACAAAATTTTCTTTGTTGATTTGATCATTAATTGATGTTATTTCTGTTAAAATTTCGTTTTTTCTTGCTCGAATTTTTTCAGCCTTAGAGCCGAAAATACTGCCCGTAATAATGAGGCCGATGATACCACCCGCTAAGCCTGTGAAACTTAGCTTCACAAAGTGTGAATACTCTAGTTCTAGTTGCTGTAGCTCCTGTTTTTTCATTTTCAGTGATTCTTGTAAATAGGTGTCTGTATTTTCATTATTAGTAGGTTCAAGTTGCGTATATAACCCTTTAATATTAAATAATAAAGATTCAACATGTTGATAATTAGAGAGGTACCCTCCTGTAATATGCACTCTAAAATCTGAAATAATGTTTTTAATATTACTTGTCTTAATGGATTGGTCCTTAATATCATCTTTAATTAATTGTAAGATATTAATTAATTCGGTAGCTATTTGTTGGTCATCATTTTGATAAAATATTTGGTCTAACTCACTTTCATTAATGTCATTCAAACTATCTGATATTCTTCTCAAAATAGGCATGTGGTTTATATATTCAATAATTTGCCCACCTGTTTGAGTTATGTTTCGGCTAACGAGTGATAGGTTAATAGATTGTTCTTTAACATGTTGCTCGACATTGTCCCAGGTGTTGGCATGATCTCGAATGTTGATGATAGTATTAATTAATTCGTCTGTATCTATGGGTAAAGTGGTTGATGAGGTAATGCCAAACCATTTTAGAATGTCCTTTTTTTTCCAAGGTAAAGAGAGGGAAAAGTAAATGTGCCGACGTATACTCATTAAATCTTCTAATGTGAAAATACCGACTTCACGGGTTGAAAGTGCATCTTGATTCGTTAATAAGGCTATAGTTGTATGGCCTATATGTTCTTTTTCAATAATTCTGTCGTAATTTTCTTTTGTGTTCATTTTAAATTCCATGTTAATTAAGTTAAAGACAGTGTGCTAATTTTCATTAGCAATCTTGTATGCTTGAATTGTCTATTTATTGTAAATGAAAATATAAATTTCATATTTGTTAACCTACTAGAAAATGACTGAAAGTTTTATACTAAAAAATGAAAAACAGAGCTAAAAAATAGCACTTGAAGAGGTTGGTATATGTTTAAAATATTATTGTTGTTTATATTTATTAATAAATCATTTATTTTTATGCTAAATAAAATGCTTAATAGAAATATCATGTTAATTAAAATACAAGATGGATTTCTTTTGGGATGAATAGGCTTTTCATAGCGTATTGACTTGACGAACAACAATAACTGCGTTTCAAAATGGAATTTTTTTGGGTGAAAAACAAGCAGTTTAGGAAATAAAAATGAATAAAAGGGATGAAATCACATTTCACATTAATTAAATGAATAGAATACTGTGCAATATATATAATAAGCTATACTATCAATAGCCTGAAGGTCACTATGTGTGTAAACAGGTTTGTTTTGACGTAGTTGTTCTTGGCTATCGTCAATTGGGTTCTAAGTACTAAAATAGTGAAATATTATAAACAATTTTTTGATTGCCGGGGTTCGGCTTTTAGCGCGGAATGAGTGACATAGCATTTACTGTTAGTCATCAATGTATTAAAAATTTGTATTGCGCTATATAATAACGCGTAGTGAATTTGTGAGATGTAGCAGTGGGAATCTAAAGTGAACTATAAAAAATTTGATCGATTGATAACTGAAATTTTGGACCATTTGTCTACATTGACACTAAACACCAAAGCGTATACTCGTTTTGTCTGGCAGTTAGATGCGCAAACTACTTTCCCTGGTCTTTCATGGCTATCGGCACAAGAAATCTACCCTCAATTTTACTGGTATCAACGGACGGGAGCCGAAGAATGCAGCGCTCTTGGAATGGTTAAGTCCTTTGATTCGATAGATACAGCACAAGCTTTTTTATCACAATATCCGAATATGCCAGAGATGCGCCTATGGGGGCTTAATGGTTGGAATGCTGTTGGAGATGGCATCCCTGAAGAGATAAAACGCCAAGCAACTTTTTGTTTTTTGCCTCGAATTGAAATTCATCGGTTGCGTTCGACAATTAGCGTTAGTGTCAATATAGAAGGGGAAGAAGATCGCTTAAATGCTATCCATCTTTTACAGCAAGTAAAATCGGCTTCTCAAGAGACATTGACACTGGACGCCGATATTACTGCACAGGAACATATTCCTACGCATGATGAATGGTGCCGTTTATTAAATTGCGCTATTGATGACATGAAGTCAGGAAAAATGGAAAAAGTGGTTATGGCCAGGGAAACAAAACTCACCCTGTCTAAGCCAATTGCGGTTGCTGAGTTTTTAGCACAAAGCCAGCAGGTGAATCATCATTGTTACCATTTTATGATGGCCTTCAACGCACATTCAGGTTTTATTTCCTCAACACCCGAACGTTTATATTTACGTCAAGACGAACAACTGAACTCTGAGGCTTTAGCAGGAACCGTCGCTAATGACCCTGATGACATGGTCGCAGCGGAATACGCTAAATGGTTGATGGAAGATAAAAAGAACCAACATGAAAATTTAGTGGTTGTTGATGATATTTGCCAACAATTACAAGGAGCAGTGACAGGGGTTGATGTATCGTCGGCAAAAGTGATCCGCTTGAGAAAAATTCAACACCTTTACCGCTCAATTGTTGCGACATTAGTTAGCCCTTCTGATAGCGATTGTTTACAGCGTCTCCAACCCACAGCGGCGGTCTGCGGTTTGCCACGAAAGGTTGCACGGCAATTTTTAGCAGAAAATGAACCGTTTTCTCGTGGTTGGTATGCAGGAACAGGCGGGTTTATTAGCTTAAATAAAAGTGAATTCGCAGTCTCTCTACGTTGTGCACAGATAGAGGGAGCCCATGTCTCATTATATTCAGGCGCTGGCATTGTCAGTGGTTCAGACCCAGAGCAAGAGTGGATAGAAATTGAGAATAAAGCTGCTGGGCTAATGTCTTTATTTGGAAATAACTAAAAACCATAAAATAAAAATGGTTATTTTCTTTTTATTTCAATTAGTTCACCAAAAATTGTTCTGAGATCAAGAAATTTCTTTCAGCCAGTCTAAACTAATTGATAACTAATAATTTGCTGAGCATATTATGTCGAATTCTGCTTTTAATCTCCGTTGGGCTGAAGTAATAATTGAAGCGCTATCTCGCCACGGAATGAAACATATCTGTATTGCGCCGGGCTCGCGCTCGACACCATTGACCCTTGCTGCCATTAGCCATGGGAAATTGCATTGCCATACCCATTTTGATGAGCGTGGTTTAGGGCATTTAGCGCTAGGCTTAGCAAAAGCCAGTCGTGAGCCTGTAGGGGTGATTGTGACCTCTGGTACGGCAGTCGCAAACCTTTATCCTTCTTTGATTGAAGCGGGTTTAACTGGTGAGAAAGTTATTTTTCTTACTGCTGACAGACCCCCTGAATTGATTGATTGTGGTGCTAATCAAGCTATTCGACAAACCCATATTTTTGCTTCCCATCCTACTCAAGCATTAATGTTACCAAGGCCGACACAAGATATTTCAGCTAAGTGGTTGGTAACAGCGATTGATAATGGCATGAATCAACTACACCATGGTGCATTTCATATTAACTGCCCCTTTGCCGAACCCTTGTACGGTGATATGGACGGGGAAGATGCATGGCAGGAAACACTCGGAGAGTGGTGGAATTCAAATCATCCGTGGTTAACCGAGCCATTAACGCATTCTGTTGCATTAGTTGCAGATTGGTATTTTTGGCGGCAGAAAAAAGGCATTGTGATTGCGGGACGAATGACCGCGAGCGAAGGTGAGTTAGTTGCCAAATGGGCTCAAGAACTCGGATGGCCCGTCATCGGTGATGTGCTCTCTCAAACGGGACAACCATACCCTTGTGCCGATTTATGGCTTCAACGCCCTGATACTCAACATATTTTAAAGCAGGCAGAATTAGTCGTTCAGTTTGGTTCAAGCTTAACGGGAAAACGGTTACTGCAATGGCAAGCTAATTGTGAACCGCAAGAGTATTGGATTATCGATTCGATACCTCAGCGGTTAGACCCAGCCAATCATATGGGAAGAAAGCTAACTTGCTCAATTAAAGGTTGGCTAGATAACCATCCTGCACAGCCGAGAAATTTGTGGTGTGAATCGCTGCTGACTTTAGCGCAAAAAACGCACCATCACGTGCGCCAACACTTGCATGAGCAGTTTTCAGAAGCCGCGGTGGCGCACCAATTACCTGAACTGCTGCCTCTTCGAGGCCAATTATTTGTCGGTAATAGCTTAATTGTCCGTTTGGTGGATGCACTGGCCCAACTTCCATTGGGTTATCCTGTTTATAGTAACCGAGGTGCGAGTGGTATTGATGGTTTGATTTCTACCATGGCGGGCGTTCAGCGAGCAACCGCACAGCCAACACTGGCTATCGTTGGAGATATTTCTGCACTCTATGATTTGAATAGTTTGGCGCTATTGCGAGAACCTTCCGCACCGACAGTTCTTATTGTTGTGAATAATAATGGGGGGCAGATTTTCTCAATGTTGCCTACACCAGATGAAGCAAGACAAAATTATTACTGTATGCCGCAAAATGTCAGTTTCGAGCCAGCGGCGAAAATGTTTGGCTTACAATATTGTGCTCCGACAGACTGGGGGACACTAAAAGAAACCGTACAACAATTTTGGCATCGTCAACAGGGCACCTTGCTGGTGGAATTACAGGTGGCAAGTGATGCAGGTGCGCGTACTTTAAAACAACTATTAAATGAAGTTGTGGATCTGTAATGTTATCCGCACAGAGACATCATTCTGCCTCATCCGCTCCTTGGATAATCTGGTTGCATGGTTTGTTAGGCAGTGCAGATGATTGGCTACCGGTGATTGAGCAAACAGGTGCTTTTCCATCGTTAGCTGTCGATTTACCCGGACATGGGGGTTCTCATTCAGAACCCTGCCTAGGTTTTTCAGATTTTGATCAACAACTCAGCGCACTTTTACAGTATCATCAAATTAATGAATATTACTTGGTTGGCTATTCACTAGGCGCTCGGCTGGCGATGCATTTTGCCTGTCACTATCAACCTAACGGACTATTAGGGTTAGTGATTGAAGGTGGGAATGTAGGGTTAGCCAATGAACAAGAACGAACTGCTCGCGCTGCTAATGATGCGGCTTGGGCCCAGCGTTTTCGTTCAGAGCCGATTGACGAAGTGTTAGATGATTGGTATCAACAAACGGTATTTGCTGATTTGTCGGTGCTCCAGCGCCAACGTTTAATTCAATTACGTCGACAAAATAATCCGCAGAGTATTGCTGCTATGCTAGAAAATACATCATTAGCAAAGCAACCTTTTCTAGCGGACAAATTGCGTCAATTGACCTGTCCTTATCGCTATTTTTGTGGCGAAAAAGACCAAAAATTTCGAAGCGTTTCGCAACAATATACTTTGCCGTTAACGCTGATTGAAAATGCAGGGCATAATGCACATCGGGAAAACCCTATGGGCTATGCGGCTGCACTTCATCGTTTTTTATCATAAAGTGGTTAAAGGGATCTGATAATGATTTATCCAAGTGAAGAACAATTATACGCACCTATCGAATGGCAAGATTGCTCGACAGGGTTTGAAGACATTCGCTATCACAAATCCCCCGAAGGGATTGCAAAAATCACCATTAATCGTCCTGAAGTGCGCAATGCTTTTCGTCCACAAACCGTGAAAGAAATGATCCAAGCTCTATCTGATGCACGCTATGATGACCAAGTTGGAACTATTATTTTAACGGGCGAAGGTGAAAAAGCATTTTGTGCCGGTGGTGACCAAAAAATTCGTGGTGATTACGGCGGATATCGTGATGAAAGTGGTACACACCACTTAAACGTATTAGATTTCCAACGCCAAATTCGTACTTGTCCAAAACCTGTTGTCGCGATGGTCGCTGGTTTTTCTATCGGTGGTGGCCATGTATTACATATGATGTGTGACTTAACTATTGCCGCTGATAACGCAATCTTCGGCCAAACTGGGCCAAAAGTTGGTTCATTTGATGGCGGCTGGGGTGCATCTTATATGGCACGTATCGTAGGGCAAAAGAAAGCGCGTGAAATCTGGTTCCTATGCCGCCAATACAATGCACAAGAAGCATTAGATATGGGCTTGGTTAACACGGTTGTTCCATATGCAGATCTTGAAAAAGAAACGGTGCGCTGGTGCCGTGAAATGCTAGAAAATAGCCCGATGGCACTGCGTTGCTTAAAAGCAGCATTAAATGCGGACTGTGATGGACAAGCAGGTCTGCAAGAGTTGGCTGGTAATGCCACTATGTTGTTCTATATGACAGACGAAGGGCAAGAAGGCCGTAACGCCTTTAATGAAAAACGTGCGCCTGATTTCTCTAAATATAAGCGTAATCCATAATGCGTAAAGCCAAGATTTATTCGTTCAGCCTGCCGATGGAGGCAGGCGTTATCCTTCGTTATCAGCGGTTAAAAACGCGTGATGGGCTTTTGGTCTGTTTACAAGATGGGGATAACGAAGGTTGGGGAGAAATTTCGCCTCTACCTGAATTTAGCCGTGAAACATTAGAAGAGGCCACTGCCGAAACTATTGTACGACTGAATGAATGGGTGAAAGAAGGCAAAATTTCTAATAGTTTATTACCCTCAGTGGCTTTTGGCTGTAGTTGTGCTATCGCGGAGCTAACAGGGGAACTTCCCGAACAAGCGGATTACCGCAAAGCACCTTTATGTAGTGGTGATCCTGACGATTTAATCTTAAGCCTTGATGCAATGGAAGGTGAGAAAGTCGCTAAGGTTAAAGTCGGTTTATATGAAGCAGTTCGTGATGGTATGGTGGTTAATCTGTTACTAGAGGCTGTTCCAGAACTGAAATTGCGTCTGGATGCAAATCGCAGTTGGACTCGAACAAAAGCCGACGGTTTTGCTAAATATGTTAACCCTGACTACCGTGACCGAATCGCTTTTTTGGAAGAACCGTGTAAAACTCGTGAAGAGTCACTGCAATTTGCAGCAGAAACTGGCATTAGCATTGCTTGGGATGAAAGTGTACGTGAAGAAGGCTTTATGGTAGAGGCACAAGAAGGGGTGTCTGCGATTGTGATTAAACCGACCCTGACAGGCAGCTTGTCTTATTGCCGTTATTTGGCGGAAGAAGCCCATCGCTTAGGGTTACAAGCGGTGATCAGCTCATCTATTGAAAGTAGCTTTGGCTTAACACAACTTGCTCGTATAGCACACTGGTTAACCCCAAATACCATTCCAGGCTTAGACACAGTATCACTTATTCAATCTCAATTGGTACGGCCTTGGCCACAATGTGATATTCCGCTTCAGCAGTTAGATGATTTAACGCTTGTATGGCAGAGTTAGCACAATTTAAAGATTGGCCTTGGCAACATTGGGCCAATCTTCGTCCGAACTCAATCGCTCTAGTCACAGAGTCCCAAAGTATGACTTGGGAAAGTGTCAGCCAACAAATTACTGACCTCAGTACTTACTTTTCAATGCAAGGTGTAGAGCAGGGGCAGTGTATTGTTCTGCGTGGAAAAAATTCAGTTGAGTTATTGCTGAGTCAACTGGCTCTTATTGCGTGTGGTGCTCGTGTTTTACCACTAAATCCTCGCCTCCCAGAACGGTTATTAGCAGAATTATTACCTCATCTGAATATTAGTGCGGTAATTGATTTTACTGATGAATCAAATCTATTAGCAAATTATCGTAATTTAGATTATCAGCTCTATTATCATTTTATTGGTGATGAAGAGGTTGCTCTAACTGTTTTTCAAGAGGCTATTCAGCAGCCTGCCACATTGATTTTAACATCGGGGTCAACAGGCCTACCTAAAGCTGCCGTTCACAGTGTTGCTGCGCACTTAAATAGTGCTGAAGGTGTTGTTAATCTAATGAATTACCAGCAAGAAGATTGCTGGTTACTGTCGTTGCCGTTATTCCATGTCTCTGGTCAGGGTATTGTTTGGCGTTGGCTTCTGAAAGGGGGCTCACTTGCGGTAAAAGATCTTCCTTTGGCTCAAGCATTACATGAAGTTACTCATGCCTCTTTGGTACCAACCCAGTTATGGCGGTTATTAAATGATAAACGGGTGGTGGAGCTTACGCTAAAAGCTGTTTTATTGGGCGGAGCCAGTATTCCTTCAACGTTAACGGATCTTGCTCAACAACATGGTATTGCTTGTTGGAGCGGCTATGGCATGACAGAAATGGCTTCTACAGTTTGTGCTAAACGCGCCAATGGTAAAAAAGGTGTGGGCCTGCCGCTAAGTGGCAAGCAGGTTAGATTGGTCGATGATGAGATCCAAATTAAGTCGCATAGCCAAGCCCTTGGTTATTGGTTTAATGGTGAAATAAAGCCACTAAATACATTAGAGGGTTGGTTCAAAACCAATGATAAAGGTGCTTATATTGATGGGGAGTATCAAGTTCTTGGGCGCTTAGATAACTTATTTATCAGCGGCGGCGAATGTGTGCAACCAGAAGATATCGAAGCGGTGATTAATAGCCATCCAGCGGTCAGTCAAAGTTTTATTATACCTATTGATGATGTGCAATTTGGGCAACGTCCTGTCGCGGTTATTGAGGCAGATGAGTCAGTGGATTTAAATCGGCTGGCGGATTGGTTAAAAGATAAACTCGCTCCATACCAATATCCTATGGCATTTTATTATTTAGACCCTGAATTGAAAGCAGGGGGAATAAAAGTGTCTAGGCAACAAGTAAAAAAATGGTTATTAGCGAAAATAAAAGAATAGGGCGAAATAGTGGCGGGGTTATCCCCACCACGTAATGAATTACACTATTTTAGTGCTTTTAACGCTTTTTCAACACCCGCACCGTATTCAGGATGAACTTGTTTAAATAACTCGATTTGGCGCACTTGTGTGGCTTCAGTCGCGTCAATAAGTTCACCGGCAATACGTTTAAACATACGTTGGTGTTCTGCATCATCTAATAACTCATATAATGCACGTGGTTGGCTGAAATAGTCTTGGTCTTCACGGTGATCCCAATGGTCAGCTGCACCTTCAATAGATAATGGCGGTTCGCTAAAGTCCGGTTGTTCTTGGAATAAACCGGCTTCATTTGGCTCATAGGTCACATGGTTGCCGCTATTACCGTCAACGCGCATTGCGCCATCACGGTGGTAATTATGGAATGGGCAACGAGGAGCATTCACTGGGATTTGATGATGGTTGACACCAAGGCGATAACGATGAGCATCTCCATAGGAGAATAAACGGCCTTGTAGCATTCTATCCGGTGAGAAACCAATACCTGGAACCACATTTGCAGGGCTAAAAGCGGCTTGTTCTACATCAGCAAAATAGTTATCCGGATTACGATTAAGTTCAAAATATCCGACATCAATTAATGGGTAATCTTTATGTGGCCAAACTTTAGTTAAGTCAAATGGGTTATAAGGAACTTGAGAGGCTTCTTTCTCTGGCATAATTTGTACTTGCAAATTCCAGCGCGGGAAATCCCCTTTTTCAATTGATTCAAACAGATCGCGCTGTGAACTTTCTCTATCTTTACCAACTAATAGCTCAGCTTGTTCATCAGATAGATTCGCAATGCCTTGTTGGCAACGGAAATGGAATTTGACCCAGAAACGTTCATTATTACTGTTAATGAAACTGTATGTATGGCTACCAAATCCATGCATATGACGATAACTTTGTGGAATACCACGGTCACTCGCATCAATGGTTAATTGGTGTAAAGATTCAGGCAACTGAGAGAAAAAGGCCCATTTGTGTTCCATTGTACGCAGGTTAGAGCGCGGGTCACGTTTCACTACATGGTTTAAATCAGGGAATTTTAATGGGTCGCGGAAATAGAATACTGGGGTGTTGTTACCCACCATATCCCAGTTACCTTCTTCAGTATAAAATTTTAATGCGAAACCACGAATATCACGCTCTGCGTCAGCAGCACCACGTTCACCTGCAACGGTAGAAAAACGAGCAAACATTTCTGTTTTTTTGCCGACTTCAGAGAAAATTTTTGCACGCGTATAGCGGCTAATATCATGGGTTACGGTAAACGTACCGAAAGCACCAGAACCTTTTGCATGCATGCGTCTTTCAGGGATCACTTCACGGTCAAAATGGGCAAGCTTTTCTAAAAACCAAACATCCTGTAATAACATTGGGCCACGTTTACCAGCTGTCATCACATTATTATTATTGGCGACCGGTGCGCCCGAGGCGGTAGTAAGGCCTTTCTTTTTCATCACAATGCTCCTTTGGTTGGATTAAATGACTACACAAACCTAACTAATAAGTTAATCTTTTGTAAGAAAATAAAAAACTCAATATAATGAACTTATAATTCAGTATAGTTATTATGGAATTAATTATCTAATAAATATAACCAATTACTGTGATTACAGGCGAAAAACATGTATTTATCGTGTTTTTTTGCACTGAATGTTTTTATGCGTGAAATTTTGTAATGAATAAAGCAAGCTTTTATAGAGGCTATAGCGTAAATCTAAGTAAGATTGGCTGAAAATAGGGTAGGATTCGCGTAATATCTATAGGTAATAATATCAAGAGGATGAAACAATGCGTAAATTATTATTATTGGCAGCTGCGATGTCACCATTATTCGTTGGAACCGCACATGCAGTTTCAGTCAGCGCACAAGCGGGGGAACATTATACTGAGCTGTCAGCAGGGTTAGGTAACCAAAATGCAGGGTTAGCATTTAATGGTTCTTGGGCTCGCAGTGATCATGATGGACAAACGGGAAGTATTGGTGCCACATTTGGCTTACCTGTTGGGCCTTTCTCTGCATTCGTTGGTGGTAAGGGGTTATATTTATCACCTGATCATAATAGTAGTGGTTCTGCATTAGCTGTAGGTGGTGGATTAAATTGGCAGGCACTGCCTTCACTGAACATTTACGGTGAAGCTTACGGTGCTCCAGAGCAACTGACTTCAGGCAGCAAATCGTATGTCGAAGCTAAAGCTGGTGCGCGCTATACGGTATTCAAGCCATTATCTATTGATGCAGGATATCGCTTGATCGAAATGAAAGGGACGCATGGTAAGAGTAGCGACAAGCTTGCCGATGGTTGGTATGTTGGTGCAGGGCTATCTTTCTAATTCGTTGTAATATATTTACAGTTCCTAGTCGTGACATGGCTAGGAGCTGGCTGTGATACCTTTAGCTCAATAGGAAATAACTCAAAGAGGTATCCACCAGAAACTAACCTTGTTTAGTTTTACTTAAAGACATGAGTGTTTCGCGGCTTAGTCCAGTGCATTCAACGATAATATCCAGACTAATACCATTCTTAAGAAGGTGGCGTGCCATTGTTATTTGGGCTTCTTGGCGGCCTTCCACTCTGCCTTCTTGGCGGCCTTCCACTCTGCCTTCTTGGCGACCTTCGATTCTGCCTTTGTTCTGTAAACGCAGTGCGATATTCATAATAGCTCCCTTATGTTTTTCTGTTTTTTCGCTCAATGCTTGAATGATATGTTCGAAATTAGCAGAATCCAAAGCAATGAACAGATAATTGATAATAGTAATGATGTCATTATCGTTATTATAGTGTTTATTGAGTGCTTGCGCCAAGAGCGGGAGCACCTGCTGAAATTCATCCCGTAAGTGCTTATGTTTCATTGCTAATTCCATTATTGCAATCTTTCGATGATTAACTAATTCATTATCATCTATGATAGTTATATCGACTAATGGAAATGGTTGAGTGTAAAGATTATTAGCGATATCAGGGAAAGGGAAACAGTCAGTCCAAAGTTGGCTATAAGGATAAGGCGAACGACCGCCATGGTAGAAAAGGATAGGGACGACAGGGGCAATTTCTTATTTCCTTGTTGCATATGCTGATTCATGGCTAAAAAAGCATAATGCATCAGACGCCATGCCATCAGTTTATCAGGCGTTGATTGGTGTTCAACTAAAAGATAAAGGTATCCTTTTCCTTGTGTTGTTTCTACTGAATATAACACATCTGATAATCGCGAGCGGAGTTGCTCATCAATAAATGAGGCATTTGTAAGTGATAACGTATTGAAGTCACACAATGATTTTATTTGTGCAGGCAAATAGATATCAAAAAAATCTCGTGCATTTTCGATATTCGTCATGATGCCTTTAAAAGCCGCATCATGAATGTTGGATACTTGTTTTTTCTTCACCTAATTCGCCTCATGAAGACCGCAATATGGCGAAGATACGGTAAAATGACTAGGTTGTCTTTTCAGAATTATTTTCTGATAAATATCGAAATAACGGAACGAAGTTTTTTAAGTGTGATGAATAATAGGTTAAGTTTAGATAATTAATTTAATTTTCAAGGGGGTAAAGCCTCCAATCTTGATAAATCAACGCTTGGAGGCTGGTAATATACGTAATATGGAGGATATTTAACCAACGTTTGGTAAAAAACCGGCAACAATCGAAAATTGGATAGCAATTACAGCGATACCACATACCAACACTAGGGCTAAAATAGGTGTACCGCCTTTAACTTGATACGCACCTTGAGTTTCTAATTTACGCACACGTAATGTTAGTAGTGCAGGAATAATCAGTGCTAAGACCGAGAGTGCAACAGCGGCATACGTTAATGCTTGTACGAAACTACTGAAAAATAGGGCGGCTAATAATGGTGGAACAAAGGTTAATAAACCGGTTTGAACACGACCGATAAAATGATTGCTCCGTTTGAATAAATCAGCGAGGTAATCAAATAAACCCAATGCAACACCTAAGAAGGATGTGGCTAACGCTAAATCCATAAACAAGCTAACGGCAATATTGACTCGGGGCGTAGCGACAACATCCCGAATGGCTGTGAGTAACCCATTAAGGCCGGATTCCTGAGCGAGGATCCCCATAAATGTATGTGATGGAATAGAGCCCAACGTTGCAACTTGCCATAGAATATAAGCAACAAGAGGGATCGCACTTCCGGTAATGAAAATCATGCGTAATTTGCGCACATCCCCATTCATATAGTTAACTAAACTAGGCACGCTGCCATGAAAGCCAAAAGAAGTAAAAATAACGGGAACGGCAGCTAGGATAAGGCCTTTTTCAATTGGCATCGTGCTTAGGTTCACGGCTTCAGCATGCGGCATCATCACAACTAACATAATCACTAAAAAAATTGTTTTTGCCGTGAACAAAATTCGATTAATAAAATCGACTGAATGCGTACCAATACAGACAATTGAACCGCCAATAATAGTAAATGCAATAATAGCAGTATCGGTTGAAATTTTAATTCCCCACCATGAGGATAGGCTATCTGAAATTAATACGCCCGCGCCACCGATATAAGCGGTTGTTAACGCGTACATTAATAGCAGCATACTCAGTCCGGTCACTATCTGTCCAACAGGACCAAGATATTTTTTAGCAACAGAGCCTAAACCCATATTTGCGGGGTTATGTTGATATACCTCGACTAATAGTAATGAGGTATAACTCATTAACATCCATAATCCAACAAGCAAGAAAACGATGCTTGTGAAACCGACTCCCGCAGCGGCAAGTGGCATTGCCAACATCCCTGCACCTATTGTTGTCCCTGCAACGATTAACACACTGCCAAGCGTACGATTCTTCACAAGTTCCTCTAATTGAATTTGAATAATTAACAAGTGATGCAGATTATGCGATCGCAAGTTCGCTGTCAAATGTAAATTACAGGGGGTGTAATCTTTTATTTACACAATTGATCACGTAGGTAGGAAATGAAAGGCAATAAGTACGTTAATAAAGTAAAGAAAAAATGATGGTTTAAAGTAACTAAAGGTAAATTTAAATGGAGTGAATTGTTAAAAATGGTGTGATAATTGATTGATTTTTATGAAGGTGGTGGGTAACTGAATAGTATGTCAGTTACTTAATATAAATTATGTGATGAGGTCAAAATAAAAGCATAAAAAATAAAACTAAATTGATTTTGAAGTTATCATAAATCAAATTAATGCTTGAAAATCATCCCGATAATATATGTAAACATATATATAAAGGATGGAACTATGGACTTTATGATTCAACTCGCCATTATCCTTGTTTGCTTATTCTATGGGGCAAAAAAAGGGGGAATGGCACTCGGGCTACTAGGTGGTGTTGGTCTCGTTATTTTAGTTTTTGGATTTGGTTTACCGCCTGGAAAACCGCCTGTTGATGTTATGCTTGTTATCATTGCTGTTGTTGCCGCATCAGCGACGCTACAAGCATCAGGCGGTTTGGATGTCATGCTGCAAATTGCAGAACGACTACTGCGGAAAAACCCTAAGTACATTTCTATTGTGGCACCTTTTGTGACCTGTATCTTAACCATTTTGTGTGGTACAGGGCATGTGGTGTATACCATTTTACCTATCATCTATGATGCGGCGATTAAAAATAATATTCGTCCTGAAAGGCCGATGGCGGCGAGTAGTATTGGCGCACAAATGGGGATTATCGCCAGTCCAGTTTCAGTGGCCGTTGTTTCATTAGTGGCAATGCTAAACGGTGTTACAATCAATGGCCAATCACTTGAATTCCTTGATTTGTTAGCAATTACTATCCCGTCAACATTAATTGGTATTCTTGCCATTGGTATTTTCAGTTGGTTTAGAGGTAAAGATCTCGATAAAGACCCTGTATTCCAAGAGTTTATCTCAGTGCCTGAAAACCATGATTATGTTTATGGTGACAGTGTGACACTGCTAAATACAAAATTGCCAAAAATTAACTGGGTCGCGATGTGGATTTTTTTAGCCTCTATCGCTGTTGTGGCACTACTTGGTGCATTCTCAGAGCTAAGACCTCTAGTTAATGGTAAGCCGTTATCGATGGTTTTAGTCATTCAGATGTTTATGTTATTAGCGGGTGCGCTGATAATCATTATTTGTAAGACTAATCCGGGGCAAATTTCAAAGAATGAAGTATTCCGTTCCGGGATGATAGCGATTGTCGCCGTATATGGTATTGCTTGGATGGCGGAAACCATGTTCGGTGCCCACATGGATGAAATCAAAGGCACATTGGGTGCTTTAGTGAAAGATTTCCCTTGGGCTTATGCCGTTATCTTATTATTAGTCTCTAAGTTTGTTAACTCACAAGCAGCTGCTTTGGCTGCTGTAGTACCAATTGCACTAGGCATTGGTGTTGACCCGGCTTATATTATCGCTTCCGCACCTGCGTGTTATGGATATTACATTTTACCAACTTACCCTAGTGACCTTGCGGCAATTCAGTTTGACCGTTCTGGAACAACGCGTATTGGTAAATTTGTTATCAACCACAGCTTCATTTTACCGGGGTTAATTGGGGTGGGTGTATCTTGTGTGTTTGGCTGGGTATTCGCTGGTTTATATGGTTATTTATAACCAATAAATTAAGTAAATAAAAAGTGATTGCACAGTAACGGATAGGCCGCTGTGCAATCACCTATTTTAAATTAACCGATTTCAATATCCGATAGCGGATGGCAGCAGCAAGGCAGGATTTCTCCGTCCTGCACAAATGCGATAGGTTTTTGTCTATAGCCTACTTTCCCCTGCAATAATGTCACTCGGCATGAACCGCAGTAGCCTTCACGGCATTGGTATTCTACAGGAATACAGCTGTCTTCTAAGGCTTCCAGCAAACACGAATGAACTTCAGTATGGAAGGGGATTTGAACACCCTGCGTTAACCGCAGGGTGATTTTATGACTAGCCATGCTTATAGTTCGAAGTCGCTCAAATCGTCGGTATCGACTTGAGAGTCAATTTGGCCGACTAAATAAGAACTGACTTCAACCTCTTGAGGCGCAACTTGTACGTTATCAGACACCAACCATGCGTTGATCCATGGAATTGGGTTTGAACGCGTTTCAAATGGCAATTTTAGACCGACGGCTTGCATGCGAATATTCGTAATATATTCAACATATTGGCATAAAATATCTTTATTTAAACCAATCATAGAGCCTTCACTGAATAGGTAGTCAGCCCACTCTTTTTCTTGCTCTGCGGCTTGAACGAACAAGTCATAACATTCTTGCTCGCACTCTGCTGCGATTTCGGCCATTTCTGGGTCATCTTGCCCTGAGCGTAACAGGTTTAACATGTGTTGAGTACCCGTTAGGTGCAACGCTTCATCACGCGCAATCAGCTTGATGATTTTCGCGTTTCCTTCCATCAGTTCGCGTTCAGCAAACGCAAACGAACAGGCAAAACTAACATAGAAGCGAATAGCTTCAAGCGCATTAACGCTCATTAGGCACAGGTACAGTTGCTTCTTCAATTGACGCAGAGAAACAGTAACTTGTTTGCCATTGCAAGTATGCGTGCCTTCACCAAACATATGATAGTAGTTGGTCATTTCGATCAGATCATCGTAAAAACCTGAAATATCTTTAGCACGTTTTAAAATTTCTTCATTTTCAACAATATCGTCAAAAATAATAGCAGGGTCATTCACGATATTACGAATAATATGTGTATACGAACGTGAGTGGATAGTTTCAGAAAATGCCCACGTTTCAACCCAAGTTTCCAGTTCAGGAATCGAAATCAGTGGCAATAATGCCACGTTAGGGCTGCGGCCCTGAATAGAGTCCAGCAGCGTTTGGTATTTCAGATTACTGATAAAAATATGTTTTTCGTGATCTGGCAGCGCATTGTAGTCAATACGGTCGCGCGACACGTCAACTTCTTCAGGGCGCCAGAAAAACGACAGTTGTTTTTCAATCAACTTTTCAAAAATAGGGTACTTTTGCTGATCATAACGCGCCACGTTAACGGGTTGGCCGAAAAACATCGGCTCCAGCATTTGGTCATTCTTTTTCTGTGAAAACGTTGTGTATGTATGTGACATAACAATTCCTATTAAATTTTACACGCGCCGCCTTCGCAATCGGAATCCGCTGACTCAACAACTTCTTCCAGATCGCCTTGAACATCTTCCGCGCCATCGCGGGTGTTATGGTAGTAAAGTGTTTTCACACCAAACTTATAGGCGAGCAATAAATCTTTTAGCAATTGGTTCATTGGCACTTTGCCGCTCTCAAAACGAGTCGGGTCATAGTTTGTGTTAGCAGAAATCGACTGGTCGATAAACTTCTGCATGATACCAACGAGTTGTAAATAGCCACTATTTGAAGGCATTTGCCATAGCAGCTCATAAGCGCCTTTCAGATTTTCGTAATCAGGCACCACTTGGCGCAAGATACCATCTTTAGAGGCTTTAATACTGATATAACCACGCGGTGGTTCAATACCATTGGTTGCGTTAGAAATCTGTGATGATGTTTCTGAAGGCATCAATGCAGACAGCGTCGAGTTACGCAGACCATGTTGTTTGATTTCTTGACGTAACGCTTCCCAATCATAATGTAACGGTTCATTCGTTAACTTATCGAGCTCTTTTTTATAAGTATCGATAGGTAAAACGCCTTGTGCATAGGTTGTTTCGTTGAACCATGGGCACGCACCTTGCTCTTTCGCTAACTCATTCGAGGCTTTCAATAGATAATATTGAATAGCTTCAAATGTTTTGTGCGTTAAGTTATTCGCGCTACCATCGGAATAGCGAACGCCGTGCTTAGCGAGATAATAAGCGTAGTTAATCACACCAATACCGAGTGTACGACGTCCCATTGAGCCTTGTTTAGCCGCAATAATTGGGTAATCTTGGTAATCAAGCAGGGCATCAAGTGCACGAACAGCTAATATTGCCAGTTCTTCTAATTCATCAAGACTATCAATCGCACCTAAGTTAAACGCTGATAACGTACACAGTGCAATTTCACCGTTTTCGTCATTAATATTATTTAATGGCTTAGTTGGCAGTGCAATTTCTAAACATAAATTCGACTGACGAACAGGGGCAACCTGTGGGTCAAATGGGCTATGTGTATTACAGTGGTCAACGTTTTGGATATAAATACGGCCAGTAGACGCACGCTCTTGCATCATTAATGAAAATAGCTCAACTGCTTTAACACTCGATTTGCGAATATTTTCATCTTTTTCATATTTCACATATAAACGTTCAAATTCGTCTTGATCTGCGAAAAAGGCGTCATAAAGACCTGGAACGTCGGAAGGGCTGAATAATGTAATGTCTTGGTTTTTAATCAAACGTTCGTACATTAACTTATTTAGTTGCACACCGTAATCCATATGGCGAACACGGTTACCTTCAACCCCACGGTTATTTTTCAGTACCAATAAGCTTTCGACTTCAAGGTGCCAAATCGGGTAGAACAAAGTTGCTGCACCACCACGAACACCACCTTGCGAGCAGGACTTAACCGCAGTTTGGAAATGCTTATAGAACGGAATACAACCCGTATGGAACGCTTCACCGCCACGAATTGGGCTGCCTAATGCACGAATGCGACCCGCATTTACCCCAATTCCTGCACGTTGTGAGACATATTTCACAATTGCGCTTGAGGTTGCATTGATAGAATCTAAGCTATCGCCACACTCAATCAGTACACAAGAACTGAATTGACGTGTTGGAGTACGTACCCCCGCCATAATCGGCGTAGGTAATGAAATTTTGAATGTTGAAACTGCGTCATAGAAACGGCGAATATAATCAAGACGCGTCTCTTTTGGGTAGTGTGAAAACAGGCAAGCAGCGACTAAAATGTATAAAAACTGTGCGCTTTCATAGATTTCACCGGTAACGCGGTTTTGAACCAAATATTTCCCTTCAAGCTGTTTTACCGCAGCATAGGAAAAATTCATATCACGCCAATGGTCTATAAAGCTATCCATTTGCTCGAACTCTGCTTCAGAGTAGTCTTCCAGCAAATGCTTGTCATATTTCCCCATTTCAACGAGGTGTTTAACATGCTTGTATAATGCAGGCGGTTCAAACTGACCATAGGCTTTCTTGCGCAGGTTAAAAATAGCAAGACGAGCAGCGAGATATTGGTAATCAGGTGTATCACCCGTAATTAAATCGGCTGCTGCTTTGATCATCGTTTCGTGAATGTCAGAAGTTCTGATCCCATCATAAAACTGAATCTGTGAACGTAACTCCACTTGAGAAACGGATACGTTACTTAGGCCTTCAGCAGCCCAGGTGATTACCTTGTGGATTTTATCGAGATCAATGCGTTCTTTATGTCCATCACGCTTTGTGACTAACAGACTCTGGTTCATGAGCAAGTACACCTTGGTTGAACTACAAATAGTTTAAAATAAACATAAAAAAGCTCATGGTGTAATGCCATGAGACTAGTTGTGTTATGTTTTGTTGTACCACTATATGTAGTAGTTTGTTTAGAATACCATAACAAGATAATGTTAATGTGTGATTTTATCAAGTGAACAAATTAGCGGGATCTTGTGGATAACTGGTTGGATAAGAAAAATGATCATGTCGGTAAGCTGCATGGTAAAAGGCATTAATAAAAAAAATGCTTCCGACATGAGGACTAAAATAAATTTTGTAAAATGCGATCGTTTGCTGCTTTCTTAAACGTACTGCTTGTGATTTATTCTTTTAGTGACTAAATCGTTATTCACTAATGGTATGGAGCATATAATTCACATCCACATTCGGGCCAAGCCAGAACTTGTCAGTCAACGGATTATAGTGTAACCCTATGATGTGCTGATCTTTTAATTGAGTTCCATCAATCCAGCTAATCAATTCAGAAGGGCGAATAAATTTATTCGCATCATGGGTACCTTTTGGCACCATTTTCATCACATATTCAGCAGCAACCACCGCCATTAACCACGCCTTTTTATTGCGATTAATGGTAGAAAAAATAACATGTCCGCCAGGTTTCACTAATTTAGCGCAAGCTCTAACGACAGATTGAGGGTCAGGAACATGTTCAAGCATTTCCATGCAGGTCACAACATCATAGGATTGTGGGTGCTTGTCTGCGTGTTGCTCAACGGTTTCTTGTACGTATTCAACTGGAACACCAGACTCAAGAGAATGCAAGCGAGCAACCATTAAGGGTTCTGCGCCCATATCAAGGCCAGTCACTTCCGCGCCTTCACGCGCCATACTTTCGGACAAAATGCCACCACCACAGCCAACATCAAGAATTTTTTTACCGAAAACCCCGTCTACGCGCTGCATAATATAACCTAAACGCAATGGGTTGATGCGGTGTAGTGGGGCGAACTCCCCTTCTAAGTCCCACCAGCGTGAGGCAATGGACTCGAATTTTTCGATTTCTTGCTTATCGACGTTAAGGTAGGTTGGGGTTTGGGTGTCATTCATACAAAGAAGCTCCTATTTTTAACCTATTACCCGAAAGCCTATTAACGATAGTTATATTTAAACTGTATTTAAACTACGTTTAATAGGGGGAATAGTAGCCCGATAAGCATTGATGACTAAAATATAAACAACAATGTAATTATTGCAGTTATTAATTGATAAACCATCAAGTTTCGGACACATAAACTTAATTTTCCGCTATTATACATAGCTTGGAAGACAAATACCCGTCTCTTATTTTTATTAAATTGGCGAATTGTGGTATAGTTCTACTCTTTGAATCCGAAGTTATGAGGGACAGTGGTTCCATGAGCGAGATTGCCAGAGAAATCACACCAGTTAATATCGAAGAAGAGCTTAAAAGTTCGTATTTGGATTATGCAATGTCCGTTATTGTCGGCCGTGCACTTCCAGATGTTCGAGATGGACTGAAGCCAGTACACCGCAGAGTACTGTATGCGATGAATGTATTGGGAAATGATTGGAATAAACCCTATAAAAAATCTGCCCGTATTGTTGGGGACGTCATCGGTAAATACCATCCACATGGTGATATCGCTGTTTACGAGACAATCGTTCGTCTTGCTCAGCCTTTCTCAATGCGTTACATGCTGGTTGATGGTCAGGGAAACTTCGGTTCTGTTGACGGAGACTCCGCAGCAGCAATGCGTTATACGGAAATCCGTATGGCGAAAATTGCCCATGAACTACTTGCTGATCTTGAAAAAGAAACCGTTGATTTCGTTCCAAACTATGATGGAACAGAGCATATTCCAGAAGTTATGCCAACGAAAATCCCAAACCTGTTGGTGAATGGGTCGTCAGGTATTGCGGTTGGGATGGCAACCAATATTCCTCCTCACAATTTAGGGGAGGTGATTAATGGTTGTCTTGCTTATATAGAAGATGAAGACATCAGTATTGAAGGTTTAATGGAACACATTCCAGGGCCTGACTTCCCAACCGCAGCTATTATTAATGGCCGTCGTGGGATTATTGATGCCTATCGCACAGGGCGTGGCAAGGTCTATATCCGTGCAAGCGCTGAAGTGGAAGTCGATGAGAAAAATGGTCGCGAAACCATTATTGTCAGCGAAATCCCTTATCAAGTGAATAAAGCTCGCTTGATTGAAAAAATTGCTGAGTTAGTTAAAGACAAGCGTGTTGAAGGTATCAGTGCACTGCGTGACGAGTCGGATAAAGACGGTATGCGTATTGTTATTGAAGTCAAGCGCGATGCGGTAGGTGAAGTTGTACTGAACAACTTATATTCCTTGACTCAATTGCAAGTTTCTTTTGGTATCAATATGGTGGCTCTACATCAAGGGCAGCCAAAAATACTGAATTTAAAAGATATCATTGCTGCTTTTGTGCGTCACCGCCGTGAAGTCGTCACTCGTCGTACGATTTTCGAATTACGCAAAGCGCGTGATCGTGCTCATATCCTTGAAGCACTGGCAATCGCCCTTGCTAATATTGACCCAATTATTGAACTGATCCGTAAAGCACCAACACCAGCAGAAGCGAAAGCTGGTTTGATTGCACGTTCTTGGGATTTAGGTAATGTCGCTGCGATGTTAGAGCGTGCGGGAGATGATGCCGCTCGTCCTGAGTGGTTAGAGCCTCAGTTTGGTGTCCATGAAGGGCAATATTTCCTAACTGAGCAACAAGCCCAAGCTATTTTGGATTTACGTCTCCAAAAATTAACGGGTCTTGAGCACGAAAAATTACTGGAAGAGTACCGTGAGCTTCTCGTACAAATTGAAGCATTACTGTTTATTTTGCGTAGTCCTGAACGTTTGATGGAAGTCATCCGCGAAGAATTAGAAATTATTCGCGATACTTATAATGACCCTCGTCGTACAGAAATTACTGAAAATACTGCAGATATCAATATTGAAGACCTGATCAACCAAGAAGATGTGGTGGTAACATTATCACATCAAGGTTATGTGAAATATCAGCCTCTGTCTGATTACGAAGCACAGCGCCGGGGTGGTAAAGGTAAATCTGCAGCACGAACGAAAGACGAAGACTTTATTGATCGCCTTTTGGTGGCCAATACGCATGACACTATTTTGTGCTTCTCAAGCCGTGGTCGCTTGTATTGGATGAAAGTTTACCAACTACCAGAAGCTAGCCGTGGTGCTCGTGGTCGTCCAATCGTTAACTTATTGCCACTTGAACAAGATGAGCGAATTACCGCTATCTTGCCAGTGCGTGAGTACGAAGAGGGCTATAATGTCTTTATGGCAACCGCGAGTGGTACCGTTAAGAAAACACCTTTACAAGAATTCAGCCGCCCAAGAAGCGCAGGTATCATTGCGGTTAACTTGAATGACGGTGATGAGCTGATTGGTGTCGATTTAACGGATGGCTCAAATGAAGTTATGCTGTTCTCCGCTCAAGGTAAAGTCGTCCGCTTCGCTGAAGATGCTGTTCGCCCAATGGGACGTACCGCTACAGGAGTGCGTGGTATTAAATTAATGGATAACGACAAAGTCGTTTCTTTGATTATCCCACGTGGCGAAGGGCACATCTTAACAGTGACAGAGAACGGATACGGTAAACGTACTGAAGAAGCTGAGTACCCGACTAAGTCTCGTGCAACTCAAGGGGTTATCTCCATTAAAGTGAGTGAGCGTAACGGTAATGTTGTTGGTGCCATTCAGGTTGATGAAACTGACCAAATCATGATGATCACAGACGCAGGAACATTAGTGCGTACACGTGTGTCTGAAGTGAGCGTCGTTGGCCGTAATACACAAGGTGTTACCTTGATTAGAACGGCTGAAGATGAAAAAGTTGTTGGTTTACAGCGCGTTGCTGAAACGGATGATGATGAAAACATTGATGATGAAAACATTGATAACGAGAATGCAAATGAAAACACGGAAGAAAATGGTGTTGATGATGCAAATATCGACGATCAAGAGTAATCACAACGTTTAATTTAATGAACGGGCAGCATAACTAGCTGCCCGTTTTAGTTTCTAATTTAAATGTCTTTATTTTATTACTTTTCATGTTTGTCGCTTTTTTATCATGTAATCGAGTATAATTAGCGGTCATAGTATCGAATATACAGGAAAGCGCTTGAGATATTTACCCTCGTTTAAAACATCACTTAGACTTTCTCGGGATTTATTTCGTATCCTCGGCTTGATGTTGTGGGGCATGGGTGTTTTTATCACTTTATTTTTCCTTTATTCGCAATTTAATGAATACAAATCTGATCTTCGTCAGCAGTTCTATTCTGGGTATGAAAACCTACAAGTCTATATTCAGCAAACGGCAGCGACTCTGAATTCTATTCAGTCGATGACTGATCTGTACCAAATAAAGCTGCAAGAATCGACAGAGGAAAATACTTTTACGAGTAAATTTATGGAGTTGCCAAATGCCTCTAATTACTCGTTCTATAAATTAACTCCGAATACGGATTGTGATCATTTTAGGGATAAAGCTGAAAACTATTTGCAGGCTTTTGAACAATTAAATTATTTTTGGAAAGAGAGTATTGCAGCGCCTCAAGCTTTAAATCATGTCTTTTTAGTGGGTTCGAAAAGTTATTGTCTGGTGGATTATCCTATTCGTTCTACCATATCGGATATAGAAATACTAAAAAAAGTCAGTTACGAAAGTGTGCGAACTTATCAAGGTTTAAGGCTACAAGGCAAAGAGCGTAAATTATTTACAATTATGCATGGTGCTCAGCCGGATTATGGGCAGGTTTACTTAATTCAAGCAATTAAGCATGATAATCTGCTCCCCGCATTTATTGGGCTAGAACGTACAATTAATTTGAATCAATTTAATATTCGCCGCAATAAAGCTATTGAAATATTGATTATTAATGATTATAACCAGCCTGTTTTATATTCGCCGATAGATATCAACCCTAAGGACTCAGCACTGCTCAATATTTCTGAGCCTTCATTTTTCGGTTTTAACTCAGATTACTCAAAATTAATCTTCAAAAAAAGGTTAGCACCTTCTCAAATTACGGTCATTTTCTCAATTGCGACGTCGGAAATATTAGCGAGTTTAGAAAACACCATTTTTTACGGTATCCTCCTAAATATTTTTACGGGTGGACTGATTTTCTTTTTAATTTGGTTACTTGAAAGGAAAATGCTCGAACCCGCAGAGAACACTGCGATACGGCTTGAGGAACATGAACAATTCAACCATAAAATTGTGGCATCAGCCCCTGTGGGTATCATCATCTTAAGATTAACCGATGGCGGTAATATTCTTAGTAATGAACTAGCTCATGACTATTTTCGGTTATTAAATGATGATGATAAACAGCGTATATTGACAATTATTCGCCAGAAAACGAGCAACTATATTGATGTAGTGACAACCAATGGTACACACTTACAAATTAGCTTTGTAAACTCACGATATCAAAATGAAGACGTCGCTATTTGTGTTTTAGTCGATATCAGCATTCGCGTGCAAATGGAAAAATCGCTGCAAGATGTGGCCGATGCAGCTGAACAAGCTAACCATGCTAAGTCAATGTTTTTGGCGACTGTTAGCCATGAATTAAGAACGCCATTGTATGGAATTATTGGTAATATAGAGTTACTACAACGTTATGAATTATCAGAGAAAGCAACACGTTTAGTTTCAACTATGGATAATTCATCATCACTTTTATTACAGATTATTAGTGATATTTTAGACTTTTCAAAAATTGAATCTAAGCAATTGAAAATAGAAAGTAAATTATTTAATTGTCGAGAGGTTTTTGCGTTTGTATTAGCGAACTATTTGCCATTAGTGACTAAGAAAAAAATATCATTATATTCCTATATTGAACCAGATATTCCTGATCTCATTTTGAATGATCCAGTTCGTCTACAACAAGTGATTTCCAATATTGTTAATAATAGTATTAAGTTTACGGAATCCGGTTTTGTATTGCTTTATGTTTGGAAAGATGAAAATTATTTAAAGATAGAAATCCGTGATTCAGGGATTGGAATGACCCATTCAGTGGTTATGCAATTATTTGACCCATTTTTTCAAGTTTATGAGCAAAATAATTTGGGTCATAAAGGAACCGGTTTAGGTTTAGCTATTTGTGAAAAACTGGTTAACCTCATGGATGGTGATATTGAAGTCAGCTCACAAATTGGGCTTGGTAGCTCATTTACTATTCGTATTCCTTTATATGGGCAAGAGTATACGAAGAAAAATATTCCAGAATATCGCGCACGTTATCGCATTGCTATTTTGTGTCGAAATGAATTTTTAATGAGCTTTCTCTTGCGTTTGTTAAGTCATGAGCAATTTACAGTTGTTAGCCATAGCACAATTGATAAAACACAAAAATATAATTTACTAATAACCGATTATGAGCATGTTGAGGGGATAATCTACGAACATCATATCCAGTTATCAAGTGGTTATGCAGGTGAGCTTCAGGAAATAAAACAGAATCAATGGATTTATAATACATATCAATTAGATAAATTACCTATGTTAATTGATAAAGCCATCATGAGAACCATGGAACAATCGCAAAAAAATAGTATGACAAATCAACTGTTGGTCGCTGATCATACGTTAGGTGAATGTCATGTATTGATTGTTGATGACCACCCAATTAACCGAGCATTATTGAGTGAACAATTAACGACTATCGGTTTTACTACTGGCACAGCAGTAGATGGGTTAGATGCATTAAAATATTTAGATAATCATCATGTTGATATTATTTTAACAGATGTAAATATGCCTAATATGGATGGTTACCAGCTGGCAAAAGAGCTACGGCGTTTAACGTTTAACTTACCAATTATCGCATTAACTGCTAATGCAATGGCAGAAGAAAAACAACGTTGTATTAATGCAGGAATGAATGATTGTTTATCAAAACCGACAACAATTGCAATTTTACGTGAGACCTTGACTCGTTATTGTTGAAAGTGGCTGAAAAATAAAGGCAAAAATAAAAACCCATAGCTGGGTTTTTATTGGTGTAGTCTTGTAGTTGAAATAAGATCACTCTGAAGGCGAGTTATCAATACTGACGGAAGAAAGGTAATTCAGTAGCGCTATATCATTTTCAACGCCTAATTTCAGCATGGCTGATTTTTTCTGGCTACTAATTGTTTTTATACTGCGGTTAAGTTTTTTGGCAATTTCAGTGACTAGGAAACCTTCAGCAAACAAACGTAGCACTTCACTTTCTTTTGGTGATAAACGTTTGTCACCATAGCCGCTTGCATTGACTTTTTCCAGCAGTTTACTCACGCTTTCTGGTGTGAATTTTTTACCTTTTTGTAAAGCCGCTAACGCTTTAGGTAAATCAGCCGGTGCACCTTGTTTGAGCACAATCCCTTCAATATCCAACTCTAAGATCGCGCTAAGAATGGCTGGATTATTATTCATTGTAAGAACAATAATTGATAGGTCAGGATAATGCCGTTTGATGTATTTGATTAAAGTTATACCATCACCATATTTATCACCTGGCATTGATAAATCAGTAACTAGCACATCTGCATTTAAACGTGCTAAGTTATTAATCAAAGAAGTTGAGTCCTCAAATTCCCCTACGATATTCACCCATTCAATTTGTTCAAGTGATTTTCTGATGCCGAAAAGAACGATAGGGTGATCATCGGCAACAATGACATTTAGGTTATTCATATTATTGGTTACCTTCTGGCATTAGTTTTTTGACTGAATTATCCAGCATGCTAATGCAATTTTTTATTTCCAATCCGTTTTCATCTGCTATGTAACGCTCTAAATCTTCACAAAGCGTATGAAGATAAGTAAATTCGAGCATAGCAAAAACTCCTTTTAAACGATGTGCAGTGTTTTTCAATTCGGTCAAATCCTCAACACTTTCACTATTATACAGTTTATTAATATCTATCGGTACTGTTGTGATAAACAAATCTCGATATCCACTATTTGCTAGTGATAATTGATAACTTACAATTGCATTTTCTATTGATTCATTCGAGCTCTGTGAAAGCACTTGAGTATCAACATGGTGTGAAATCAAATTACCATAATGGTCATGTTCATCACCTGCATTTTCGATCAGCAATGAGATAGCATCAATTAATTCATCAGCAAAATTATAGTTAGCTTCAATGTAATGAGGTTGTAATTGATTGATTCCAGATAGAGAGCCATTCACTTTAACAATATTTTCAAAACATTCCTCATTATTATCAGTTATCAAAAGATCCCAGTTAGTATGGGGAGAACTCTCACTTAAATCCAAATATTCCGCGCCATAATTTGTGAGTATGTTCCTCACAATCCGAGAGATATCCGCATTATGTATATTTAAGCGAATACAAATATCTTCCAATAAAGCGGGGTAGTCATTGATGAGCATCTCCTTGGCTGCTGGAAGCGTAATTTCATAATGAGTCCCGATTGCATCACTTGAGCGAATAGAAAAAACACCATTCATTTTTTTGACCAGTAACTTACATAGATAAAACGTTATACCAGAGCGTGTAAAGTTAGAAGCGTTCAATATTTGCCCAGTAAAGGGGCTTTGTAAATTACTCAGTTCTTGGTTACTGACTCCCGTTCCACTGTCTTTTATGCTCAACAGGATTACATTTTTACTGGGGTCATAAGATAGCGTGAATGAAATTTTTCCAAAAGAGGTTGTAGCAATAGAATAATCCCAAATAAGTTGTATTAACTGCGTTAAATAATCTGGATTTGCCACGATAAGTGAATCTGGATTAACGTTATTATGAAAATAAAGCGATAACCCTTTGTTATTACACTGGGATAGATTTTGCTTCAAAAATTGGCTAACTAAGTTACTGATAGAAACATTCTCAGTTTTTATAGGTTCAGCTTGGGACTCTAGCTGATTTAATAAGCTAATATTTTGAAACCAACGATTGATAAGGAAAAGCTGATTTTCAATTTTTAAAATAAATCCACGGTTATTTATATCGGTTATTTCAGCTAATCTAGCTAATTGATTATCCACTTTAATTAATGAGGGTAATATTTCACTGCACATATTCTCAAATACTACCTTGCGCATGTGAATATTTTTTTTGTATTCGCGATTAGCAAGTTCTTGGCGTTTTTGTGTCAACGCCTCTTTATCTTTGTCCATAATAATAAAGAGCGCAGTGTTTGATTTTGACATGTTATCGACAAGTATAACTTCATATACAATATTCTCGATAGAAACTTGAATCACATCATGGTGTTCCATCGCCATTTCTTTAATGTGAACAAGATCCATCGAAGGTAATAGTTGGTTAGCAATGTCATTGCTCAGGATCTTTTTGTTAGTGTTAAAGTCATAAACTAAAATGCCATATGAAATATGACTGATAATGTCGCTAGTCAGTGAGGCATTAAAACTCAGCTCTTGCAACATATTGGTATTGGGTGAAATAAGGCGCTTACGAATAAAAATCATGATCAGTAAAGCGAATAAGATCATGATAAGCATGCCTGTCATTAGCCATAAGTTATAACTAATAACATTAAAAATAATACTTTTTAATGAAACATGGTAGTAAAGCTGATATCCAGTGCCATCAATAGGGTGGGAGAAAATGAGGTTGGTCCCAGACCAAGTTGAATGTGATTCATTGCTTCCCGTACTTGAAGGGCGCGCATTAATCGTAAAAAAATTCCCATTTAAACTTGGAGGGATCAGTGAATTGATAGAAATATCAAAGGATATAACGCTAGTTAACTGCCCCGGTGAATTGAACATTAGCCGATAAGTATAGTAGAAAAGGTTATCGGGAGAGTATTTTTGAATATTAGAAATTATTTCCCGTCGATCTAATAATGTTGATTGGGTCAACATATCAGCACGCTTTTCTTCAGCTGTTAATGTGAGATAACTTTCTTTAAAACGGAGCTCAGGTTTAAGAATTGAATGGGTGGTCACTAAAACTAAGGTGTTGTCCAATCCATTGAGATAATACATTGAGTTATATTCGTTACGGGCTCCCCACACAATCTCCATATAATTTGCAAGTTTAGAGGCTAAAACATTATTACTTTGCTTATTATTACCAAATACAATGGCATCAATGGATTGATTCGCACTACTTAGCCAAAAAATATCATGACGGATACCTGTCACAGCAAGGTTATCGGTAGGGGGGACTGAAGATTTGTCATTGGCAATTTTGTAGATATGGCTCGCTTGATAACGATAATCTTCGATTTGATATGCTAACCGACTGGCCATGCTGTTTAAGCTGGTTTGACGGCTTTGAACCAATGCTTGGTAGTAATTAAAGAGTGATAAACAGAGCATCACAATTAGCAACAGAATAAATGCGGCAAAGATACGAAAAAGCGTGCTCGGTTTTAATAATGATTGTTTGTACATACTGTGGCAAGTCGTCCCATCGGCAAAGTAGTATTAGGTTAAAAATCATACGCCTAGAGAAAGGATAGACACCGATTTTGCACAGATATTACCATTTTTATTGGAAAATAGAGAACAATTGAGTGAAGATTAGCCAAACGAAGTAAAAAAATCAATTTTTTTACTTTCAGGGGTAGACAAGTTGGTGGGATTCCTCCATAATCGCGCCCCATGGAGAGATGGCCGAGCGGTCGAAGGCAGCGGTCTTGAAAACCGCCGATGGGCAACCATCCTAGAGTTCGAATCTCTATCTCTCCGCCATATTCGCCGGCTTAGCTCAGTTGGTAGAGCAACTGACTTGTAATCAGTAGGTCACCAGTTCGACTCCGGTAGCCGGCACCAAATAAGAACCCGCTACATCTCATTGATGTAGCGGGTTTTTTCTTTTTGTTTTTGTGTAGTAAATTGATCTTCTGGTTACACCTCTTATAAACTAGATGACAAATAGAATTTGCCCCCCGCTAAGCTAACATTATTGAAACTCATTGAGGGAGTGAAGAGATGAAAAGAATCAACAGGTATCAGGTCGAGGATTTTATTACAACGCTAGGTGATGTCATTCTCAGTGGTGATGAGGTTAATGTATCTCCAAAGCACGACATTGTTATTGGACTAGAGCCTGAGCAAATAGCTAACTTTGATAACTTAAAAGGCTTTATAGTAGAAATTAGTAGAGCGATTCCAGACTTTGATAACCAAGTTCAACGATACTTTTATAGTCGCACTAATGAGCCTGACTTCCCTCATCATTTAAGCGTTATTTATATTGAAGAAGACACCATCATATTGGATTACTGGTCTGAGATGGTTAATAATCAATTCACAATGACATTTCAATACAATAACGGGTTCTGGAAGTTGATTGACGCAAATGGTAGAAAACCAGATTGATTAACCTAATTTAGACTGCTCTTGGGGTGGTCAGGCTATTACCTGTAATTCTTATCATTTAACTATTTTGGGTCGCTGGTGGGACATATTTTAGATATCATTATGCAGAAGAAGAACATCAATTTTTCTTTCCATCGGTGATTATGGTGGCACTCTTGAAAGTGCCAATAAAGAAATAACGATTAAATTGACAAAAATCAGCAAAAAAAGTCGCAAAATGACAAAAGTACATATTAATAGTGAGATTAATTAAGCGATATATGTGATAATTTTGTCTGTTCTTTACTGTTGAAGTGATTACGTTTTAGCTTAACCGATACACAGTTCTGAAGAAGGGAAAATGGACTTCACAGTGCTATTTATTGGCCATACTAAAAATTAAAATATTGCTTAACTGCTTGGAAAAGGTTATCCGACTGTTATCTCCTCAAATGGAAGATACATTGTAAGGATATTCAGATAGTTGTGGGCGAAAGCCCATCTTGTTGTAGTAATCATGTTGAATTTCAAAGACTAAATACTGTCTAAAATAGCGTGCATTCTGCAAAGGCGAAGTATTGGGAGATATAATGTACGCCAAAAACCCATTTTCACGGAAATTGGTCCATCCAAAGTACTTAGTAACATGGGTGGGGGTTTTTATCTTATTTTTATTAGTTCAATTACCTTATAAATGGCAAATGTGGCTTGGTGCTTTTCTAGGTAGTAATTCACGGTATTTTATTAAGAGAAGAGTATCAATAATTAAACAAAATTTAGAGTTATGTTTTCCAAATAAAAATAAAAATGAAATAGATACTCTGGTAAATGACAACCTAAAATCTTTAGGTATCGCATTATTTGAGACAGGGATAGCCTGGTTCTGGAGCGATAAAAAAGTTAAAAAATTATTTCAAGTAAAAGGAATGTCTAATTATTTAGATGCGATTGGGAAAAATAAAGGTGTAATTATCGTTGGGGTCCATTTTATGTCACTTGAGTTAGGTGGACGGATTATGGGCCTCTGTTTCCCAGTTAATGCAATGTATCGGCCTCATAATAATAAAGCGATGGAATATATTCAAACAAAGGGGCGGTGCCGTTCTGGCAAAGGAATGATTGACCGTAAAAATTTAAAATTTATGGTTCAAGAATTGAAAAGCGGCAAGTCCATCTGGTTTGCACCTGACCAAGATTTTGGACGAAAAGGCACGATATTTGCGCCATTCTTTTCTGTTAAAAATACCTCCACATCAAAGGGGACATCTATACTTGCTCAATTATCTAAATCACCGACACTCACAGTAACATTATTGAGAAACAAGAGTGGGGTGAATTATGATTTAGTATTGGGTAAACAAATAATAGGATACCCAAGTTGTAATGCGTTACAGGATGCAACAATAATTAACGCTGTTTTAGAGACCGAAATATTGAAAGCACCTGAACAGTACCTTTGGGCCCATAGACGTTTTAAAACTAGGCCTGAAGGGGAAACGTCACTCTATAACTAGCCATATAATTTATTTATAATGTCAGGTACCATAGAGGGGTAAAAAAGAACTTGTAGGCTTTCTATTGATAACCATTTTTATCTTATCGCTTTTTCTAGCATATAATACAAAACGAGATAAACAGATGTTTACCTCGTTTGATCAATGAATTATGTTATTTTTAGTGTAAGGCTTCTCGTTATAACCAGCTGTGTAGCATAAAGTATGATAATGAAAATATAAAAATTATCATTAGGTGTTGGAGCACCTTTAAAAACAAAAGAAATCTTCTTATTTGATTCATTGTTTCCTGCTTAGCTAATAAAAAATGGCTAATTAAAAGTCTTATATAGTGTAGTAACACTGGCTATAAAATACCAATTTCTTAATGAAATATTAAAAAAATGTGAAATACATTACATATAATAAGTAAAAATAACTAAGACAATGAGTATTTAAAAATAAAAAATAACAGGTCATTTTTTGCGTAAAATAGAATCACTTTCAATAATGTTATTAATCGAAAGTGATTCTATTATAGAGTTGTTTTAGAATAAACTAAAAACTTTTTTCATATTCACGAGCTTTTTTATCATCATAATTATGTTCCCATTTGGCAATAACAAGAGCGGCTAGGGCGTTACCTACAACATTAAGTGCCGTGCGTGCCATATCTAAAATTCGGTCTACACCTGCGATGAATGCAAGCCCTTCTAGTGGGATCCCTACACTTCCGAGTGTGGCAAGAAGAACAACAAATGAAACGCCAGGGACCCCTGCAATACCTTTAGACGTGATCATAAGCGTAAATACTAGGATAAGTTCTTGTCCAATAGAGAGTTCGATACCATAGAGTTGGGCAATAAAAATAGCGGCAATACTTTGGTACAATGTTGAGCCATCTAAATTAAATGAATAACCGATTGGAATAACAAAGCTTGTTACGGATTTAGGCGCTCCATATTTTTCCATTTTATCCATAATACGAGGAAGCACAGTTTCAGAGCTGGCTGTTGAATAGGCGAGTAATAACTCATCTTTCAATATCATCATTAAAGTGAAAATATTTATTCGACAATAACGGGCGACTAATCCTAATACAACCACAGCAAAAAATATAATTGCACAATGGACAAGTATAACAAGTTTCAACAAAGGCACTAAAGATGAGAAACCAAAGTTAGCGACGGTAACGGATATTAGTGCAAAAACCCCGATTGGAGCATACATCATAATCATGTTTGTCACACGGAACATGGTTTCAGAGAAAGTCTGTAGTACACTGAGTAATGGTTGTTTTTTCTCAGAAGGTAAAGAAGAAAGCCCCAAACCAAATAATACAGCAAAAAAGATGACAGGCAGCATGTCACCACTTGCCATAGCAGCGAAAATATTACTTGGTACTAAAGTTAAGATCGTATTAATGATCCCTGAAGGGTGGCTTTCAACTTCTTGAGTGGTTTTTTCATATTGTGAGATATCGACTTGTGTTAATTGCGACATATCGATACCAACACCCGGTTGGAATATATTGGCAAAAGAAATGCCAACGATAATGGCAATTGTAGTAATAATTTCAAAATAAAGGATAGTTTTAAAACCGAGAGAACCGAGTTGCTTGGTATTACCAACCCCTGCGATCCCAACAATTAACGTTGATATAACGATAGGAACAACAATCATTTTGATTAATTGAATAAATATTTTACCGGCTGGGGAAAGAATATTTAAAATTAACCAGTCTTTATACTCTGAATTATCATGTAAAAGCGCCCCAGCAATAACACCTAAAATAAGAGCAAGTAATATTTGCCATCCTAGGCCAAATTTAAACGGCTTCTTTTTAGTCACTTGGTTTAATGTCATAATTAAATCTCATTTATATTAATAATTTTAATGTGTTTGTTTTTTGTTATCATAAATTTTATATCGAATATTCGGTAAAACCACAACTATTAACTCGATAAATTTGAGTAATTTCAACGAGTAATCGATGTAAATATGTTTCTAATGTTAAAAATAAAGCGGTAAATGGCGATGTGTGTAAAATTTTGGGGTTAAGTGTGAATGATTGAGTGATTTTTAATTTCTAAATGTTACCAAAGGTAAGCCTGATAAATATTCCAAAAATATTAATGATATGGTTTTTATGTTGTTTGTTTTTGTAAACAAAGGCGGATTAAATGAGAAACAGACAACAACACTTTATTTTTATCGAATAAGCGATTGAATGTGATTTTATATTTAAAGTATTAGATTTAATTAAAATTAAATCTGGCTAGATTAATAGATAGTATTGAGATACTAAAGGATTTCAATAAATGATTTCTCATTCTAATTTATATAATGAAATTAGTGAGGAGTAGGCGAGTTAAACAAAAAAATAAAACGTCAAACAACTTAAAGAGCAGATTGTTTTCGTTTAAATGCTGCGAGTAGTGTACGTTCAGAGAGATCTAAGTAACTACGTAACATATTGGCCGCATCTATATTCTGGCCAGAATCTAATAAATTAAGAATAGAGTAGTTTTTATCAATATAGGGTGCATATAAAATTTTAGGGTCATTGAGGTGGCCAAAGGCCAACCGTAATTCAGCAGACACATTACGGTATAATTTAATTAGGCGTTCGCTGTCAGATAATTCGACAATGGCCGTGTGAAATTTCATATTTGCAGTCCCTACCCCCACCCAGTTCTCTGTCTTTTCATGCTCTCGAGCTTCTTGAACTGCATCTTTCATTTTTTGAACTGATGGATGTAAGGCATATGCATGCATTAGTGCATCACATTCAATAAGTCGGCGAACTTGATAAATATCGATAATAGCAGCCATGTCTGGCACTGAGACAAATACGCCCTTATTTGGGGCATAAGTTAATAAACCTTCCTGCGTGAGTACGCGAAATACTTCCCGTAATGTATTTCGAGAAATATCGAGTTCTTCACTTAATGCCGCTTCAGATAAGCGTTGACCTGGTGTTATTTCCCCAATGGTTATCTTATGACGTATAACTTCCGCAATAGAAACAGATAAAGTTTGGACAACAGGTTGTTTTTTCATAATAAAGGCGAATTTTAGTCTCAGGGGCAATAAGCCGTTATATTCACATATTCAAATTATAGCAGCAAGTTTCATTTCTCCTTACCACATTCCCTCCTTGTATTTGCACAAGAATAGTGAAATTAAAATTTATTGCATCAATTTGGTGCAATTTGCTGGGTAAGTGATATGGCCAGTGAGCCAAAATTGTTAAAAAAGTGATCTCGTCTTGATTTTTAAACGACCAATTACGATTTCTATTGATTGTTTATTCATCATTCAATACTAATTGTTCAACAATTCATTAAAAATGAATTAACAATATAGTTAACAGGTAGAACAATGGCACGATAATTGCCTTAGTGATTATGACATCAACAACCACATCAATAATTAAAACAATAACTATTAGAGGAGTATGCACATGGCAGCTCAAGAAAGTGCACCAACTACTGCTGAATATGTGAAAAGCCGTCGTTCATCATTGATAAGCGCAATCTTTTTAATGGCAACCTCAGCCATTGGGCCTGGGTTTATCACTCAAACTGCGACTTTTACCGTGACATTAGGGGCTGCTTTTGCCTTCGGAATTTTAGCGTCTATTGTGATTGACTTCATTGTTCAGCAAAACATATGGCGGGTTGTTACCCTGACTAAAATGCACTCATCAGAAATTGCGAATGCCACAATTCCTGGGAGTGGTTATTTATTAGCGATATTAGTTATTTTTGGCGGGTTAATTTTTAATATTGGTAATATTGCAGGTGCAGGGTTAGGGCTTAATGCCTTAGTCGGCTTAGATCCTAAATGGGGAGGCTTGATTAGCGCATTATTAGCAATTTATATATTTTCCTCTCGCAAGGCCAGTACGTTTATTGACCGGTTAATTATTGGCTTAGGTGTCGTGATGATCGGCTTAACTTTATTTGTCGCTATCGCATCAAACCCTCCTGTTGGGGAAGCATTACGCCAAAGCGTATTACCTGACACAGTTGATTTTGCCATGATAACCACCATTGTTGGGGGTACTGTCGGGGGATATATCTGTTATGCAGGTGCTCATCGTTTATTAGATAAAGGCGCTGTTGGTATTGAAAATATTAAAATTGTCTCTAGCGCTGCCACAAAAGGCATCCTCGTTGTTGGGCTGATGCGGTATATTTTATTCTTGGCTATCTTAGGCGTCGTCGCAAGTGGTGTAACTATTGATATTTCGGGTCATGCGGCCAACCCTGCATCTCAAGCATTTCAGGCTGCCGCAGGTAATTTTGGTTTACGTATCTTTGGTTTAATCCTATGGGCTGCGGCACTCACCAGTGTAATTGGTGCGGCGTATACCTCAATGAGTTTCTTAACGGCATTTAAGTCTTCTATTACAGAAAGACAACGTAATGTCGCAACCATCTTATTCATTGCAGTTTCTCTGGTTGTCTATTTATTCATGGGAACTGCTCCCGCGGCACTACTTGTTTTTGCTGGTGGTTTCAATGGGTTAATTTTACCTATTGGCTTAACTTTATTTGTTTATATTGGCTGGAAACGTTCAGATTTAATGTCGGGTTATCATTATCCGCGTTGGTTACTATGGTCTGGTGTTGTGACGTGTGCACTCACTTGGTATATGGGTGTGATGTCTGTCGGTGCCATCTTTAATTATCTGAAATAACTCAAGGAGTGACCATGAAAAAGCAAATTGATTTAAACAGTGACCTTGGGGAAAGTTTTGGACAATGGGAAATGGGCAATGATAGCGACATTCTTCCTGTTGTTAGCAGTGCGAATATCGCTTGTGGCTTCCATGCGGGTTCACCAGAAGGGATATTAAAAACTCTGAAAGCCGCAAAAGAAAATGGGGTTGCTGTTGGTGCACATGTGGGCTATCCCGATTTAGTCGGCTTTGGTCGACGTAATATGGATATTGCATCGAATGAATTAACCGCAGACGTGATTTATCAAATTGGTGCATTACAAGGCTTAGCAACCGCAGCAGGGACACAAGTTTTATATGTTAAGCCTCATGGTGCACTGTATAACACGATTGCTCATGATAAGCGCCAAGCAATGGCCGTGATTGATGCGATATTAGCCATTGATAAACGACTGATATTAGTTGCATTAGCTGGAGCCCCGATAATTGAGTGGGCACGAGACAGTGGGCTAAGTGTCGTTGCCGAAGCCTTCGCTGATCGCGCATATAACAGCGATGGCACATTAGTATCCCGAAAACTAGCGGGCTCAGTATTACATGACCCGCAGGTAGTCGCAGGCCGTATGTTACAGCTGGTTATGGAAGGCGGTGTGATGTCAATTGATGGAAAATTTACACCTGTTGATGCTGGGTCGATTTGTGTTCATGGGGATAGCCCGGGGGCCCTTGAAATGGCAAAACAGGTGCGAGTCATCTTAGAGCAACAAGGTATTGAAATTTATGGTTTTGCCCACAAAGGAGACCATGAATGACACAGCTAATGAAGGCATCATTGCAGGCCATCGAAGCTGCTCGCCTTGCACGACAAGCCATCCGCGAAGGATATGACAAACCAACAGCAGGCCTTGCCCCGGGCATGACTCAAGCCAATATGATTGCATTACCACGTGACTGGGCATTTGATTTTTTATTGTATGCTCAGCGCAATCCAAAGAGCTGCCCTGTTCTAGACGTATGTGAAGCGGGGAGCTGGCAAACGGTCTTAGCGGAAGGCGCCGATTTACGCACGGACATTCCACGTTACCGTGTTTGGGAAAAAGGACAATTAATTGATGAAATTACGGATGCGACAACAATCTATCAACAACATCCTGATTTAGTCACTTTTTTAATTGGTTGCAGCTTTACATTCGAAACACCAATGATAGAAGCAGGTATTGATGTACGGCATATCACGGATAAATCGAATGTTCCGATGTATAAGACTAATCGCCTTTGTCGCCCAGCAGGGCGTTTACAAGGCGAATTAGTGGTTTCAATGCGCCCCATACCAGCAAATCGTGTGGCTGACGCAGTGAGTATTACGGGTAGGTTCCCTGCCGTGCATGGCACACCTGTTCATATTGGCGCGCCAGAACAACTAGGTATTACGGATATTATGCAACCTGATTTCGGTGATGCGGTTCGCATTGAAGAGGGCGAAGTTCCCGTTTTTTGGGCTTGTGGCGTCACACCTCAAGCTGCGGTAATGAAATCTGGAGTTCCTTTTGCATTAAGTCACGCACCGGGTTACATGTTTATTACGGATGTACCTGATGCCGCATATCACATATAGAGGTGCCAATTGAGATTTTTACCCGTCAATTTAAGTGCTTTTATGGTTGAGTTGGAAAGTCTTGAACAAACAATGGCATTGACTGATTCCTTAACAGAAATGCCAATTTATGGGATTGACGAAATAACGCCAGCAGCGAGGACGATTTTAATTCGCTATAACCCGATCAAAGCAGATGTGAATGATTTAGTTGAAAAGATATCTATTAGGGATGTGTCGAAGCTCGTCGGCAAGGCCAGTAAATTGGTCACGATCCCTGTTCATTACATTGGCGAGGATTTACCCGATGTTGCAGCACATTTAGGAATATCCACTGCGGAAGTGATACGTCGTCATACAGAAAATGAATTTCAGGTTGCATTTAGCGGTTTTGCCCCGGGTTTTGGTTACATGGTTTCGAAAGGCGCTAATCTGAATGTCCCAAGACGCCAATCGCCAAGGGTGCGTATTCCTGCGGGTTCTGTTGCATTAGCTGGGGAGTTTAGCAGTGTTTACCCACAAGCTAGCCCCGGGGGATGGCAGTTAATTGGTGTGACTGAACTATTAATGTGGGATATCAATCGACCTGAACCTGCGCTCGTCCAAGCAGGCATGCGGGTCAACTTTGTTGATGCCGCAAAAAGCCAAATTAGCTATAGCTTGCCAGCGAAAGTGGAAATCGAAACAAAACCTGAGCATTCAGCCGCTGATTTGACGGTTTTAGCGACAGGATTACAGGTTTTATTTCAAGATTTAGGGCGTATAGGCCAATCGGCCTTGGGGATCTCTGAATCAGGCGGTATGGATAAATCGGCATTACGTAGTGCAAACCGTATTGTAGGGAATAAATCAGATTCCGCCGTTTTAGAGATAACGCAAGGTGGGTTTAAGGCGCAAGTTCACAAGGACCTCATTGTTGCAGTAACTGGAGCGCCTTGTGCCATTGAGGTTATCACAGCAGAAAACCAGCTATATCAAGTTGACACTTATCAACCGATTCATTTAGCGAAGGGCGACACTATCAAACTCAGCCGCCCGAGCAAAGGAGTTCGTAGTTATTTCGCTGTCCGAGGTGGCTTCAATATAGAACCTATTTTATCGAGCTGCTCGTTTGATACATTAGCGCAAGTTGGCCCAACTCCAATCACGGCGGGCCAAACACTCACGGTTAACGGCTATTCATCTCCATTAGCCGTTTCATTAAATGAGGCGCCGGCTTTTGAGTACCCAGCAGAAAGTGATGTAGTGGTTTTGGATGTGGTATTAGGGCCTCGAACAGATTGGTTTACAAAACAAGCCGTTGAGCAACTAACGGATCAATTATGGCAAGTCACCGCATCATCAAACCGAATAGGTTTACGACTATTTAGTGAAAAACCGTTAGAGCGCGAACAATTACATGAGTTACCGAGCGAAGGAACTTGCATTGGGGCAATTCAAGTCCCCGCAAATGGCCAGCCTGTTTTGTTTCTCAACGATCACCCTCTAACGGGGGGATATCCGGTTATTGGTGCGGTATGTGAATATCATTTGGGTTTAGCGGGGCAAATTCCTGTGAATGCCAAAATACGTTTTAATCCACTCGGTGAATTTAAAGTATTAGAAGGGAGCCATTGTGCTTATGAAAATGAATAACAACAAAAAACATAAAGTATTGATTGCTAATCGAGGCGAAATTGCCGTTCGTATTATCCGTGCATGTCGTGATTATGGTTTCCAATCTGTTGCAGTTTATGCGGACAGCGATATTGACGCTCTTCACGTCAACATGGCGGACGAAGCCTATGGGCTTGGTGGAAATTCGCCAGCAGAAAGTTATTTGAATATTGAAAAGCTGATTAGTATCGCTCAACAGTCAGGTTCAACCATGGTGCACCCAGGGTATGGTTTTTTATCTGAACGGGCTGAGTTTGCGCGTGCGGTAGAGGCTGCAGGGTTAATTTGGATTGGACCGAGTGCAAACAGCATTGATGTATTAGGCGATAAGGTTCAAGCCCGTCATATTGCAATGCAAGTTGGCGCACCGTTAGTGGTCGGAACAAAAGACCCAGTGAAGAATGCACAGGAAGTACTCGAATTTGCACATCAACATGGCCTACCTATTGCAATTAAAGCGGCATTTGGTGGTGGTGGCAGAGGGCTAAAAGTTGCATGGCAACTCCATGAAGTTGAAGAGCTTTATCATTCAGCTGTGCGTGAGGCAACCGCCGCTTTTGGTCGTGGCGAATGCTTTATTGAACAATTTTTGCATAACCCTCGGCACATTGAAGCACAAGTTATTGCAGATACACATGGCAATGTGCTGGTGGTGGGGACACGTGACTGTTCATTACAGCGGCGCAATCAAAAATTGGTTGAAGAGTCACCAGCCCCTTTTTTATCTGAGAAGCAACAGCAGCAAATCATTCAAGCTTCAACGGATATTTGCCGCAAAGCGGGCTATGTGGGAGCAGGAACTGTGGAGTTTTTGCTAAGCCAAGATGGCACGTTGTCATTTCTAGAAGTCAACACACGCTTACAAGTCGAACACCCAGTCACAGAGGAAACCGCAGGTATCGACTTAGTGATTGAGCAATTGCGAATTGCAGAAGGCTTACCTTTAAGTATTAATGAGATGCCGACTCCTCGAGGGCATGCATTTGAGTTTCGTATTAATGCTGAAGATGCTGGAAATGGTTTTTTACCGACACCCGGCACTATTACGGTTTTTGATGCGCCAACAGGGCCGGGGGTTCGTGTCGATAGTGGAGTAACAGCGGGGACAACAATACCAGGCACTTTTGACTCGTTAATGGCGAAATTAATTGTTGTGGGGAGTACACGAGAGCAAGCCATTTCGCGTGCACGTCGTGCTTTGGCTGAATTTAACATTGAAGGTGTTGCCTCCGTATTACCATTCCATCGTGCGGTAATGGAACAAGCTGATTTTTGTGAGGATTTTAGCGTACATACGCGTTGGATAGAGACTGAATTTAATGTGGAAATTCCACCCGCAAAACGGCAAATTCCATTATCGGCTGCTGAAATAACACGCACTTTTATTGAAATCGATGGAAAGCGTTGCGAATTGGGTTTACCCACACAACTGTTTTCTGGCTTTTCAGTCAATAATTCAGCTGCAACCCACTCAGCCCCTCAAATCATCCATAACCCAGATGCCGTTAATGCCCCCATCTCTGGGCTATTATTTAACTGGCTGATCCCTCATGGAAATAATGTTTCAGAAGGGGATATAATTGGTGTCATGGAGGCGATGAAAATGGAAGTTCAAATTGTTGCACACCGTGCAGGAACGTTGAAACATTGCGCGATTAAAGGGGATTTTGTTGAAGCAGAGAGCCCAATAGCTGAAATTATTTAGTTTGGTCCGCTTAAGTTTGAGCTAAAGGAATTAGCTCAAACTAACGGGAAAGCCGTTCAGGCAATGTTCTTAGAGGAAGATGAGGTGCAGGAATAGCATGTTTTTCTTCAGCAGTTATTTCATTGCTATCGCGGTAGACTTCACCACATAGAAAATAGAGATTTGGACGTTTTGATTCTAGGTAGTCTTTTCGGCTAATACATTGTTCTTGTGTGAAAATAGTTTCAGTCACAGGTAACGCATCGCATGAATCTGAGCCACAAGGACTCACCCATAACGCCCAACCAATGAGTACCATATGTCCTGCCATTTACATTGCCTTCCTTAATAAGAACCAATATGAACCGCTGAAAAGTGATGACTGTAAGTAGCTATCGTAATTTACATACGCATTATAAGTTAAATTCTAACATTGAGTTAACCAAATGTATGTATTTAGTCATGGGGAATTCTTTTATTCACACTAAAAAGCAAATCGTTATGAATTAAACAGTTGCGAATTATTATAAATAGGAACCACATGATTTGGTAACAAATAACGCGGTATATAGTTAAAATTCCCCTAACGATATCGAGTGTTTTTTGGCGTCAGATCGCAAAAAAATAAAATAATTATCTACAAATAACCGATATTAGAGCTCAAGCCTGTCAATTAAGGCGAATTTTATCTAGGATTATGACAACCTCTAATAAGAAAATTGATAGGAATACATCATGACTGCCATGGAAGAAGTGCTTTCATTTTGGTTTGAGGAATCGACGCCAAAACAATGGTTTGAAAAAAGCGCTAAATTTGATTTAACGATAGCACAGCGATTTGCTCATGTTTGTGAACGTGCAGCTAAGGGCGAATTAGCGTATTGGCGTGCATCTATTCGTGGACGTTTAGCAGAAATTATTGTTCTAGACCAGTTTTCTCGTAACCTATGGCGCGATACGCCAAAGTCTTTTGCTCAAGATGGGATGGCTTTAGCTCTCGCGCAAGAAGCGATCAAACAGCATGATTATAACCTATTGACGTTATCACAGCGCAAGTTTGTTTTAATGCCATTTATGCATTCTGAATCCAGTTTTATTCATTTACAGGCTGTTGAACTTTTTCGCATGCTGGGTGATGACAGCACATTAGATTATGAAATGCGACATAAAGCGATTATTGACAAATTTGGTCGCTATCCACACCGTAATGAAATTTTAGGTCGGCCATCGACACAAGAAGAAATTGCATTTTTACAAGAGCCAAATTCTTCATTTTAGGTGAAAACCAAATGAGCCCATATTACTGCTTAATAAGCTCATTTGGTTTCGTTTTTCATTTAACGAAATAACTCAGTATCGATTGGCGATAACGCTAATTCTGACTGTAGTGATTTGAGGTAAATTTCAGTGATCTGCGCAAGGTTAGGGTAAAAGGCTGTCTCAGTTTTACTTTCCTGCACCAGTTTCAAATAACGATAAGCCCAAGGTAATAAATGTTGTTCAAATAGCGTTATAATGGCACTGTCGTCTTCTTGTTCCGCTAAAGCAGAAACAGCCATCATCATTAAGCCAAATTGGTCTTCAGGCTCACGAAGTCCGGTATCAGTCACTAACCCCTTGGTTTGCAAAAAGTGGCGATAAGCAGCCGTTGACTCTCCCATAACAGAATTATCATGTTCTTGATACACAGATCCCCATGGAGGCGCTGGCATACTACCTTGTCCTTCAAATAAGATAGAATAATCATACGAGATATCATCAGGTTGTGTTTGTGACAAGGCAGTACAAAGCGCCTGAATTTGTTCTGGATTTTCCCATGTGTGTAATTGTGGAATTTCACTCAAAACAGGGTAGACGTTTCGTAGCGTGTCCGATTGCGGAGGGTAGTAGAAAAACGCACCAAGGATGCGGATCATTGTCGTGTCAATCATATTATTTATCCGTCTTATTTTGCGCTAAAGTATGCCATCATTATCTGATTTCCTGTCACTGTATCGATGCAGGATAATGTGGGATTACTAAACAAAGAACCCCAAATGGGGTTCTTGAGTAATAAATTATAACATAGTAAGAACAATGCCTTACATGGTTATCTGCCACAAGTTATAGAATGCGATACGGCCAGCTAGTTCAGCTAATAATACTGCTGCGGCACACGTTGCTAATGTTGCTCTTGGCGCACGTTGTTTCAACGCCATACCAACAAATGCAGCTAAAGCAATCGCTAAGACAACCACTTGGAAGCCCCAGAAGCCTGTTTGCTCACCGCTAAGAGCGGGGCCGGTTTCGGCTAAAAACGCTTGGTAACCAGCACGGCTTGCAAAGATAGCGAAAGTACCAATTAAGAATGAAGCAATACCTAAGCCACGTGCGCCGATAGCAATAGCGAGCGCGCCGCCCCCGACTAACATCGTCATCCACATTTGCAGTGTGGTATAACCGGTGTCCCAGTTAGCAATAGTGGCGATATTGTACACTTGAGGGATTGACCAAACAAATGCAAGCCCTGACACGACTGCGGCAATATTTGCCAGTTCACGCAATAACGTATGCTTGAAAAACAGGGTGAAAAATAACGTTGCCGCAGCGCATCCAACAAATACGCCACTTAAGAAGGCTTCATTACTCATAGGCGAACGGCCCACACCCAGTAGCATATTGAAGAAGCGTAGTGGCTGGCCAACGTGTAACCCACCGATACCTAAACCAATTATCATAATAATAAAGGCAACGATATTGGCAGTTTTTAGCTGTTTATCATCAATAGATCCCATTTTACGGCTGATATAAGCGAGTAAAAAAAGCCCAGCAGCTGACTGTCCTAAGACAGTGAAAAAAACGAGTGGTAATTCATGCATCTTACACCTCCGCAGGGTTTTTTAATTCGCCACTTTTATCGCCAAATGGCTTCGCATCTTTATGGGGTTTGATGACAATATTTGGGTTTGTCAGGCTTGGGTCTGGCATTGGAGCGATACCACACTCGGTCCCGTGTAACTCACGAAGAACATTAATATCATCAAAATCTAAAGCACGCTGCGGGCAAGACTCAACACAAACCGGTTTCATTCCTTTTGCGACACGTTCATAACAGCCGTCGCATTTAGTCATGAGTTTTTTCTTCTCATCAAACTGTGGTGCGCCATATGGACAGCGTAATTCACAGTAACGGCAACCCACACAAATAGATTGGTCAACTACGACTAAACCATCTTCTTCACGTTTGTGCATTGCACCGGTTGGGCAACCTGCGACACAAGTCGGGTTTGAGCAATGGTTACATGAAATTGAAAGATAGTAATTAAAAACGTTTTGCTGCCAAATACCATCTTGTTTCTGCCAACTACCGCCACCAAACTCGTAGACACGACGGAATTTTGGACCTAAATCTAAATCTTTTTCATCCTTACAACTGACTTGACATGTTTTACAGCCAGTGCATTTAGTGGAGTCAAAGTAAAAGCCATATTGTTTCATTATTCAACTCCTTAAGCGCGTTTAACTTCAACAAGGTTAGTATGTTGTGGGGTACCTTTAGCCAATGGCGAAGGAACATGAGAGGTCAGTGTGTTGATACAACCACCAATATCCAGCCCATCTTCATTGAGAGTACGCCATGCACCTTGTGGAACAGCGATAACACCAGGTAATACACGCTCTGTCACTTTCACTTTAATTTGAATACGGCCACGATCATTAAATATTTCAGCCATGTCACCATTGTTCAAACCGCGTTGCTGGGCATCAATTGGGTTGAGCCAAAATTGATGCGGAATGGCTTCACGGAGCATGGCAACATTGTAATAAGATGAATGCACATGGCCTTTATCATGAAAGCCTGTCATTAATAGCGGATGCTTCTGTTGGCTTGCTTGGGCTTCAACGCCTTCTTTATTGACGCAATATTCAGGAAGGGCAGGGATACGTTGGCCTTCTGGTAACTCCCAATTTTTAACACGCTCAGCCAGTTGTTCCGAATAGATTTCCACTTTACCTGACGGCGTTTTCAATGGGTTATTGATTGGGTCATCACGGAATTTCTTCAATGCAATATTTTCTGAGCTGTTCAGGAATTTACGGTCGATAATACCCGCACCGTCGGTTTCGCTGAATTCAGGTAAATGCGGCATTTTTTCACGTGTTTTGTTATAACAGAACTCAATCCATTCGGCGTAGGTACGGCCTTCGGTGAATTGTTCTTTTACCCCCATTTTCTCAGCAACTTCTGCTAATACATCATAGTTAGGGCGGTTTTCCCACAGTGGCTCAATGGCATTCTGTAGGCGAACTAAATAGTGGTATGCACCACTTGCATAGGAGTTATTGATTAAATCATTGGTTTCAACGGTCGTGACATCCGGTAACAATAAATCTGCATATTTTGCGGATGGCGTATCATGGTTATCCCACACTAAAATGAATTCACATTTTGACTCATCAGCCAGTATTTCATGGGTTTTGTTTAAGTCGCCATGTTGGTTACCAATGACATTACTGGAGTAACACCACATAAACTTGATGTCGTTATTGAGTTTATCGACACCTTTAATACCACCGTTCTCTGCGGTTAATTCTTTCCCACGAACAATAGCTTCTGACCACATATAAGTTGGGATCAAGGCTTTGACTGGGTTAGGTAAAGCAAACCCCGCAACAGGATAAGCATAGCTATTCCCCCACAGACCTGTGTTCGTTCCTGCACGACCAATGTTCCCAGACATCAGCGGTAACATCATAATAGAACGACAAGCTTGTTCGCCATTTTCAGTACGTTGTAAGCCCCAGCCTTGTGAAATCCATGCTCTATTAGCATTGCCGATTTCACGTGCAAGTTGCTTAATGCGTGCGACGGAGATCCCCGTTAATTTGCTTGCCCACTCTGGGGTTTTTGCGATGCCATCAGGCCCATTACCTAAAATATAATCTTTATATGATGCATTGCGTGGTGCAGAAGCAGGTAAGGTCGACTCATCCCAACCAACACAATAGTTGTTCAGGAATTCTTCGTCAGTCAGTTGTTCTTCGATCATGACATAACCGAGAGCAGCAACTAATGCAGCGTCAGTACCGGGATAAATCGGGATCCATTCAGCGCCAAGCGTTGTGACACTGTCGGTACGGCGTGGATCAATGATAATCACTTTTGCTTTGCTTTTATCTAACGCATTGAGGGTCTCGTAGAATTGACCGCCGCCTGACATGCGTGTTTCCGCAAGGTTGTGGCCAAACATGACAACTAGGTCAGAGTTTTGGATTTCAGATAAATAGGATTCTTCTACGCTACCATAGACATAAGGTGTGATTTCCATTAATTGAGCATATGAATATGTACCATAGTCACCCAAGAAACCACCGGTTAAGCTTAATAAACGTTTACACGCTGCACGGCCGTGTAAGTTAGCACCCGTTGACCCAGAGCCATACTGATAATAAATGGCATCACTTCCATATTTATCAATCGTATACTTTAATTTTTCAGCGATAATGGTTGTTGCTTCATCCCATGAAATCTTTTTAAACTTACCTTCACCACGTTTACCAACACGAACCATTGGGTATTTTAAACGGTCTGGATTGTAGGTTTTCCAACGCACTGAACGACCACGTAGACATGGACGGATTTGGTGTTCACCTAACGTTGAGTCGTCATACATCGTTTCATTGGAAATACGGCTGATCACACCATCTTTCACATGGACTTTTAATGGGCAGCGGCTACCACAGTTGACTAAGCATGCGCTATAGCTAATTTTTTCGCTGACTTCGTCTGGCATGATTGCTGGTGTTTTTGCTTGTGCAGCAAAAGGGAGAGTGATTGAGCCTGCAACAGCAGCGGCACCCGCAACAGTTGCGGAGGTTTGTATAAACTCCCTCCTGCTCAGTTTTCCAAATTGAGTATTTATTTTATTTTTATGCATTGACATTGCCTATATGTAAATAACAACATTACTATCTTGTGTTATATGTTAAAAAAAGTTTCTGTTGAGTTACATGACTTACATCAATGTTATCCCTGATAAAGTAAATGTATTTATTTAATTTATAAGGGTTTTTTGTTTGTTAGTGCATAGGTTAGTTTTATTTTGATTAACTATCGAAATGTTATCGTTTATATAGCGATGACAGGGAATTAAGAGTTAAAGAGGGATATCTCCCTCTTTTAGATACTACTTTAGATGTAGATGAATAAGAAAATTTAACTAATCACTTAGTATTAGTTATTTTTCTGGGAAATGGCCTATCATTCTAACATCATTTCCGGTAGGTGATTGATGTACCATCAGATTAAATTGCGGCAGGATGGAAAAGATATGATCAAAAATGTCAGATTGTATTCTTTCATACTCCACCCATACGGTTGTATTCGTAAAGGCATATATTTCGATTGGAATACCATTTGAATCAGATTCTAGCTGTCTGACCATAATTGTCATATTTTTATGAATATTAGGGTGTGATTTTAAATAAGCTTCAATATAAGCTCGGAAGGTCCCTATATTCGTCAAACGACGTTGATTTAAAGGAACGGCTTTGTCATCAGGTAGACTAGAATTAAAGACTTGGATCTCCGATATTTTTTGTTCAATATAGGGTTCAAGTAAATTGGCTTTAATGTATTGCGCGATTTCTTCATCTGTTAAAAAATGAACACTACTGGCGTCTAAGCGGACACTACGCTTAATTCTTCGTCCACCTGATTCTGTCATTCCTTTCCAGTTTTTGAAGGAGTCAGAAATCAGCGCATAAGTTGGAATAGTCGTAACTGTGTTGTCCCAGTTACGCACTTTAACTGTGGTTAAACCAATGTCAACAACAGCGCCATCAGCACCGTATTTAGGCATTTCTAACCAATCACCAATATTGACCATGTTATTGGCTGAAAGTTGTATTCCTGCAACTAAGCCCATAATGGGGTCTTTAAACACTAACATCATGACGGCTGTCATCGCACCAAGGCCACTTAGGATAATCAGTGGTGATTTGCCAATTAATAGCGCGATGATCATGATGCCAATTAAAATTGTGGCGAGTAGCTTCAGGCTTTGGAATATACCTCGAAGAGGTAGGTGTGCTGTTTTGGCTGCACGTTGGAGTACGCCAAGTATGATATCAAGGACGGAATAAAGGGTGAGTAAGCCAAATAATAGGCACCATGCCTGTGAGCCAACGTTTAAAACGGCTTGAGCAGTCGAACCTGAATGTAACCATAGTGTTGCTTGGATATTGACCACAACACCTTGGATCACAAATGCGAATCGATTGAAAAGATTATGTTGAGTGATTAAATGTACCCAAGTTCCTGCACTTTTTTGCCCGCGCTTTTCGAGTTGAGGAAGTAATATTTTATGTAGAATTAAGTGTAATACGCAGGCGACAATAAGGATTAAACCGAGCACCATAAGTAAAGAGGCAATGTCAGCGTAATCTTGGTTGAATTGACGTACCCAGTCTAGCAGTTGCTGCTGCATGGTTTCTCCTTCTTTAGAATGTTAGGAACAATTGTTTATAAAATAGCATAGGTCAAATGACTTTATCATATTTACAACGAAAATTCATGGGGAGCAATATTAAACTCCGTCTTAATTCTTATTACTAGTTCTAAGTATTGTCTAATATATGAAAATAATATTAATGACAATAAGAGCTATTATAAAGGAGGGCACTTACTAATTTGAGTGATGAAGTAACATTTACATAACATTACGTGTGATAAGTATTTTCTGATTGTGAGTCGTTATAACTAAGCATAATGTTCTACAAAATGTCCTAATGTTATATTAACTTTGTAGGAATCTATTATGAATCAATTTAAAAAGCCGATTTGTTCAGTTCTTTTGCAGTATATCTTATTGCCTATTATTGCTTTTACCTCATTATTCGCTAATTCATCCCCTAATGGTAATCAAGGCCAAGGAAATGGCAAAGGGCATCAACAAGTTCATGGAAATAAAGGTAAGCAGAACAAAGATAACTCAAATAAAGGCAATGATAATCAAGAGATAAAACATGTTAAATCAAGTAAATATTACGATAAGCATCGGGGAGCAAATATTAGTTTTAATGTGAGTTTTGGCAACGTAAGGCCTTTGGCCATTGAATATGGACTGACGGGGTATCGTGGCTTGCCACCCGGTATTGCAAAACAAGTTAGCAGGGGAAAACCACTTCCTCCAGGTATTGCAAAAAAAATGCTACCCTCAGCATTTTTAGCCGAATTACCCGTTTATGTAGGCTATGAATGGAAAATAAGTGGCCGAGACCTTATCTTGGTAGCGATAGGAACAGCGGTTGTTGCTGAAATTATTGAGAATGTTTTTGAATAAAAAAACGACCTTAATTTTAAGGTCGTTGTGCAAAATAAATGCAATTTAACGCTAATGATGAGGTAACTAAAGGTTTGATTAACTAAAGATTAATTAACTTGCTTACATAAAACGTTTAGATAGTAATTCGACGACTTCTTGTACACTGCTGATAAATTCTTTGATGCTTTTCATCGAGAACTCCAAATTAAAATGTGATCCAGATCACGTGAGAGCATTTTAGCTATTCACATGTTAATGTCAAGTTAATATTAAAAATAATTTTAAATTTTAAACTATATTTTAGTTGCTGTACTACCGCTTGTTTTTTTGTTAGTCGCGGTGCATACAAGAGGGCCCGAATCTGCAAATAGAGATAATAAATGTGAAGAATTGAAAGGTAATTTTTGTAATATAGTGTATGGTTAATAAGAGATTAGGTAATGATTTGATTGATAAAGGAATATAGCTCATGATTGCTTATGTAAACGGCCAGTTTTTACCTGAAGAAGAAGCGTCAGTATCTATTTTTGACCGTGGTTTTTTATTTGCGGATGCAGTGTATGAAGTGACAGCAATAATCAACGGTAAGCTAGTTGATTTTGAACATCATATGGCTCGTTTGCAGCGCTCTTGCGCTGAATTACAGTTATCATTCCCCTACGATTTAGCCGAATTAAAACACATTCATTTTCAACTGGTTCAGCAGAATAACATAGAAGAAGGGCTTGTATATCTTCAGTTGACACGTGGCAATGCAAAACAACGCAGTTTTTTATATCCTAATAAACAGACGAAGCCAACATTAGTCTTATTTGCACAAAAGACGAAGATTGTTGAAAATGAAAAATCAAAACATGGAATAAAAGCCGTCACCGTGGATGATATTCGTTGGCAGCGTTGTGATATTAAAACTGTCGCCTTATTAGCTGCTTCCATGGCAAAAGAATACGCTAAGCAACAAGGTGCTGATGACGCCATATTTGTTAAAAATGGTTATGTCACTGAAGGAAGTTCCAGTAATTGTTTTATTATTAACCATCAAAACCAAATACAAACGCGAGGGTTAAATAATGAGATATTGCCAGGCATTACTCGCCAAGCTATTTTACAACTTGCCCGGGAGCAAGGAATAGGCATTATTGAAAAACCATTTAGTATTGATGAAATGTTAGAAGCTAAAGAAGTCTTTATTACTTCAGCAACAACATTAGTGTGGCCAGTTATTATGGTTAATAGACAATTAATTGGAGAAGGTAAGCCGGGGAAACTAGCTATCCGGCTACGGGAGATATACTTGCAAAAACTAAAATAATGCTTTGAAATATCAAATGTTATTTTAATTGCATAAATTCTTTAACTGAAGAAACCGTTACCATACCTTCCAGTGCCAGAAGACTTTGCTCGTGGAGTTCTGGCGTTGGGGCTGCACATAAATCTTCAAGTACGGTGACATAATATCCTAAATCGTGGGCTTGTCGTGCAGTACTTTGAATGGCCTTTACGGTACTGACTCCACCAATAAATAACTCGGTGATCCCATTATCAGTAAGCCATTTATTGAAATGATTTCCTGCAAACGCAGAAACCCCTTTTTTAATCATTACAGGATCACGAAAAGCTACCTCAAGGTCATGAGCCCAATTGCAGCCATTACCGCTCAATTTCAAGGCACCAAGGCTTTTGGCTTGCTGGAACATCGGAGAACCGGCAGGAACATCGTGGTAATTGTCTGAAAACCCAACCTTTACCCAAATAACAGGGATATGATGCTTTCTTGCATATTGCGCTGCTTGATTGGCTTTCTCAACGATTTTACGTGAGCAAGTCTGTTGATAACTTGAATTAGATAAGCCATTTTTACCAATTATCTCTTCAATGAGATCAATAATTACTAATGCCTTGGACATTATTGCCTCTTCTAGGTGTAGGTATATTAACGTATGAAAGGCATATTCTAGCTAGAAAAAATAGCGAATGCTGTTAACTCAATAACATAATTCGATTTAGGGTAAGTCAATAATAAAACCGATACCTCGATTGTCTAATCCATCAGTAACTCTTATTACAGCACCGATTTTGCAGGCTAAATTTTGAGCGATAGATAAACCTAAACCGCTTCCGGTTTCCATTGTTCCTGGTACGCGATAAAAACGAGAAAATATAAGTTGACGGCTTTCTTCTGGGATTCCTCGGCCATTATCTTGAACAGAAATAGTCCCACCAAACGGGGTAAGGTCTTTTAAAACGACTTTTATTTTCCCTTTCTCTGGGCAGTATTTAATCGCATTTTCAAACAAATTAGTAAAAATATTACTCAATGCGAGTTTATCGGTGAGGATATAAAAAGAATTTGGGCTTTGTAGTTCAACATCAATATTTTTATTAATGGCGTAAGGTATGTGTGAGGATATTAAATGGCTAATTAATACGGGTAGGTCAATTTGCTCTTTATTTAATAAAAAGTCTTCAGTTTCTAAGCGGGCTAGGTCTATTAATTGATGTGATAAAGAGGCTGCGCGATTTAAAGTTTCTTGCATATCATTAATGATTTCTGCCCTTTCTTTTGGGTTATCAATTTGCATCAACAAGTGTAATTGAGCAATAACAGCCGCTATGGGAGTTCTTAATTCATGTGCAGCATCTGCCATAAAGCGCTTTTCACGTTGATTTGCAGCATCAACACGTGACATAAGGTTATTTATAGCATCAATAATAGGGCGAATTTCTTTATATTGTTCTTTTGTTTCTATCGGAGTTAAATTACCTGGCTGACGGCTAGAAATTAGTTTTGCAGATTGCCTTAAAGGCCGCAGACTAAAATAAGCGGTAATTAATATTGCTAACAACATAATACCCAAAATAAAAGCGAGTGGAATGGCTGTACCTTCAGCTGGGTTACCTAATAAAGATTTACGGTCACTATAAGACTCGGCAATAACAACTTCGAAAGTTTCTTGCTCATTCCATGCAGAAGTAAAATGCCAATCTTTATGTAATGCGGCGAGTTCAGAGACAGATTTAAGCGATGGCACATGTAATTTGTCACTGTTTCGGTAATAGACATTCCCTTGTTTATCTCTAACAACCATAAAAGGCCGATAGTTAATATCATCGCCACTTTCCATCGCTGCAGAATAAAGTTCTTGTAGGTTATTTGCTATTTTATTGAAATATTCCGGTTTATCAGCAACTATATCAAGTGTCTTAGCAAACCCTTGAGTGACGATATTCTGTTGCGCATTTAACTCATCATGAATTGAGGGCCAATAAAAAAATTGTAGCCAGCCAACTAATAGCAGCCAAAGGAAAATAACTGAGCTGATTTGCAGCCCAAATGTATAAATAAAAAATGATTTAACTTTCACTTAGTGGCACTTCTTTTTTTAATAAATAACCAATACCGCGGATAGTAATTATACGGTCTTTACCTATTTTCCGGCGTAGATTATGAATGTGAACCTCTAAAGAGTTACTTTCCACATCATCTAACCCGAATAGGCGCTGCTCTAAATCCGTTTTTCTGACAACATTATCTGCATTTTTTATGAGTTCGTAGAGTAATAGATATTCTTTCCCGGAGAGCAGCAACAATTGCTCATTAAGGGTGACTTGGTGATTAAGAGGATTTAATTGTAGGTTACCTAATTGCCATATTTCAGATGAAAAACCAGCCATACGGCGACTAACCGCTTTTACTCGAGAAATAAGCTCAGGCATAGCAAATGGTTTTGTTAAAAAGTCATCAGCGCCTGAATCTAAACTAGAAACTAAGTTATCCATTTGATTTCTTGCTGTAAGAATGATGATTGGGATCGTTTCTCCCATATTACGCCAAGTAATGAGTTCATCAAGACCATCGCCATCAGGCAATCCCAAATCTAGGAGCATTAAATCAAAATTGCGAGATGCGAGTTGTAATTTTGCATCAGCAAGTAGCCTGACCCAACAAGGACTAAAACCTGCAAGTTCCAGCCCACGACATAGCGCTTTTCCCAATTGAAGATCATCTTCGACTAATAGGATATTCATGTTATCACCTCTACTAGCAAGTATAAGCAGGCAATGAGCGTCAGACAATACGAACAATTCAAGTTTGAGGTGGATTTAAGCATACCTTAAGGTTGGTTTAACTATTTTTTAAGGTACAAAGAAATAGACTGTTTATTATTATCCATCACTCAAACAATAAGAGCATTGATAATGAAACAAGCATTCTATGAGGTGCCATTATTTATAGCAGCAATCGCGCTGGCCTTAACTTTTATTGGAAAAGATATCAATAATAGGCCGGCTGTGAGTTTATCAGCAATAATGTTAAATGAAATTCCTACCTGTGTAGATGCTAATAACTGTATTTCTCAGGTTAGAACAACGGATAAAAAAAATAAAAAGTTGAATCTAGTGAAAGAAATTAAAGCCTTTCTTAGGCATAAAATTGGCTAATTAATTGGGCGTAAAATTTAGATATGAGAAATTTAAAGCGAGTAGTTTTTTACTTGCAAATTTTGGAGACAGAAAAAGGAATGTTACATAATAAGGAAACATTCCTTTAAGTCTTTGGTTAATCCACCGTTGTTTCTTCTGGGACCCAACCATCATCCATCCATATCTCTTCCAGTATTTCTTCAATACGCGTTTTATCCTCCGCTATTTTTGTACCTGAGATATTCACGCGTTGTTGTGAACTAAAGCCAACCCGCGTTACCATGTCCGGGTATTGGTTTTGAAGTTTGCGTAAAATCTCAGTTTCAAGTGCTTGTAAAACAACTGAACTCGGTTTTTGTGGAGCATTCTTATCAAATAAAACTTCGATACGTAACATGATAGCCTCTAATAAGAGCTGTGTTTATATACAGTATTTTTAGAACTATTAGGTAAAAAAGTCAATATAGAGGCACAAATATTTTTATCAGTGAATTAAGTGGGAAAATAATATTTAAATAAAACAGTAGGTTAATATTATGAGTGCTCGATAAGTAATTGTCAGAAAGTTTAAAATAGGTATTCTAAAAAATATATTTTATGAAAGTGAGTAACGATTAAATGTTATATGGTTTAAGAGTTTCAAGTGAAGATAGCCAAACGGTAGCAATGATTAACCAGTTGTATGACACAGCTTTTCCATTATATGAACAAAGAAGCTACCAAGGAAGAGAAGCAATATTAAATCATAGTGATTATTATTTGTTCAGCTTCAAAGAAAATGACATTTTTATTGGTTTTATTGGGTGTTGGAAAATCGAAGATTATTATTACATCGAACATCTTGCTATTTCTCCTGTATTAAGAGGGCAAGGTTATGGGCAAAAGGTATTAAAACAGTTTTGTCATGATGTAGGTAAAGTGATCCTAGAAATTGACCCTATTATTGATGATGTGAGCCAAAAGCGTTGGTCTTTTTATCGACATTGCGGTTTTCAGCAAAACGAATACGCACACGCACATCCAAGTTATTACCCTGGAAATAAGCCACATAAGCTTAGGGTATTAAGTTATCCAGAAGCGATAGCAGAAGAAGTCTATCAGCAATTTAATCACGCCTTACAAACGCTTGTGATGAATAAAGCGCTATTATAGTTCCTTATGTAGATGGTTTTAATCAAGTTTATAGCAATAGATAAGTACCGGGTCATTATTATCTAAATTTTCAATGTAGCCACTAGGAATAAAGCCAGCTTTAATTAAGAAGTGTTGAGTGGCTGTATTCGACTGATTTGTAGAAGTGAAAGTTTTTGGGGTACCCCATTTTACCCACCTAAAATTTAGATACAAAAAAACCAACCGTAACAGGTTGGTTTCTCTATAAAAAGTTGGTCGGCATGATAGGATTTGAACCTACGACCCCCGACACCCCATGAATTCGATTCTAAGTTATATAATGCTATGATTTTAAATATAACATATTTATGTTTTACTGTGTTTTCAAACAGTGCATAATTTACGAAATACGCACTATATGAATCAATAAGTTAGGGTTAGTTTTACCACCCATCATCCAACCTTTTCTTTATGTCATTATTACTATCACGCTCTATTTTTTTTAGTGCCAGTACCGTTTTATTGGTGATATTTGAGTCATCATCACATTCATCTTGAGTAACAAATAGCACAATGCAGGGTTCCCCATCCTTGCTACTTTTATACTGAAAACCATTCATGTGATGCCCATTGTTATCTGTGAGTATAATTTTGAAATATTCGGTAACTACTTGTGTTGGAATATATTCAATGTATGCTAGATTAGGTTCACTCCTAGTTATAGGTTTATTAATTATTTCAATGAATTTTCGTAAGAATAATTTAGAGGTTATTAGGTGTTGATTAGAATGATCAAAATAATCTATTTCATCAAGTGATTGAGTTAAATCGACTAAACGCAGCTCTTTAGTTGAATAAAAGATCCCTGTGACGAACTCTTTGGATTCATCGGACGTGTTGCAAGAATCAATAATTTCTTTAATAGCTGTAAGCTTTTGGGGGGAACCATAAAACATGGGTATTCCTTGAGGGTTCATCCGATTTGGATTCCCTAGGGTATATTTAGGTAGTGGAGTGCCTAGATCTTTTGCGTTCCAATATTTTTTATTATCGATACATAAATGTCGACATCGATATATAGGTTCATCTTTTTGTAATGTTTTAAATAAAGATAATTCTTTTATGGCACTGCCAATATAATTTAAAATTAATGCGGGAGGAAAGTATTGATCGTCGAAAGGTTCGGTATCTTGTTCAAAAAATAAATCTAGATTTATTTTTGATGTGGTTTGAAAAACTATCCCAACTATATAGTAAAACTTCATGTTTTTCAGATAGGTATGGTTGTGATTCACACCAATAGTCATTTCTAATGTGAGAACAGATGTCTTCAAATAATTTATTATTGTTACATTTAAGGCCTAGTTCGTAGAGCACTTCTGCGGTACTCAAGTTCTTTTCTGTTATAAACTCACCTTTATCCCTATATGCAACCTCTTCAGGGTTTGCATAGCAAAAATAAATAGAGCCTAAAATATGTGCTAGAACTAAGTCTAACAATACTACTTTTCTATTATTTTTTTTACAATAATCGCATTTTTGCTCAGCTTTAAGTTCTTCTTCATCATTTATTAAATTTATGATTCCCTGATTACCGAAGCACTCAGCACAAACATGGTTATAACTTTCTATCAAATCACCATCATCTTGCATATATGTTATCTCTCTTTACTCAAGTAATCTCACAATGTGGCACTTCAACCCATTCTACATGGTTTTCGGTATAAATCTTGGTTGATTCAGCATCACTATGAGCCATTCGTGCTTGTGGATCATACCCACGGCCTTTAAACATAAATGCAGCACTGAAAAGCCGTCTTATACGTTTTGCCATAATTGTCACCTATCTGTTTATGAAGTGATGATATCACCTCTGAGTTGGTGACCAAATTAACTATGCCACTACAGAGAGGCACACTCTCTAATTTTCGAGGTGCAATAAAAAAGCCCACCGAAGTGGGCTTTTAGTGAACTTAATAATCCGCGTACGATTTGCGTATCATTTGTAGTCCTATTTGTGTCAGTGCGCAGTCCAACTGGATTTGGTAATTCACTGTTTTTGAAGCTGTTCTTCTATCGCTGACCCACCAAATTTGGTGGAGCTGGCTTGAAGCTCCTCCCCAATATAACTGTTTGATTCTTCTATCTATGTCGATGAAGTTAATGGCACAACAGTGTGGCACAGTCGGTTTATGACTGCAAACATAGGGTATTGATGTTTACTTTAAGTTCAACTCCTTTTATGGGAGCTGAATTTAACCTAGAGACTGATTTTGAATTGGGTTTAATAATCTTTATTGGAGCATTGAGCTATTTATATTAACTATGTCGAATATTCCTATAGAAAAAAGGTGAATATAATGCTTAATTATTCTTTTTATATTAAGGAGCGTCTCGGTGGCAAATCAAATATATTTAGTTATAAAAGGAAAGAAGCAAGGGCTTATCTCTGCTGGATGCTCAAGTTACGACTCGATAGGAAATAAATACCAAGAAGGTCATGAAAATGAAATCTTTGTTTATTCAACTAATTATAGTATGAGTCGTCACCAAAACGTATCACACTCACCCTTTTCATTTACAAAATTAGATGATAAATCGACCCCTCTCTTGATGAATAGCATTAATAATAACGAGTTACTTGATTGTGAATTTAGCTTTTATAGAACCGATAGAAGCGGTAAGTTGATAGTCTATAAAACAATCAAATTGACTAATGCATCAATCGTAAGCATTAGTAATCACCATCCAAATGCCCTAGACAATAATGATGCACAAGCTTATGAAACAGTATCGATGAAGTATGAAAGTATCACCTGTGAACATAAAGCTGCAAATACCTCAAGTTATAGTATTACACAAAACCTAGTTAATTAATTTTATTGAGGTGATTTATGGTGATGTCATTCAAAGTGCTAGAGGGGGATAGGACTACATGCGGTGGAAGAGTATTAGAGGGGAGTGCATTAGCACATCGGGGTGGTATTAATTTTAAGCGACAAGCCGTTCAAGGTAATAAAGTTACATGTGGTGTTCATGCAGGAAGGTATGAAATAGTAGGGGGAGATTTTACTCATTTAATTGGGGGGCAACCAGCTGCTGATACCCGCAAAAGTTATTCAACGTGTCCGTGTCACGCCGCTTTTATTCCTTCTAATATCATAGGTGAATGCACGGCTTTAGATAATCTTATTCCTGATGGGGTTTATGTGTGGACAGAAAGAGTAGGCTCTGGGCACTCGTATGTTTCATTACATAAAAATAACCAAATAACAGTTTATACTTATGGTAGATTCGGTCGGACTGGTACTCTTGGCATCGTGGGGGACGGTATCTTAATTCGCCTTATAGGTGAGGATGCAAGAAATTATTACCGACATGAGCTATACAAAATGAATGCTCGAGTTTTTGCTGTAAATGATGCCAATATACAGCAAGTAGAAGCTCACTTTATGGCATTGTGGAGTGGAGGCTCTTCCCCTGTTGGGTTATCCCCTAATGTGGGCGAGGCAACTAAAAAGTACGGGCACACAATAAACATTTACGATTTATCAACGAGTAATTGTACAACACAAACAGTAAATGCAATAAAAGCAGGAGGCTCAAAGGTTTTTGAAAAGGAATTATCATCTGTTCGTTCGGGTTATTCGTTAGCCAGATATATTGTAACTGGTCAGGAATCTTTTGTGGTTCCCGCATCTTTAGAGGATTACATGGTTGGTAAGAAACAAGATTTATCTTCTCTTGTTGTTATAGAAGTAACAGGGTTATTCAAAGAGCAGTATCCAAATGTCACAGGTGTTACACCTATGGAAAAAAGTAAATTGAGAACATTGTTTGAAGCCGCATCAGGTGCAGCATCTATTATTGGATATAATACAGATTTTTCTGGGGAGGAAACAATGGGGATAATTGGGCAATTACTTTACGGGGAACAAATAAATGGGAACTAAATTATTCATAAAGTGGGGATTAACGCTTGGTATTATTGTAGCAAATTACGTTATATTGTTTTTATTGAATGCAGGAATGGCTATTAACCAAAAATACCAAATGGAGCAGTCATGGTCAGATAATATGACTACAATACAATTAAGAGCAGTTATTAATGAACTGCTGGATACCAGTGTGTTAATTTCATTTGTAACATTGTTTTCGTTTCCAGCTAGTCTATTATTAATAGTGATAATACATAAAATACTAAAATGAGATTTTGATAATTCAACTAAGGATTGGTGTGGATCATGCTCGTATCTGTGTTAACACATGATGCCTTTTCTCGTGAGTTTGATAAGTGGTACAAATTATTTTTTGTAGCGTTATCTTACCTATTTTCATGGAATAGCCTAACCGTGGAAGTATTGTTGAATTTATATTTCCAATAGTTTTACTTAACATTTTACTAGTCAGAACAATCAAACCAGTTGTATATATATTACGTAAATCAGCAATTGCAGCATTAAGCATTTTCAAATTTTGAGATGACCATAAATCTATTGTTTGAAATACGTTAACAGCATTAAGAAAGGATATAGCAATCAAGGATAAATCATTTTCTGATAGATTGTTTACATATGCTTGAGTCATTTTCTTTGACATGCAAAGAATGTTTGCTTCGTTATTCATTCCTTTATCTGTTAAGTCCTTACATACAAAAAAGTTGCACTGGCCATAAAAGAGAGGAATTTTATACTTCCATAGGTCACCTTGAATTTTCATGTAGAAAGAACCTAACTCACAGCTTTGGTTTTGATTTTCACCATATTTTTGGTGGTATAAAAAAACCAACCGTAACAGGTTGGTTTCTCTATAAAAAGTTGGTCGGCATGATAGGATTTGAACCTACGACCCCCGACACCCCATGACGGTGCGCTACCAAGCTGCGCTACATGCCGAACTTTGATTTATACTACCCAATTTGTTTCTAAAAGCAATAGACGCATGATGCGACTGGTTGATATTTAAGCATTTAATTTTCATTAAAACGCTTTAATTCAGTAAAGATCTTCAATAACTCAGCCAAATCAGGTTTTTCATTTTTCTCGATAGCCCCTTGTTTATCATAGATATTAAACTGACCATTTTGATCCATATAAAGGGTGGCATTGTCAGTGGTAATCACAACATCGTCGTTATCGCCGGTGATCACCCATGGGTAAGTACGTTTAACACTAAATAAATCTTCACCTTGGCTGTAATCATCAGGTGGGTTACTGACGTGTAACAGCCGTTGCATTAGCGTGGTCATTACATCTTGATGACTAGTCAGTTTATCTATTTGTTGTGCAGGAGTATTCGGCCAGTAAATAAATAGAGGCACTTGCATCTTATCTCGATTAAAGTGTTTGCCGTCTAACCATTCGTTCTCTGATTTACCTTGATTATTGTAATTGGCAGTGACAATAACAATGGTATTTTCTAACCGGTTCTCACGTTGTAATGTCGCCATCACACGCTTGATCTGCTCGTTGGTTTTTGCACTGCCTGGCGTACCTGTAATGTTAAGGAATGAGAACCAAGGCGACCCATTTTTCAGATTACCTAACCAATTATTCCATTGAGAAACAGTCAAACTATCGTTATCGGCAGTTGTGGCAGGCAAAGAGTAATCGGCTAAAATAGCTTGCCTGAATAATGGAGAGTTAAAGCCATCTGTTGAGAATAAACCGAACTGATACCCTTGATGCTGAAGAGCTTCAATCAGACTTGATGGATGGCGGCCATTAAGAATATTATCAAAGTAAGTCGATGAGATACCATAGAATAGGCCAAACAAGGCGGTATCGTTACGTAAACCAGTTGTATAATGGTTGGTAAACTGTGTGCTGATTGATTTAAACTCATTCAGAGCATCCATCGAGTCTTGTTGAGACTTATTACCGAGGTCATCAATCACTAATAATAATAAATTATAACCTGAACCCTGATCATAATAGCTTAATGGTTTTAATGGGTAATTTAATTTAAGGGCAGTCGGACTACCTTGCTGGAAGACACGATTTTGATGTTCTGTTAAATCCAATAAGCCGTATCTATCAAGAAGTTTCCGCGCAGTCATTGGTTGTGATAATGGGTAATTATAACGCTGCATCGTGATAGGGCGGTAAAAGTTCGCATCGGCCCACGCATACATCAGGTGTGACATGATAAAAGTCACAATAAAAATACCCGCAAGCGGTTTACCAAAGGTTTGCCGGCTTAAGCTGCGCAGTTTTTGCCAACTCCAAGTTGCAAATAACATTTCAACAAGAAAGATAATGGGGATACTGATAAACATCAGCTGCCATTCACGAGCCATCTCGCCTTTTGTAGGGTTAATGACTAAATCCCATACCTGTGGGGTTAGATGCAAGCCAAACTGGCTAAAAACACGGATATCAAAAATTAAAAGAGTTATCCCTGCAGTCGCGAGGGCAACAGAAAGTAGCCTCAGCAACCGCTGAGACATGACAATAAAGGTCAGTGGAAAAATAATGAGTAAGTAGGCTGCAAAGACCACGAAGCTAAAATGACCTAACCAACTGACGAAAGCATAAACTCGGCCAGTTAGGGTGTCTGGCCAATCAAAAATAAACAGATAGCTACTACTTAACACAAGGCTAAGCAGTATATTGAATAGTGCAAACCAGTGCCCCCAACCAATCATGTTAGAGACTTTGTCACGGTAGCGCAGGTGGGTGACCATACTGTTTATTTCATTAATCAATTAGTGTGATTTATCTTCTTTAACAGAAGAAAGTAATGCATTTGCGAATGATTCTGCAATCATTTTACGTTGTGCAGGTGCAACTGACGTATTCAGCAGATTCGTGACCATATTACCTAACACCATAAGGGAAAGGTCAACAGGGGTGTGGTTTTTTTCTAACACACTAACAAGGTCAGAAAGTAAACCTTCAACTTTTTCATCACTATAGCGAGATGATTGTGGCATAAATTAAGAGATCCTAAATTAATGAAAGCTACATATCATAGCGTATCACAGTTGGTTTTTCTTCTTTCTTCGCAACAAATTTTTGTTTAAGTGATAATAATGCTAATTAAGATTCGTAAAGTGTGCATAAGTTCAGCAGTGTGGGTTAAAATTTGTGCAAATGATAGTTTCTATTGCAGAGGAATAATATCAATGTTTTAATACGCGCAACATTATTTCTGCTATTTCGAAGGAGCCAACAATGAGTCTGGAAATTAACCAGATAGCGTTACACCAGTTAATTAAAAGAGATGAACAAACCCTCGAGGTGATGTTGCGGGATTCTTTATTGACAGCAGATGGTGTCGTACAAGACATGATGGCAGAGCTACATCGCGTCTATAGTGCTAAAAGTAAAGCATTTGGTGAGTTTAACGAAGAAAGTGAACTTGCTGATGCGTTAAAGTTATTGCGTAAGGGCGAAGAAGAATTCTTAGGTTTCAGCCGTGCGATGACCGTTCGCTTGAAAGATGAACTAGCCAAATACCCTTTTGCTGAAGGGGGCGTCGTTCTTTTTTGTCAATACCGCTACCTCGCAGTCGAATACCTATTAATTGCAGTGCTCAATAGTTGTGACAGCATGTTTGTCACGGAATCATTAGATTTAGGCACGACACACTATTTAGATATTCCTCATGCGGATATTGTCGCTCGTATTGATTTAACCGAATGGGAAACCAATCCTGAGTCAAAACGGTATTTAACGTTCTTAAAAGGTAGAGTAGGACGAAAAGTCTCTGACTTCTTTATGGATTTTTTAGCTGCGTCCGAAGGGCTAAATGCAAAAGTTCAAAATAAAGGCTTAGTTCAAGCACTGGATGATTTTTGTGACAATGCTCAGATGGATAAAAACACGCGTCAAGCTTATCGCCAGCAAGTTCACAGTTATTGCACGGAGCAATTACAGTCAGGTGAAGAAATTGAGTTGGAAGCATTGGCGAAAGAGTTACCAATGGTGGAAGAGCAAAGTTTTGACGATTTCGCTCGTCAAAATGATTACCAACTTGAGGAAAGTTTCCCTGCTGATAGAGGAACATTAAAGCAATTAACGAAGTTTTCAGGAAGTGGCGGAGGGATCACGATTAGCTTTGATGCGATGCTTATGGGGGAGCGTATCTTTTGGGATCCTGTCACTGATACGTTAACCATTCGTGGCACACCACCTAATCTGCGAGACCAATTACAACGCCGTGGCACGAAATAGATTATGGTGTTGAATAGCTAGAAATAAATAACGCCGCAATTGCGGCGTTATTTACTCGGCGTCCCGAAAATTCTAAAGCTCGGCTGTGGGCTTTAATTAAGCGCGCAGGAAGTCAATGTGCGTCACTTTTGGCTTAAATGGGTGACGTTGAACAGCCTGAACTTTTACTTTTGTTTCTTTACCATCGATAACCAGATTCAGAACTTCGTAAAATTCTGCTTTGCTTTCTTGGTTGATGATTTCATCGTGGTTAAGAGTTACAGAGATAGCTTCTTGGTTGCCACCGTAAACGATAGCTGGAAGCTGGTTATCTCTGCGCAGGCGGCGGCTCGCACCCTTACCCTGCTCTTTACGTTCAATTGCATTGATAGTTAACATTACTATTTCTCTATAAAAAGAAAATATAAATTCCTGCTACAGGCGACCCAGCAGCAGGTTCGAGATTTGGCCTAGGGATACTTCATTCAGAGAACAAGATATCGGAAGGCGGGCGGCATTTTAACGAAAAATCCGTCATCCAGCAATCATTATGATCATCTTCGCTCTACGATAGGGGATCTGCAACGCGAAAACGCCCTTGATAATCGAAGATTTTCTCGCGAATTTCCCAAAAACGTTCTTTTTTGCGAGCGACAATAAATTGGGGATAACGTAACAAAGACTGCTGCAATAATATATCATTTGCATTATTCCACTTAAATGGGACCCCTGGGGCACGTTGATGTTCTCGTAAAAAACGGTATTCGAAAACGCGTTTTTGTGCGGGCGTCGCTAGGCGAAAACGTTCTGAAACAGAGGTTCCATCTTCATCATAATAATTGATTTTAATCCATTCGCCTTTGGCATCATTCCCTGTGATAAATTGCATTCCCCCGCAACGAATGATTAATGCATCTTTAAGTTTTAATGCGGCTTTTAACATATCGTCAGGGTCGGTTAGCACTTCTTGGCATTTTTGGCAGCGGCGAGCGGCTATATCGTTTTCAGCGCCACAGTGTGGACATTGCTTGAAGCGAAAGCGGAATTCACATTGCTGTTTTTGCCCATTTTCGTCTTCTTCCCAGCCTTGGCAGCGCCGACCAAAGTGTTCAATAATTTGGCCATCAGAGGTACATTTCCCCCAAAAAACATTCGCAAATTGGCACAATGGGCAAAAAACTTGTACCGGCACACTGGTTGAATTCGGTTTACTTGAGCCCACTTCAGGCCGAAATAGGTCGTGTGGATTTCCTGCATAATCTAAGATTAAACAGCGTGTTTTGCCCTCAGAAAGGCGTAATCCTCGGCCAACAATTTGCTGGTATAAACTCACTGACTCTGTTGGTCGCAAAATAGCAATCACATCAACATGGGGTGCATCAAACCCAGTTGTTAACACTGAAACGTTAACTAAATAATGTAGTGCTTTGTTTTTAAACTGCGTAATAATTGATTGCCTATCAGCCGCTGGGGTTTCAGCTGTCACTAATGCGGCGCGCCCCTGAGGTAAATAGCCCAAAATTTCTTTTGCATGTTCGACCGTTGCAGCAAAGATCATGCAGCCTTGCAACGGAGCAGCGTATTCAATAACTTGCTCAATAATTTTAGGCGTAATGCGTTGTTGCTTTTTTAACGATAAATTAAGTTCTTGTTCGTTAAAAATACCTGATGATGTGAGTGAAACCTGGCTGAAATCATATTGTAAAACAGGCATGTCAAGCCGTTCAGGCGGGACTAAAAACTTGTTTTTAATCATATAATGTAGCGGTAACTCATAGATGCACTCACGGAAAAAACAATTTTCATCACCGCGTACCATGCCATGGTAATGATATTGGTAAATCCAGCCACTGTTGAGGCGATAGGGGGTGGCTGTTAAGCCTAAAATACGCAATGAAGGGTTATTTACCTGTAAAGCTTGAATAATTTGTTGATATTGGCTTTTATCATTCAAACTTATGCGATGGCACTCATCAATAATCACTAGGGAAAAATGTGCATCAAATGCTTTTAGATTGCGAGCAACGGATTGCACACTGCCGAAAACCACTTTGCTTTGAGACTCTTTGCGATTCAGTCCCGCAGCAAAAATATCAGCTTGCAGGCCATATGCGAGGTACTTAGCATGGTTCTGTTCAACTAACTCTTTCACATGAGCTAATACCAGCACTCGTCCTCGAGCGAGTCGGGCCAATTCGGCAATCACTAAGCTTTTACCTGCGCCAGTAGGCAAGACAATCACAGCCGGGTGAGTCTGCTTACGGAAATAACTCACTGTCGCATCGACAGCTTCTTGTTGATAAGGGCGTAAAATAAAAGGCATATTATTCAGTATTATGTAATTAAATCAGGTGAATGACGTTAAATTTAATTTAAAACGATGAGTCTGTCTAAAGATGTCAGCTGCTTAGGTGAAGCTATCACTTCACAGGGGTTATTGTTATAATGAATAATGTGATAACAATCACAACACCCTTTCACTCTATATTATTCTGACAGTTGAGCGTTATTGTACGCTTCACTGACATTCCATCAAGTTAAGAGAATCTATGCGACTGGATAAATTTTTGTCCCAGCAATTAGGGATAAGCCGAAGTTTGGTAGCGCGAGAACTGCGTGCAGGGCTTGTAACCGTTGACGATGAAATCGTTAAATCAGGTGCTTTTCAAGTTACGATTGACCATGAAGTCGCTTATGATGGTAATGTCCTCGTGCAAGTTACAGGGCCGCGTTATTTTATGTTACATAAACCACAAGGCTATATTTGCTCCACAGATGACCCAACACATCCCACGATCCTGTTTTTTATCGATGAGCCTCTCGCACAAAAACTGCATTCAGCAGGGCGTTTAGATATCGATACAACAGGTTTGGTGTTATTGACTGATGATGGCCAATGGTCACATCGCATTACTTCACCGAAGCATCATTGTGAAAAAACATACCGAGTTCAATTAAGTGACGATATTGCCAATGATGTTGCCGAACAGTTTGCTCTGGGGGTCATGCTTAACGGGGAAAAACACCCAACTAAACCAGCGAAACTGGAAATTATTAGCCCTAGAGATGTCCGATTGACGATTAGTGAAGGACGCTATCATCAAGTAAAACGCATGTTTGCTGCGGTAGGGAACCATGTTTGTGGGCTGCATCGTGAACGCGTTGGCGAAATTTGGCTAGATGAGACACTTGAACCAGGAGAATACCGCCCACTGACGGAAGAAGAGATCAATAGTATTAATGTACCACGTAAAAAAACAGCAGGAGTTTAAAGAGTGCAACAGCAGCGTTCATCCTATTTGGGGCTGATATTAATTCTAGGTTTATTATCGATGCTAATGCCATTGGCTATCGATATGTACCTACCAAGCTTTCCGACGATGATGCATTATTTTAATGTAGATGAAGGGCGCATTCAGATGACGCTCAATAGCTACATTTTTGGTTTTGCTATAGGGCAATTATTCTATGGTCCGATGGCAGATAGCATCGGGCGTAAACCTGTTATTTTAGGTGGGGTCGTCGTTTTTGCCATCGCATCAGCGGCCTGTGCTATCACGGAATCGATTGATTCACTGATTTGGTTACGTTTCTTACATGGTTTTGCTGCTGCCGCTGCAAGTGTTGTGATTAACGCACTTATGCGGGATATGTTTACTCGTGATGAATTTTCAAGAAGTATGTCCTTCGTTGTATTAGTGATGACAGTAGCGCCGTTGTTAGCCCCTATTTTAGGGGGGGAGCTAATGCGCTGGTTCTCATGGCATGCAATTTTTTGGAGCATCGCCATTGCCGCGGTTATCGCTGTCGTTTTAGTGAGCTGTTTTGTGCGAGAAACATTACCCGTAGCTAAAAGGCAGAAGTTTCATATTGGTACAACATTAAGGCAGTTTGCTACTTTATTTAGGGCAAGACAGGTACTGTTCTACATATTAGCGAGTTCATTTTCCTTTGCAGGGATGTTTTCATTCTTAAATGCAGGCGCTTTTGTATATATTGATTTGAACGGGGTGTCTCCACAGAATTTTGGCTACTATTTTGGTATCAATATCATATTCCTATTTATTATGACGACAATAAATAGCCGCTATGTTAGGCATTTTGGTGCCGAAAAAATGCTTTATTTTGGTATTATTATTCAATTTGTAATGGGGGTGTGGTTGCTAGTGACAACAGCCTTTGCGCTAGATTTTTGGACACTGGTAATCGGCGTTGCCATTTATGTTAGTGGTATAGCGATGATCACGTCGAATGCAATGGCCGTGATCTTAGATAATTATCCACATATTGCAGGAACGGTTTCTTCATTGGCAGGAACAATAAGGTTTTCGATAGGGGCACTTGTTGGAACATTATTATCGCTAATACCCGCCCAGAGCGCATGGCCAATGGTGGGTTCTATGGTCGCTTGTGTCGCTTTTTCAATGTTATTTGTATTATTGGCAAAAAAAACAAAGTAAGTCGTATGTTTTCAAGTTTCAAGGATGAAGCTGAAAACACATAATTCTCCTCTTTATATCTCTAATCAAATAAAGCTTTTTCTAGTTACTTTTCCATATCATTCATTTTATCTATAAGGGATAAAGGATTATCACTCGACAAAACCGAATAGTAACACAGGGTAGTTAAAATATTTGCTGAAAAATGATCTAAATCAACTATCATTATGGTTAGATTTGTTAAATTTATGTTTTATGATTTAATGTACATTGCAACATTATTGATTAATAAAAATTTTGTTTAATTTCAAAAATAAACTATTTTTTACTATTTTCATTTCAGAAATGTAAAAAAAAGTTAAGTGTTTTGAGCAGGATGTTGAGCGCAAAGATCAAAAATAGTTTAAATTTTAATGTATTTACTATTAAAATGAATATGCAATGATTTGTGTCACAAAAATTTAACGACATTTTGTTTTTTTAATGTTATATTTATGGTTCATTATTTAACATTAATGTCACTTTTTAGATAACTAAAAGTTCGGTTTGAACGATGAATGATTGGCTTAAGCCCGTGTTAGGTCAAGTAAGAAAGTAAATATCAATACTTGGCAAAATACTAAAATGTTTCAATAGGATATGTTTGTGGAAAAATTAGGTCTTTCGGTGGTGCACAGGCTACCGCAAAGCTACCGCTGGTTATCAGGCAAAAAAGGTACCGATGTTGAAGTTGTGCCTATGAATGATGTCGATAGCGATAAGCTTGTGGGGCTGAAACTGCTTAGCCATGACTGTGCGACAGACTGTATTGCAATGCAGCAATTGTCTGAATCATTATCAGACATGCAGATTGCTAATGCGATCTTAGAGTGGCAGAAAGAAATTTGCCTATTCATTCATGCTAATGATGAGTTAGCCGCTATGTGCCGTTTAAAAGCTTCAGGTGTTGCTATAGCAGAACTTTCTTCTGGTTTTTATAGTGCTTAGCTTTGAGTATGTTTTAATCTTTGTTTAGTAATGATGGCTCGACTGTTTATTACTGTTTTTGCTTACTGATTTTATTTGGCTCTATATTTAAAACTGTTTTTTTGGATGAGTATCATCATGAGGTGGAATTTGGTGACTGAGTTATTTTTGATTTAAAATCGGATGACTACCACTAAATTTAGTCAGTAAAGATTTCCAATAAAAAAGCTTCCATCAAATGGAAGCTTTTTTATTGGAAAGGGGATATAGGGTACTACAAAAATTTATGAACCGTTGATAATGCGTCTACTTGCGTAATATCTTTTGCTCCAGTAAGAGTTAGTCATTTCAGAAACGATAACACCACTACTGGTTGATGCATGAACAAATTTTTCATCACCAATATAGATACCAACATGCTTCATCGTGCGGCCTGTTTTAAATAAAACAATATCACCGACTTTTAGGTTATTGCGTTTTACGCTTTTCCCGGAGGATTCTTGCTCAGATGTTGTGCGTGGAAGCTCTACACCAAATTGTTCAAAGAATGTACGCTGAACGAAACTTGAGCAATCGACACCTTTCTTTGTTGTGCCACCAAGGCGATAAGCTACACCTTTCCAGCTTGCGTATTGGTCCATTATTTTAGACTTAGTATCAACACTTTGTACTAACTCTTCGAATTCATCTTGAGATGCCATCGTCAACGAATCGCCAGCAGAACCGTTTAGCATACGGGTATCTGATTTAGCGGTATATTGTGTATTCTTAGCTGACTTTGGGGTGGTACATGCTGTGAGCGTCACGGCAATGGCAATTGCCGGAACAATGCGCCAAGCATAGCGCTTAAGTTTTTCAGACGTTAACATTCTTATATATATCCCTTACCATTTTTCTAGTACTTATTGTGTAAAAAGACACAAAAAAACTAAACCTATCCCTGTGAAAAACGCATTACAAATCAGAAAAGTGTGTTTTTCGCAGAAAGTGTTTATTGCAGCACTACCAAACTTCGAATGTATTAATCATATTTAATGACTTATTGAGTATAGGATATATATCAATATTTACTAAATTTACTAAAACATTCTTTACCTAGAAGATTCGGTATCGCATTAGTACCAAATCAAACCTTTAAGAGCATACATAAACAAAAGCAAAATGGCGAGTTAATAGGGGGGAAATTTACAAAACATTAGATAAAAGAGCCTATTTGCCATTGGGTTATGTGATGGTCGTCTACAATGAGGTATATTCACTTACAGAACGGGTGTTTATCACTAATAAACTATGATCTAAATCACGTTTTATTGTGTAATATTTCAGTGTAATTACATAATTAAGTCCTTTTCAAACCCGAAATGTAAAGAAGTCTAAATTTATATTTAACGAAGGTTTATTTATGAAAAAAATGAATAGTTTAATTTGTCTTAAAAAAACACTATTAGGAGAAAAAATACTCAAAAAAACAAAAATACTGTATGTATATCAGTGTTTTCGTTAATCCTATTTTTTGTGTGATACTGGTATCAGATAATGTGAGATAATCTATGCTAACAATAAATCAATATAACCAGATACTAATGGTGAAGGTAAAGTATAAGTCAGAGTATGTGCGCTATACCTTAATATTATAGTCACGATATAGCCGTTGTTCGAAATCGGTAAACCGACGATTTAGTGTGGAACGGGCTATTTTAGTTGAAAAATAATCAATGGGGATTAAGTTAGCGGACCCCAGGTTATCAATAATAAAAAACTGGCCATAAGGTTTATAACCTAGTTGGTAAACGATATTATACGTTTTTAGCGCCATCGTGGTGATAGCTTCTTTATATATATTCTTTTTAAATTGCTCGTAAGCAACTTTCATATTTTTTTTATGTTTTAAAAAAAGTTGTTTATTTTTTAGGTAATAATCTAAAGTATGTGAAACATTTCCTGTTTTATCTTTGATTAATTGGAATACATACCCCAGCCCCTGATCAGTTTGTTGGGTGCCATAGTAATGAGAAATTGTTTTTGTCGTGAAGTTTTTTCTATATAAGCGCTTGTAATAGCGGATCTCTCTTAAGGTTTCTTTGTCATCTCTCCCATTTAAATGAACTTTTATACATAGGTCATGATAGTCAGGATGCTGATAACAAGCGCGCTGGCGGCCTGATGCGATCAAGTTGCTAACGGGTAATGAAATTTTTTTATCTAGTTTTTTATTCATGGCGATACATACTATTTTTAATGAATTATAGGATAAGCCTAAAATGATATTGCGACGTTTTTTATAAATTATACAACCAATGCTAATAGATACTATTTATAAAGTGTTGCATTTTGTGTGGTTAATTAAGTGTGATGCAAGTCGTTTATTTTATTTGGATAAATAATTAAAAGGAAAAATAAAAAACTACGACTATAAATTAAATTTTTAATTTCCTTTTGGAATTAGTATGTCGTTCTCCGGCAATTCAGCCAAATTAAATACTTTAACTGTAAATAAATGACAGAAAGTGACGATAACATAATTTTAGAAGGGGATTTCATCATGAATAGCTCAGTAAAAAAAATAGTAATGACTTTTTTAGCGGTAGCGACATTAAGTACAAGTTTTTCAATTTTCGCCTCTGAAAACAGTGAGGCGAGACGGAGTAATACCGCCGTTATTCGATTTACTGGAGCTATTGTTGCATCACCTTGTGTTGTCGAAGCGAATGCGAATAAGGTTGAAACTAAATGTTGGAGTGATAACGGCAAATTGGAAACCGCATCTGCAGATATTCGAAAACTAAAAAATCAAGAAATGTTGCTTCCAAATCAAAAAGGTACTCAGCAATTTAACTGGATTAATAAAGATAAAACGTTAGGGATTTATACGATTAAATACGATTAATTTTGAGATAACCAATAATTGAATGTAGCAAACGAAGATGGGATGAGGGAGCAATGTTTAATTGCAATGGCATATGCCTATGAACAATAAACTCATAGGCATATAAAGCATTACTTTTGCAAAATTAAAAGTAAAAATTAATCGCAACGGCCCATATAACGGCGCTCAGCGATATGAATACGAATTTTTTCGCCGCTAGTTAGATACTCAGGAACTTGAATGGTTAGCCCTGTCGACATTGTTGCCGGTTTAGTTCGTGCGCTGGCAGACGCTCCTTTAATCGCAGGTGTTGTCTCTATAATGGCCATATCAACCGTTTGTGGTAACTCTAAAGCCAGAACTTGCCCATCCATCGTTAACACTTGCATTCCTGGTAACCCTTCTTCAGGAATAAAAAGTAATTCTTCTTCAATATCAGCTTTTTTGAAAATATAAGGCGTGTAGTCTTCATTATCCATAAAGACATATTCATCACCATCAATATAAGAAAAACTGACGCCACGACGCGTAAGTGAAATTGTGTCTAAAATATCATCGCCTTTGAAACGCTCTTCAACTTTCTGGCCAGTTTTGATATCAGTAAAACGCATTTTATATAATGTACTCGCACCACGAGCGCTAGGTGCTTGAATATCAATGTCTTTTACAAGTAATAATTTGCCATTGTAGTTTATTGCAAAACCACGTTTGATTTCATTGGCCTTGGCCATAAATAACCTTCTTTGGGGTTGTCAAAAAGAGTGCGACAAAATTACTCGCAGATAAGGAATTAGGCAAGATGCTAAAGTCAATTTTCGGTGAAAAATTTTTGGAAAATACAATTTTAGATAATACAGTTCTTGGATAAGGCAATAAGTATGAATATAACCCGTGGGCTATATTCATACTGAAATGATTAGTAGATAGGAAGTAAGCCAGACAATGACAATAAATGAGCCACCGCATTAACTAAACCAAAAAGGATCACGAAGCCAATGATAAAGCTTCCTCCTGGTGCTCTATAGCTGTTATTTGGATAACGTTTACGACTGGCTCTTGCCATCAATGCAGGGACAATAACAGCCCAAATAGTGGCAGCCAACCCGGCAAAACCAATCGCATAAATAAACCCATTAGGGAAAATTAAAGCGAGAATTGTTGGTGGTAAAAATGTGACTGCGACAGATTTAAGACGGCCAAACTTATTATCTTCAAATTTGAAAAAGTCAGCAATAAAATCAAATAACCCTAAAGACACGCCTAAGAAAGAGCTGGCTAGAGCCATGTACGAAAACAGGTTCAAAAATTGAGAGATAAAACTACTTTGGGTGGAAATATTCATTTGAGCCAGTAATGCATCAATATTATTGCCGTTTTCTCTGATCTCAATAAATGACGTTCTTGGAATATTTCCTTGAATAGCGTACTGCCATAAAATATAGATAACAACAGTGATTGTGGCACCATAGACGAGGCTCTTAACAACACTACGGCTATCTTTATTATAATATTTTACTAATCCAGGTACATTACCATGATAACCAAAAGAGGTTAATAAATAAGGTAATGCGGCTAAGGCATAGGGGAGGTATTGGCTTTCGCTTTGCTCAGTTTGGTTAAATAAAATCGCGGGCGATGCAGTGGAAACCATCCCACCGATTGACATGATAAAGGTGATTACCATCCCGCCAATTAAAATGGTGCTTAACCTGTCGACAGCACGCGTAGAAAGCCATACAAAAAAAGCAACAATGAAAGCAAAAACAAAGCCTGCACCCGCTTGTGGTATCTGTATTTTTTCTGACAGGTTTGCTGCGATGATAGAGCTGCCCGCAGAAATATAGGCATAAGTGAGTATATAAAGCACAAAAGTAACGGATAAGCCGTTAATTGAATTCCAAGTTGAACCTAATAAATCCTTTACCATTGTATGGAAACTAGCACCCGTAGGGTAATTCATATTAGCTTCTAAAATCATTAACCCAGAAAGTAACATACAAATAAAGGTATAAATTAACAGAATGACGGAACCTGTGAACCATACGCCAGAAGTCACCATAGGAATAGAAAACATACCAGCACCGACTGCAGTACCGGCGATGATCATAGCACCTCCCAATATAGAAGGATTTTTTTGTTGGGTTGTTCCATCAATAGCCATGGTGGCTCCTAAATATTATGTTTCACTGTACTAGCTAAATGATACGGTAAGTGTGAGGTATTGTAAATATGGCAAATTGAATAAATTAGGGAAAAATGAGTAATTAGAAAGAGATGGACAATAAACGCACAAAACGAAGAGGTTTGTACGTTTCGGTTAATTAGGCGATGTGGTGGTAGAAACGGTGTGTTAACCAGAGGTCAACCGCATTGCGGCTCGCTTCAAAATGGGGTTCTGGGAGATTATCAGGGGAAACCCACATTAAGTTTTCACATTTATCTGCTTCCATAATTCGAGGCTCAACATCACCGCTATATTCAACATGCATACAAATAGAAACCGTATGTTTACCTTCTTGTTGATAAGTTTGTAAATTATTGCTGATGCCAAAAACGGTGGGGGCTTGGATATCAATACCAATTTCTTCTTTTATTTCGCGAATGGCACAATTTTCAAAAGACTCACCTGGGTCAACGTGGCCTCCGAAAATAGACCAATAGGGCGCATGTTTACTGCTGCGTTTACCCATTAAAATTTGCCCATGTTTGTTCGTGATTAGAACACCGACACCCACGACGACGTTGGTAGGCTCAGACATATCTTCTCCTTATTGTTTTATTTTTTAGCGCGCTGATCCTGACATAATCGTGTAGAAAAACAAGCAGGAAAAAGTACAAATATCACTGAAAACAATATGCTTTAATGTTATAACTATAATTAAATTTAAAGACACGATAATCATGATAAGGGAGATTAGTGGTTATGACTCGCCGGGTTGCTACAATTACATTAAATCCTGCTTACGACCTTGTGGGCTTATGCTCTACTATCGAAGTTGGTGAAGTCAATTTAGTCAAAACCGCTAGCCTCAATGCGGGTGGTAAAGGTGTCAATGTCGCAAAAGTGCTCCGTGACTTAGGTATTGATATCACCGTTAGTGGTTTTATGGGAAAGGATAACCAAGAAGAATTCCAACATTTTTTCAGTGAAAATGGTATGGCTAATCGCTTTAGTATGGTGCCAGGGCGTACACGAATTAACGTGAAACTCACTGAAAATAACGGGGAATCGACTGATTTCAATTTTTCAGGTTTTGAAGTTAGTAAAGAAGATTGGAACCGTTTCTCGACAGAGTCGCTCAACTGGTTAGGCCATTTCGATATGGTGGTGGTGAGCGGAAGTTTACCGAGTGGTATTGACCCAGAAGAATTTACTCGCTGGATGACTCGCCTTCGCCAATTATGCCCATGTATTATTTTTGATAGTAGCCGGGAAGCGTTGAAGGCCGGTTTAAAAGCATCTCCATGGTTAGTAAAACCTAATCGTCATGAGTTAGAAAGTTGGGTTGGCCGAAAACTTCCCGATTTACAAGATGTCGTGACCGCAGCGCATGAATTAAGAGATAAAGGGATTTCCCATGTGGTCATATCGTTAGGGGAAGAAGGGGCTCTTTGGGTTAATGCGTCGGGCTCTTGGCTTGCAAAACCACCCCATTGTGAAGTGATAAGCACGGTTGGTGCTGGTGATTCCATGGTGGCAGGGTTAGCGTATGGGTTACTGAATGGTGAATCCAGTGAGCACACGTTACGTATGGCGACAGCGATTTCCGCGCTATCAGTTTCTCAGCCAGATGTCGGTTTAAAAAATAGAAACAAATTAGCGGATATGATGGCTAAAATTGAAATGAAATCGTTATAGTGCGTTAGTTTCAACCAAAACCCCCACATGATAAATGCAGGGGGTTTTGGTTATTAGAAAGTAAATAATTAGCTATTTTGTTGTGCTTTGAGCCATGCAATTTCTTGCGGCCAAATATCGGGGTTAACGGTTTCTAAAATCAATGGGATACCATCAAAGCGGTTATCTTGCATAATGTAAGTAAATGGCGCAAAGCCTATGTTTCCTTCACCTAAACTATGGTGGCGGTCAACGCGGCTGGCAAATTCACTTTTAGCATCATTTAGGTGCATTCCTTTTAGAAATTCAAACCCGACAATCTCTGCAAATTGGCCGAATGTTTTGTCACAATCTTCGGCCGTGCGTAGGTCATAACCTGCGGCAAAAGCATGGCAAGTATCGATACAAACACCGACACGGCTTTTATCTTTCACGCCATCAATAATTTTGGCGAGATGTGTAAAGTCAAAGCCCAAGTTAGTCCCTTGGCCAGCCGTATTTTCAATCACGGCAGTCACTCCTTCAGTTTCAGCAAGGGCAATATTAATAGATTCAGCAATCCGCGCTAAACAATCGTCAACTTCAATTTTCTTTAAATGACTACCTGGGTGAAAGTTAAGTAAATCAATACCTAATTGTTCGCAGCGTTGCATCTCATCGATAAAAGCGACACGAGATTTTTCTAAAGCTTCAAATTCGGGGTGACCTAGATTGATCAAATAGCTGTCATGAGGAAGGATTTGATGCTTGCCGTACCCATATTTTTTGCAGTTATCTTTAAATTTTTTAATAACGTCTTCGCTTAACGGTGCGGCTTTCCATTGGCGCTGATTTTTTGTGAATAATGCAAAAGCGGTTGCATTGATTTCATGTGCGCGAATAACGGCTTGGTCAACGCCACCTGAGGCGCTGACATGTGCTCCAATATATTTCATTTTTGACTCCTTTTTCTTGGAGTATGCCATTAATGAGCAAATAAATGAAATCAACAAAAAAGCCACCAAGTGAGGTGGCTAAAAATGAGGGGAATATAGTTTAAAAAATACTTTGAATCAGTAAGTTAATCAAAAGTCCACCGACTATCAACCAAACAAACAGTATCAGCGCCATTAACAAGGGTTTAATACCCGCTTGGCGAATAGCACTCACATGGGTCGTTAGCCCTAAAGCCACCATTGCCATTGCGAGTAAAATTGTATCTAACGCAATGATTTGTTGCACTAATACTTGAGGCAGTAGGTTGAGTGAGTTAAAACCTGCAACAACAATAAAGAATACAGCGAACCAAGGAATAGTAATTTTGCTTTTTGGGCTATTGGTTGTTTGGTTAGCCGCTGTTTTACGGCTTAAGAAAGCCGATAAGATAATGAGAAAAGGCGCAAGCATCATGACACGGATCATTTTGGCAATGACAGAGGCATTCTCTGCGTCAGTCCCAATGGTGTGGCCTGCTGCAACAACCTGTGCAACTTCATGCACGGTTGAACCGATATAAATCCCAAAAGTTTCTTCTGTTGCTGGAAACCAGCCGAAGTGCGCATTTAATTGGTAAATCCAAGGGTAAACAAAGATACAAATCGTACCAAAGATAACCACCGTTGAAACGGCAACCGCGACTTTACTCGCTGAGGCCTTAACCACAGGTTCGGTTGCCATGACTGCAGCTGCACCACAAATACTACTGCCTGCACCAATTAATAGTGTTGTTTCTTCATCAAGACCGAACACTTTTTTACCTAGCCAATACGCTAGTAAGAATGTCGATGTTAATGTTAAAGCATCGATAATGACGCCAGTGGCTCCGACGTCTGTGATCTGCTGGAAAGTAAGGCGAAAACCATACAAGATAATACCAGCGCGTAGGAAATAGTGTTTGGCAAATTTAATGCCTGCATCACAAGATTGACTGGCTACGGGATAAAAAGTATTCCCTACAATAATTCCTAATAATATTGCGAGGGTTAATGCACCTAAACCGATATCCATAAACCAGGGTTGGTCACCGAGGTAAATTGCAATAGCAGTTAGAATACCCGCTAGAATAATACCTGGTATGAGTTTTAATATAGGGTTCTGACTGTTCTGCTCAAGGGTGTTGGTGTCACTTTTATTCATGATGATGCTCTTTATTACCGCTTATAAGATTTAGTAATAAGGATATATCAAAATCAATAATAATTTAAATTGATTGTCTTTATATTATCTACCACTAAAACAGATTATAAGTTTCTTCTGGAATATTACGAATAAATCGTTACTATTAACATTATTATTACAAATACTAAAAATCACGTTGGGGCTTACCTTTATGCGAATTACACTTAGGCAACTTGAGGTTTTTACGGAAGTATTAAAAAGTGGCTCCACGACGCAGGCATCTCAGTTATTAGCGCTTTCACAATCAGCTGTCAGCGCATCCCTAACGGATTTAGAAGGCCAATTAGGCGTTCAATTATTTGACCGTGTGGGTAAACGACTTGTTACAAATGAGCACGGAAGGCTGCTTTATCCCAAAGCGTTAGCATTATTAGAGCAAGGGTTAGAGGTCGAGCAATTATTTAAAAAAGAGATGGGAGCTGTGCGTCTTGCTGCCAGTACGACGATTGGTAATTATATTTTGCCAGAAGTCTTAGCGGGTTATCGTCATGATCACCCGGATATACCTTTAGAGCTTTTTATCAGTAACACAGAAGAAATCATTAAATCCGTTATGGAGTTTCGAGCGGACGTTGGGTTAATTGAAGGTGTTTGCCATAGCCCTGAGTTAATTTCTAAAGCATGGTTAAAAGATGAACTCGTTATTTTTGTTTCACCTCAAAATCCATTAGCGAATAAAAATATCTCTTTAAAGGATTTGCGTGATGCGCCTTGGATTTTGCGTGAAAGGGGGTCAGGTACGCGGGATGTCCTTGACCAACTATTATTTGCACATCTTCCCGGCTTTCATATTTTAATGGAGCTAGGTAATTCAGAAGCGATTAAACATGCAGTGCGTTACGGGATAGGCATAAGCTGTTTATCACGCCGAGTGATCGAAGAGCAATTAGAAAATGGCTCTCTAGTCGAATTAAAAATAGACGAACTTCATTTAGAAAGAACGCTATATTTGATTTATCACCGTCAAAAGCATCTTTCGAACGCGATTACTAACCTGTTGTCTTATTGCAACTAGTAATACTCGCCATATATCGAGCCGCAGCCTTGTTGGCTGCGCTTTTTCGTCTTAGTTAAATACCTCATTCTATTTTTGATATTCTTTCAATAGAAATGGGGGATTTGGCAATAACGCGTTTTACTTATAATTTTGTGTGAATTATGAAGGTATCTTATAACAGTGAAGAGTTGCTTAGTTCTCACAGCCTATTTTGCTAGAATCCATGCGATATTAGCTGAATAATAAATTGCAGGGAACAAATGTCAGAACAACATACCAATACTATCTCGCAGGGCGGCGCACAAAGACTACGCCGTGAGTTAAAGGCGCGCCATCTTGCGATGATTGCTATCGGTGGATCTATCGGTACTGGTTTATTCGTTGCATCGGGTGCAACGGTTGCACAAGCAGGCCCCGGTGGAGCACTCCTTTCTTATGCTATCATTGGCTTAATGGTCTATTTTTTGATGACCAGTTTGGGCGAGTTAGCTGCTTATATGCCTGTTTCGGGCTCATTTGCAACTTATGGTGCAAAATATGTCGATGAAGGCTTTGGTTTCGCACTTGGGTGGAACTACTGGTACAACTGGGCCGTGACCATTGCGGTTGACTTAGTTGCCGCTCAATTGGTGATGACCTACTGGTTCCCAGATACGCCCGGTTGGATTTGGAGCGCAATCTTCCTCGCCATTATTTTCTTACTGAATTTCATCTCTGTTAAAGGGTTCGGTGAAGCAGAATACTGGTTCTCATTAATAAAAGTCACCACGGTCGTTATTTTTATTGTTGTTGGCGTATTGATGATTTTTGGCATCATGAGTGGTGCAGAAAATGCAGGGTGGCATAATTGGGAAATCGGTGATGCACCTTTTGCTGGTGGTTTCTCTGCGATGATTGGTGTGGCAATGATCGTTGGTTTCTCATTCCAAGGTACTGAATTAATTGGTATTGCTGCGGGTGAGTCGAAAGATCCTGCCAAAAATATTCCGAAAGCCGTGCGCAAAGTGTTTTGGCGTATCCTGTTATTCTATATCTTCGCAATCTTAATTATTAGTTTGATCATTCCTTATACTGACCCAAGCTTACTACGTAACGATGTTAAAGATATTAGTGTTAGTCCATTTACCTTAGTATTTGAAAATGCAGGCCTATTATCCGCAGCAGCAGTGATGAATGCGGTTATCTTAACGGCAGTATTATCGGCGGGTAACTCGGGTATGTATGCATCAACGCGTATGTTGTATACCTTAGCGCGTGAAGGCAAAGCGCCGCGCATTTTCGCCCGATTATCTAAAGGTGGCGTACCGCGTTATGCATTGTTAGCAACGACAGTTGTTGCGGGCTTATGTTTCTTAAGTTCTATGTTTGGAAACCAGACGGTGTACCTGTGGCTATTAAATACATCTGGGATGACAGGGTTTATTGCTTGGTTAGGTATTGCAATTAGCCATTATCGTTTCCGTAGAGGCTATATTGCACAAGGGAAAGATCTTAATGACTTACCTTATCGTTCAGGTTTCTTCCCAATTGGCCCTATTTTTGCCTTTATTTTGTGTTTAACAATTACATTAGGCCAAAACTACCAAGCCTTTTTAGAAGATAAAATTGATTGGGTGGGGGTTACTGCAACTTATATTGGTATCCCATTATTTTTAGCGATTTGGTTTGGCTATAAGATAGCGAAGAAAACAACGTTTATTCGCTATAAAGACATGAGCTTTCCAAGTTACCGCGAAAATTTAGATAAATAATTTTTTTAAATACTTATCATGAAAACAGCACTCTTTATAGGGTGCTGTTTTTTTATATATAGCGCTGGCAATAAAGTGGTATTTTGGCGATAAAATATGCTGAATGCTTGGCTTTACGATGGTGGTCACAAAATTCCATTGATGAAAGTCATGATTAAACTAATAATCGTATTGATAAGTATTCTTATTTGCTTTATTGTTACCGCATAAAAAAAAGGTAAGTCAATGAGGTTAATAGTGGAGCTTAATACTATGTCGTCGGTAGCCAAGAAGTCTGTAGCTAGGTCGGTAGTAAAAGGGATAAGTTTAGCGTTATTAGCAAGTGCCAGTATGAGTGCTTGGGCTGCAACAGTCACTGATATTGCAGGCCGTACAGTTGAAGTTCCTGATAATGTTAATCGCATTTTATTAGGTGAGGGACGCCTATTTAGTGCAATAGCTCTGCTGGAAGGTGATAAACCTATTGACCGAATTGTAGGTTGGCAAGGTGATCTTCGAAAACTAGATCCACAAACCTACGCTGCCTATAAAGCTAAATTTCCTGAAATTGATAATATCCCACTGATTGGTAATACCAGTGCAGATAGCGTCAGTTCAGAAAAAGTATTAACCCTAAATCCAGATATCGCGATTTTTGGGTTATCAGGCCATGGGCCGGGTAAAAATAGTGAATTAGTTAACCAGCTTGAAAAAGCGGGAGTACCTGTTGTATTCGTGGATTTCCGTGATAAGCCACTGGAAAACACATTGCCAAGTATGCGTTTACTCGGCAAAGCGTTAAACCGTGAACAGGCAGCAAATAAGTATGTCGATTTTTATGAAAAAAACCAAAAATTAGTCACTGACATCACCTCTAAAATACCAGACGATAAAAAACCAAGTGTTTTTATTGAATTACGTGCAGGTGCCTTTGAAGATTGCTGTGGCACGGCTGGCGATGGAAATATGGGGAATTTTATTGACCTAGCAGGTGGTAAAAATATCGCAAAAGGCGTTTTACCGGGTGCACTTGGTACAATGAATTTAGAGAAAATCATCGCAGCAGACCCAAATATTTATATTGCATCAGGGGCAAAAGCACCGGGTAGTAAAGATGCAGGCGTTCAATTAGGTGCGCAAAGCTCATTAGCGGATGCGAAAGCAAGCCTGAAAAAAATAACTGAACGTAAAGGAATTAGCGCGTTATCAGCCATTAAAGATAAGCAAGATTATGCTATCTGGCACAATTACTATAACTCTCCGTACAATGTGATTGCGACGCAAGTTTTCGCTAAGTGGTTCTATCCAGAACAATTTACCGACCTTGAGCCGCAAAAAACGCTGGAGCAATTGCATAGAGAGTTTCTCGCCATCGAACCAACAGGTGTATATTGGGTCAGCGAAAAGTAATGAAAACGGGTAAGAATTGATGAGTATGACGAGCGAGCCAATAGTTGTGGCTGAAAAATCAGCGATTCAGGCTGACGATAATGTAAAAATACATTATCAAAATATGTTACGTCGTCGGTTGACTTGGCTAGGGGTCATCGTTGCGGCAATTTTATTATCACTGGTTATTGATTTTACATTAGGGCCATCAGGTTTATCTCTTGAGCGTTTATGGCAAACGTTGATGACCCCAGAGGTCGTTGATGCAGGAACACGCGTCATCGTATGGGATATTCGGTTGCCATACGCGTTGATGGCAGTGGTGATTGGCATGTCATTAGGGCTTGCTGGCGCTGAGATGCAGACTATCCTCAATAACCCGTTAGCGAGCCCATTTACGTTAGGGGTCTCTAATGCCGCGGCTTTTGGTGCCGCATTAGCGATTGTTTCTGGCATTGCAATTCCAGGTGTGCCTGACCAATGGGTGATATCAGCGAATGCCTTTATTTTTGCATTGTTAGCCGCTTTGATGTTAGACGCGGTTACCCGTTGGACGCGCGTAGCAACTTCAGGTGTTGTATTGTTTGGTATTGCTCTCGTGTTCACCTTTAATGCATTGGTTTCTATGATGCAATTCATCGCGACGGAAGATACCTTGCAAGGTTTAGTCTTTTGGACGATGGGGAGTTTATCAAAAGCAACTTGGGTTAAACTGGGTGTGATGGCGCTAGTGTTCGCACTTATTTTCCCGATTGCCATGATGAGCTCATGGAAACTGACGGCTTTAAGGTTGGGCGAGGACAGGGCAATCAGTTTTGGTATTGATGTGCGTCGTTTAAGGCTAACAACATTATTACGCATCAGTATTTTATCGGCGTTAGCGGTGGCATTTGTTGGCCCTATCGCTTTTATTGGTTTAGTCGCACCGCATATTGCAAGGTTGATTTTTGGTGAAGATCACCGCTTTTATCTGCCTGCAAGTGCATTAATTGGGGCGTTAATTTTATCCATGGCGTCAATTGCGTCGAAGAATATTATTCCGGGTGTGATTATTCCTGTTGGGATTGTGACATCGTTAGTGGGGGTACCGTTCTTTTTAAGCATTATTTTACGTCATAGAGGGAACGTATCATGAGCGGCCTGATTATTAATCAATTTAATGCAGGCTACCCAAAACGCCCCGTAATTGAGAATTTATCGACGGATATTTTGCCTCGAGGCAAGATCACGGTATTACTTGGGCCTAATGGCAGTGGTAAATCCACGTTGTTGCGTTCATTGGCGGGGTTAAACAAAGCCACAGGGCAGCTGCTACTGGATGGTCAGGACTTAACCCAACAGAGCTTTGCCCAGCGGGCACAAAATGTGGTGTATTTACCGCAAACGTTACCTGCTGGTGTGCACCTGTATGTTCTTGAGTCTGTTATTGTTGCTCAACGTGCGTCAGGCGGTTTGAGCAATGAAAATAGTAAAGACGAAGTGATGGGGCTATTACGCCAATTGGGTATTGAACATTTGGCGTTAAGTTATTTAGACCAACTTTCTGGTGGTCAAAAACAATTAGTCGGCTTGGCTCAATCTTTAATTCGTCAACCCAACTTATTGTTATTAGATGAGCCCTTAAGTGCGCTGGATTTAAATTACCAATATCATGTGATGGATTTAGTGGCGAAAGAAACCAAACGCCGAAATATAATCACGGTTGTGGTAGTTCATGATATTAATATTGCGCTTAAACATGCAGAGCATATATTAATGTTGAAGCAGGGTAATTTAATTGCACAAGGCGAACCTGCTGAGGTTATTACACCGGAAAGCCTTGCTGAAGTTTATGGTGTACGTGGTCGCATCGAACGTTGTTCGCAAGGTGTTCCACAAGTCCTGATTGATGGGCTGGTTGATAAACTGGCGAGTTAATATCGTAATAAAATAATGTACTTGCCGCACTTGGCAAGTACATTAAATAAAAGGAGAGAAAGCAATATTGAAAATAAACAATTTAAATATTCATTAATAGTAATTACCCACAGGAAATTTAATTGAATTATATAATGGTTTTTTACCATGAATTTCCTATGGGTATTTCAATGCCTAAATAATAAAAAAGATATTTTTGATTCAATGAAATCAATGTGAGCAAATCAATTCATATATAAAACAAAATATCTCTTGGAGAGTTGGGAATGGTTGTTTTTAATAAAAGAAAAGTGGCAATTAGCATAATTGCGGCTATCGCTGCGGCACCTGCATTTGCTGATGACAGTAATGATAAAATCTATGTGACAACCGCATCAGGTTATCAACAGAAAATTGAAGATGCACCTGCGTCTATTTCTGTAGTCACTCGCGAACAACTCGAAACTAAAGCTTATCGTGATGTAACTGACGCATTAAAAGATGTACCGGGTGTTTTAGTCACCGGTGGCGGCAGTAGCTCTGATATTAGCATCCGTGGTATGGATGCAAAATACACCATGATTTTAATCGATGGTAAACGTGTAGATACACGCAGCACACGCCCAAATAGTGACGGTTCAGGTATTGAGCAAGGTTGGTTACCACCATTACCAGCGATCGAGCGTATTGAAGTGGTACGCGGCCCAATGTCATCGCTGTACGGTTCAGATGCGATGGGTGGGGTTATCAATATTATCACTCGCCGTGTGCAACAAGAGTGGACGACCAGTTTACGGGCAGATGCCACAATTACAGAACGCAAAAATTCCGGTAATACAGGGCAAGGCAGCTTCTATACATCAGGTCCATTAATTGATGGTTTGCTAGGTGTAAAACTACAAGGCCAATATTCACATCGTGGTGAAGATAAAATTATTAATGGCTTTAACCGCCAAATTATGGCAAGTGGCGGAGCGACGGTATCGTTAACTCCAGATGACAAAAATACCTTCGATGCAGAGTTCAAACGTGATAACCAACACCGTGATGACCGTGAAGGTTATACCAGCAAAAGAGGTGACGGTAGCGGTTTTAGCAAATATGAATTGACTCATATGGCATTAACCCATACGGGTATTTATGATATTGCCTCAACAGATACCTATGTTCAATACGATGAGACAAAAAACCCAGGCCGTAAAATGACGGCAGAAGACCTTGTTTTCCGTAATCAAAGCGTTTTTTTACTGGGGGATCATAGTTTAAGTATTGGCGGTCAATATCGTAAAGAGAAGTTGAAAGACGAAGGTAATAAATTCAAACAGTATAATCAGCTTGAACGATACAGCTGGGCGTTATTTGCAGAAGATGAATGGTTAATGACGAATGATTTTGCATTAACGGGCGGTATCCGTATGGATAAAGACGAAAACTACGGTTCACACTGGACTCCGCGTCTGTATGGTGTATGGCATGCTGATGAACAGTGGACCATTAAAGGCGGGGTAACTACAGGTTATAAAGCACCAAGCTTACGTGAATCGTCTGCAAACTGGGGACAAGCAACAGGCGGTAGAGCAGGAAATGCCGTTATTTATGGTAATCCTGATTTGAAACCAGAGAAAAGTATTACTGAAGAAATTGGTGTTATTTGGAATAACCAAGATAATATTACTGCAGGGATAACTATCTATAACACTGACTTTAAAGATAAAATTACTGAAGTTAGGCGTTGTGAAGAAAATAGTAGCACAGTAAGAGCATGTACAGTACCTCAAGATGGTGAAGGTGATAAACCTGGAAAACCATATCGTTTTATTAGTGACAAAGCAAACGTTGATAAAGCAAGAATGCGCGGTGTTGAACTAACTTTCAACTGGCGTATTGTGGATGACTTAAGCTTCGCAGCTAACTACACTTATACAGATACTGAACAAAAAAGTGGTGTAAATAAAGGTAAGCCATTAAATAAACAGCCTAAACATATGGCTAATTCTACACTGACATGGCAAACCACTGAAGATTTAGAAACGTGGACGCGTATGAATTTCCGCGGTAAAACCTCTGAGTACCAAGGCCGTGGACAAAAAATGGCAAGTGGTACAGCATCTTATGCTTTATTTGATTTAGGTGCGAGTTATCAGCTTAACAAGAACGCAAACATTGTTGGTGGTGTCTATAACGTCTTAGATCGCCGAATCGATAATGCGACTTACGGCGCTGAATTAGAAGGCCGTCGTTACAATATCGGTATCAACTACAACTTCTAATCGAAAAAATTATCTCGATTAACCCAAACCCTTTGGCTCTCACCAAAGGGTTTTTTGTTGATTAAAACTTGATAAAAATCATAAGAAAAAGAACTTATAAGCAGATATGGCAAAAAGCCAGAAATAATCAAAATTTCTCATAGAAAATAGGGTGATTTGTTAACAATTTAACTTGCTATTTCGAGTTATGGCGTGCAAAATGCGCGAACTAAAAAATAACTGATGCTTAATCAAATGAAGCATCGGTTTTTTTGTTTTTAGGAACGTTCATTCTAGCGGGGCCGGACATAGAGCCGGAGAGATAATTTTAATATTTACGTGTAGCAAACATTTTTCGCTACCGATTTGAGGAATGCTTTTATGGCTTACTTTTTCGCATTCGCAGCAGGGCCAGGCGCTGGCGGCTGCCGTATCGATGACTACGGGGCTCTCGGTGGCTTCGCTCACACGCCTTTCTCCCTTTCTTCGTTTTTCTCTGCCTATAGGCAGATGCAAAGTCTTCCCAGTAACTGTCGATTAAGCCGAAGTAGTATGCAATCGAAAGTTATGGGAGGGCTTAGACGTGCAAAATAATACGCCAATTCCATTAGACATCGGTCACAATCAAACGGGTGCGAATAACCGCGTACAACTTGCAAAAACCTTAACATTGGTGCAAGTGGTCATGATCGGTATTGCGTATATCCAGCCAATGACGATATTTGATACCTTCGGAATGGTGTCAGATAAAACCGGTGGACATGTTCCAACTTCATACATTATTGCACTTGCTGCGATACTGTTTACTGCTCTGAGCTACGGTAAATTGGTGAAACGTTTCCCATCAGCCGGTTCAGCGTACACTTATGCCCAAAAATCAATGAGCCCACATATTGGCTTCTTGGTGGGCTGGACATCCTTGCTGTCCTATATTTTTATGCCAATGATCAACATATTATTGGCTAAAATTTATTTACAAGATATTTTCCCTAATGTGGAACCGGCAATCTTCGTTGTTGGGCTGGTTATTTTAATGACTGCAGCCAACTTACGTGGGATTAACGTAATTGCAAACTTAAGTACCGTCATTGCCATCATTCAAGTGGGTGTCATGGTGGTGTTTACGGGGCTTGTGATCCACGGTGTTTCTAACGGTGAAGGAACGGGAGAAATTTGGACTTTTAACCCATTTGCTAATGAAAAAACGGAAATGATCCCACTCATTGCTGGGGCAACAATCCTCTGTTTCTCATTCTTAGGTTTTGACGGGTTAAGTTCACTCTCAGAAGAAACACCGAATGCTGGTAAAGTTATTCCTCGCGCTATTTTCTTAACCGCGTTAATCGGTGGGGTTATCTTTATTACGGTTTCGTTCTTCTTACAGCAATACTTCCCTGATGTATCACGCTTTAAGAATATTAATGAAACACAGCCAGATATTATGCGTTTTGTTGCTGGTACATTCTTCCAGTCAATCATTCTGGTGTTCTCATGTGTTACCGTATTAGCATCAGGCATGGCCGCTCATGCAGGTAGTGCGCGTTTAATGTATGTTATGGGACGTGATGGGGTATTCCCAGAAAAAGTCTTTGGCTACGTAAGCCCAACATGGCGCACCCCGGCATACAACGTATTATTGGTTGGCTTTTTGGCATTAGGCGCTATTTGGTTTGAAATGGATTTTGCGACAGCATTAATTAACTTTGGTGCACTAATCGCGTTTACCTTTGTAAATATTTCGGTCATTAGCCAATTCTTTATTCGTGAACGCCGCATGACAGGCTTCAAAAATATCCTAAACTACTTGATCCTGCCTGTTATTGGTACACTGACAGTGTGTGTGTTATGGCTGAATATAGAAGAAGACTCAATGGTTTATGGGTTGATCTGGACAGCAGTTGGTTTGGTCTATATGGCGGTGCTGACACGTATGTTTAAGCGGCCTATGCCACAGATGAGCGACATCTAGCTATATTCTTCATATTTCGTGCCGTAACTGCGTTGCGTTCTCAAAACGACATGGGTCACATACTTATGTATGCTCCCCATGATCGTTTTGCTCGGCGCCTTGCTACAACGCGAACTATTTTGAATATACTCAGAATTAGAATTGATCAAATAGCGTCCTTGAGGCGCTATTTTTTTACCCGTTAAGAATTATTTAAGATAAAGCGTGTAGCCTATTAACATCATAATATTATGTGATATTGTTGTTACAACACATAATGCATAACTATGATAATTACGAATTCGATTAATAAGGCACACAAATGAATGATGCAAAGAAACCTGAGAATCAACGGTTATTACTGACGCTTAGGAATATTGTTGGCAAAAAAAATATTTTAACAGAGCCACATAAAACAGAACGTTACCGTAAAGGCTTCCGCTCTGGTATGGGCGATGCAATCGCAGTTGTATTTCCAACAACATTGCTTGAACAGTGGTATGTCTTCAAGGCGTGTGTTGAAGCAGATAAAATTGTGCTGATGCAAGCGGCTAATACAGGGTTAACCGAAGGGTCAACTCCGAGTGGTTATGATTATGATCGCGATATCGTCATCATTAGCACCTTGAAACTAAACCAAATTCAAGTTTTACCTGAGTTTAACCAAGTTGTTGCGATGCCAGGAAGTACTTTGTACGATCTGGAAAAAATTCTGAAACCATTAGGGCGCGAGCCGCACTCTTTGATTGGTTCTTCATGTATTGGTGCCTCGGTTGTCGGTGGTATTTGCAACAGTTCTGGTGGTTCATTGGTGCGCAGAGGCCCTGCCTATACTGAATTGGCTCTGTATGGGCGAGTGAATGATGATGGCAAAGTAGAGCTTGTCAATCACCTCGGTATTGATTTGGGGAATACGCCAGAAGAGATCCTGACGAATTTACAAAATCGTGGTTATAGCAGCGAAGACGTGCAAGTGAGCGATAAACTAGCGTCTGACCATGAATATGCGGAACGCGTTCGTGATGTCGATGCCGATACACCGTCACGTTTCAATGCGGATGAACGACGTCTATTTGAAGCTTCTGGCTGCGCGGGTAAACTAGCGGTATTTGCTGTTCGTTTAGATACCTTCCCAGCAGATAAAAGAACACAAGTATTTTATATTGGTTCTAACAATCCAGATGTTTTGGAAGATATACGTCGTTATATTCTGAGTGAATTTAAAAACCTGCCAGTTGCAGGGGAATATATGCATCGTGGTTGTTTCGATATTGCAGAGGTTTATGGTAAAGATACCTTTTTAATGATTGATAAATTCGGTACTGACAAAATGCCAATGTTTTTCACTCTTAAAGGGCGTATTGATGCAGTATTAAATAAAGTCCCATTCCTACCATCAAATCTGATTGACCGTACCATGCAGGTTCTCAGTAAATTATGGCCTTCCCACTTACCGCCTCGCATGAAAGAGTTCCGTGATCGTTATGAACACCATTTAATGTTGAAAATGGCTGGAGACGGCATTGATGAAGCTAAAGTTTGGCTAAAATCTTATTTTTCAAACGCAGATGGCGGCTATTTTGAATGTACGCCAGAAGAGGGCGCAAAAGCCTTTTTGCACCGCTTTGCTGCTGCGGGTTCTGCGGTTCGTTATCATGCTGTTCATAATAAAGATGTGGAAGATGTATTGCCTCTCGATATTGCATTGCGTCGTAATGATAGAAATTGGTTTGAAACATTACCACCAGAAATTGAAAAATTATTAGTTCATAAATTATACTGCGGTCATTTTATGTGCCATGTTATGCACCAAGACTATGTCTTGAAAAAAGGCGTTGACCCGAAAGAACTAAAAGAAAAAATGTTAGCGTTATTAGATGAACGAGGCGCTCAATATCCGGCTGAACATAACGTCGGTCATTTATATAAAGCACCTGAGCAACTGAAATCATTCTATAAGCAATCTGATCCCACAAACACAATGAATCCAGGTTTAGGTAAAACAACGAAACGGAAAAATTGGGAAGGAGATTGTGGCTGTGGTCATACTCATGACCAGTAATAAACCCGCTATATAAATGAAGTAAGGCAGGTATTGGGAATAGTACAATATCTGCCTTTTTTATTGATAAATTAACTGGCGAGATCTCTCGCATAATTAATCAATGCTTTTAATTGCTGACAACGCTTTTCATCATGTTGATGTTCTACAAGCAGTTGCTGTATTTGTTGCATATAGTCTGTTAAACGTTCTTCATTAAAGTAGTCCCTACGGTGCTGTAACCAGCGTTGCTGCTCATCATAAGATAGTGTTGCAGGGTAATTACGTGCTTTATATCGAAAAAACAGTTCTTTCAAACGCTTATCTTCAAAACTTAATTCCAATGCAGGCAAGTTCTGTGGGGATGTTTCACGAATAATATCCATGGTCGAACGGTCAGAAGTACCGAAGAAACCATTATAAATTTGTGTATCGACATCATCGGACTCTGCGAATATTTGAGGTTCGCTAAATAACTCAATTAGTTTGTTACGAATGTCAGGAGTTTTACGTAAGATTTCCAGATTGCGCATACATAAGTCACGGTCAACACCAGTTCGCTGTGCATCTTCTGGGCGCAGTGTCTTTTCTGGCGCTAAAATAGGGCATTTATTAATATGCACTAATTTTACAGGAACAGGAGACTCGCCAGCCAGTTCGGCTTTAGGTGTATATAAGCGAGTACGTAACTGTTGAACATCTAACTCAATTAAGGGGGAGATATCGGCAGATAAATCACACATAATGACGGCATTTTTGTTGTCAGGATGCCAAGCAAGAGGTGCAACTAAACTAACATAAGAACGCAATGCGCCAAACATACCAGACACATGAACTAATGGTGTTATTTCTACAATATCAATAAGTTGGCTTATTTTGTTTTTATTTCTTAACTGATAAAAATAGTCGAACATTCGCGGTTGAGCAGCTTTCAACAGTTTTGCCATATTAATAGTGGCTAAAACGTCAGACATTGCATCGTGAGCATTTTCATGAGCAACCCCATTTGCTTTGGTCAAATGTTCTAAACGCATACTCGGTAGGCCATCTTCATTTTCTGGCCATTGAATGCCTTCAGGACGAAGCGCAAAACAGGCCCGCAAAGCATCGAGCAAATCCCAACGCGAATTTCCTTGTTGCCAGCTATAAGCATATGGGTCGTAAAAATTTCGGTAAAAAATATTACGGGTAACTTCATCATCGAAACGGATATTGTTGTAACCCATAATACAGGTATTAGGGACACTAAAAGCTGCATGAATTCGTTTAGCAAACTCGGCTTCATTAACGCCTTGAGATAATGCTACCTGTGGGGTGATCCCTGTGATCATGACGGCTTCTGGCTGTGGTAAATAATCATCAGCCGGAGCGCAATAAAAAACCTCAGGTTCTTCAATGATATTAAAATCAAGGTCGGTACGAACGCCTGCAAATTGCGCAGGCCTATCGAGAGCAGGGCGTTTACCAAAGGTTTCATAGTCATGAATAAAAAAAGTAGGTTGTTTTTTATTATCTTGCAACGTTTTCACCATTTTGATGGTTATATAATAGGTTGATAGTGGTTAATTGATTGGTATCACTATACATTGTTGATTAATGATACCTTATCTACTGTGAAAGCTAAACCAACGCTATCTGATATTGAGAGAGTGGAATTAATAGCGGCTTAATCAGGATAATTTGGGACAGGTGGTGAAATATGGAGCGTGAGTCAAAACAGTGTTATGCCTCGTTGAGTGCATTATTGTTTTTTTTCTTTTTCACGTGGTCATCAATATTTTCTGTCGTCGCAATTTGGCTGCGTAAATATGTTGGCTTAGATGGCGCAGATACGGGGTTTATTTTCTCTTGCATTTCAATTGTGGCGCTTTGCGCTCAGCCACTTTATGGATTTATACAGGACAAATTAGGCTTACGAAAAAATTTACTGCTATTTATTGCCGTACTGCTAATTTCATCAGGGCCATTTTTTATGGTTTTCGGTACGCTGTTAAAATGGAATGTACTTTTAGGCAGTATTATCGGTGGTTTGTTTATTGGCATCACCTTTCACGCAGGGATTGGTGTACTTGAATCTTATACTGAACGGGTCAGCCGATTACATAATTTTGAATATGGAAAAGCGAGGATGTGGGGCTCACTGGGATGGGCCACTGCAACGTTTTTTGCTGGACGCAATATTAACGTAAACGCCGACTACAATTTTATTATGGCAACCGTTTCAGGCTTATTATTTTTAGTTATTTTATTGAGATTAAAAACAGTAAATACGGAGGCTTATAATCGTCTTGAACACGGTAAGCCTTCCGCCATAACGGTGAAAGATGCTTTACAATTATTTGTGCAGCCTCAATTTTGGGCTTTAATATTATTTGTATTAGGAACCTGCATATACAGCGTCTATGACCAGCAATTTATGGTGTATTTTGTTCATCAGTTCCAAAGTGAACAATTAGGTAATGAGATGTACGGTTATCTAAATTCATTGCAGGTTTTCTTGGAGGCGGGAGGCATGTTCATAGCGCCATTTATCGTCAACTGTATCGGTGCTAAAAATGGATTATTATTTGCTAGTTCAGTCATGGCGTTACGCATTATGGGGTCAGGCTTAGCTGATGGTGCAATTATGATATCGATAATGAAATTACTGCATGCCGTTGAACTCCCAATTCTTTTAGTCGCAATTTTTAAATATAACAGTCTTCATTTTGATAAGCGTTTATCATCGACACTTTATTTGGTTGGTTTTAGTTGCATGAGTTCTGTTGTTGCAAGTCTTTTGTCTCCATTAGCAGGCTGGGGGTATGACAAAATTGGTTTTGCTCATACTTATCTTGTTATGGGAGTATTTGTGATTATTACGACGATATTATCTGCATTTTGCCTCAGAGGTGATGGGCTGGTGTCCCATAAATCAAAGGGAAAGAACAAATAAATAAATTTCATGAAGATCACGCCGAAAATTTGGTCGTAAAAGTGTAAGGCGAAATCAATTTACAGTGGAATATTTTGATAAATATGCCAAACGGACTTGTAACACGATAGGATTAGAATGTATTGTGTTAATAGATAATGCGTTTTAAATATTGACTAGAGGGTTTTAAACATGGACAACGCTAACAAGCCATCTTTCCAAAATGTTCTGGAATTTGTGCGTATGTTTCGTCGCAAAAATAAAATTCGTCGTGAAATTACCGACAATGAGAAAAAAATTCGTGATAACCAGAAGCGTGTTTTACTGCTGGATAACTTGAGTGAATATATAAAACCAGGCATGTCGATTGAAGATATTCAGGCAATTATTGCGAATATGCGTAGCGATTACGATGATCGCGTTGATGATTATATTATTAAGAACGCAGAGCTCTCTAAAGAGCGTCGTGAAATATCTAAAAAACTCAAAGAAATGGGCGAATTGCCTCGTATCGATGTGAAGTAATGAATTTATAAAGCCGAGGTAACTGAAGTGCTTCCATAAAGTGGGATACTTCAAAGCTCGGCTTTATTTTTTGCTTGGTTTATTTGGAACCGTTGACTCAAGCTATAGTTTATAGCTGGAGTCGATAGTATCGGCCACGTGTAGTTATTATAAATTTAACCGGCTAACTTGTTTGATTAATGAAGTTGCCAACTTTTCCATTTCATTTTCTGCAATAAATCCCATCGTTACTGCTGCCGCAACAAGTTGGCCTTCGCGATTAAATACAGGACAAGCAATAGATTGTGCACCGGGAATACCTTCTGTCGGCCGGTAACGGATTGCATAGCCTTGTTGGATAACTTTGTTTATTTCGTCTTGTGAATATGAATTCGAGCCAAATTGGCTATCAAATGCGGAATAAACCAGCCCTGCAGCACTTTTTACGACAGGTAATGGGGTGTTAGGTAAAAAGTCAATTTCAATATTTTTGAAGCTGCGATTATATTTAACTAAAGAAAGTGCTTTCCCTAGGCGGGTGGCAATACCCGTTGAGACGTTTTGTTCATCGCGAAATTGAATCAAACTATTATTAATGGTGTCGATATAAGAGTCTTCAGGCTCAACAAAATTGGCTAAGAAGGCTAAATTACGACCTAATCCATAACGACTAGTTTGAATATCCTGATACAGCATTTGTGTACGGCATAGTGAAACTAGGTATTTATGTAGACGGCTTTTCGATATCTCACAACCTTTTGAAATATCTGCTGCGCGCGCAATGCCCCCATTTTGAGCAATATAATTTAAAATGCTTACAGCGATATCAACAGAATTAACACCTTGCAGAGTAGACATACATAAACCTCAGTTTAACAAGTCCTCGTATTTTACCATGAGTTGCCTTGCGCTGCTAACGACCCGATAAAGCAAAAAGATAACCCTAAAGCGGTAACGCGTTATTACCTATAAATAGATAGAATTATTGATACTACTCAAGTTCATCTTTGGTGAATGGGGTATATATATAGTGTACTTATAAAGGCAATGTCGAGGTTCACTATAATGAAAACTATAAATACACTACGTTTGAAGCGCCGAACTCTGCTCAAAGGGCTTGGTGTTGTCGGGTTGGCAAGTATTGCACCCTGTTCATATGCACAGGGTAACAGTAATCAACCCTTACCCAAAGTGCGGCTAAAACTGTCGGACTACAAAACATTCCGCTCAACTTGTGCAATGGAGTGTTTACATTGCAACCTAACCGCATATACCTATCAAGGTAAGCTGATGAAAATTCAAGCAACGGATGGGTTTAATGTTAAATGCTGCTTGCGAGGTATGAGCCGAACTAAATGGGTCTATCATGATCAACGCATCACAACACCTTTACTGCGAGTAGGCGAAAAAGGTAAAGCAGAATTCAAGCCAATAAGTTGGAATGAGGCATTGGATCTTATTGAAAAAAATATCAGAGAGACCATCGATAAATATGGCAATGAAGGGTTGTTTATTTCGACTCATGCCGGAAACATGGACTCGATTAAAAATGATATGGGGAAGGCGTTTTTCGATTATTTAGGTGGGGCAACGAAACAAGCAGGCTCACTGTGTTGTTCTGCTGTAACAGCCGCCATGATCCCAATGCTCGGCCTGAGGTATGCCGATACCCGCGATACGATAGCAGATAGCCGTTATATCCTGTGTTGGGGGAATAACCCAGCGGTTACGATGCAAGCCTATTTTAAAAATTATAACCAAGCAAGAAAGAATGGCGCTCGATTAGTGGTTATTGACCCGCGCTTTAATGAAACCGCAGCAAAAGCCGATGAGTGGATCCCAATTATTCCAGGGACAGATACTGCGCTTGCTTTAGGCATGATCAAAATTATCATTGAAGAAAATCGGATAGATGAAAATTTCCTCAGAGCTCATACCGGTGCTGTCTATTTGGTTGATGCAGACCAAAAACAAGTTAGGCAAAATGAAGATGATAAAGACAGCTATTTAGTTTTCGATATATTAAGCAAACAATTAGTTCGCCATGATTTATCGGGTATTAAACCGGCACTTTTCCAACATGAACTCCCTGATAACTTGGGTTACACCACGGTTTTTGAACAAATTTATCAGCAAGCGAAAGGTTGGGATGTGGCTCGCGTCAGTGAAGAAACAGACGTACCTGTGGAAACGATAGTCCGCCTTGCTCGTGATTACTCATCTATTACACCGTCCATGATTGTACAAAATATGTCCGGCGCTCAGCGCACAGAACATGGGGCTTATGTTGCCGCTAGTCAGTTCTATCTCGCTTTACTCACTGGAAATATTGGAAAACGAGGGGCGGGTGTTTGCGATGCTGGCGGTGCTCGACAAATGGCTAAATTTAGTCCAATCGTTCCCCCCGCACCGAATGTGAAAAATATCCCGCCTATTCCTGTTGCGAAAGTTGGTGATTTTATTGTCAATGAAAAACCGCATCCGATTAATTTCTGGTGGATCATGACCATGGGGGTAATGACCCAATTACCAAACACAAATAAGGTACGCGAAGCATTAAAGAAAGTCCCGTTTGTGGTTGTGGCGGATAACTTAATGAGTTCGACGGCGTTATATGCAGATTTAGTTCTACCTGTTACCACGATTTTTGAAGATACCAGTTTGATGGCAGGTGTACGTAGCCAATATGTTCAATTAATGGAAAAAGCGGTTGAGCCCGCGGGTGAGGCAAAACCCGATTATTGGATTTTTGCCCAATTAGCGGAACGTTTTGGTTTTGGAGACGTATTCAATAAACCCATAGAGCACTATATTGACGCCTGTTTAGTCGGTTCTGGTATCACGCGCCAAATGTTAGAAAAAGGCCCTGTGCGCCCAGTCGAGGGGGATTGGATACCATTCAAAGACGGTATTTTTAGGACATCAACCCAAAAAGCGCACCTGTTTATTGAAGATTGGCAAAAGAAAAACTTTTCACCTGTTGTCGCTTACTACCAAGTGACGGAGTCTGTTAAAGGTTCACCTGAATTAGCCAAAAAGTACCCGTTGATGGCGGTTCAGCGCAAGTTAGCGCGTAGTGTGCATTCAAGTCATGGAATGAATGAATGGATCCTTGAAGTACAACGAAACCAGCCAAATGTTTTAATCCATCCAGAAGATGCTAAATCTAGAGGCATTAAGAATGGGGAATGGGCGGTTACATTTAATGACCGAGGCGAACACAGAGCCATTGCGGTGGTAACTACGCATATTAAAAAAGGCGTAATCTCACTAGATAACGGCTGGTGGGAGCAGCAGGGGGGAAGTAGCAGCCATGTCACGAATGACCAAGTTGAACACCTGGGAACAGGACACTGCTGTAATAGCACGCTAGTTGATGTCAGAAGGGAGGCTTAATCATGGTCAAGCAATATGGTTTTTTGATCAACACAAAAGATTGTTATGGTTGCCGCACTTGTTCAATGGCCTGTAAATCTGAAAATGTCACGCCACCGGGTGTGTTGTGGCGCCGAGTTCGTGAATTTAATGATGATTCACCGAATACCCAAGCATTTATTACGATGTCTTGTAATCATTGTGATGACCCACAATGTTTAAAAGTTTGCCCAGCAGATACTTATACCAAACGGGCGGACGGTATTGTCGTTCAAGATCATGAAAAATGTATCGGCTGCCAGATGTGCATCATGGCTTGCCCATATCATGCCCCTGTCTTTGACCCAGCAGAAGGAAAAACCAGTAAGTGTAATATGTGCGCAGAACGGTTAGATGAAGGCTTATTGCCACGATGTGTGGAGTCTTGCCCGACGGGCGCTATTGAGTTTGGTGATATTACCGAGCTACGTAAAAAGCACACGACAAACTGGGCGGTACTGGAGCAACGTTATAACATGCCCGATCACACAATTAGTCATCCAAATATTGTGATTATTGGGATGGAGGACTGATCATGGATATTAAACATATGGAACTCCCTCTGGTATTTTTCACGGTGATGAGCCAATGGGGAGTCGGCGCTGTTCTCGCATTAACCATTTACCAAATGAAGGCCAGTCAGGAGCGCCTATTATCAGGTTCTGCATTACGTCGCGCAGTGTTATTGATATGGCTGATTGAAGTTGTCGGGTCAACGATGTCAATGGGCCATTTAGGCGTGCCTCTCGAAGCTTATCGTTCCGTTCTGGGGTTAAGCCATTCATGGTTAAGCCGTGAGGCCGTGACATTTGTATTATTAAACGGCGTTGTTACGTTATGGGCGCTATCTTGCTGGTTGCAACCCACAGTAAACATGCGCAACACGATATTAGGCTGGGTAAGTGGAATTGGTGGATTATCCGCTATATTGGTCACGGCACAGGTCTATTATCAAATGGTCGCTCACCCATTATGGCATACACCTGCAACCCAAATCGCGTTTATAGGCAGTGCAATTGTCCTTGGTTTTAGTCTAGTAGCCTTATTTGTTATTGGGCAAGGCAAATCATTACCCTCGACTATTAAAGTTGGCGTGCTGATAGGCGTTGCATTGGTATTAATTGCACAGATTATTCGTTTACAATTACCTGCAAGCCAAGGCGGGAGCTACTTGCTGTGGTGGCAGGTAGTGATGAGTATGCTATTGCCATGCATTGTGGTGATGAAAGCATATAAGGAGCGACCGTCCGCACTCTTACTTGTATTGATAATGTTGGCGATGTTTAGCGGAGAGTTAGCCGGCCGAGCATTGTTTTATGGCTCGGTGATGATCCAAGCTCCTTGGTTCTAAAAATCCTCGTCATATTTCGGCCTGTCGCGTTGTTGGCTTCACACACTCGCCCTAGTCACATACTTATGTATGCTCCTAGGGCCTCGTTTAGCTTGCCGCCTAGCGACAGACCGAACTATTTAGAGGATTGATATAATTGTATTTTATTTAGAATTATTAGGGGATTAATATTATTGTATTTATTTAGGGTTATAAGTGTTGTCGGCATCGCACAAACGTCCTCATCCTATTTTTGCCTGTCGCGTTGTTGGCTTCACACACTCGCCCTATTCACATACTTATGTATGCTCCTAGGGCCTCGTTTAGCTTGCCGCCTAGCGACAGACCGAACTATTTAGAGGATTGATATAATTGTATTTTATTTAGAATTATTAGGGGATTAATATTATTGTATTTATTTAGGGTTATAAGTGTTGTCGGCATCGCACAAACGTCCTCATCCTATTTTTGCCTGTCGCGTTGTTGGCTTCACACACTCGCCCTATTCACATACTTATGTATGCTCCTAGGGCCTCGTTTAGCTTGCCGCCTAGCGACAGACCGAACTATTTAGAGGATTGATATAATTGTATTTTATTTAGAATTATTAGGGGATTAATATTATTGTATTTATTTAGGGTTATAAGTGTTGTCGGCATCGCACAAACGTCCTCATCCTATTTTTGCCTGTCGCGTTGTTGGCTTCACACACTCGCCCTAGTCACATACTTACGTATGCTCCTAGGGCCTCGTTTAGCTTGCCGCCTAGCGACAGACCGAACTATTTAGAGGATTGATATGATTGTATTTATTTAGAACTATAGCGTTGTTGGCGTCGCACACCCGCCCTAGTCATATACTTATGTATGCTCCTAGGGCCTCATTTAGCGGAATGCTTATTCAAACGCACCATTCATCAGTTTGATAATAGGCTCCGACCGCTTATAGCTATTTATGAGCGGAACTAGGCGCTGGAAATGTTCACTAGCACAGTGGATATCTAATGCTTCTTGATTCGGCCACTCCTCGATAAAAATAAAGTGCCCCGGGTCTTTTTGGTCAACGTAAAGGTCGTAGCTGATGCATAAAGGTTCTTGCTTGGTTGCTGCGACTAATTCACGATATAGAGGCATAACTATTTCAATCGCCTCAGTTTTAATAAAATCTTCCGCAATGACTTTTAACATGGATTTCCCTTTTCTTTATAAACAAACTGTACAAAAACACAGTAATATATACATGAATTGGGTGAGAATACAATGTAAAAAAACGACGAGGTGATGAAATTTTTAAATTATATTGTAATAAAAAAGCCTTGCTAGTTTCCCAGCAAGGCTTAAATATTTAACGTTGTCGCGTATTAGAAGTTGGCTGGTTTCGCCATTTCAGAAGTTGCGACGGTTGAAGCAACATGACCACCTGCGCCGCCTTTACCTTCAAAGGTTGAGGCTTCACGCTGATACTCTGTTATCTCAAATGGCGCAGCAGCACTTGCAGGTGCGGGCGCTTTTGTCATTGGAGAATAAGCATGACGTTTATGTAAGCTGGTTACTGCTGCTGGCTCGCTCACTTTAACAGGTTCAATCGCTTTAACTTCAGGAGCTTCTGTTACTGTTTCAACGATAACCTCAGGAGCGGATGCTTCTTCGACGATTTCAGTATGAACAGGTGCTTCTTCAATTACGACAGGCTCTGCTGTATCTAATTTAACGGTTTCAGCTGGAGCAACGACATCTGCAGTGACTTCTTCAACCGTTTCTTCAGTCAGGGGTTCAGGTTGAGTTGCTTCAACAGCATCAACTTCAACAGGAGCTACCTCGACAGGTTGCTCAATGACAGTAGCTTTGACTTCAGGCTCCACAGCTTGTGCTACAACTGGTTCTGGCTGAGCAACTTCAACCGCTGCCGCTGTAACGATAGGCAGAAGACTACTTTGTGACGCGGTAACATTTGAGGTTTCAGCTACAGAAGCGTCATTAACACTTTGTTGTTCAAGCATTTCTTCATTGGTGATGATTGCCATGCTTTCTTGTTGAGGCTGAGCAATAGGGTAATGAATAAATACTTTGCCAGACGCAAGCTCTGGTGAGGCAACGGCAGCGATTAATGGCATTGGTGATTTAGTTAAATGACGCTCATCACGGTAGCGACGACGACGTTGACCACTGACACGCAAGTGACGAGGTGAACGACGAGAACGACGTGGAATGATGGTATCTTGTTTTTCTTCACCATCAACTTGAGCCACGGATTCTTGACGCTCTTCAGTTTGTACTTCACCTTCAGTTTGGTTCACAGATACCGTTGGTGCAGGTAATGCTGCAACTGGCTCAGTGGTTACTTCAGGTGCCGTTTCAACAGGAGCAACAACTTGCTCGCTATCAGTAACACGGATTTTTTGTGTCAATTGACGACGTTGACGACGAGGAGTGACAGGGCGCTGTTCCTCTTCCTTTTCCACCGCATCTTCGACATTATTTTGTTGAGAATCTTGCTGCGCTTTAGCCGCTTGCTGTTGACGTTTTTCATCTTGGCGACGGCGGCGCTCGGCACGTTGTTCGCGACGTTGCTGCTGGTTGTCACGATTGCTAGTCTCAGTTGTTTGTTCATCGTGTTGGCTCGTATTTTTATTATTACGGCCTTTGTTACGATTATTCGCATCATCCGATGACGTATTGCGGTTATTGCGATTGTCGCGGTTATCACGATTGTCACGATTATCGCGAGTTTCATTATCATCGCGGTCACGACGATTATTATTGCGGCGATTATTATTGCGACGTTCATTATTCCGACGACGATCATTATTCTGGCGATTTTTTGGTGCAGGTTTCTCCACCACTTTTTCTTCTTCACCGAATAGTTTCTTGAAGAAAGCAGCAATTTTGCTAAATAAACCCGGTTGTGCAGGTTGTGCTGTTGCTGGTTTAACAGGTGTTTTTGTGGAGGCTTCTTTTGATTTAACGGTTGTAGAGGCTTCAACAGGTTCTTGCAGTGCAAAAGCAGAAATTGCAGGTTGCTCAGGGACTTTACGCTCAGCAGCAGTTTCATCACTTTGCGTTAAAGTTTCTGTTTCGTGATATTGGGCTAAGTTATAGCTTAAAGTATTGACCTCTTCACCTTTACGGATACGGATCACGTGAAAGTGAGGGGTTTGCATTTGGTCATTCGGGACAATAACAACGCGAACATGGCTTTGACGTTGTTCAATATCACTGACTGCTTTGCGTTTTTCGTTAAGTAGATAGGAGGCGATCTGTACGGGGACAATCGCATGTACCTCATGGGTATTTTCTTTCAGCGCTTCTTCTTCAATAAGGCGAAGAACAGACAGAGAAAGTGATTCGTTATCACGAATGGTTCCTGTTCCTGAACAGCGAGGGCATACGTGATGGCTGGATTCACCCAGAGAAGGGCTCAAGCGCTGGCGTGACATTTCCAATAAACCAAAACGAGAGATACGTGCAATTTGAATGCGAGCACGGTCTTGGCGCACAGCTTCACGTAAGCGGTTTTCCACTTCACGTTGATGCCTAACTGGCGTCATATCGATAAAATCGATAACAATCAAACCACCTAGGTCACGTAGACGTAATTGGCGTGCAATTTCATCAGCCGCTTCTAAGTTAGTATTGAACGCAGTTTCTTCGATATCGCCACCACGTGTTGAACGTGAGGAGTTGATATCGATAGCGGTCAACGCTTCAGTGGTATCAATAACTAATGCACCACCTGATGGCAAACGGACTTCGCGTTGGAACGCAGATTCGATTTGTGACTCGATTTGGTAATGGCTAAAGAGTGGAACATCGCCACTGTAATGCTTAATTTTACTGGCAAAATCACCACGGCCGATAGCTTCGATATGGTTACGTGCCATTTCAACAACTTTCGGGTTATCGATTAGGATCTCGCCGATATCTGGGCGTAGATAATCGCGGAATGCACGAACGATAACGTTACTTTCTTGGTGGATCAAGAAAGGTGCAGGGCGGTTTTCAGCGGCTTTTTGAATTGCTTCCCAGTGACGTAAACGGTAGAGCAAATCTTGTTGCAGAGATTCTGCAGATTTGCCCACACCCGCGGTACGAACGATTAACCCCATCCCGTCGGGGATCTCTAAAGAAGACAGCGCTTCTTTTAACTCCGTTCGGTCTTCACCTTCGATACGGCGTGAAATACCACCCGCACGTGGGTTATTTGGCATTAAAACGAGGTAACTTCCGGCTAAGCTAATAAAGGTTGTTAGCGCCGCCCCTTTATTACCACGCTCTTCTTTATCCACTTGAACGATAACTTCTTGGCCTTCTTTTAACACATCTTTAATGTTAGGACGGCCTTGGGAGTGATAGTTGCTTGGAAAGTATTCACGAGCGATTTCTTTGATAGGAAGGAAACCGTGTCTTTCAGCGCCATAATCAACAAAAGCGGCTTCAAGACTAGGTTCAATACGGGTGATTTTACCTTTGTAAATATTGGCCTTTTTTTGCTCATGACCGGGACTTTCAATATCCAAATCATAGAGGCGTTGCCCGTCAACAAGGGCAACACGCAACTCTTCCTGTTGAGTTGCGTTTATTAGCATTCTTTTCATGTTATTACTTACTCATTATTTTCTTTTAAATAAAGAGCAGCGAAAGAAAGAGCTACTGTAAACCGATGGCCTCGTGATTTTTACAAAACCGTCTGCCTCGCGGCAGTCGTTCGTATAGAGACGCGCAGTATTCGGTGAACCTGATTTTTAGATTAAAAATTCAGCGTTCTTAATCAGGATGCCGTAAGTTATTAAAGAAAACGGAAGTTCCTAACCCAATAAGCCAAAATTCGTTGCTCGCTAATTTATTTGATGTTGCTAAATGTCTTACGCCATTGCTGCATTGTTACGCCATCAAATAAGAAATCCTATAAAACGTAAACTTTCGTTTTTAAACATCTCAGCAACTTCATATTATTCCATTGCCATAAGCATTATAGCAAGTTGATAAGGAAGTTATATGGAAATTTTATTTAGAAATAGGATTAATCATGCAGAAAATAACCAAATTAAAAAAAAAGATAAAAAATTTTGTGGAGTCGGTATGATAGAGAAAGCGAATAAGAGCATATTTTAATCAATTAGAGTTAACGCATTCCCGAATGAATACACAAAATCAAGTTCAATTTATAGACATCAGTGATGACGAAGCTGGGCAACGTATCGATAACTTTTTGCTCGCTAAACTTAAAGGTGTCCCAAAAAGTATGATTTATCGCATTATCCGCAAAGGGGAAGTGCGTGTTAACAAAGGGCGGACAAAGCCTGAATATAAATTGGCAGAAGGGGACCAAGTCCGCGTTCCACCTGTTCGGGTTGCTGAACGTGAAGCAGCCCCAGTTTCAGCCAAACTGGATAAGGTCGCAGCGTTAGCGAATTGCATCTTATTTGAAGATGACGTTCTCTTAGTGTTGAATAAACCTTCTGGTACAGCCGTTCATGGCGGAAGTGGTTTAAGTTTTGGTGTGATTGAAGGCTTGAGAGCATTGCGTCCAGAAGCACGTTTCCTCGAATTAGTTCATCGTCTTGATAGAGACACCTCTGGCATTTTATTGGTGGCTAAAAAACGATCAGCACTTCGAGCGCTACATGAACAATTGCGTTTGAAACAAATGCAAAAAGATTATTTAGCATTAGTAAGAGGCAACTGGCAGTCACACATGAAAGTTGTTCAAGCGCCTCTACTCAAAAATATTCTACAAAGTGGTGAACGTGTCGTTAAAGTGAGTAGTGAAGGGAAACCATCAGAGACGCGTTTTAAAGTGGAAGAACGTTTTGACAATGCAACTTTAGTAAAAGCGAGCCCCGTCACAGGACGTACCCATCAAATTCGCGTACATACCCTCTATGTAGGGCATCCAATTGCGTTCGATGACCGTTACGGTGACAAGCAATTTGATAGCCAGCTAAAAGGCACTGGTTTAAATCGTTTATTTTTGCATGCGAGCGCACTGAAATTTACGCACCCTAAAACGGGTGAAGAGATGCGATTGAACGCGCCATTAGATAACCAGTTGAACCACTGCCTAAAAATACTGCGTAGCCGTAAAGCAGAAAAGTAAGTCATTTAATTAACTGGCAGGTTTTTCCTGCCAGTATAAATATTTAGCGACTAAATTATCGGCTAAGTAATGGGTTGACTTGGTGTTGACGTAACATCTCGAGTAATAAAATAAGTGGAAGCCCTATTAATGTATTAGGGTCTCGCCCCTCTAAACGTTCAAATAAACTGATCCCTAATCCCTCCGATTTAAAACTCCCAGCACACTGATAAGGTTCATCTTTAAGTAAATAATTAGTGATTTCCTCATCAGATAATTGCCTGAAATGTACATGAAACAGTTCGCACTCGACATTAAACTTACCTGTTTCACTATCTAGCAAACATAAGCCAGTATAAAAAGTGACCTTATTGCCGGAAGCGGATTTAAGCTGTTGAAAGGCATTATCAAAATTATGCGGTTTGCCCATAATTTTATTTCCAATTACACAGACTTGGTCAGAACCAATAACCAGATGCTGAGGGTATTGAACAGAGAGTGCGTTGGCCTTTTCATGAGACAAACGCATGACCAAAGCCTGAGCGGACTCATTCAATATGGGCGATTCATCAATATTGGGAGCCACGGCTAAAAAAGGCAAACCCAGTTTTTTTAGTAGGGCTTGTCGATATGTTGAAGTTGACGCCAAAATAATCGATTTCATGATTTTTCTCGAAACTCGTAGCCAAAAGGGTTAACTCATTTTAAACTATAAAACGTAAAACCGACGGTTTTTTGGTGAAAAGGCGAGTTTACCCCGCCTTTTTCTTTGACTATAGCTCATTACAAAGTTAATATGCGCGCCTTATGCAAAAGGTAAAATTACCCCTGACTATCGATGCGCAGCGTGCAGCTCAGAAAAACCTCGACTATGTTGGGAGTTATACATCTGAGCAAGTTACACGAATTGCCGAATCAGTAGTCAGTGTAGATAGTGATGTAGAAAACGAATTATCATTTAAAATTGATAATCAGCGTTTGACGGTCATAGAGGGACATTCTGAAGTTGATGTCACCCTACAATGCCAACGTTGCAGAAATGATTTCAAGCATCATGTCTACGTATCGTATTGTTTTAGTCCTGTCGTCAATGACGAAAAGGCCGAAGCATTACCGGAACAGTATGAACCAGTTTATGTAGATGAATTTGGTGAAATAAATTTGCTGGGAATGATAGAAGATGAAATAATTCTATCCTTACCAGTGGTTCCGGTTCATGATTCTGAACACTGTGAAGTGTCCGAAGCGGACATGGTGTATGGTGAACTGCCTCCCGAGGCAGAAAAACCAAACCCATTTGCCGTATTAGCCAGTTTAAAGAAAAGTACTTAAGGAGTAAGGTCAATGGCCGTACAACAGAATAAACCAACTCGTTCAAAACGCGGTATGCGTCGTTCACATGATGCACTGACTGCTACCCTAGTTTCTGTAGATAAAACTTCCGGTGAAACTCACCTGCGTCACCATGTGACTGCAGATGGTTACTACCGTGGCCGTAAGGTTATCAACAAGTAATTTGTTGTTACCTTGGCTAATCTAACCATCGCGTTAGATGCTATGGGCGGGGATGTTGGTCCCCGCGTCACGGTGCCTGCTGCATTGCAGGCACTGGCATCTAATCCAGCACTCAAATTACTGCTTGTCGGTCAACCCGAAGCCATTCAACCTTTGCTTGCACATCAAAGTGCTGAGCAAATTTCGCGCGTCGAAATTATTCCTGCAGATGGCATTATCGCAAACGATGCAAAACCATCAAACGCGATAAGGCAAAGCAAAGGAACATCGATGCGAGTGGCCTTGGAGTTAGTGAAGACAGGGCAGGCACAAGCGTGCGTGAGTGCCGGAAATACGGGTGCGCTGATGGGCTTAGCCAAATTAATGCTAAAGTCTATAGAGGGGATTGAGCGCCCAGCGCTAATGACAATCTTACCTAATCAGCAAAAAAGTCAAACAGTAGTGCTAGATTTAGGCGCTAATGTTAACTGCAGTAGTGATATGCTAGTCCAATTTGCCGTAATGGGTTCCGTGATGGCGGAAGAAGTGGTTAACATTTCTAAACCGAGAGTTGCGTTACTGAATATTGGCGAAGAAGAGAGTAAAGGGTTGGATAATATCCGCGAAGCCGCCTCAGTATTAAAAGAAACGACATCAATTAACTACATTGGTTATGTAGAAGGTAACGAGTTACTGACAGGTAAAACCGATGTGTTAGTGTGTGACGGCTTCGCAGGTAATGTCTCGTTGAAGACGATGGAAGGCGTAATACGTGTCATCCTTTCATTGATAAAATCGTCCGGTGATCAACACAAAAAAAGCGGTTGGTTTATGCAACTGGCGAAAAAATGGTTAAAAAAACGTTTAATGAAACGTTTTGGGGACATGAACCCCGACCAGTATAACGGTGCGACTCTGTTAGGATTAAAAGGTATTGTCATCAAGAGTCATGGTGCAGCGAATGAAGGCGCTTTCAAAGCGGCTATTGACCGCGCAGTACAAGCTGTTGAAAAACAAGTCCCAGAAAGAATAACAGCGCGACTAAATATTGTTTTACCCAGGAGTGATCAATAACCTATGGCTATGTACAGTAAAATCTTAGGAACAGGCAGCTACTTACCAGCACAAGTACGTACCAATGCTGATCTGGAAAAAATGGTTGATACTTCTGATGAATGGATTGTGACACGCACTGGCATACATGAAAGAAGAATTGCTAACGAAGAAGAAAGTGTGTCAGTGATGGGGTTTCATGCAGCCAAAAATGCGTTGGACATGGCACAAGTCGATGCAACAGACATTGGTTTAATTATCGTCGCGACCACATCCGCAACTCACGCATTTCCTAGCGCAGCCTGTCAAATTCAACAGATGCTAGGTATTCATGATTGCGCCGCATTTGATGTTGCAGCCGCATGTGCAGGCTTTACCTATGCAATTAGTATCGCTGATCAATTCGTCAAAACGGGTATGACCAAAAAAGCGTTAGTGATTGGCGCAGATGCATTATCTAAAACATTAGACCCAACAGATCGTGGCACGATTATTTTATTTGGTGATGCGGCAGGGGCTGTTGTTATTGGTGAATCTGAAGAGCCGGGTATTATTTCGACTCATTTACATGCTGATGGTCGTTATGGGGATTTACTGACATTACCTAACCGTAGCCGTTGTTCTGAAGACCCTGCATATCTAACCATGACAGGTAACGAGGTCTTTAAAGTTGCAGTGCGTGAATTAGCGCATATTGTTGATGAGACATTAGCACAAAGCGGCATTGCGAAAGAAGAACTTGATTGGCTCGTCCCACATCAAGCAAATTTAAGAATTATCTCTGCGACGGCAAAAAAATTAGATATGACAATGGATAAAGTCGTTGTCACATTAGACCGTCACGGCAATACGTCTGCAGCATCAGTTCCTACAGCGTTGGATGAAGCGGTGCGCGATGGCCGTATTCAGCGTGGTCAACTTGTGCTTTTAGAAGCTTTCGGTGGTGGTTTCACTTGGGGCTCTGCATTAGTTCGTTTTTAATTAACTGAGAAAATAGACATGACACAATTTGCTATGGTATTTCCCGGACAGGGTTCTCAGTCTTTAGGTATGTTAGCGGCACTGGCTGAAGAAAATCAGCTTGTTGAGCAAACATTCGCTGAAGCATCGGAAGCATTGGGTTACGATCTCTGGGCGTTAGTACAAAATGGGCCAGAAGAAGAATTAAATAAAACATGGCAAACACAGCCTGCTTTATTAGCAGCGTCTGTGGCGATATTCCGTGTTTGGCAAGAAAAAAATGGCGTAATGCCTACAATCATGGCAGGCCACAGCCTTGGGGAGTATTCAGCTTTAGTTTGTGCCGGTGTTATCGACTTTAAACAAGCGATTAAACTGGTCGAATTGCGGGGGAAACTCATGCAGGAAGCGGTTCCTGAAGGCACGGGTGCAATGTATGCCATTATTGGCTTAGATAATGAATCAATTGAAAAAGCTTGCCAAGAAGCCTCTCAAGGCCAAGTGGTTTCACCAGTTAACTTCAACTCACCGGGCCAAGTTGTGATCGCGGGTGAAAAAGCGGCCGTTGAACGCGCAGGTATCGCCTGTAAAGAAGCGGGGGCAAAACGAGCATTGCCTTTATCTGTTAGCGTACCTTCACATTGTGCATTAATGAAGCCAGCTGCTGATAAATTAGCCGAAGCGTTAGCAAAAATCGATTTTTGTGAGCCAGTCTATCCAGTTATTAACAATGTTGATGTTAAAATTGAGAAATCGGCACAAAATATTCGTGATGCTTTAGTCCGTCAACTGTATAATCCAGTACGCTGGACAGAAACTGTAGAATTGATGGCAGATCAAGGCGTTGAACACCTAATTGAAGTAGGCCCAGGAAAAGTATTGACTGGTCTTACCAAGCGAATTGTCTCTAAATTAACTGCCGTTGCAGTCAATGATCCTGTATCATTAAGCACTGCTTTAGAAAATAGCTGAGGACGACATGAGCTTTGAAGGAAAAATTGCACTGGTAACAGGGGCGAGTCGTGGAATTGGTAAAGCGATTGCTTTAACACTAATTGCTCGTGGCGCTACCGTTATCGGAACAGCAACCAGCGAAAAAGGCGCAGAAGCCATTACCGCTTATCTTGATGGTAAAGGTAAAGGTTTAGCCTTAAACGTGACTGATACAGCATCAATCGAAGAAACTTTGACCAAAATCCGCGAAGAATTTGGTGAAATTGATATTTTGATTAATAATGCAGGTATCACTCGTGATAACCTATTGATGCGTATGAAAGAAGATGAATGGCAAGATATTATTGACACCAATCTTTCATCCGTTTACCGTTTGTCTAAATCCGTTTTGCGTGCCATGATGAAAAAACGTTGTGGACGTATTATTTCAATTGCATCCGTTGTTGGTGTAATGGGAAATGCGGGGCAAACTAACTATGCAGCAGCGAAAGCAGGGTTAATTGGTTTTAGCAAATCATTAGCTCGTGAAGTCGCTTCTCGTGGTATTACTGTCAACGTCGTTGCACCTGGTTTTATCGAAACAGATATGACTAAAGCATTGACAGATGAACAGCGTGCAGGCATTTTATCTCAGGTTCCTGCGGATAGACTGGGTGATGCACAAGAAATTGCCAGTGCTGTAGCGTTTTTAGCTTCTGATGAGGCTGCTTACATCACAGGTGAAACATTGCATGTCAATGGTGGCATGTACATGATCTAAAGAAATGATGGAACTATTTGCATTTTTAATGTTATCCAACGCTAAATAATGCAAAATAATAGTTCCAACAGCCGGGATTGGGTTGTATCTTTTCCTGTATTTCATAAACTACGAAAACCATCGCGAAAGCGAGTTTTGATAGGAATTTTAATAGTATGAGCACTATCGAAGAACGCGTTAAGAAAATCATCGTTGAACAACTGGGTGTTAAAGAGGAAGAAGTTGTAAATACAGCTTCATTTGTTGATGACTTGGGCGCTGATTCTCTTGACACAGTTGAGCTGGTTATGGCTCTGGAAGAAGAGTTCGATTGCGAAATCCCTGACGAAGAAGCTGAAAAGATCACAACAGTACAGGCTGCGATTGACTACGTCGAGAACGCATCTAAATAATTGTACGAAAAACTTATCTAGGCGATCACTCGATCGCCTATGTTTCTTTTGTAACTTTTCCCTCCTTGGAGGAAATACGTGTCTAAGCGTCGTGTAGTCGTAACCGGACTGGGCATGTTATCTCCTGTCGGCAACACAGTTGAGTCATCATGGAAAGCTGTTTGTGACGGACAGAGTGGTATCAGCCTAATCGATCATTTTGATACTACTAACCACGCAACTAAATTTGCTGGCTTAGTAAAAGATTTCAATTACGAAGAATTTGGCATCTCCCGTAAAGATGCAAAGAAAATGGATCCATTTATCCAATATGGTATCGCGGCTGGCTTTCAAGCCTTCAAAGATGCTGGATTGGAAGTAACAGAAGCCAATGCTACCCGAATTGGTGCAGCGATTGGTTCTGGTATTGGTGGGTTAGGCTTAATTCAGGACAACTGTGAGTCATTACTTCACGGTGGGCCTCGTAAGGTAAGCCCGTTCTTCGTACCATCAACCATCATTAATATGGTGGCTGGTCATTTAAGCATTATGTACGGTTTCCGTGGTCCAAGTATTTCAATTGCAACCGCCTGTACATCTGGTGTGCATAATATTGGTCATGCTGCACGTATGATTGCTTATGGTGACGCGGATGTGATGGTTGCAGGCGGTGCTGAAAAAGCGACAACACCTCTTGGTGTAGCTGGTTTCGGTGCAGCACGTGCATTGTCGACTCGCAACGATGACCCACAAGCGGCAAGTCGTCCATGGGATAAAGACCGTGATGGTTTTGTTCTGGGGGACGGAGCAGGTATCATCATTCTCGAAGAATATGAACATGCGAAAGCGCGTGGTGCAAAAATTTATGCCGAAATTGCAGGTTTTGGGATGAGCAGTGATGCTTATCATATGACATCACCGCCTGAAAATGGTGCGGGTGCCGCACTTGCAATGGAAAACGCACTGAATGACGCAGGCATTAAAGCGAGTGACGTGGGGTATATCAATGCTCACGGTACTTCAACCCCTGCAGGTGATTTGGCTGAAGCGCAAGCGGTCGTTAATGTATTTGGTGAAGGTACTGACGTATTAGTCAGTTCAACCAAATCAATGACTGGGCACCTCCTTGGTGCAGCGGGCGCTATTGAATCAATTTTCACCATTTTGTCATTGTGCGACCAAATTGTTCCACCAACCATTAATTTGGATAACCCAGATGAAGCGTGCAAACTGGATTTTGTTCCAGGTGAGGCTCGTAAAGTGGACAACATGGAGTTTGCTCTGTGTAATTCATTTGGTTTTGGTGGCACCAACGGTTCATTAATTTTCCGTCGTTATAACGGCGAGTAATTAATCAATTACCGTGATTAATTGGCCCTAGTCGCTTAATTGTGGCTGGGGCTTTATTTTTTGCAGTACTTTGCACAGCTCCTCGCTTTAGTTTATGATAATCTCACTTGATTACTGTCTGATTTATCAGCTTTTATTATAAGTAATATCAATGTCATATTGGGTTAATGGGCAGCTTTGCCAACAAATAAGTGTTACCGATCGTGCGGTCTCTTTTGGAGACGGCTGCTTTACGACCATATACGGCGTTAATCAGCAAGCTAAAATGTTAGATGCGCATATTGCTCGGTTAAAACATGATAGCCAAAGGTTGAAAATTGCACAGCCAGATTGGGAAAGCTTGGCAGTGCACTTAAAGCAGATTTGTGCAGAACAAACTCAAGACGAGTTTGTGATTAAAGTGATCCTGAGCCGTGGTGTTGGAGGCCGAGGATATAGTACTAAAGGTTTTACCACACCGACGGTAATAGTGAGCGTTTCTCCCTTTACAAATAACTATGTTCAACTGCAGTGCAAAGGGGCGCGCTTAGTTCTTAGCCAAATTCCATTAGCTCGTAACCCATTGTTAGCTGGCATGAAGCATCTCAACCGCCTAGAACAAGTTCTTATTAGGCAAGAGGTTGATGAACTAGGTGTAGATGAAGCGATTGTGCTAGATACCGACGGTATTATTGTTGAATGCTGTAGCGCGAATGTTTTCTGGCGAATTGGGCAAACAGTGTATACCCCAATTTTATCTCATAGTGGTGTCAATGGATTAATGAGACAAAAGATCATATCACTGCTAGAGGATAGCCAGTACCATCTTCAACAGGTCGAACGCTTTGCTAACGTTTTAAATCATTGTGATGAAGTGGTTATTTGTAATGCGCTGATGCCGGTTTTACCTGTACAAAGTATTCAAATGGATAAACAACTTCCACCATTACAATTTGCGTCTCGTGAGCTGTTTGAGTATCTATTTTTGCGTTGCAAAATTTAGTTTTTATAAATGAATTAATTATTACCAACACACGCATTGAAATGGTCAATAAATGAAATTAGCCAAAAAAATCATTCTAATCGCCGTTACCTTGGCTGCTATTGTTGCAGTCGCTGTCTATTGGCAATATCGTCAAGTATTGGACTATGCCAAAACGCCAATCAACATCACACAAGAAAAAATTTTTACGGTACCTGCGGGGACTGGGCGTGTTGCATTTGAAGGGTTACTTATTGAAGATAACATTCTTGACAAAGGGAATGAATTTCAATGGTTACTCAAATTACGGCCTGAACTGGCTCAGCTAAAAGCGGGCACTTACCGCTTGCAGCCGGGGATGAATGTTGAACAGCTATTACAATTAATTGTGAGTGGAAAAGAAGCCCAGTTTTCGATCCGTTTTATTGAAGGTAATCGTTTAAGCGATTGGGGTAATATTTTACGCGACGCACCGTACTTAGAGCATAAAACCACCAATTTAACCCCAACAGAACTGCATGCCCTGATTGGTTTTAACGGGGAAGGCACGTTAGAAGGGTGGCTATACCCTGACACTTATTTATACACAGCAGGAACAACTGACGCTGAAATTTTGAAACGTGCCTATAAACGTATGCAAAACAGCCTTGATGAAGAGTGGAAAGGGCGTGATAGGGATTTACCCTATAAGAATGCCTATGAAATGCTTATTATGGCTTCGATTATTGAAAAAGAAACCGGTATTGATAGTGAAAGGTCTCAAGTTGCCTCCGTGTTTGTTAATCGCCTAAAGAAAAATATGCGTTTGCAAACCGACCCAACAGTCATCTATGGCTTAGGTGAAAAGTATCGTGGTAAAATTTATCGTAGTGATTTAGATACTTACACACCGTACAATACCTATAAGATTGATGGCTTACCACCAACACCGATTGCAATGCCAAGCCTTGCATCACTTAAGGCAGCAGCGCATCCGGCTAAAACGGATTACATATTCTTTGTCGCAGATGGTAAAGGCGGGCATACTTTTAGTCGTAATTTAAACGACCACAATCGTGCCGTTAAAGTTTATCGCCAATTTGAACAGCAAAACTGATAAAAATGAAAAACCAATTTATTGTTATTGAAGGACTTGAAGGCGCTGGTAAAACAACTGCAATCAATACGGTTGTAGAAACGTTAAACCAAGCAGGGGTCACAGATATTGTTTTCACCCGTGAACCCGGAGGCACGCCATTAGCCGAGAAATTACGCGAGCTGATAAAGCAAGGTATTGCCGGTGATAAAGTGACTGACAAGGCGGAGTTGCTAATGCTATATGCTGCCCGTGTCCAACTGGTTGATACAGTGATCCAACCTGCATTAGCGGCCGGCAAATGGGTGGTGGGCGATCGTCATGATTTATCTTCCCAAGCGTATCAGGGGGGCGGGCGTGAGATTGACCGCGATTTAATGAAATCATTACGTGATTTGGTGCTAGGTGAATTCAAACCTTCATTAACCTTATACCTTGATTTACCACCAGAATTAGGTTTGCAGCGTGCAAGGTCACGAGGTGAATTAGATAGAATTGAAAAAGAATCGTTAGCTTTTTTTGAAAGAACACGCAGCCGTTATCTTGAACTTGCTGCTGGCGACAAAACCATACTCACGATTGATGCAAGCCAAAATATTGAGCAAGTACAGCAAGATATTCGGCAAACACTGACAGAATGGCTCGCGCGTGCCAGATAAACCAAATAAGGTATTAATCCCATGAATTGGTATCCTTGGTTAAATGAACCTTACCGACAAATCATAACTGCGTACCAAAGCGGTCGAGGCCACCACGCGTTACTGCTTCATTCGGTACCGGGAAATGGGGCGCAAGCGCTGTGCTATGGTTTGAGTCGTTGGCTTATTTGCCAAGAAAGAGACGGGTTAAAAAGCTGTGGGCAATGCCATAGTTGCCATTTGATGCTTGCAGGTAACCATCCTGATTATCACATTATTGAAGTAGAAAAAGGAAAGTCTACTGTTAGCGTTGATGCGGTTAGGAAGTTAATTGAAACCTTAAGTCGCCATGCTCAGCAAGGTGGCAATAAAGTGGTGTATATCCCACAGGTTGAAGCATTGACAGATGCAGCAGCGAATGCCTTATTGAAAACATTGGAAGAGCCTGCAAAGGACACTTACTTTTTACTTGGAAGTGATAAACAAGAGAATTTGCTAGCGACCATTCGCAGCCGTTGCCTAAGTCATTTCTTATCCGTGCCCGATCTACAAATAGCACTTTACTGGCTTCAAAAGCAAAAACCGGGTATTGCGACTGAAAATGCGATAACGGCATTAAAAATATGCCAAGGTGCGCCAATTTCTGCACTGGCCTTATTGGACGAACAGCGTTGGCAAAAACGTAATGCACTGTGCCATAGTTTAAGTCGCGCATTGCAAACGGGTGATATGCTGAGTTTGCTGCCTAGTTTGAATATCGACGAGGTCACAGATGCCTTAAATTGGCTACTTAGTCTATTTGCGGATGCAATTAAAATTCAACAAGGCGCTGGGGCTTTTTGCATCAACCAAGATCAGCAAGCTCAAGTTATGCAATTAGCTGGTGCTATGAATCGCACCCAGTTAATAAATATGTATGATAAGTGGTTATACTGCCGTCATCAATTAATGACAGTTCCTGCACTGAATCAGGAACTGATCCTGACAAATCAATTATTACAATGGGAAGCTTCACTGGCTGTCCCTACATTTTAAAAAGAGTTAAATATGTTTGTTGTTGATTCACACTGTCATCTCGACTGTTTAGATTATGAAAAATTGCACACAAATGTCGACGATGTTATCGCAAAGGCCTCGGCTCGTGATGTTCACTTTATGTTAGCCGTTGCAACGACGTTGCATGGTTTTGAAAGCATGAAGAAAATGATTGGTATGCGAGACAATATCGCTTTTTCATGTGGTATCCATCCTCTTAATTTAGACGAAGGATATGATTTCGCGCGATTAGCACAATTAGCGGCAGGAAATGAGGTTGTTGCGTTAGGGGAAACCGGGCTGGATTACTATTACCAGCAAGAAAATGCGCTGCTGCAGCAAGAATCTTTTCGCCAGCACATTCGCATTGGTCGCGAAGTTAATAAACCGGTGATTGTGCATACTCGTGCAGCACGAGAAGATACTTTATCCATTCTACGTGAAGAGAAGGTGATGGATTGTGGCGGAGTATTGCACTGCTTTACCGAAGATAGAGATACTGCGGTGGAGTTACTCGATTTAGGCATGTATATCTCATTTTCAGGGATCGTCACATTTCGTAACGCAGAACAAATTAGAGAAGCCGCTCGAGTTGTTCCTTTAGACCGCATTTTAGTTGAAACCGACTCACCTTATTTAGCTCCTGTTCCTCATCGTGGTAGGGAAAACCAACCTGCGTATGTTCGGGATGTCATTGAATATATGGCAGTATTGAAGGGAGTGAGTGTTGAACAGCTCGCTGAAATTACGACGCAAAACTTCAATCGTTTGTTTCATTTAAATGTCGGTACAGGTAACGTATAAATGAGTTCACAAGAACGATTAAATGACTAAGGAAATTGAAATGGCAGAAGAAACGATTTTCAGTAAAATTATCCGTCGCGAGATCCCAGCAGACGTGGTTTACCAAGATGAGCTTGTCACCGCATTTCGTGACATTTCACCACAAGCACCATCACACATTCTTATCATTCCTAATAAATTAATTCCAACTGTCAATGATGTCACTGCGGATGACGAACTTGCGTTAGGTCGTTTGTTTACTGTTGCAGCTAAAATTGCTAAAGAAGAAGGTATTGCAGAGAATGGTTACCGTTTAATCATGAACTGTAATGAACATTCGGGGCAAGAAGTCTTTCATATCCACATGCATCTAGTGGGTGGTCGTCCATTAGGGCCATTATTGGCTAAGTAATGAGTAATAAGGGATAAGGGATCGACAATGAACCGTATTGCATTACTTGCTTTGGTAACAATGTTGCTAAGTGGTTGCATCTTTAAAAAGACACAAGGGCTGGTTTTTAATGAGCAACAACGCATCATTATGGAGCCAGCAGTACTCGCGCAAGGTATCATTGTCGAAAACCCAGTGATAGGTAGTGAAAACCATCAAACCATTGCCACGATTAATATGAGTAATACTCAATCTGAAGTGGTGAATATTGCTTATCGTTTATATTGGTATGATAAGCAAGGGTTAAAAGTGGAGACTTCAAATACCTTGTATCAGCAGATTGCAGCGAATTCCGTTGCGAAAGTTCATGCTGCGACTTCCTCTCCACGTGCAACAAATGTACGTGTTCATGTATTTTTATCGCCAAAGGCCGGAGAGTAATAATGAAACGCATCTTAATGGTTGCTGCCGCTACATTAATTTTGGCTGGGTGCCCTTCATATCGACCTCAACAACCTGGTACTCAGCCACCGATTGTACCAATAGAGCCGGAAAAACAACCTGAAGTAACGCCACCACCCATTGATGTTGTTCCAACTCCACCAAAACAGCAAACAATAGATTGGTCTGCATCTATTACGCCTTTAGTTAATCAAATGGTGAGTGCGGATGGTGTTGAAAATGGCAAAGTCCTGTTAGTTGATTCAGTGAAAAATAATACGAACGGTTCACTACCTGTGCAAGCGGTGACATCAGCCATGACAACTGCGGTTGAGAATACAAATCGCTTTAAAGTTGTTCCTGCCAGTGTGGTGGGGTCTGCGCGTAAGACGCTCGGTTTATCTCAAGAAGACAGCTTGGTAACCCGTAGCAAAGCCATTGGGTTAGGCCGCTATGTCCAAGCGGATTATGTCATTTACAGTGTGATGTCAGGTTCAAACAAAGAACGAAGCCTTGAAATGCAATTAATGGAAGTGCAAACAGGCGAAATTATTTGGACTGGAAAACACAATATTGAGTAACTCGCAGTCACTTTATCGACTGTTAGTGACGTGCTTTCCTACAATCTCTGTGCGAGATTGGAAAATATCCTCACTCACAGGGCTGTCAGGTGGAAGTTATTTGCTGCAATGTTTTTTGCCTGGCAGCGAAGTCAAGCTTATCGCGCGTGCGGATGGAACTGCACAAACCGCGTTGTATGTTAATCGAAAGAAAGAAGCGCGAATATTACAGCAATTACGCGCTTTTTCCTTTACGCCGAAAGTGATTGGCCGAAATTCACAATGGTTATTACTCGGATGGTGTGAAGGGCAACATCCTGATAATAATACTTTTTTTCTGCCTGGTTTTCAGTGTGAGCTTGCGAATATAGTCGCACAATTACATCGGGCGCCACTGTTGGGGTATCGCTTACAACTTTGCGATGAAATATCGCATTATGGCTATTTAATCGATAAAAAACGGTTGTCACCTCGTTGGAAAAAATTACATCGTCATTTTACCTCTGCAGACTTCCCTAAGACGCTAAAACTTGCCCCTGCCCATATGGATATCCATGCTAAAAATATTGTTTACACATCAGCAGGGCGTTTAATGCTATTGGATTGGGAATATGCGGCCAATACAGATATCGCATTCTCTTTAGAAACCTATTTTCAATTTAATGGTCTGAGTGGTATTCAGCGAGATTTTTTCTTGACGCAATATTGTGACATTCACGGTGCTTATCGTGACAAACAGCAATTGGCCGAAAGCTGTCAATTATGGGCACCTTGGGTAAAATATATGACATTAATGTGGTATGAAGTGCAGTGGCATGAAAGCCAGTCATCGGACTTTTTGTTACACTCTCAACCATTACGACAATATTTTGGTTTATTAGGTTGATGGCCGAAGGCTATCAGAAAACAGTATCGGATTAAGTTAATTAGTTTAATAAGTGAGGCATGTTATGGGTCCTATAATGCTAGATGTTCAGGGTTATGAATTGGACAACGAAGAGCGCGAAATATTGGCTCACCCATCCGTGGGGGGCTTAATACTGTTTACCCGTAACTTTCATGACGCAGCACAATTACGAGAGCTTGTTCGCCAAATTCGTGATGCATCAAGACACCGGTTGCTGATAGCCGTTGACCAAGAAGGCGGTCGAGTACAACGTTTCCGTGATGGTTTCACCGCATTGCCTTCAGCTCAGGCATTTGCTGCACTCAATAGTGAGATGGATGGCGCTAAGCTTGCTGAAGAAGCTGGCTGGTTAATGGCATCAGAGATGATAGCCATGGATATTGATATTAGCTTTGCACCTGTTTTGGATCTTGGCCATCAAAGCATTGCGATAGGTGAACGTTCATTCCACGAAGACCCAGAGATTGCGATGGTTATGGCGGAGCGTTTTATTAGAGGTATGCGCAGTGCAGGGATGAAAACGACAGGTAAACACTTCCCTGGCCATGGTGCAGTGAAAGCCGATTCGCATAAAGAAACACCTCGGGATGATCGCGCTTTGGAGAAGATCCGCGGTAAAGATATGCTGATTTTTAAAGACTTTATTCAACGAGAGCTACTCGATGCAGTTATGCCAGCCCATGTTATCTATACCCAAGCTGATGACCGCCCTGCGAGCGGCTCACCATTTTGGTTAAAATCGGTATTGCGTGAACAACTTGGTTTCCAAGGAGTCATCTTTTCTGATGATTTATCTATGGAAGGCGCGGCAGTGATGGGGAGTTACCCTGAGAGAGCACAGGCATCGTTGAATGCAGGATGCGACATGATTTTAGTCTGTAATAATCGTGAAGGTGCCGTCAGTGTTTTAGATAACTTACCGAAGCAATATGATAGCCAAGCTTCTAAGCTATATCATAGTGGCCGACAATACAGTTTGACAGAATTACAAGCCGTTGAGCGTTGGAAAGAAAGTCATCGGCAACTGGTTGATTTGCATGAGCGTTGGCAAGAACACCGCTAATAATTTTGATTACATTTAGTATATCTAAAAGCCAGTATTTTATTTACTGGCTTTTTTTGCATAAATACGCATAACAAAGGGGTACTATTTTGCATAAAGAAGATGGTGATATCATTGCTCATATTAAAAGTTACCCGTAACGTTATCAATAATTGCACAGTTAATCACAATAATATATCTAATCGTATTAGATAAAAATCAATCAATATTTATTTTGCTCTCTAAAATAATTAGAGAGTATTTTATTGATTTAATCATTTTAAGGTTCATTGTTTGAAATAAAAAAGTGAAATTGTTGATAGTTTGACTTATTGGTATTTGTATTATTAGTTTATATGAAATAATTAACTAATAATTTGCATTGCAACTTGCTTTTCATGCGATTAAAAGCGTTCAATATGACTTTGAGCCATTTAATAATGAAATAGGTTACTTTCAAAAGTTAAAGAAAATTTAAATAAATGAAAAGCAAGATAAGTAAAACAACGTTTGATAGCTAAATAATACTTATCATTTATCCGAAATTTACTTGATTGCAATTGGCCTGTAGGGAAATGTACTTTCTCTTGTGATGTGCTATATAGAATAATTGTGGATTGAATATATATCTACAAACAGTATGTATTCATGTGAAAATTTTTATTAGGTTATATTTTATTCATTACTCTTTATATTTATAAAGAAAGCAGTTTACAGATATCCATTTAAATTTATGTTTTAACTGGTTATAAATGAATTGATTCTGAAACACTATCCAAAATAAAGGTTTATACCTTAAATTCCCCTAAAATGAAGTGTGATTGTGATCACTGTTGGTGGGTAGTTTAATGCAACTGATGTAACGTGTTGTGACAGCGATCGTTTTAATTGACATAAAATTACGATAGCATTCATATTATGAAAGATTTATGACAATTTAGAGCGATAAGTAATCAGTTTAAAAAAAACAGCAATTTAATGGTTGCACTTTAAGTTAAATATTCAAATTTATTTGAGATGATTATTTCTCAGGGGAATACTTTGTCATAAAAAATAGAGTGAAAATTTTTTCTTAATGAATTAATGCGGTGTCGGTAAATACAGTACCGTAATGTGAGGCTTAAGCCAAACAAACACCAAATATGAGTATTTATCACTATTGATTCAATAATGTACTTTGGAATTCCTATAAGGAATATTTCTATTCATAGTAATAAGTAAACACAAATACAGGGAAATACTGTATTGAATTTTATATTTAAAATGACTTATGTGTTTGAAATGGATGTGTCTGTTTGTCTTTAAGTGAAATTGTTTTATTAAGCTAAAAATAAAAAATGGTGTTTTGTTGTTCATGGAAACATGGCACAGCATAAAATTAATTCAAATAATCATTAACTAGGTTTATTCCAATGAAAGTTAAAAATATTGCGTTATTAATGCTTTCTCCTTGCTATTTAGCGGTAGCAATGGCAAATGCCAGCAACTGGGAAAATTCTATCAAGGAAAACTCATTCATTGCGGATTCGGAACTCGAGCTGTCAACCCGCAACATGTGGAAATACTTAAAAACAGAAAACCGTTTTGATAAAAACGAAAACCGGTATAGAAAACAAGTCGCAAATGCTTGGGGGCAAAACTTCCAAGCAGATTTCAAATCAGGTTATTTCGCAGATGTCATTGGTTTTGATGCATCTTATTACGGTGGTATCAAGTTGGGTGCAAGTAAAGACTTCGCCTCCCGTGCAATTTTATATAACGATGATGGCCATGCGAAAGGGTATAACAAAATTGGTCAACGTTATGCAAAAATAAAACTTGACCTTGAACCTGTAAAATTTAATGCCAAGGCTGGTTGGTTTACACTGAAAAATACGGGTATTTTCACGAATTCACAGCGCTTATCATTGAACAGCTATAGCGGTTACTACACGAATACGGCGATCAGTGATTGGAGTTTGGACTTATTATATCTCGATAAAAAAGTTATGCGTCGTGATAGCCCAAATATTGATGCCATGTATTTTACTGATGCTAACGGCGTTCGACACAATGTTAATCATGTCATCACGGGAGGGATTAACTACAATACTAAGCCATTGAAAGTTTATTATTTCTATGGTCAAGCCGATGATTTATTCCGTCAACAAGGTTTAGAAGCAAAATATAAACTGACTTCAGATGTAACTTTAGGTACACAAATCTATAACCATGAATACGGTAGTGACGGTAAACGTACTGAAACCGATAAACAAAAAGGGAAGCGTAATTTTGACAAACGTGCGTGGCACTACGCAGGGACGGCAGAATGGCGTATCCCTGAATCGCCTTGGACGCTAAGCACAGGCTTAACTTACACCCAAGCGAAAAAAGCGAACGGCGTCGGACAATTTGCACGTAACCCAATTGGTAACACGCGTGGCCGTTTTAACTCCCCAGCTTATGCAGATATCGACTACGTACGTGATGGTGAAACCATGGTCGCTATGGCCGCAGAGTATCGTATTAGTAAAGAGCTTTCTGTTGGCGCACGTACTAACTATTCAGAATTTAAATATGAAGGTGAAAGATTAAAACAAGGTCAGTTTGGTCTGTTTAGTTATTGGAAACCAACTGAAAATCTTTCTGTTTCGTTAAGTGGTGGTCTGGGCTGGCACCATCGTCAGGAAAACGACTACACGACCCCAAAATTATATGATGGTCAATCACGTCGCGCACACTCGTTATCTGGTTCAATGACAACGACTTATCGTTTCAAAATGTAGCCGATAGTTGAAAAGGATTAAAAGGTAAGATAAATGAAACACAAAATTGGATTACTCACACTGCTCATTTCCGGTGCACTTTTGGCGGGTTGTGCTTCCAAAAATACGGATACGGTAAAAGTACAAGTCATTGGTATAAATGACTTCCATGGTGCTCTACAAGCACCGGGCGATGGTAAGTTAGGTGGAATTGAGTCAATTGCGACACTGGTTAATCAATTAAGAGCGCAAAATGATAAAACTATCGTTGTAGGCGCGGGTGATTTAGTCGGCGCAAGCCCACTATTGTCATCAATGTTCTACGACGAACCCACTATTGAAGCGCTAAGTGCGATTGGTATGGAAACCAGTGCAGTGGGTAACCATGAGTTTGACAAAGGTAAAGAAGAGCTGCTGAGAAAGCAAAATGGTGGTTGTCACCCAACGGCCGGTTGTGTGGGTAAAGATTCCTTTTCAGGGGCTGACTTTAACTACTTAGCAGCCAACGTTATTGTTAAAGAAACTGGTGAAACACTGTTCCCATCTTACTTTATTAAAGAGTTTGATGGTGTTCCAATGGCATTTATTGGTTTAACGTTAGAAGGTACGCCAGCTATCGTAACACCAAGTGGAACCGCAGGTTTAGAATTCAAAAATGAAGTTGAAACTATTAATAACCAAGTGAAATTATTAAAATCACAAGGTATTAACAGTATCGGTGTTCTGATCCATGAAGGCGCTACACAACAAGTTGATACAAAAGTTAAAGATATTAACCGTTGCGATAATATCAAAGGCCCAATTGTTGATATCGTCAAACAATTAGATAGCGCGGTAGACTTTGTCGTTAGTGGTCATACACACCAAGCTTACAATTGTGAAATCAATGGGATGACTGTGATTTCTGCCCAATCTAACGGGACTTTATTGTCTCAATTAAATATTGAGATTGATAGAAGCACGAAAGATATTGTTAGCATAAATGCAAAAAATATCCCTGTTGAGACGAGTCGCTATGAGAAAAACCCTGAGTTAACCACGTTCGTACAAAAATACGAAAAAATTGCGTTACCTATTTCTCAACAAGTGATGGGGTCTTTGACGGCTAATGTGGATAAAAAATTATTACCAGCAGGGGATTCTACCTTAGGTAAGATTATTGCTGATGGTCAATTATATGCAGCTTCCAGCAAAGAAGCGGGCGGTGCTCAAATTGCATTTATGAATAGTGGCGGTATTCGTGCTGACATGAAAGCAGGTGAATTGACGTATGGTGATATTTTCACAGTCCAACCATTCTCTAACGTGGTTGTCACACAGTCGCTAACAGGTGCACAAATTAAACAAGCGCTTGAACAGCAATGGGATCGTGCTCGTCCACAAGTCATGCCTGTTTCTAAAGGTTTTTATTACGAGTGGGACGACAGCCGCCCAGTGGGTGACAAAGTTATTCAAAAATCAATGAAATTAAACGGTAAGCCGTTAGACATGAACAAAAGCTATCGTGTTGCTGCGAATGAATTCTTAGCAACGGGTGGCAGCCGTTTCTCTGCCTTCAACCAAGGTAAAGACCGTGTTTATAGCCTGCCAGATAACGAAGCGTTAATGCAATATTTTAAAGATAACTCACCCGTTTCAGTTCCTACGGATGTGCGTATCAAGAAAATTAAATAATAAAATTTAATATTTAATTAAAAACTCTGAGGGTGTTTTTCATCCTTGGAGTTTTTTTTTGTGCTTTATGTAGGTTTAGCTCAACAGCAGGGAATTGATAGTACACACCAATTTAAAAATGATAAAATAATAGTTCTCATTATCATTATGGTTTATGTGGATTTAAACAATTGATTGATATAAATACCAAAAAGCTGACTCGATTCGTTCGGAAGAAAAAATGATTTGACGAATGTGATAGTAGTCATAATAATCAACTAAATTGATATGAATCAATATTTGGTATTACCAATAGACCACGCATGATATTCTAATGGGAATGGAAGATAGCTTGGCTAATTATTGTTATATAAGGCTTTTCTAGACGAGAAACCTTAAATAACATTAATATATTTTGTTTCGAGGGATTTATGACCTTATCTCAACCCAAAATCATCGTTGTCGGCGGTGGTGCTGGCGGATTAGAACTGGCAACACGTTTAGGCCGCAAGTTAGGCCGTAAAAAACGCGCACAAATTACTTTGGTTGACCGCAACCCAAGTCATTTATGGAAACCGCTATTACATGAAGTGGCAACAGGTTCGTTAGATGATGGTGTCGATGCGATAAGCTATCTGGCTCATGCACGCCATAATGCGTTTAATTTCCAGTTAGGTTCGCTTACCAATATTGACCGTGAAAATAAAAAAGTGGTTCTCGGTGAGCTTTATGATAAGCACGGCGAATTATTAGTCCCTCTGCGTGAATTAGAGTACGATATTTTAGTGATGGCACTAGGTAGTACGTCGAATGATTTCGGTACACCTGGCGTCAAAGAACACTGTATTTTCTTAGATAATCCACATCAAGCACATCGTTTTCATGACGAAATGTTAAATCTCTTTTTACGTTATTCAGTGCGTGATAACGCAGAAGAGAGCGTTAATATTGCTATTGTTGGTGGCGGTGCAACGGGCGTTGAGTTATCAGCAGAACTTTATAACGCAGTTGAGCAACTGACCAGTTATGGCTTCAAAGGGTTAGATACGGATGCATTGAATGTGACATTAGTCGAAGCTGGCGAACGTATCTTACCGGCCTTGCCTCCTCGAATTTCAAGTGCAGCTCACCAAGAACTTAATAAGCTAGGTGTGAATGTCTTGACAAAAACCATGGTGACCAGTGCTGATGAAGATGGTTTGAATACGAAAGAAGATGGTAAAATCTATGCGGACCTCATGGTTTGGGCTGCAGGGATCAAAGCACCTGACTTCATGAAAGATATCGCTGGGTTAGAAACCAACCGCATTAACCAATTGGTGGTAAAACCAACGTTACAAACATCTCGTGATGATATGATTTTTGCCATTGGCGATTGTGCGTCTTGCGCTAAGCCAGAAGGGGGCTTCGTACCGCCAAGGGCGCAGTCAGCCCATCAAATGGCTAGCCTTTGTTATGATAATATCGTCGCATTAATGAAAGATAAGCCTTTAAAAGAGTATGTTTATAAAGACCATGGCTCATTAGTATCACTATCTCGCTTTAGTACCGTTGGTAGCTTGATGGGCAATTTAATGCGTGGGG